>DASXLI010000039.1:0-7573 GCA_036496285.1 Binatia bacterium
GGAGATCGAGATCATGCGCGCGGCGAACGTCATCGTCGCCGAGGTGCTGGCCGAGCTGCGGGCTGCGGTCCGCCCGGGTATCACCACCGCCGACCTCGACCGCATCGCCGAGGAGGCGACGCGCAAGAAGGGCGCGGTGCCGGCCTTCAAGGGCTACACGGTTGCGGGCCGCGTCTATCCGGCGGCGCTGTGTGCCTCGATCAACGACGAGGTCGTGCACGGCATTCCGTCGCGCGACCGGGCGCTGCGCGAGGGTGACATCATCGGGCTCGACTACGGCGTGATCTACCGCGGCTACTACGGCGACTCCGCCATCACCGTGCCGGTCGGCGAGGTGACTCCCGAGGCGCGGACGCTCATGCAGACGACGCGCGAGGCGCTCGAGGCCGGCATCCAGGCGGCGCTGCCCGGGCGGCGGCTCGGCGACGTCTCCGCCGCGATCCAGACCCACGCCGAGAGCCGCAACTTCTCGGTCGTCCGTGACTTCGTCGGCCACGGGATCGGCAAGCGCCTGCACGAGGATCCGCAGGTGCCGAACTTCGGTCAGGCCGACCGCGGCATACGCCTGCGCGAGGGCATGGTGCTCGCCATCGAGCCGATGCTGAACGCCGGCGGGCCGGAGGTCGAGCTGAAGGACGACGGCTGGACGGCGATCACCAGCGACGGCAGCCTGTCGGCGCATTTCGAGCACTCGGTCGCCATCGTCGAGGGCGGCCCCTACGTGCTGAGCTCTCTGTGAACACGGGAACGTCCCGAACGGAGGCCATCATGAACATGACGTACACGAGCAGCGCGAGCCAGATGACGATGGCGATCCCGAAGGCCGAGGCCATGGAGGTCCATGGGACCGTGGTGGAATCGCTGCCGAATGCGACGTTCCACGTCGCGCTCAACAACGGCCACCGCGTGCTGGCCCACGTCTCCAGCACGATGCGGATGCACTACGTGAAGATCCTTCCCGGCGACAAGGTCACGGTCGAAATCTCGCCCTATGACCTGCGGCGCGGACGGATCACCTATCGAACGAAGTAGCGACGGAGCAGCGCAATGAAGGTACGAGCGTCGGTAAAGAAGATTTGCAAGAACTGCCAGGTGGTGCGGCGTCAGGGCGTGGTGCGGATTCTCTGCTCCAACCCCCGGCACAAGCAGCGCCAGGGCTGATCGCGAGAGGCAACGATGGCACGAATCGCAGGCGTCGATCTTCCGAAGGCCAAGCGCATGGAAGTTGCGCTCACCTACATCTTCGGCATCGGCCGCAGCGGGGCCCGCAAGGTGCTACGCGAGGCTGGCGTCAACTTCGACATCAAGACGGACGAGCTGTCCGAGGAAGACCTCGGCAAGCTGCGCCGGGTGATCGACACGATCAAGGTCGAGGGCGACCTGCGGCGTGAGGTGGCGCTCAACATCAAGCGCTACGTCGACCTCGGCGCCTACCGCGGCGTCCGCCACCGTAGGAACCTGCCCGTGCGCGGCCAGCGCACCCACACCAACGCGCGCACTCGCAAGGGGCCGCGTAAGACGATCGCCGGCAAGAAGCAGGCCCCGACCAAATAAGAGGAGTCCATGGCGAGACCTGATACGACGAGACCGGTCGCCCCGGAGCGCGCGCCGACGCGCCGCAAGAAGGCGAAGCGCGTGGTGCCCGAGGGCATCGCCCACATCCACTCGACGTTCAACAACACGATCGTCACGATCACCGATCCGACCGGCAACGTGGTCGCCTGGGCGAGCGCCGGCAACGTGGGCTTCAAGGGATCACGCAAGGGTACGCCGTTCGCCGCACAGCTCGCGGCCGAGGCGGCGGCAAAGCGTGCGATCGATCTCGGTATGCGCACGGTGCAGGTCTACGTGAAGGGGCCGGGGGCCGGGCGCGAGTCGGCACTGCGCTCGCTGCAGGCGGCCGGCTTCTCGATCAGTCTGATCAAGGACGTCACTCCAATTCCGCACAATGGCTGTCGGCCGCCCAAGCGGCGGCGTGTCTGAGGCCGGCCCGAAGCCGGTCGAGGAGGTTCTGAAGCGTGGCTCGTTATCGGGCGTCAGTATGCCGGCTGTGCCGGCGAGAAGGTCTGAAGCTCTTCCTCAAGGGAGAGCGCTGCTACACCGACAAGTGCGCCATCGAGCGGCGGAACTATCCGCCGGGCGAGCACGGGCAAGGGCGGGTGAAGTTCTCCGAGTACAGCCTGCAGCTCCGTGAAAAGCAGAAGCTCAAGCGCACCTACCGGCTGCTCGAGTCGCAGTTCCGCCGCCTCTTCGAGCGCGCGGATCGTACGAAGGGCATCACCGGCGAGACGCTGCTCATCCTGCTCGAGCGGCGCCTCGACAACATGATCTACCGCCTCGGCTTCGCCAACTCGCGCGCCGAGGCCCGGCAGCTCGTGCGGCACGGCCACTTCCTGGTGAACGACCGCAAGGTCGACATCCCGTCGGCGCTGGTGAAGGCCGGCGACGTCGTCACCGTGCGCGAGCGCAGCCACAAGGTCGTGCGCATCCAGGAGGCGCTCGAGTTGTCGCAGCGCCGGGGTGTGCCCGAGTGGCTGGAGGTCGATCGCCCGAACTTCACGGGGAAGATCCGCGCGCTGCCTGCGCGCGTCGACCTCACCATGCCGATCAACGAGAAGCTCGTCGTCGAGCTCTACTCGAAGTAACCACGCGGGGGGCGATGGAGATGCAAAAGAACTGGCGTGATCTGATAAAGCCGAAGAAGCTCGAGGCCGAAGAGAAGAGCCTCACCCCGACCTACGGAAAGTTCGTCGGCGAGCCGCTCGAGCGTGGGTTCGGCACCACCATCGGCAACTCGCTGCGGCGGGTGCTGCTGTCGTCGCTGTACGGCGCCGCGATCTCCGCGGTCCGCATCCGCGACATCCTCCACGAGTTCTCGACGATCACCGGGGTCACCGAGGACGTGACCGACATCGTCCTGAACCTGAAGGAAGTGCGGGTGAAGCTCACCGACGTCGGGCAGGACACGGTGCGCCTCTCGGTGAAGGGGGAGCGCGAGGTGACCGCTGCCGACATCGTCACCGGTCCGCGGGTCGAGATCCTGAACCCCGACCAGCACATCGCGACCCTCAGCAAAGAGGGCAACCTCGACATGGAGCTCGTGGTGAAGCGTGGCCGCGGCTACGTCGCGGCCGAGCACAACAAGGAGGAGGGTGACCCGGTCGGCACCATCCCGCTCGACGCCATCTTCTCGCCCGTCCGCAAGGTGAACTTCAACGTCACCAACGCGCGCGTCGGCCAGCGCACCGACTACGACCGCCTCGTGCTCGAGGTCTGGACCGACGGCTCGATCGGGCCGGAGGACGCGCTCGCGTACGCCGCCCGCATCCTCCAGGACCAGCTCGAGATCTTCATCAACTTCGAGGAGGAGAGCGAAACGCACGAGCCGGTGGAGGAGACGGCCGAGGGCCAGGTCAACGAGAACCTCTACCGCCCCGTCGACGAGCTCGAGCTCTCCGTGCGCTCCGCCAACTGCCTGCAGAACGCCGACATCAAGTTCATCGGCGAGCTCGTGCAGCGCTCCGAGCAGGAGATGCTCAAGACCAAGAACTTCGGGCGCAAGAGCCTGAACGAGATCCGCGAGATCCTGCACGAGATGGGTCTCGGTTTCGGCATGCGGCTCGAGAACTTCCCGAACCGCGAGGAGCTCGAGCGCCGCAGGCTGCAGAAGGAGAAGGAGAGCGCCTGATGCGCCACCTGAACGCCGGTCGCAAGCTCAACCGCTCCGCGTCGCATCGCCGGGCCCTGTTCCGCAATCTGGTCACGGCGCTGATCCAGCGGGAGAGCATCAAGACGACGGACGCCAAGGCCAAGGAGACGCGCCGCCTCGCCGAGCGCATGATCACGCTCGGCAAGGACGGCTCGCTCGCGGCTCGTCGTCGCGCGCTCGCGTTCATCCAGAGCCCGGCCGCGGTGCGGCGTCTGTTCGACGACATCGCCCCGCGCTTCAAGGAGCGCCAGGGCGGCTACACCCGCATCATCAAGATCGGCATCCGCCACGGCGACGCCGCCGCGATGTCGGTCCTGCAGCTCACGACGCTCGCCGCCGATTTCGAGACGGCGAAGGGCGGCGACAAGAAGAAGAAAGCCGCCGGCACGGGCCGTCGCGCCCGCGCCAAGGCCGCGGCCGCCGCCGACGCGGGGACGGCCGACACCGCGCTGCCGAAGAAGCCGTCCCGCAAGCGCGCCGCCGGATGAGCTTCGCGCGAGCCGTCGCACACCGGCAACGATCAATCGACGGTCACATAGCGACCTCCACGCAGCTTCAGCAGCGGCGGCCCGTCGCGACGGACGCCAAGCTCCCAATGGATTCCGTCCGGCGCTTCTCCCCACGCGCGGAGGTATCCGCCGCCGTGGACGCCATGCTGGTGGTGTTGGGCGCAGAGCGCGACGCGATTCGTACGGTGATTGTCACCGCCGCGTGAGCGAAACAGGACGTGGTGGTCGTGCAGGTTGCGACGGGCACCGCACGTCGGAACCGCGCAGCGCCAGCGATCACGAGCGAACACGGGATCCGGATGACGTGGCCGTCCGTTCCATTCCGTCCGGACGTTCTCGAGCAGCCGCTCGAACCCCCGCCATCGCGCCTCGCCGCGCCGGGTGAAGGCCGCGATCGCGGTCTCGAATAGCGCTGCGACCGACGCCGGCGCCGGTAAACTGATCACGATCTCCGGCGCTTCGTCAGGGAAGCACGCACGCATTTGCGCCGGCGTCGGCATGACGAGCGCGCCCGCCGGCGGCGGCGCCACCGACTCACAGAGCGGGTCGACATCCTGATGGTTGAGCGCCCACTGCACCTCTTCGCCGAGGCGTCGGACGGTGACTTCCCGTGCCCTGCCGACCCAGGCGGCTCCGTGCGTCTCGCTCAGAAGGGGCGCGATCATGAGGGCGCGGAGTGCGGATACCAGGCCGCGCTCGTATGCAGTCGCGAGCGCGGGTGCCCGCCACGTGACGCGCTCGACGGCCACGAGCATCTCGGCGCTGCGGATGCCGATGCCGAGACGCTCCTTGACGTAGTGTGCGGCGGTGCGGAACCCGAGGAGCCGGTAGAGCCGGAGATCGAAGACGAGTCGTAGCAGCCGCCCGGTCTGCCAGTGCACGCGCTGCATTGCCGCGACGGTCGCGCGCATGCGAGCGTCGAGCGCGAACGCGTCGAGCGTTTCACAGGAGTCCGGGAGCGGGAGCGACGCGGGGATCGCGTCGGCGACCGCATTCCAATCGACGAAAGGAAATGCATCCGCGCGTCGTTCGGGGCCATCGGCCGCGGCCACCACGGCGGCGTCGCCCCCGCGGCACGTGACATTGGCTTCGCTCGTCGGCCCGCGACTCGCAGCCCGGCACGCTGCGGGCGACGTCAATCCTTCTGCCGCGATCGCTTCGCACGCTTGCCAGAGCGGCAGCGACTCTCCCGCCATCTGTCGCGCGAGCTCGACCGTGGCGCGCCAGAGGGCGCGCACGCGCCGCGGACTTCCGATACGAATGCGGACGGCCGGCTCGCCCTCGAGTCTGCTGCTGTCGTCCTCGTCGATCGCCTCTGTCGCAGCCGGACGACGATCCCGCGGAAGCGTGACTGCGCCGTCGCTGCTCGGGACGGTCTCGTCGCTCGACGAGGTGCCGTCATCGCAAGGCCGCAGTCCCACGCCGATCCGCCGCTCGAGCGCGCGCACCGTCAGCGCGCGGGCGCACGCGACCCAGGCTGCTTCGGTCTCGGGCGTCGCGACCTGGACGAGCGCCCGCGTATGGGTCCAGGAGAGCTCGCCCATGTCGAACGCACGCGCGATTGCCGGGAGGCCATCGAGCTTGGTTGCGACGTGGGCCGTGCTCTGCAGCTCGCGCGCCGAGAGGCCGAGGCGTTCGCGTGCGTAGTCGCCGACGCGCGTGAACGCGAGCCGGTGCTGCGCCTTGCGGCGGAGGAACACCGCCGCGAACGTTCCGAGCAGGCGCCGGCATGCCGCCTCCTGGCGCGCTAGGAGGCGGAGATACCCGTCGACGAGAAGCGCGCAGTCGCCGCGATCGAGGTCATGCAGCTCGTCACGCGTCGGCCGTGCGAGGTGCTCCGGCGGCACGAGGCGTGCGGGACGCTCCGATGCTTCTGCATCGTGGGATCGCGGCCACATCGAAGCGAAGAAATAGCGAAAATCAACGCCGCGGTCAAGCGCGATCCGCGCAGATCCCATCGCGAATCGGCTGACGGATACTCGCAGCGGTGCGCTCGCGTTCGAGCGCCGCCGCGCGCGCCGACGCGGCATCGTTGACGGTCGCACCGGTGCCGTCACCGCGATTCAGCGTTTCGGCAGCGCGCTCAACGCGAACGTGCATTTTCATACCCTCATTCTCGACGGCGTCTTCGCGGCCGACACTGACGGCACGATGCGGTTCGATCCGGCGCCGCCCCCGACCGATCGTGAGGTCGCGGTGCTGCTGGCCGCGATTCATCGCCGCGTTCTTCGGATGCTGGCGCGCCGCGGCGTGGCCATCGGCGCCGCGCCCGAGGAGAGCGGCACCGAACCGTTCGCGGAGGACGCGTCCATGCTAGCCGCGCTCTCGGCCGCGCCGCGACGCGCCACAGGCCGCATTGCGCCTTGAAGTCGCGGCGCACAGGCTGGTACAGGAGCGAACCCGTCGCGAAAACCCCCGACCTGCTGCCCGCAGACAGGCCTTTCTCTGCGTTGACAAGGGGAGAATAGAGGGCCCAAGGTCCGAGTAGGGCCGCTATGTCGCCTACGACCCCTACGACCTGCGACCCACGATCCGACCCGCCGCGGGATGAACGGCCGGCCTCGACGGCGCGTCGCAAGAGCAAAACTTGTGACGCATCGTCAACGGAACATCCGAGGGCCACACGGCAGATCCTTTCGAGTTTGGCGCTCGTCGCGCTCGCGGTCATTCCTGCGGGATAGTGGTCCGCATCGATCGAGAGATGCCCGACCTTGCCGATCAGACCGGATTGCTCTGGCGGCCGGCGATGATCGATGGAAACCTTGCTGAAGGAGGGCGTTCGGGAACGGGTAGTTCACGTCTGAGTCTTGGCGCGAGACGAAGGATGTCACGTGACTGAGGAGGAATGGCGCTCAGCGAATTCGAGCACAAGCGGTGCGACCGCATCGTCGCTGCGTTCATTGCAAAACGTCGGCCCTCCCCAGAGCTTCGGGCCCAGGTCGATCTCGGCTTCCGCGTTGCGAACCAAAGCGTCGAGATCTTCGAGATACGGCCCCGCTGGAATAATCCGGAGGTGACTCACGAAATTGCCGTGGCGAAGGCGACCTACGTGAAGGCGCAACGGGTGTGGCGAGTGTACTGGCAGCGTCGGGACTTGAAGTGGCACCCTTATGACCCGATGCCCGAAGTCGATTGCCTGGAGGCGTTCCTGCAACTCGTCCACGAGGACGAGTATGCATGCTTTTGGGGCTGAGAAGCGCTCCTCAGTGTTCCGAGCGACCTCTGAGCCTAATCCCCGCGTCGCGTCCCGATCCTTCCGAGATGCGTGTGGTGGAAGCTCGTCGGGTACTTGAGCCCGTAGCCGAGGAGTCGGTCCATGCCGATGTGCGCGAGCCAGATGAGCGCGCCCGCGTAC
>DASXLI010000040.1:0-10044 GCA_036496285.1 Binatia bacterium
CCCCCCCCCCCCCCCCCCCCCCCCCACCGCGCGGAGACCCGACCTCAGATCATCAAGCTGGCGAAGACGATCACCGCCAACGCGATGCGGTACCAGCCAAACGGCCGGAGATCGTGGCTCGACACCCAACGCAGGAGCCACGCGACCACGCCGAGCGCCACGATGAAGGACACGGCGAAGCCGAGCCCGAAGATGGGAACGTCGGCGGCCGAGAGGACGTGGCGCGCCTCCCAGAGCGCGAAGACGGAGGCGGCGCCGAGCGTCGGGATCGCCAGGAAGAAGGAGAACTCGAGCGCGACCCGCCGGGAGAGACCGGCGAGGAGGCCGCCGATGACCGTCGCGCCGGAGCGCGACATGCCGGGCCAGAGCGCGGCCACCTGGATGAGGCCGACCGTCAGCGCTTGCGCCCAGGTGACGTCCTCGAGCGTCGCCGAGCCGCCGCGGTCGCGGCCCGGGTGGTCGATCGCGATCAGGAGGGCGCCGCCGCCGGCCAGGGCGACCGCGACCGGCAAAGGTCCGAAGAGGACCCGGGTGATCCACTTGTGGGTCAGGAGGCCGACGACCGCCGCGGGCAGGAACGCGACGAACACCTTGCCGACGAACGCACGTGCGCGCGGGTCGCTGCCGAGCCGGGCGGCGATGCCGAGCAGCCGCTCGCGATAGAACCAGACGACGGCGATCACGGCGCCGAGCTGGATGAAGATCTCGAAGCTCGCCGCCCTGTCCTCGGGGAAGGCCAGCCAGCGGCCTGCCAGGATCAGATGGCCGGTCGAGGAGACCGGCACGTACTCGGTGATGCCCTCGATCACGCCGAGCGCGATCGTGATCCAGACGATGCTCACGCCGCCTCCCCCCGGGCCATGCCGCCGCTTACCACAGCGCGGCCGGCGCTTCGAGCCGGGTCGCGAGCGTGTCGCGCTGCCCAATCGGCGGTCAGCGCCCAATCCGCGGGCACGGGCGTGCGCTCGCGATCCCGTGTCCGCCGTCGCGCGGCGACGGGCGGTGCTGGCACCTCGCTTGCTGCCGCGGTCAGGACCGGGCCGCCGGAAGCGGATCGGAACGTCGACGAACCTTCAGGAGGGATGACGGTATGATGGGAACCTCAATGTGGAAATTCGGGCTCGCGGTGCTCAGCGCCGCGGTGGTGACCCTCGCCTGCACCGGCCATGCGCGCGCCGAGGGCGGGTTGACGCTCGAGGAGCGGGTGCAGCGCCTGGAGCGCCAGAAGGAGATGCCTCCGCCGGCGAACTGCTGCCCGTCGGGGCTGACGGACCGTCTCGACGCCCTCGAGGCCGCCATCAAGAAGCCGCCTTTCGGCCTCACGATCGGCGGCATCCTCGTCGCCTCGTACCAGTACGACATCAACGACCCGAAGGGTCACAACAACGTCGTCGGCCTGCGCGCCTTCGACAAGGACCACAACACCTTCAACCTCGACCTCTTCCAGCTCCAGGTGTCGCGGGCGCCGGGCGAGAACGGCGTCGGCTTCGCGACCAAGCTGAACTTCGGCAAGACCGCCGAGCGGATGGCGTCCGACTGGGACGGGGACGGCACGGTCGGCAACGTCGCCGAGGAGCAGAACGACATCGAGCTCGAGGAGGCCTACATCACCTACAACCCGCCGCCGCTCGCCGACTTCCAGATCAAGGCCGGCAAGTTCGTCACCCTGCTCGGCGCCGAGGTGATCGAGTCGCCGCTCAATCCGAACATCAGCCGCTCGCTGGCGTTCGGCTTCGCGATCCCGTTCACCCACACGGGCCTGCTCACCAGCTACACCTTCTCGCCCCAGTTCAAGGCGACCCTCGGCGCGGTGAACGGCTGGGACAAC
Source organism: Binatia bacterium (assembly GCA_036496285.1). GTDB lineage: Bacteria > Desulfobacterota > Binatia > UTPRO1 > UTPRO1 > DP-19. Next base: position 1,829 of record DASXLI010000040.1, read on the forward strand.
GTCGTCGACTCGAACGACGGCAAGTCGGTCACCGGCAGCCTCGCCTTCACGCCGGTCGATCAGTTCGCGTTCTCGCTGAACGGCATCTACGGCGCCGAGCAGCCGAGCCGCGGCGACTCGAAGCGCGGCGTCATCGACGCGATCGCGACGATCAAGCCGATCGACAACTTCGCGATCATCCTGAACTACGACTACGGCAACGAGACCGACATCCCGACCAAGAGTGACACGGCCGAATGGAACGCGTTTTCGGGCATCGTGACCTACGACATGCCCGACGCGCTCGCGCTGCCGATCGGGTTCGCGCTGCGCGGCGAGTTCTTCGACGACAGCGAGGGTGTGCGCCTCGGCGACGGTACGCACTACCAGAACGACTGGGAGGTCACCGCGACCTTCAAGCTCGTGCTGGCCGAGGGGCTCATGGCGCGCGCCGAGTACCGGTACGACAACGCCAAGCACCCCACCTTCCTGCGCAACGTCGGCGGCCTCCAGGATCAGCAGCAGACCGTCGCCGCCGAGCTGTCCTACGTCTTCTGAGGAGAACGTGACGTCATGAAGAAGATCGAGGCGATCATCAAGCCGTTCAAGCTCGACGAGGTCAAAGAGGCCCTCGCGAAGCAGAACATCCAAGGCATGACGGTGTCCGAGGTGAAGGGCTTCGGGCGCCAGAAGGGCCACACCGAGCTCTATCGCGGAGCGGAGTACGTGGTCGATTTCCTGCCGAAGATCAAGATCGAGCTGCTCGTCGCCGACGAGACGGCCGCCACCGCGGCGCATACCATCGCCGAGACCGCGAAGACCGGACGCATCGGCGACGGCAAGATCTTCATCCTCGCCGTCGACGACGCCGTGCGCATCCGGACGGGAGAGCGCGGGAACGCCGCGATCTGAGCGATGCGTAGTCCATGATCGTCGTCGCCGACAACGACGAAGGCATGCGCCTCGTGTTGGCCCACGCGCTCACGCGTGATGGGTACGCCGTGGAGACGATCGCGGACGGTCAGCTCCTGTGGCCTACGCTGCAGGAGCCGACCGTCCAGCTCGTCGTCCTCGACCTGCGCATGCCGGGAATGAACGGGTGGGAGGTGTTGCGTCGGCTGAAGGACGTACGGCAGCATCCCGAGGCGGCGCGGCCGGCGCTTCCCGTGATCGTGATCTCGGCACAGAGCGATCCGGAGACGAAGCGCTTCGCCGTCCGCCTCGGCGCCGCGGAGTTCATGGCGAAGCCGATCGACCTCAAGGACTTCGGCCGCGTCGTCCGCAAGGTGCTGCAGACCGTCTAGGACACGCGCCGAGGAGCCGCGGCGGGCTCAGCCGAACACGGAGTCGCGCAGCCGCAGCTCCTCGACGACCATGCGCTGCACGCGCTCGCGCACCTGCTCCTTCAGCCGGTTCACCAGCAGATCGTCGTCCGCGGCCTCCACGCCGTACTCGGCCGACAGATCGATCGGCGGGCCGAAGACGATGCGCCACTTGGTCGGCAGCGGCACGAGGCCGGCGAGCCCGAGCCACGGGAACGTCGGCGTGACCGGCACGTAGGGCAGGTTCAGCAGGCGCGCGAGCCCCTCCCACTTGGCGATCACCGGGTGGATCTCCTCGCCGCCGATGATCGCGACCGGCACGACCGGCGCGCCGGTACGGAGCGCCAGGGTGACGAAGCCGCCGCGGGCGAAGCGCTGCAGCCGATAGCGGTCGCGGTAGTACTTGCCGACGCCCTTGGCGCCCTCCGGGAAGATGGCGACGGCGTGCTCCTGGCGGAGCAGGCGCTCGACGTTCTCGGCCGAGGCGCGCACCGCGCCCATGCGCGTCAGCGCCGGACCGACCCACGGCAGGTGATGGACGAAGTCCTCGATGAGCGGCCGGACGAGGCGTCCGCTCGCCCCGCGGCGCGTACGCAGGCCGTGCGCCATCATCAGGCCGTCGTAGGGCAGGAATCCGCCTGAGTGGTTCGCGACCAGCATCACCCGACCCGCCGCCGGGACGTGCTCGACGCCGCGCATCTCGACCCGCCACCAGCGCGCGTAGAGGAACTCGAGCGGCACGCCCATGCGCGCGGCGAAGGCGGCGTCGTAGCCGAAATCGTCGACGTGATCGGCGGTGCCGATCATGCGGATGCGGATGAAGGCATCGGCGACACCGCCGTCCCAGAACGCCCGGGCGAGCTCGGCGTAGAAGCCGAGCACACCGTCCGCCGCGTCGCGTGCCGCCGTCACGAGGCTTTGATCCGCCGCGCCGCCGATACCGGCGAGGACCTCGTCGATCTCGCGCTCGAGCGCGCGCAAACGCTCACCGAAGGCGTCCGTCGCCGGCGGCCGCCGCCGCTCGGCACGCGCGCCGGACGGCGTCGCGCGCCGCCGGCGCTTCGGGCGCGCCGGGCGGACGGGCGCGTCGTCGTCAACGTCCCGGACATCTCGGAGTATCGCATCGCTCATGACGGCCGCGCCGTCCACCGCGGCCTCGCCGGTTTCCGGCGGAGGCGTAGCAAGCGGCGCCGCCGGCGTCGCATCGGGAACGCTCGCGCTCTCCGTCGGCGAGATTCCTCGTCCTCCCGGCCAGGGCAACACCCGTCGCGCCATGCAGCGCGATGCTTACCAACCATCGCGCGCGGGGGGAAGCCGATTTGACGCTTCCGGAGCCGACCCATAGAACTCTCGGCGATGCTCGCCGACGTGCTGCAGCGACGCCTCGTGTTCGTCACCGGGAAGGGCGGCGTCGGCAAGACCGCGGTGGCGCTCGCGCTCGCCTGCGCGGCCGCGCGCGAGCGCAAGCGCGTCCTCGTCGTCGAGATCAACCCGTACGGCCGCGTCGGCGAGTACCTCGGCGGGGTCACGCTCGGCCCCGAGCCGGTCGAGGTCGCGCCGGACGTGTTCGCGGCCTGCATCGTTCCCGAGATCGTGCTCGAGGACTTCGCGCTCCGCATGCTGCGCATCCGCGCGCTCGCCCGGCGCCTCGTCGCGAGCCAGACGTTCCGCATCGTCGCCGCCGCGGCGCCCGGCATCGAGGATTTCCTCACCCTGGATCGCGTCGCCGCCTGGGAGAAGGCGCGCACCGGTATGCGCCAACGCCGTCACCGCTTCGACCTGATCGTCGTCGACGCGCCGGCGACGGGCCACTCCGTGCCGCTGCTCTCCACCCCCGGGACGCTGCTCAAGCTCCTGCCCTTCGGGCCGCTCGCGGGCACCGCGCGCGATCTCACGCTGCTCCTCAGCGACCCCGCCCGGACCGCGATCGCGATGGTCACGCGCGCCGAGGAGATGGCGGTGAACGAGACGCTCGAGCTCGCGAGCGTCATCATGCGGCTCGGCATCCCGCTCCTGCCGCCGATCGTGAACGCGGTGTCGCCGCTGCGCTTCACCCGCGCCGAAATGCGCCGCCTGCTGGCCGATCCGCCCGATCTGCCGCCGAGCCTGCGCGCGCACGCCGCCATCGGCCGCTTCGGCGCGGCGCGCCAACGCACCGCCGAGCGCGAGATCCGCCGGCTCGGAAGCGCGCTCGCGACGACGCCGATCCGCCTGCCCGCCGTCCCGGCGCGGACCTTCGGCCCGGCCGCGATCGAGCAGCTCGCGGACGAGCTCGCGCGCGCCCGCCCCGTCGGTCGGCGGCGCGCGGGAGGTCTCGGGTGACCGCGTTTCGCCCGTCGTCCGGCCAGGTCACCGGCACGTCGCGCGCGCCGCTCGGCGAGCTCGTCGACCGCTACCGGCTCCTCCTTTGCGTCGGCTCGGGCGGCGTCGGCAAGACGACGGCCGCGGCCGCCCTCGGGCTCGGCGCCGCTCGCCACGGCCGCCATGCCGCCGTCCTCACCATCGACCCGGCGCGCCGCCTGAAGGACAGCCTCGGCATCGCAACGCTCGACGGCGAGCCGCACCGCGTGCCGCTGGAGCGCCTGGACGCCGCCGTCAGCGGCTCGCTCGACGCGATGCTGCTCGACGCCAAGCGCACCTTCGACGCGATCATCCGCCGCTACGCGCCGTCGGAGAGCGCCGCCGAGCGCGTGCTCGGCAACCGCATCTACGAGACCATCTCCACCGCCCTCGCCGGCTCGCAGGAGTACATGGCGATGGAGCGACTGCACGCGATCGCGTCCGAGGCGCGCTACGACCTCCTCGTCGTCGACACACCCCCGACCCAGCACGCGCTCGACTTCCTCGAGGCTCCCGAGCGGCTGACGGCGCTCCTCTCGTCGCGAGCCGCGGCGATTCTACAGAATCCCTCCTCGATTCTCTCGCGCGACAGCTCGCGCTTCGCGCAAGCGGCGCTCGCCGCGGTGCTGCGCGGGCTCGAGCTCTTCACGGGCTTCGAGCTGCTGCGCGAGGTCGCCGAGTTCGTCGCCGGCATCGAGGGCTTCTCGTCGGGCTTCCAGTCGCGCGCTGCCGAGGTCGCCGCGTTCCTGCGCGAGCGCGACACCGCGTTCCTCCTGGTGACGACGCCGGAGCCGGCGCGGGTCGCCGAGTCGCTGGCGTTCCATCGCGAGCTCGCGCGTGCCGGGTTGCCGTTCGGCGGCTTCCTGGTGAATCGCGTGCTGCCCGCGCACCTCGTCGAGGCGCCGGCGCTCGACCCCGAGCGTGCCGCCGAGGGCGACGTCCGGCTCGCGCGGAAGCTCGCCGCCCTGCACCAAGGCTTCACCGCCGTCGTCGAGGGGGAGCGTGCCGAGATCGCGCGTCTCGCGGCGGCGGCACCCGGTGCGCCGCTCGTCGAGATTCCGCTGCAGACGGAGGAGCCGACCTCGCTACCCAGCCTCGCCCGCATCACGGACGCGCTCGTCGCCTAGACGGCGTCCGCGGGGGGCGTCAGACGCGCGGGAGGGTCAGACGCTGGCGGCGCGCGGCTTCTCGGGGCGGCGGCGCTTCGGGCGCTCGCGGTCGGCGAGCATGCGATCGAGCTTGATGTTGAGGTTCACCAGGCTCCCCTGGAGCGTCTCGATCTTCGAGAGCAGGCGATTGTAGTCCGCCTTGGAGGGCAGGTTCAGAAGCCCGAGCAGCATCTGCATGTTCTTGTCGACCGTTCCCTTGGTGCGGGCGGCGCGCTGAAAGGCACCGCCGAACGCCTCGACCATGCGAGGGTTCGCCAGCAGCTCGTCCGCGAATTGTACCAGTCTCGCTTCGCCCAGCTCGACGATCCAGGAGAGCATCGTACGTTCCTGCCGCGCCATGTTGCCCCTCACGTTTACACCCGAAAAGGGCGTGACTATAGTGTCGCGCCTCGGGGGGGTCAAGGTGAGGTGTCCGCGCGCCGTCGCGCTTCACGTCACGCACGCACGACGATGAGTCCAGAAACCGCGCTCGGCTATCTCACGGGGCTTCGCTGGCTCGCGCCGCAACCGCTCGACCTCCCGAGCGCGATCGCGACGGGCTTCGTCGTGAACACCTGCGACGCGTTCGTCTGCCGGCTGTGCGCGCGCAACAACGGCTATCCGCCGGGCCTGTGGACCCTCCTCGGCTTCGTGTTCGGACTGTGGGCGGTGGCGGTGTGCGTACTGCTGCCGAAGCGCACGCCGCGCGTCTGACGATGCCCTGTCGCATGTCGCCCATGCCGCACGAGCGGCGCCGCCATCCACCAGTGGCGGCATCGCACCGCGCGCGGTCGGTGGCCCTCGCCGCGCCGGCGGCGCGCGCGGCCGCGGCGGCGGGCAACGTCGCGCTCGAGCCCATCGCGCAGCCGGCCGAGATCGACGAAATCCTGCACACGCGGATCAGCCAGCTCGGCCTTCGTCTCGAGGGCTCGCCGGTCGAGCGCTACGTCGACGAGCTGTATCGCGAGCTCGCGCGCAAGGGTCTGCAGCATTTCCGTCCCGCCTGCTACCTCTCCGACGAGTGGGGCTGTCCGTCGGGCGAGCCCGTGATCGGCATTCCGTTCTACCTCGCCGATCCGCGTCTCGCGCGCCTCGAGCGTGACCGGAACGACCTCGAGGACGAGCGCGAGATCATGGCCTACCTCCGCCACGAGGCCGGCCACGCGCTCAACTACGCCTATCGGCTGTACCGCGAGCCACAGTGGCGGCGGCTTTTCGGGCCGTTCAACCGCCCCTACCGCGAGCGCTACCGGCCCGTGCCGTTCAGCCGCGACTTCGTGCGCCACCTGCCCGGCTGGTACGCGCAGAAACACCCCGACGAGGACTTCGCGGAGACCTTCGCGGTGTGGCTCGCGCCGCGCTCCAACTGGCGCCGCCGCTACCGCGGCTGGCCGGCGATGCGCAAGCTCGGCTACGTCGAGCGCACGATGCGCCGCATCGGGAGCCAGGAGCCGGTCGTCCACAAGGGCGACTTCGACGTCACCGTCGACGACCTGCACGTCACCGTCGAGGAGTTCTACGCACGCAACTTCGAGGAGACGCGCGCCGCGGAGGCGGTGGCGATCGACGCCGACCTCGAGCAGATCTTCTTCCGCAAGGGCCGCCGCCGCGCGGCGCTGATTCCCGCCGCCGACGTCATCGAGCAGCACCGTCTCACCCTTACCAACACGCTCAGCCACTGGACGGGTGTGCATCGTCCGATCGTGCGACGGCTCGTGCAGCGCATGGCGCGGCGCGCGCGCGAGCTCGACTTGTACGGCACGACGCGCGCCGAGTCCGACTACCTCGTCCAACTCACCGCCTTCGGCACCACGCTCGCGATGCACTACGTGAGCCACGGCAACTTCACGCACGCCGCACCCTGAGTCGGGCGACGGCCCGCCGTCACGGGGCGGTTCGATCAACCCCGCTGCGTGTCATTTTGTTCTTTTTTATTCCGGGGATGATGCTATTCTATTGTGCATGCCTAAGCTGCGGGTGGGCGTGCTGTACGATGGGTGGGATGACGGGGCGGGGAACGCAGCGGAGGACAAGGCCCCGCGTCGCAAGCGTCGTCGCGTCAAGGAAGACCACGAAGAGATCCACGCGGCCCTGAAGAAGCTGGGCCACGATCCCTTCTACCACGTGCTCGACGGCACGCCGTCCACGTTGCACGCGCTCGCCGAGCAGCGCGCCGACCTCTACTTCAACCTCACCGAGTCGTACGCCGGCGACGACACGAAAGAGATGAACGTCGCCGCCTACCTGGAGCTTCTCGGGCGGCGCTTCACCGGCACCGGCTCGCACGGCCTCTATCTCGCGCAGGACAAGGCCCTCGCGAAGAAGATCTTCGCGTTCCACGGCATCCGCACGCCCTACTTCATGACCGGCTTCCGCGGCCGCCTCGATTGGGCGCACGACATCCACTTCCCGGTGATCGTCAAGCCCGCGCTCGAGGACGGCTCGATCGGCATCCGCTTCAGCGCCGTCGTCGGCTCCCTGAAGGAGCTGATGGAGCGCATCGACGAGGTGCACGCACAGTTCGATGCGCCGGTGCTCATCGAGGAGTACATCGACGGGCGTGAGATCTACGTCGGCGTCCTCGGCAACCGGAACGCGGAGGCGCTCGAGATCGTCGAGCTCGATCTCTCGCAGCTCCCCGCGGGCACGCCGCGCATCGCCGGCACCGAGGTGAAGTGGGAGGAAGGCACGGCGATCTATCGCAACAGCCAGCCGTTCTTCCCCGACGACCTCGGCGAGGAGACGGAGCGCATCCTCAAGGAGACGGCGTGTGCCGCCTACCAGGCGCTCAAGCTCCGCGACTACGGCCGCATCGACATCCGGCTCGACGCCGAGGGCAACGCGCACGTCATCGAGGTCAACCCGAATCCCTGGCTGCTCTCGACCGCGGAGTTCGCGAAAGCCGCCAAGAAGACCGGGCGGCAGCATTGTCAGCTCATCGGCGAGATCGTCGACCTCGCGATGTCGCGGTACGGCGCGTAGCCTCCGTCGCACGACCGTCGCATTGCGACGGGTTGCCATGCGACGGGGAGCGCGGGTTGGCTCCGCGCGAGGATCGCTGCGCACCCGCGTGACCGTTTGAATCCTTCCACCCTCAGCAGCGCCATCGACAAACACACTGCTCGCTCTTTATGCGCGCTCCGCCAACCCGCGCTCCCCGTCGCTGGGCGACCTGCCGCGCGCGATTGTCGGCGTCGGTCGCCCTGCGCCTTCGGCGCGGGCTCGATCGCGACGCGGTTGCGCTGACTGACAGGCCGATCGCGTTCGTCAAACGCGACGAGGTCGCGACGTGGGCCGCTGTCGAAGGCGTCGATCGGGCGCTGCGTGGTCCGATCGCGTGTGTCGTTGCCCTAGGCGACGAGGGGTGCGGGTTGGCGGAGCGCGCATAAAGAGCGAGCAGTGTGTTTGTCGACGGCGCTGCTGAGGG
>DASXLI010000041.1:0-3647 GCA_036496285.1 Binatia bacterium
GACGCCGCGGTGTTCGACCGCCTGCCGCCGCACCTGTGCCGCATCGACCCGACGATCGCGACCGTCTACGAGCGACGCGTCCCCGATCCGGCGGCGCCGATCGAAGCGCACCCGTGCCGGTGAGCGCGCGCGCGGGGAGAGTGGTCGGCCTGCTCACGACGACCGTCGACGCGCGCCCGCTCGCCGCCCTCCGGATCGTCATCGGCCTCACCGCGCTCACGCGCATCATCGACGCGCGGCGCATCTTCGCACGGCTCTTCCTGCCGACGACGCTCCGCCTGCCCTATGTGCCGTGGCTGCCGCAGATCTCCGCCGGCGGCATGCGCGGGCTCCTGGTCGTATGGGGCGTGGCGGCCGCGCTCGTCGCCGTCGGCTGGTGGACGCGAACCGCGGCGCTCGTCCTCGCGACGACGCTCCTCTACGTCGTGCTGCTCGACGAGCAGACGTACAGCAACCACCTCTATCTGCTGGCACTGGTCGCGTCGCTGCTCGCGTGCGCCGACGCGGGCGCGGCGTACTCGCTCGACGCGCGCGCGCGCCGCGCCCCGCCCGGGCGCGCCGGGGCGTGGGCGGTGGCCCTCCTACGGACGCAGGTGAGCGCGACGTACGCCTTCTCCGGGCTCGCCAAGATCAACGCCGCCTATCTCTCCGGCGCCACGATGGCGGCGTACATGTCGCCGCACGTGCTCGCGGCAATTCCCGAGGGCGGTCGCCTGCCGGTCGTGCTCGCGTTCTCCTGGGGGTCGATCGCGCTCGAGCTCGGGCTCGCGGCGGCGCTCTGGCGGCCGCGCTGGCGGGCCGCGGCGGTCGGCGTCGCGGCCATCTTCCACGCGGGGATGGTCGCGCTCCTGCCGCACGGCGTGCGCTTCCAGCTCGTGATCTTCGCGGTCGAGATGCTGGCGCTCTGCGTCGTCTTTTTCGTCGACGTGACCCCGTCGCCGAGCGTCCGATTGGCCGAGGGTTGATCCAGCCGTGGGTCCGCGCCATGCTCCTGCCGTGGCGACCGACGACGCGCGCTGGCTCCGCATTTTCGGCATCTGCTTCTGCCTTCTCGCCGTCTCGAACTGCACCAAGTTCATCGAGGCGAGTCCGCACCAGGGCTTCATGCTCTTCGGCATGCGGCAGCACGGTATGCCGAATCTCGTCTGGGGCTGGATCTTCGGCATCTACCTCGCGATCTACGGCGTCGGCGTGCTCCGCATGCGCGCGTACGCGCTGCCGATGGGCATCGCCTACGCGGTCTACGTCGTCCTGAACCTGATCCTGTTCACGATCCGCATGTCGGACGAGGCGCTGGCGCGCCCGATCTTCGGCGTCGTCTACATCATCGTGGCGGTCGGCGTGTCGAGCGGCGCGGTCGTGCTGCTGCGCCGCAATCGCGCCGCGCTCACCTGAGGAGAAGAGCCATGGCCAGCCCGGAGAACGCGACGCTCGTCGCCTCGCTGCGCGCGTCCCTGCAGCAGACGAATCTCACGACGATCCCCGCGATGCGCGCGTGGTTCGAGATGACGTGCGGCACGCTCCCGGTCGCGCCCGACGTGCGCTGCGAGCGGGTGACCGCCGGTGTGCCGGCCGAGTGGATTCGCGCCGGCGCGGGCGGCGGCGCGTCCGACGCCGCGCTCCTCTACCTGCACGGCGGCGGTTACGCGATCGGCTCGATCAACACGCATCGCGCGCTTGTGGCCGAGCTCGCGCGCGCGGCGCGTGTCCCAGCGCTGGCGATCGACTATCGCCTCGCGCCGGAGTCGCCGTTTCCCGCTGCCGTCGAGGACGCGACCGCGGCGTATCGTTGGCTCCTCGCGCGCGGCATCGCGCCGAGCCGGCTCTCGATCGCGGGCGACTCCGCCGGCGGCGGGCTCACCATCGCCACGCTGGTTGCGCTGCGCGACGCCGGCGTGCCCCTCCCGGCGGCGGCGGTCTGCTTCTCGCCATGGATCGACCTCGAGGGGCTCGGACAGTCGATGAGCGAGCGCGCGTCGCGCGATCCGCTGATCCAGAAGGAGCGCATGCTCGCGTTCGCCGCCGCGTATCTCGGCGGCAAGGATCCGCGCACGCCGCTCGCGGCGCCGCTCTATGCGGATCTCACCGGCCTGCCGCCGCTCCTCGTGCAGGTGGGCGAGGAGGAGACGCTCTACGACGACGCCGTGCGCCTGGTGGAGCGGGCGCGCAAATCGGGTGTCGACGTGACGCTCGAGGCGTGGGCCGAGATGATCCACGTCTGGCAGCTCTTCGCCCCCGTCCTGCCCGAGGGGCGCGAGGCGCTCAGCGCCGCCGGCCGCTTCATCGGCGCGCGCCTCGGCGCCCTCTGACGATCCCGGCTTGACGCGCGCCGCGCGGTTGCGTAAGACGATTGCCATCATGACGTCCCGTTCGCATACGAAAACGTGGCTACGCCTACCGCTCCGCAGGGCGGCAGAGGCCTAGCGCGCTCGTAGCCTACGGGGCGCGTCAACAGGACCCTCTCCCGCCGAGCCGGCCGGAGGGGGTTTTTCGTTTCTGGTCCCCGCCTTCTCCGTTCCGCCTCGGCGCGAGCGCACGACGAGGAGGACGAGATGCAGACCAGCAAGTACCGGGCATTCCCGCCGATCGATCTGCCGGATCGCCGCTGGCCCGGCCGTACGATCGCCCGCGCGCCGCGCTGGTGCAGCGTCGACCTGCGCGACGGCAACCAGGCGCTCGTCGAGCCCATGGACGTCGCGCGCAAGCGCCGCATGTTCGAGACGCTCGTGCGCATGGGCTTCAAGGAGATCGAGGTCGGCTTCCCGAGCTCGTCGCAGCCCGACTTCGACTTCGTCCGCCTCCTGATCGAGGAGGACGTCGTCCCCGACGACGTGACGATCCAGGTGCTGACGCAGGCGCGCACGCGGCTCATCGAGCGCACCTTCGAGTCGATCCGCGGCGCCCGCCGCGCCATCGTCCACCTCTACAACTCGACGTCGACCCTGCAGCGCCGGGTCGTCTTCGGTCTCGACGAGGCCGGCGTCATCGACATCGCCGTGCAGGGCACGCGGGTGGCGCGCCGTCTCGCCGACGCGATGCCCGGGACCGACGTACGCTTCGAGTACTCGCCCGAGAGCTTCACCGGCACCGAGCTGCCGTTCGCGGTCGCGATCTGCGAGGCGGTGATGGACGTGTGGCAGCCGACGCGTGAGCGGCCGATCATCCTGAACCTGCCCGCGACCGTCGAGATGGCGACGCCGAACGTCTACGCCGATCAGATCGAGTGGTTCGACCGCCAGGTGAAGCAGCGTGACGCCGTCGTCCTGAGCGTGCACCCGCACAACGACCGCGGCACGGCCGTCGCGGCGGCGGAGCTGGCGGTGATGGCGGGAGCGGAGCGCGTCGAGGGGACGCTCTTCGGCAACGGTGAGCGTACCGGCAACGTCGACGTCGTGACCCTGGCGCTGAACCTGCTGACGCAGGGCGTCGACCCGGGGATGGATCTGTCGCACATCGACGAGGCGAAAGCGATCGTCGAGGAGTGCAACGAGCTGCCCGTACACCCGCGCCACCCATGGGCGGGCGAGCTCGTGTACACGGCCTTCTCCGGCTCGCACCAGGACGCGATCAAGAAAGGCATGTACGCGCAGCAGCGCTCGCAGTCCGAGGAGTGGGACGTCCCGTACCTGCCGATCGACCCGATGGAC
>DASXLI010000042.1:0-42965 GCA_036496285.1 Binatia bacterium
CGCCGAACGTCGCCTTCACGTCGTGGGCGGTGAATTTGCCGTTCGCCGTCGTGCACGTCGGCTCGATCGTCGCCGCGATGCGCGCAGCTCCGCCGCCGCCGCCGCCGCAAGTGCCCTGCGGCCACTTCGCTTTGACGACCGTTCCCTTGCGCGTCGCTGTGACCTTCGCGGTGATGGCGGGACACGCTCCGGGGAGCGCGACCGTGCCGTCGGCGCCAAGGACGAGCGTTTGGACGACGCTGCCCGCGACGAAGCTGCCGATCGGCGCCGGCGGAGCCGTCAGGTTCCATTGCCCCGGCCCGCAGGGCGGCGGCGTTGCGGCGACGGCGTCGCCGGCGGCGAGCAGCGCCGCCAGCAAGAGCCCGCGGTGCGTGAGGCGCTGCACGGATGGCTGCATCATCGGATCCTGGCCGGGGATGGCATCTTCTGCGATCACCGTGGCTCCGGTCAAGGCGACTGGGCGATTCGCGCGCCGCGCTGCGCCACCATGGCGCAGTCGGCGTGTACCGCAGCCCACCGGCGCGCTATAGGAGATGCGCGATGCAATTCGGCGTCTTCGTCGCGACCAAGATCGACGACTGGCAGCTCGTCTGCGAGGCCGAGCAGCTCGGCTACGACCGCGCCTGGATTCCCGACTCGCAGATGATCTGGTCGGACTGCTACGCGACCCTGGCGCTCGCCGCGGAGCACACCCGCCGCATCGCGCTCGGGACCGGCGTTGCCATTCCGGGGACGCGCTCGGCGCCCGTGACGGCGCATTCGATCGCGTCGATCAACCGGCTCGCGCCCGGCCGCGTCTTCCTCGGGATCGGCACCGGACATACCGCCATGCGGGTGATGGGCATGGACCCGATGCCGGTCGGCCGCTTCCGCGAGTACGTCCGAGTGGTGCGGGGGCTGCTGCGCGGCGAGGAGGTCGACTACACGCAGGACGGCGTCACCCGCGCGATCCGCTTCCTGCATCTCGACCGCGGGTTCATCGACGTCGAGCATCCGGTTCCCATCTACGTCGCCGCGAACGGACGCCGGGTGCTGGAGATGACCGGCGAGCTCGGCGACGGCCACGTCGCGATGGGCAACCAGTACGCGCCGGTGCTGACGCGCCATCTCGGCGCGATCCGTGCCGGTGCCGCAAAGGCTGGCCGGGAGCTGCCGGCGGGGTTCCACACCGCCGCGCTCACGACCGCGGTCGTGCTGCAACCGGGCGAGCGCGTCGATGCCGAGCGTGTCGTCGAGCAGTGCGGCTCGCAGGTCGGCGCCGCGCTGCACTACGCCTACGAGGTCTGGTCGAAGACGCGCGACGACGCGTCCGTTCCGGCCGGTCTCCGCAACGTCTGGCAGGAGTACGTCGACTACGTCGCGGCGATGGAGACGCCCGCGGAGAAGCGCTATCTCCAGATCCACGAGGGCCATTGCACGTACCTCGTCCCGGCCGAGCGCCGCTTCGTCACCGCGGAGACGATCCAGGCGAGCGCGATGGTCGGCGAGCCCGACGAGCTGATCGCGCGCATCCGGGCCGCGGAGCGGGCGGGGCTCGGCGAGCTCGGCATCCTGCCGCCGATGGCGACGGCGCGCACCGTGCTGCGCGAGTTCGCCGAGCGGGTGATCGCGCGCTACTGAGCCGCGCCTTAGCCCACGACGGGGCGCCTACTCCACGACCGGGATCGTGGCGGCAAGATCGTAGCGGATGACCGCGTCCATCTTGTTCTCGATCTGGTAGAAGCGCGCGACCTTCTTGCCCGGCAGGGTCTTGCCGAAGTCGGCGACGTAGGTGCGCCGCAGCTTGGCGCGATCCTCCTCGACCGCGAGGTAGTCGTCGAGCAGCTTCTTCGCCTGCTCGTCGGAGAGATCCTTGAAGTGCGAGCTGTAGTCGTCGAGCACCTGGACGAGGCGGTCGTTCACCTCCTTCAGATCCTTCTCGTAGCGATCGTAGACGGGCCAGAAGTCCTTCGCCTCGGCGTCGGTGAGGCGGAGGTTGACGGCGACGAGAGCCTTCCGGTTGGCGCGAATCGTGTCGCGCAGGACGTCGAGGTTGGCGTTCGCCGCCTCGCCGGCCCAGGCGGGCGCGGCCAGAGTGATGACGAGGGACAGCAGCAATGCGATGCGCATCATGGTCTCCTTTCGAGGACGCTACTTCTGGATCCGGCTGATCTTCGACCCCTGGATGCCGAGCCCGGCCATCAAGCCGCGTTGGTCGAAGATGAAGGCGTAGACGTCGCTCGTGAGGGTGTTGCTGGTGATGCTACGGCCGATGCCCTCGTCGACGAGGACTATGCTCGGCCCGACGCCGATTTCAAAGCCGTTCGTGGCGTTGAGCTGCTGTATCGCAGCCTCGTTCATGAAGAAGAGCGCATAGCCGAAGGATTGAATGCCTGCCTGGAATCCATACGAGGCGGCGACCGAGCTGTAGTAGGCGACCGGCTTCCCGCCCTTCAGCAGGACGCCTTCACCTATCTGCCCGCCGAACATGAAGCCGGCCTTCACCATCGAGGGAAAGACGAGGATCGCTTTCGCCTTCTGCGCGAGCACCTTGGAGCTGGCTTGCTTTTGATAGAGCTTGTTGAGTGCGCTCCTGGCGTCGCGGTTCAGCTCGCCTGCCGTCGCGGCGAGCGCGGGACGCGCCGGTGCTCCGATCGCCACAAGGACGGCGATGGACGCCGCAGCTGCTGCCTTCACTCGCATCATGTCGTTTCCCCCTTCTGCTGGACAGATGCGCATAGGTGCCCGCGTGCGTCGCGTCAAGCAGGAGGCGACGGCCTGGCGTATGCGCCCGCGTTCGGCCTAGAACGGCCAATGGTCACGTGGTCGCTCCGCTCCTGGACGGCGGCGCTCACCCTCCTGGCCGCGTGCCACGGCGGGAGTGATCCGTCCGTCGTCAAGGGGGACACGCGATTCGTGCCTGTCGTCGACGGCGCGGTGCGTGACCGCACGACCGGTCTGCAGTGGACGAGCCGCGACCACGAGCGCGCGCTCGCCTGGAACGATGCCGAGCGCCATTGCCGCGGCCTCGCGCTCGGCGGCGTGCAGAGCTGGCGGCTACCGGAGATCGACGAGCTCGGCGCGCTCTACGACGCAGCCGTCGCCGCGCCGTGCGGCAGCCGGACCTGCCACCTCGATCCCGCCATCAGCCTCGGCGATCCCTACGTCTGGAGCGCGACGGCGCCGGCCGAGGGGGCGCGCTACTACTTCGACTTCGCCTTCGGCAACCGCTTCTCACCGGGCATTCCGCCGACCCTCGTCCGCCGCGTGCTGTGCGTCCGCCAGGCCGGGTAGCTCGTCGGATTGCCACCAGCCGCCGCCCATGGCGACGAGGAGCTGCACCGTGTCCTGGAAGCGCTGCGCCTGCGCGCGCGCGTAGCCGAGGCGCGCCTGCTGATAGAGGCGCTCGGTGTCGAGGAGCTGCAGGAGGTCCGCCTTGCCCTCCTGGTAGCTGATGCGCTGCAGCTCGCGGGCGCGGTCGGAGGTGTCGAGCGCGCGGCGCTCGGCGTCGACCAGGTCGGCGTCGTGCTCGAGCGCGCGCAGTGTGTCGGCGACCTGGCCGAACGCGGCGAGCACGGTCTGGCGATAGGTCGCGAAGGTGGCGTCGAAATTCTCCTCCGCCTCGCGGCGCTGCGCGCGCAGCGTGCCGCCGTGGAAGATCGGCGCCGCGACGCCGCCGACGGCACTCCACGCGAGGCTTGCAGCGGGGAACGCGGCATTGCTCGAGATGCCCTCGCCGCTGAGCGCCGCCGACAGCGTGAAGCTCGGGTAGAGCGCCGCGGTGGCGACGCCGACGGCAGCGCTGTCAGCGTGGAGCTGCGCCTCGGCGGCCAGGATGTCGGGACGCTGGTGCACCAGCTCGGAGGGCAGCGTCGCCGGCAATTCCTGCGGCAAGGTGAACTCCGCGAGGTCGAAGTCGGGTGCCGACCACTCGGCCGGGAAGCGGCCGAGCAGCACAGTGAGCGCGTGGCGCGCGACGCTCAGCTGCTGGCGGAGCGGCGGAATCTGCGTGCGATCGACCGCGAGCTGGCTCTCCGCGGTCAGCACGTCGACATCGGCGGCTTTCCCGGCGTCGCGTTTCTGCCGCACCAGGGTCGCGTTGCGCTCGTCGTCGTCGATGATGCTCTGCGCGGCATCGAGCTGCATGCGCGCCGAGGCGATCGCCAGTGCTTGCGTCGCGGCGTTGCCGGTGAGCGTGAGGTAGGCGGCGGCGAGCTGGTAGCGCTGCTTCTCCGCCAGCGCCGACTGCTCCTCGACCTGACGACGGGTGCCACCGAAGACGTCCGGGGCGTAGCTCACGGTCGGCCCGACGGAGTAGAGGTTGAAGCCGCCGGTCACGACGTTGCCGGTCGACGAGGAGCCGTTGCGCGCGCCGTTGTGCTCGCGCGTGTAGCTCGCGCCGAAATCGATCTGCGGATACAGCGCGCCTTCCGCCGCCAGCACCGCCTGGCGCGCCGCGCGCAGCGTCGCCTCCGCCGCCGCGACGGTCTGGCTGCCGACAATGGCCTGGCGGAGCACGTCGTCGAGCGGCGGCGAGCGGAAGAGCTCCCACCAGCGCGCCGGCAGGGTGGCGCCCTCCGCCACGTGCTGCGCGACCTCGCGCGCGTCCGCCGGCGTGGCGACGACGTCGGTCGTCGTGTAGCGCTGCACGTCCGGCGGGCGCGGGCGCGCGAAGTCGGGCCCGACGGCGCAGCCCGCGAGCGCGAGCGCCGTCGCCAGCAGCGCCTGGCGCGCCAGGCGTGGTCGTGGAACCGGCATCCTCATTCGAAGCGCAGCGCCTCGATCGGTTTCAGGTGCGAGGCGCGGCGCGCGGGGTAGTACCCGAAGAACACCCCGACCGCGGCCGAGAAGACGAATGCCCCGGCCATCACGAACGGCGAGAGCAGCGTCGGCCAGCCGGCGACCTGCGAGATGATCTTCGAGACCGCGACGCCGGCGGCGATGCCGATGCCGCCGCCGATCGCGCTCAGCAGCACCGCCTCCACCAGGAACTGCAGCAGGACGTGTACCCGACGCGCGCCGATCGCCATGCGGATGCCGATCTCACGCGTGCGCTCGGTCACCGAGACGAGCAGGATGTTCATGATGCCGATGCCGCCGACGAGGAGCGAGATCGACGCGACCGACGCGAGGAGCAGCGCCATCACCTGGCTGCTGCCCTCGGCCGCCTGGGTGATGTCGCTCATGTTGCGGACGCCGAAGTCGTCGGGCTGGCCCTGCTGGATGCGGTGGCGCTGCTGCAGCGTGCGTGTCGCCTGCGCCAACGCCGTCGGCACCAGGTCCGTCGTCGCGGCCTGGACGTAGATCGAGTTGACGTAGCCGACGAGCTTCGGCGTGATCGAGAAGGGGTTCGGCGGCGGCGGGAAGACGATCCGCGGCCCGTTCGCCGACGTCGTCGCCTGTGCCGACGGCTGACTCGGCGCCGAGACGCCGAGCACCTTCCGCTCGGCGGTGGTGAACGGCATGATGACGACGTCGTCCTGGTCCTGGCCGAAGCCGGTCTGCCCCTTCTCCGCCAGCACGCCGATTACCTCCATCGGCACGCTCTTCACGAAGATGGTTGCGCCGACCGGGCTCTCGCGCTCGTCGAAGAGGTTCTTCACCACCGTCTGCCCGAGCAGGCAGACGCGGCTCCCGTCGAGTTGGTCCTGCTCGGTCATCGCGCGCCCGGCAGCGACCGGCCAGCTGCGGATCGCGAAGTAGCTGGGCGAGACCCCCTGGATGACCGTGCTCCAGTTCTTGTTGCCGTATTGGATCTGCGCGCCCTGGCGGTTCTGGTAGGCGACGGCGACGACCGCCGGGTCCTCGTCGGCGATCGCCAGGGCATCGCCGACGGTCAGCGTGGAGGCGCTGCCGTAGCCGCCGCGTACGCCGCTCGACGTCGAGGCGCCGGGCAGGACGACGAGCAGATTCGTGCCGAGGCTCTCGATCTGCGCCCGTACCGCCGCGTTCGCGCCTTCGCCGACGGCCACCATGGCGATCAGCGCGGCGACGCCGATGAAGATGCCGAGCATCGTGAGGGCGGTGCGCATCTTGTTGCGCGCGAGAGCGCGCCCGCCCGCGCTGAGCGCCATGCGGGCGAAGGACCAGGCGCGGCCGAGCCGCAGCGGCTCCGGGCCCGTGTCGGCCGCGGCCGGCGGGGCCGTGGCGACGTCCGCCACGCTCGCGGGCGGGGCCGCCGTGCGCGGCGTATGCCGCTCGTCGGAGATGACGACGCCGTCGCGCATCATCACCACCCGGCTCGCGAACGCGGCCATGTCGGGCTCGTGTGTGACCAGCACGACCGTCAGCCCACGCGCACGGTTGAAATGCTGGATCGTCGCCATGATCTCGTCGGCGGTCTGCGAGTCGAGGTTGCCGGTCGGCTCGTCGGCGAGGAGGATCGACGGATCGTTGATGAGCGCGCGCGCGATCGCGACGCGTTGCTGCTGGCCACCCGAGAGCTGGCTCGGGAAGCTGCCGCCGCGGCCGCGCAAGCCGAGCGAATCGAGCGCCTCCCGCACGCGCTCCTCGCCACCAGCGGTCCGGCCCGAGTAGAAGAGGGGCAGGGCGACGTTCTCGGCGGCGCTGGTACGGGCGAGCAGGTTGAAGCTCTGGAACACGAAGCCGATGCGCAGGCTGCGGATGTGGGCGAGCGAGGGCTCGTCGAGCCGCTCGATGTCGATGCCGTCGAGCACGTACTGGCCGCTGGTCGGACGGTCGAGACAGCCGAGCAGGTTCATGAGCGTGGACTTGCCGGAGCCCGATGCGCCCATGATCGCGACGAACTCGCCCTGCTCGACGGTGAGGCTCACGCCGCGCAGCGCGCGGACCTCGACGTCGCCCAGCTGGTAGGTCTTGAAGACATCGCGGATCTCGATGACGGGCGCGGGCACGGACGGCCTCGCCGCGCTCAGAAGCGCGGCCCGCGGAGCCCGCCGCCGGGCGCCGCGGCCGCGCGCGATGACTTCGCCTCGTCGGAAATCTCCTTGACGATCACCCGGTCGCCCTCGTGTAGATCGCCGCTCGCGATCTCGACGAGCGACCCGTCGCTCAGGCCCGCGGTGACCTTCACGGGAGTCGGCTGGCCGTCACGCAGGACCCAGACGCGCGTGGCGTGCTGGCGTTTCGCGCCGCCGCCGGGGCTGCCGTGCGCGGCGGGCGTGGCGCCATCGGCGCCGCCGTCGCTGGCCGCCGCATCGGCACTCCGCGCGTCGTTGCCGGCCTCGCCGCCGCGCGCCGCGTGCGGCGTGAACTTGAGGGCCTGGGCCGGCACGCGTACGACGTCCGCGCGCTCCTCCGTGATCACGCGCGTGTTGGCGGTCATGCCGGGAAAGAGGAGGAGGTCGGGGTTGTCGACGCTCACCACGACGTCGTAGGTGACGACGTTCTGCACCGTGATCGGTGCCTGGCGCACCTGCGTCACCTGGCCCTCGAACGTCTTCGTGGGGTACGACTCGACGGTGAAGGTCGCCTTCTGCCCGTCCTTGATCGCGCCGACGTCCGACTCGCTGACGTTGGTGTCGACCTGCATCTTCGTGAGGTCCTTCGCGATCAGGAAGAGCGTGGGCGTCTGGAAGCTCGCCGCCACCGTCTGACCGACGTCGACGCTGCGCGAGACGACGACGCCGTCCACGGGCGAGATGATGTTGGTGTAGTCGAGGTTCACCTTCGACGCGCTCAGCGTGGCCCGCCGCTCCTCGACCGTCGCCTCGTCGAGGTGTATCTGCGCCGCCGCCTGATCGAGCACGCTCTTGTCGTTGTCCACCGCGTCCTGCGAGACGATGCCCTGCTTGCGGAGCCGCGAGTCGCGGTCAAAGTTCACCTGGGCATAGACCAGCGCGGCGCGGTCCTTGTTGAGCTGCGCCTGGGCGCTCGCGAGGCTCGCCGCGTCCTGGTCGACCACCACTTGGTACGGACGGGGATCGATCTTGGCGCAGAGCTGGCCGGCCTTGACCGGCGTGTTGTAGTCGCAGGTGAGTGACTGGATCACCCCGGAGACGTAGGTGCCCACCTGCACCGTAACGACCGGGTTCACGGCGCCGGTGGTCACGACCGCGCGCTGCAGCGGCCCGCGCGTCGCCGCGGCGGTGACGTATTGCGGCGTGCCATGCCCGCGCCAGCGAGCGACGAGGAAGAAGGCCACGAGCAAGACGGCGGCGACCGTCGCCCAGCGCGCGCCGCGTTGCCAGCCCGGACGCGGGCTCATGGGCGAGCGCCCGTCACGCGCGCAGGCAGGCGCGGCAAACGATCAGCGAGTCGGCACCTCGACCCACGCCTCCGGACACGCACCGACATCAGGGTAGTATGCATGCGCGCTCGCGCAATAGTACCAGGAGCGCGCGGGCGCCGGCGCGGCTGGGGCGCCGTTGGGCTCGCGCTGGACGTAGGTCGTCGGACCAGCGGCGTCGCCCGACGGCACGCCCGGGCCGTAGGGAGGTGGCACGGCCACGTCCGGTGGGGCCGGGTAGTAGTAGGCCGGGTACGGGGGCGCCCACCAGCCCGGTCCGACCCGCACCACGACGTGGTCGTGGCGGACGAAGGCGCGGGCTGCGCCGACGCTCCCGATCGTCAACGACACCGCCGCCGTGATCGCGACGGCGCTCGCTCCGGCAAGGCGCGTTCGCATGGCTTCCCATTGCTCCTTGCCGATGTGGAGTCCCCGACGCGGGGTTCGGTTGACACCGTGCACGGCACCACGGGTCGAGACGCCGAGGCCACGAGGGTGCAGCGATTCGACACGTCCTCGAGGCGGACGGCGAACGCGGGATTCTCCGCCAGCGTGCGCTCGGTCTCGGCGAGCAGCTCGCTCGCGGTCGCCTTGTCGCTGGCGAGGATGTTGCGCTTCACCCGCAGCTCCATCTGCGTGAGCGTCGGCGTGAGCGGGATCAAGCGGACGCGGATCTTGCGGTGCGGCGCCTCGCCTGTGAGCGTGATGATCCCCTTCTTCGAGACCTCGTCCGCGACGACCGCGACCTGCGTGCGGTCGAAGGTCGTGAGCGTCGCGGCGCGCACGTCGCCAGCCGGAATGGCGAAGGTGCGGATCGCGAGGCCGCTGGCGGTGTACTCGGTGCCCGTCTTCACGAGCGCGCCGCCTCCGGCCTCGAGGAGGGCGCCGCCGATCGCGGCCACCGGCAGGAGCGCACAGCCCTGCAACAGAAGCATCCCCGCGACGCCGCCGGCCAGGGCGGCTCGGCGGCAGCATCGCCTGCGATGGACGGCCGTGGCCATGAGCCCTCCAATTGACGATGGCGGTGGTCCCCATGTTGGTCAAATCGTCTGCCTGCGGCCCTGGACTCAGCGCGGCACTCCGGCTACTCAGCGCCTTCCCACGCGCTCAGCAAGGAGGAGGAACGATGCACGCACCGATCACGGCGTTCTACGCGGGTCTGCTCGGAGTTCTGATGCTGGTCCTGGCCTTTCGCGTCGTCGCGGTCCGGCGGGCGACGACGATCGGGCTCGGCGACGGCGGCAACGCGTTGCTCCTGACCCGCATCCGCATCCATGGCAACGCCGCCGAATACGTTCCACTGGCGCTGCTGCTGATGCTCATGCTCGAGATCAACGGCGCCTCGTCGGGGTTCCTGCACTTCCTCGGCCTCGCGCTCCTGATCGGTCGCGTGGCGCACGCGCAAGGCCTGACCACGTCGAACGGCGTGAGCCCGGGCCGGCTCGTGGGCAACGTGCTCACCTGGGCCGTGATCCTGATTGCTGCGGTCAAGAACGTGATCTAGCGGCGCCTGCCGGCGATCAGACGGCGAGCTTGTAGGCGTCGCCGTCGCGCACGACGCGGCCGGCGCTGACACCGGCGAAGTGCGTCCCGATGAGTAGTGTGCCGGTGCCCGCGAGCGCGGCGAAGACGTCGCGCCGGGTGCGCGTCGAGCGCTCCGCATCGTAGTCGACGACGGCAGCCCACTCCGGGCGCGCCATCTGGCAGGGGTGGTGCAGGAAGTCGCCGGTGATGAGCGCCTCCTCGCCGTGCGACGAGATGCGCACGCTCAGATGCCCCGGCGTGTGGCCGAGCGTCGGCTCGAGGGTCACCTCGTCGCAGACCTGATGGCCGGGCGCGACGAGCTCGGTCAATCCGGCCTCGACGATCGGCTGCACCGAGTCGGCGAACACCGTGACCTGCTCGCGGAACTCCTCCTGGTCGCGCCAGTACTCGAACTCGGTGCGGCCCATGAGATGGCGCGCGTTCGGGAAGGTCGGCACCCAGCGGCCGTTCTTGAGCGTCGTGTTCCATCCCACGTGATCGACGTGCAGATGCGTGCAGATCACGGTGTCGATCGAGTCGCGCGGGAAGCCCGCCGCCGCGAGGTCCTGCAGGAAGGGGCTCTGAAGATTATTCCAGCCCGGGACCGAGCGGCCCTGCTTGTCGTTGCCGAGACAGGTGTCGACGATGATCCGCCGCGACGGTGTCTCGACCAGGAGCGCGTGCACGCTCATCTTGAGGCGTCCGTCGTCGTCCATGAAGTGCGGCTTCATCCACGCGAGCGACCGGCACACCTCGGGGGTCGCGTGTGGCAGGATGAAGCGCGTCCCGCCGGTCGCCTCGAGCTCGACGATCTTGGTCACGGTGACGGAGCCGATACGCCAGGTCTGCATGGGTCCTCGCTGGGCTACGGGTGGACGGCCGTGCTCCTCTTCAGCGCGCCGGCAGCAGCGCCTGTGCCTCGTTCCAGAGCCGCTCGGTGACGGCCGATGCCGGCTCGGCGCGCGCCAGGGCGGCGGATTGGCCGGCCCACGCCTGCATGCGCTGGACGTCGCCACGCTCCTGCGCGTCCGCGCGCATGACGCTCGTCAGGCCGCGTTGTACGGGATACGGCGCGGGCGCCGGCGCGTTCGGCGACTCCGCCGCCCGCACGTACTCAGTCGCGATGCCGCGCCCCGGCCGGCCGCTGAACGTGCGGGTCACGATCGTCTCTTCTGGTCCGGTCTCCGCGAGCGCATCGGCCCACGCAGGATGCACCGCGGCCTCCGGGCAGCGCAAGAAGGCGGTGCCGATCACGACCGCGCTCGCGCCGAGGGCAAGCGCCGCCGCGACGCCGCGGCCGTCGGCGATGCCTCCCGCGGCGACGACCGGGATCCGCACCGCGTCGGCGATCGCCGGAACGAGCGCGAAGAGCCCGACGAGCTGCCGCTCGGCTTGTGCCGGGTCGAACGCCCCGCGGTGTCCGCCGGCCTCCATGCCTTGCGCCATGATGACGTCGGCGCCGGCGGCCTCCGCGGCGCGCGCCTCCGCGAGCGTCGTCGCGGTCGCGATCCAGGCGATCCGCTGGGTCTTCAGCTCCGCGACGAAGGCCGGCGGATACAACCCCATCACCGAGGACGCCGCCGCCGGCGCCACGCGCACCACCGCCTCGCATTGCGCGTGGAAGTCGGGAGGCCGCAGGTCGCCTCGGTCCTCCGCCACGGCCGGGCCCCAGTGCGCCAGCAGCTCGCGCACGCGCGCCTCGTGCGCCCGGTCGCGCGCGGGCGCCGGATCGGGAATCCAGAGATTGATCTGGAACGGCCCGTCCGCGCCGGCGCGCACCGCGGCGGCCCACTCCGCGATCTCGTGCGGCGACATGAGCAGCGCGCCGCACGCCCCGAACCCGCCGGCGCGCATGACCGCGACGCTGAGGGACGGCGGGCACGCGCCCGACATCGGCGCCAGCAGGATCGGCAGCCGCAGGCCGAACCGGTCGCAGAACGCCGCCGCCCGGGCGCGCGGCCCGCTCACGGATGCTTCCGTCGCGAGCGCTCCATGAAATCGCGGACGAGCTGCGCGATCGGATCCGCCGCCGTGTCGAGCGCGAAATGCCCGGCGTCGAGGACATGCACCTCGGCCTTCGGCACGTCGCGCCGGTAGGATTCCGGCTCGGAGAGGTCGAACGAGAGATCGTACTTGCCCCAGAGCACGAGGAGGCGCGGCTGGCGCTCGCGCATCCACGCCTGCCAAGTCGGGTAGGCGTGGATGTTCGTGCGGTAGTCGTAGAAGAGCTCGGTCTGGATGTCGGCCTGACCCGGCTGGTTGATGAAACGGAACTCGTCGGTCCAGAGATCGGGGTCGTAGCGGGCGACGTCGGGATCGCTGCCGACGTGGCGCGTGCGCGTGGTATCGAGCGACAGCAGGTTCGTCCGCAGCGTGCTCTCGTTGGCGGCACGATCGGCCCAGAAGGCGCGCCGCGGCTTCCAGTTCGCCCCGAGACCCTCGTTGTGCGCGACCGCGTCCTGGACGATGAGCGCCTCGACCCGCTCGGGGTGGGCGAGCGCCATACGGAAGCCCACGGGACCGCCGTAGTCCTGCATGTAGAGCGTGTAGCGCGAGAGCCCGAGCGCCTCGGTGAAACGGCCCATGACCTCGGCGATGTGATCGAAGGTATAGGCGAACGTCTTCGGGTCCGGCCAGTCGCTGTGGCCGAAGCCCGGGTAGTCGGGCGCAACGAGATGGTAGCGATCCGCGAGCCGGGCGAAGAGCGGCTCGAACATCCGCGAGGACGACGGCAGCCCGTGCAGCAGGAGCAGCGTCGGCGCGTCCTTCGATCCGGCCTCACGGTAGAAGATCGTCAGCCCGTCGACCTGGACCGTCCGGTGGAAGGTGGGATGTGCGTGCACGCGTTCCTCCGCGCCGACCGGAGACGCTACGTGCCATGACGCGAGCATCACAAACAGCGCCAGCCCCAGGCGGAGGATCCGCCTGCCATCCGATCGCATTCCTCGCCCATACTCTGAGCGCGCGCCGGTGTGTAGCCTGCCGCCGTTCAGTCCGACTTCGCCTTGAGCTGATCGGCCTCGTTCCGGCCGGTCGTCGAGTACGTCGCCTCGAAGCACGCGCCGTTGGCGCCGATCATCTGCACGCGGAGGGGCAGCGTCGTGACCGGCAGGTCCGGGAGATCGAGCAGCGCGCCGCGTCCCTTGAGGACAATCTTCGCCTTGCCGGCGATGCCGGCCTTGAGTTGCACCTGCTGCACGCCGGCCGGTGTGAGGTCGCGGTCGCTGTAGCGGTAGCCGGTCGTGGAGGCCCGCCAGCAGGGCCGCGGGCTCGCCGCGTTGCACGTGCCGCCGGCCGGTACGGCCGCGGTGCCGATCAGGTTGGCGTTGCCGTCGTAGATGCAGAGGTCGTAGCCCGTCGCGGCGAGCGGGTTGCCGAACTCGGGTGTGGTGGTCGCCGCGCCCTTCCATTTCCAGAGGAGCCGGTTCTTGGTGTTCGGCGTGCGCAGCTTGATCTGTAGCTGCGCCTGGTGCGCCGCCACCGTCTGCCTGCAACCGGTGGTGGTGAGCGCGCCGCAGACGGCGGCCGCGGGTGTGGCGGTCGGTGTCGGGATCGGTGCTCCCGAGACGTCGAACGGCGCGGGCTTGCCGAGGTTGCCACGATCGTCGACGCCCTGCACGGTGCCGCTCGTGATGCCGGTGGGGATGGTCAGCGTCTCGCTGCCGCCCGCCGGCTGCATTGCAGGCAGATCGACCGTGCCGCCGCCGTGCACGATCCGGTAGTGGTCGACCTGGCCCGCGTACCAGTCGTCGCCGGGGGCGATGAAGCTGATGCGGTGCAGGACGGGGTCGTTGGTGAGGCTGCGGATGATGCCGGGCGGGCGGCTGTCGACGCCGTAGCGGCCCGTGTTCCACTCGTCGTGCCGGTAGCGCCACCACTCGGTGTTCGCCGACGCGAGGCCGGCGGTGTGCCAGACGAAGGTGTTGCCCTCGCGCGTGTTGGTGACGAGCTCGACGGTGCCGTCGGAGTCGAGGTCGCCTACGGCCGGCGACCAGAGCACCCAGCCGTTGGTGAACTTGGGGAAGCCGGAGAGCGGCGCCTGCAGGCCGCCGACCCCGAACGCGTGCATCGCGCTCGAGTCGCCGCCGTCGATGATCTCGGCGAGGCCGTCGCCGGTCACGTCGGCGATGATCGGCGCCGACAGGAAGTTGAGCCCCTGGAACGACGCCGGGAAGCCGGGGACGATCGTGCCGGTCGCCGCTGTCCAGGCGCGCTCCTTGTTGAGGATCGGCAGGCCCGAGCCGGCGGTGAGCAGGGCGCCGATGATCGACACCGCGCCCGAGCCGGTCTGCGCGTAGGTGAGCGTGCCGCCGAAGAGGCCGAACGCGCCCGACGTCGTGAAGCTGAGCGGCAGGTCGGGGATCGGCAGCGCCGGGTTCGGCGGGCCGATCGGCGGGCTCGTCCACTGTCCGGCACCGAACGCCGTGCCGTCGCCCTTGAAGGCGTACGCGCTCGTCGAGAAGACGGCGTTCGACACGACCTCGTCCTTGCCGTCGCCGTCGATGTCGGCGACCGCGGGCGAGTTCGAGCCCTCGGTGATGAACTCCTGCGCACTGCCGTAGTAGAAGGCGAAGCTGTCCATGTTGGCGGTCCAGAGGTAGGTGCCGTCGTGGTCGAAGGCCATCAGGTGGCCGACGCCCGACAGCGCCTCGATGTCGGTGGAGGGGAACGTGTCCGACATCTGGCTGCGCACGACGATCTCGAGCTCCGGATCGTCGTCGAGCTGCGCCAGCGCCGGGCTCGAGCTGATGCGGAAGTCCTGCATGCGGATCGGCGTGCGTGTGTCGGTCGGGTTGTTGAGGGTCGGGCGCGAGATGGGCACCGAGTCGGGCACGCGTACCTGGATCGGCCAGTTGCCGCTCGTCAGCTCGCTGCCGTTCGCGTGGTAGAGGTGGATGTGGCCGTCGTAGCCGGCCTCGATGATCTCGAGCGTGCCGTCGCCGTCCCAGTCGGAGAGGATCGGCGCGGCGAAGAGCCCCTCGTGCGGCAGGCGCGAGTACTCGCGCGGAATGCGCGGCGACTCGAGCGGCACGACGCCCGCGGCCGGCTTCACCGGCCAGCCCGGCCGGCGCGCGCCGTCCGCGCCCCACACGTAGAGCTTGCCGGTCGAGGTGGCGGCGACGATCCAGAGGTTGCCGTCGTGATCGAGGTCGCCGACCGCGACGTTGATCGGTACCGGCTCGTGCCCGGGGTTCACGCCGGGCCAGCCGCCCGGCTTCTCGACCACGGTCGTATCGGTCGCGGCGGGAAAGCCAGGGAGCTCCGCGCCGGTCGTGGGATCGACCGCGTGCACGAAGCCGTCGCTGTCGCCGTAGACGAGCTGGAGGTGGCCGAGTCCCGCGAGATCGACGAGCGCCGGCTGGCTCTCCCCGCCGGGTGAGTAGCAATAGCCCGCGGGCCCGCCGGCGGGTGCGTAGCCGCCGGCGCAGGCGGCGCCGCTCCGCACGCGGTGCGGGAAGCCGGCCATCGCGTCGGGGTCGTGGTGCACCGCGATCGAGCGGCGCTCCTCGCCGCTCAGCGTCACGCCCGGCGTCTTGTCGTAGCTCACGCGGACGCGCAGCGTGACCGTGTACTGCTCGGTCGTCGAGAGCTGCTTGTCGTTCGAGAGCGCGAATGGGGCGGCGTAGGCGGCCGAGATGGCGCTCAGGTCGAGGTCGCCGAGCTTGCCGTCGAAGGGCGCGTTGCGCGTGCCGGCCGCGATGGTCGACCACGACGTCGGCTCGGCGCCGAGCGCCCACTCGAGCGTCCACGTGTACGTGCCGCCCGGCGCCCGCCGCGCCTCGGTGTGGCCGTAGACCGGCACCGTCGTCTGCACGGTCGGGTCGTACAGCGAGAACCACTCGGGCGAGTCGAGCCACGCGACCGGCCGGATGCGGCCCTGGCGCAGCTCGCTCTGGAAGCGCGCGACGTTGATCCGCCCGTAGCCGGTCTGCAGGTCCCAGCCGACGTGCGTCGGCCAGGCGTTCGGCACGAACGTGTAGTCGGACGGGTCGATGTCGGACGCAGTGGCGATCATGAGCTGGATGATCTCGGGTCCGGTGAGCGGCGAGCTCACGTAGCCGAGCTCGGCGGCGGTGCGGCCGTACGACTGGAAGAGGCCGAGGACGCCGCCGAGCGTCCCGGTCGAGGCCGAGGTGGAGGCCGTGCCCGAGACCGACACCATGTTGCGGGTGCCCCACGACGTCTCACCGGAGCGCTGGCGGAAGGTGCGGGTCGCGACGTCCGTGCTCGGGCAGAGCGGCGTGCCGGGAATGCACCCGGGGACGAGCGGCAGGCTGCCCTCGGTGTCCTTCACCACGCCGTTGCCGGCGACGGCGTGCGGCCAGTACATGCCGCCCTGGTGGTCGGTCGAGTCGAAGTCGTTCGACGACTCCGCGACCACGACGTCGTGGCGCCAGAGGTACTCCTGCGCCTCGCGCATGAAACTCGAGTAGCCGAGGTCGGCGGTGAGGCTCGCCACCGACGCCGCGCCCGAGTCGGCGGCGAAGAGGAACGCCTGCGCCAGGTCGTCCGAGCGGTCGAGCGCCTCGGAGCCGGCGCGGATCGGCATGACCATGCAGAGCGGACAGGCGCCGATGCGCCCGCCGTCGTTGATCGCCGCCTCGCCCGCCAGCATCTGCGTGTTGTGGTGGCCGTACGTGACGTCCTGCGAGTGCGGGTTGTTCTGCTGGTTGTAGAAGTCCCAGCCCGAGATGTCGTCGACGTAGCCGTTGCCGTCGTCGTCGACGCCGTTCTCGCACTCGATGATCAGGTCCTCGGGATCGAGGATGCCGTTGCCGTTGTGATCGGGCGTGCCGGGGAAGTCGAGCACGTTGAACCACGGGTCGCCGTTGTCGACGTAGCGCGCGGCGCAGACCGGGTTCGCCATCACCTCGGCGCGGTTGATGTAGATCTTCTTGATGAGCTCGGTGTTGCCGTTCCGCCAGTAGTTCACCCCGCCCTCGATGTAGGCGACCACCGTGTCGGGGCGGCCGAGGCTCGCGAAGCTGCCGCCGCTCGATGCGAGGGGCGGCCAGTCGGCGACGCTCTTCCAGGCCGCCTCCTGCGACATGCCCGAGGCGCTCTCTTTGTCGCTTGCCAGTGGGAACTGGCTCGTGTCGATGACGCTGCGGAAGCCGTAGATCCACCCTTCGGTCGGCGCCGTGCCGTCGGCCGGGAAGTCGGCGTGGACGGGCGTTGCGGCGGCGAGCGCGCCGAGCACGAGCAGGACGATGACCTTCATTGGCTCCCTCCGGATGGTCGATTGGTGAGTGTCGGAGTGTCCGCGAAGGGCCGCCGCTCCTTCAATGACCCGAAGTCATGAAGCGCGCAGGGAAAGGTCGGGTTGATTGAAGGGAAGAGGGGGGAGCGGGCCGAGGCCTATTTTCCAGCCGTTTCACCGCTCCGGCACTCAACCTTGTCAAAGGACCGCGACCAGGGCGTCGCCCTCGGTACGTGCGAAATTCCTGGGCTGGAGAAATCGCTCGTGTTAGCGTCGCCGACGCTCGTGATTCGCATGGTCGGCCCCCTCCTGATCGCTCTGGCGCTGCTCCTCGCCGTGAGCCCCGCGCACGCCGCCCCCGGTGATCTCGATCCCAGCTTCGGCAACGGCGGCGTGGTGACGCTGTCGCCGAGCGCGAACACGATCGGGGGCTACATCGCGGTGCGGCCCGACGGTGGGGTCATCGTCGTCGCGACGGCCGAGGATGCGACGTCCGTGTTCCTTCCGGATCGGCGGCGGGTCGTCATCGAGCAGCTCCGCGCCGACGGCTCGCTCGATCCGGACTTTGCCGACGGCGGGATCGGCTACTATGTCTTCGCGCCCGGCCAGAGCCCGGATCAGTCTTTCGCGCAGGCGTTCGTGCGCCAGCCCGACGGTCGACTGCTGATCGCCGGCAACTCGTTCGGTGCGCCGGGGCCGACGTATGGCTTCCTGCGCCTTCTTGCCGACGGCACGCCCGATCCCGACTTCGGCATGAACGGCGTCGCGTTGTTCGATCCGCTCGACCTCGAGTCCATCGGTCCGATCGTCCTCGAGCCCGACGGGCACATCCTGCTCGGCGACGGCGCTGCGATCGGCGACCGGCGCGAGTTCGTCATCCGCCGCTTCGACTCCCACGGCGTACCCGATCCCGACTTCGGCGAGAACGGAATGGTACACCTGGCGCCGGCTCCCGATGTCTCGAACCAGCTCGCGGGCCTGGCGCGTCTGGACGACGGCTCGATCGTCGTGGCCGGCGTCGCGCTTCCCGACGACAACAGCATCATATCGGTGGTGGCGCGGCTGCTCTCCGATGGTCGCGTCGATGAGACGTTCGGGGACGCGGGTGCCGTCGTGCTCGCGAACGGGCGATGGCCGATCGGCGTCGCCCTCACGAGCGATGGACAGGTCGTCGTCGGCACCCTCGACTTCAGCGTGTTTCGCCTGTCGCACGACGGAACGTTCGATTCCGCGTACGGCGACGGCGGCTACGCGCACGCGGCGTTCGGCTACTCGTCGCCCGGCTTCGCCATGACCGCCAACTCGATGGTCGTCGACGACGTGGGTCGGGTGCTGCTGGGCGGCCAGGCGCCGATGCCAGGCTCCAGCTACGCGTTCGCCCTGGCCCGTGTCACTCCCGACGGCCGCCAGGATGTCGGTTTCGGTCCGTTCGGCTTCGTCGTGACGCCCGTCGGCTCCCAGGGTGGGATCGTGCAGATCGCCTCGCAGCCGGACGGCCGCATCGTCGCCGGAGGGTTTACGTATCCATTCGGGCCGGGTGGGAACGTCCTGGGGATCACCCGATACGACGGCGACGGAGCGACGACGGGCGGCCCGTGCATTGCCGGCGCCGGCGAGTTGCTGCTGCGCCACCTCACGGTTCCACTCGGCGACGAGTTGGTCGACGTTTCTGCGATGATTCCCCTCGCGCCAGGCACCGTCATCGATCCCATCGGCAGCGGGTTGCGCGTGTGGATGACGGGAGGGGTTGCCACGCCGCTCCTCGATGTCGGCGCTCCTCCGGGGGCGCTCAGTCGCGCGAGCGGCCGCGGCTGGAAGAAGCAGAAGGCCGCCGGTGGCTGGAGCTTTACCGACAAGACGGGCGAGACCAGCATCCGGAGCGTCGTCGTCCGGCGCGTCAACGCGCGTACGCTGCGGGTGAGCGCCCGCGTCCGTACGTACCTCGACGTCTCCTCCGCGCCGGCCCCGTCGCGGGTACGCTTCGCCTTCGGGGACGGCGCCTGCGGCGATGCGACGTTTGCACCGGACGATTGCGCGAGCCGGTCCGACGGCGACCGGTTGCTCTGTCGCTGAGCGTGTCGAGCCGGACGCGCCGCTAGTCGAGCTTTCGCGTCGTGACGGCCTCGGAGCCGTACGGTAGCTCGACGAGCGTGCCGTCGTCGCCGAGGATCCACCGATCGGGCCGCGTGCGCGCGACGTCGCGCACGAACACGTGCGCCACGAAGGCGTTCGGCGGCGGCGGGTTCAGGTGGTACAGCACGAGGAAGCGCACGCCCGCCTCGTTCGCGGCCTCCGCCGCCTGCACCGGCGTGGTGTGGTAGCTCGGGATGTCGCGCATGATCTTCGCGGCCCGGTCGCGGCCGGCGGCCGCCGCGGCCTCGCCGATGATCGCGATGAGGTGGTTTGCCTGCGCCTCGTGCACGAGCACATCGGCGCCCTGCGCGGCGTGGATCAGGCTCGCGCTCTTCGTCGTGTCGCCGCTCACCACGACCGAGCGGCCGCGGTAGTCGAAGCGGTAGCCGTACGCCGGGACGATCGGCCGATGATCCACCGCGAACGCGGTGATCCGCAGGCCGTCCTCGTCGAGCACGGTCACCGGACCCTTCTCGGGCGGCGCGTCGACCGGCACGGCCTGCATGCGGCTGAGCCCCTCGTCGAGGAAGTCGCGGCCGTGGTGGGCGATGCGGTAGCCGGTGTCGAGGGCGTAGGCCTCCTGGAAGCCGGCGACGACGCGCTCGACGCCCGGCGGGCCGAACACGCGCAGCGGGGCGGGACGGCCGGCCGCCCAGGTCTGCAGGTTGAACTCGCCGAGCTCGCCGATGTGATCGGAGTGGAAGTGGGTGAGGAGCACGCCGCCGATGCGCTTGCCGTCGACGCGCAGGAGCGCGAGGCGGTTCCACGACTCGGGGCCGGTATCGACGATCCAGAAGCGGCCACCGGCGAAGACGGCGACACACGCCTTGGCGCGGCCCGGATGCGGCAGCGGCGCCGAGGTGCCGCAGAGCAGGACACGCATCGCGTCGTCGTCGAAGAGGTGCGTGTTCGGCTGGACGGCCCGGAATGCGATGCGACGGATCAGGGCATCCTGCGCCGCGGGAACCGTGAGCACCACGGCGCCGACGGCGGCCGTCAGCACGATCAACCCGAGAAGCCACGCGAGCCAGCGACGCATGCGAACCTCCTCCTCCGCGCGGGCGCGGTGCGCGCCGCGTCCGGCTACCGGATCAGCGGCAGCGCGCGCTCGATCATCCAGAACGCCGCCAGCGAGCCCATGACGTAGACGGGCACCGCGCGCGACCACGTCGGCAAGCGCAAGGTCACCGGTCGAGCGAGCGCGGTAACGAGCAGCACGGCCGCGACGAAGGCGAGCTGGCCGAGCTCGATCCCGACGTTGAACGAGAGCAGCGCCATGGGGATCGCCGCGGCTGGCAGGCCGGTCTCGCGCAGCGCACCCGCGAAGCCGAGGCCGTGGAGGAAGCCGAAGGTCAGGGCCATGAGCCAGGGTGCGCGCTGCATCAGGGTCGCGTCGCCGGTCCCGCGCGAGAGCTCGACCGCGAGGACGAAGATGCTGAGCGCGATCAGCACCTCGATCGGCGCCGGGGGCACGTGCGTGATCCCGAGGACGGCGAGGGTGAGGGTCAGGCTGTGGCCGACCGTGAACGCCGTGATGGTGGCGAGCAGCGCCCGCCGGGTCGGCGCCAGCAGGAGGAGGCCGAAGACGAAGAGCAGGTGATCGTACCCGCCGATGATGTGCGCGTAGCCGAGCTCGCCGTAGCGCCGCGCCACGCCGAGCCAGCTGTCCGGCGCCGGGATGGTGACGTACGGCTCGCGTGCACGGATCACGCTGTCGACCGTGCGGCCGTCGGCCAGCTCGATGTGCAGGAGCGCGTCCGTCTTGGCGAGCCCGAGCCCCTCGACGCCGACCCGCATGCCGATCAGGCTCGCGCCGCCGCAGTCGACGCTCCAGTGCGCCGTCATGCTCTCGGCGTCCTCGTCGATCTGCTCGCTGCCGATCGGCGTGCACTGGTCGGGGAGGACCGGGCGGAGGTCGGCACCCGGCATGCGGAACGACGGCGTCCGCCACGTCGCGTCGACGATCCCCGCGGCGCGCTCGTGCAGGAGGAGCATCGAGGGCGAGAGTGCGTGCGCACGGGCGGGGGCGCCGCGCAGGAGCACCAGCGCGCCGACCAGGGCCGCGACGCCGGCGTACCGCCGTGCCGCCATGCGCTCAGAGCGTCTGGTCATGAGCGATCCGGACCTCGTAGGCCATGCGTAGCTGGTCCATCATCTTCGCGAGATAGCGAGCGCGCCGCTCGGCGCGATAGGTGCGCAACACGCGCGAGCGCACCGCAGCGAGGGACGGGAGCGTGGCGGCATCGTGCTCGCCCACCCACACGAGATGCAGTCCGAAGGGGGAGCGAACCGGCCCGGACCACTGCCCGGGCGCGATCCCGGCGACCGTCGTCGCGAAGCCGTCGCCGAAGACCTTGGCGAGCTGCTCGCGCGTCGTGCTGCGGAGCGCGCTGCCTGCGATGAAGGGGTCGCCGAGCCGCCTGGCGGCCTCGGGGCCGGCGCCCGACTCGCGCAGATGGGCGAGCAGCGCTTGGGCGTCCGCCTCGACGGCCGGGCCGCGCGTGTCGGTGCTCAGGAAAACCTGCGTGACGCTCAGCTTCTCGGCCTGGGTGTAGTCGGCGCGATGGCGCGCCATGCAATCGCCGAGCTCGCGCTCGAGCTCGGGCCCGGCGGGCTCGTCGGCGCGGCTCGCCGCCCTGGCGAGGAGCCGGATCTTCGTGACCATCGCGTTCCGCACGATGACGTCGTCGTGGTCGAGCCCGAGCGCCAGGCCGCGCTTCAACGCGGCGGCGTTGTCGCCAGCGGCGTCGCCGTAGAGGAAGCGCACCTTCTCGATGACGCGCCACTCGACGGCGCGGTCGCCGCGGTCGAGATGGAGGAGCTGCGCCTCGTGGAACAGCATCTCCTCGTCCGCCTCGCGCGCGATCAGCCCATTGAGCTCGTCCGCCGTCGGCGCGACGTGCGCGGTGCGCTCGTAGTCCTCGCGGATCTCCGCGATCCGCTCGGGGGTGATGACGATGGGCCGCCGCGGCGGCGGCCCCCCCTGGCGGGCGGTGAGCCCGTAGAGGAGCGCGCCCAGCACGAGGAAGTGCAGGGCCGGCGTGCGCAGCCAGGCGCGGAGACGAACCATCAGAGCTGCGACCCCAGGCGGCCGGACGACGACTCCCAGACGCGGTCGTCGCTCTGATCGTAGGTGCCGCTCGCGAGCTCCGTCGTCACCCGGTGGCTCGTCTGCTGCGCGTGCGAGAGGTCGACGTTGTTGGCGCTGATCAGCAGCCGGCCCGTGCCACGGCGGTTGATGCGCAGGCGGGCCTTGCGGATGCCGGCGATCGTGCCGGCGGGGTCGACCAGCACGTAGCTGCGTCCCGGCACCTTCTCGACCAACGCGCCGGCGGGCAGGGTCGCGGTGTAGACCACGTCGTCGTCGCGCAGGGTGAGCGCGAGGCCGTTCGTCTTGACGTCGAGCTCGGCCGGCACCCGGCCGATCGTGAGCTCGAGCTTGAGCCTGTCGGCGCCGCTGCCATCGCCGAAGCGCATCTGGCCCTTCACCCCGATGTGCTCGGGCTCGTAGAAGATCGGCGACGTCCAGGCGCGCTCCTGCACGACCTTGTCGACCAGGCCCGAGCAGCACTCGACGTACTGCGAGGGCACCGAGCCGGGGTTGCTGCAATCGACGCCGAGCGAGTTGCAGAGGCGCGTGCTCCAGCGGCAGACCGGGTTCTCGAGCACGCGCGCGTAGTAGAAGGCGCGCTCGTCGGGGCGGAACGACGGGTCGGTCCAGGTGGAGCAGAGCGTGGCGGAGCCGGTGCCGCTCGGGGTGCAGGTCGAGGTGTCGACGGACGCGGCGCCGCGCGTGTCGCCCGCGACGTCGAAGACCTGCTCGTGCGTCTGGTGCGTCTCGTCGACCCAGCCCTTCACGATCTGGATGCGCTGCAGCGGTGTGCTCGGCTCGCCGTTCCCGCCCGGATCCTGCGTCGCCATGACCGCGAAGCGCGGGCTACGCCGCCCGAGGACCGGCCCGATCTCGCCCCCCATCGGTACGCCGCGCGAGTAGCCTTCCTCGACGAAGTTCGGGTCGCTGCAGCCCTCCTGCTCGGCGCGGCCGCCGAAGAAGCGGACGATCGGCCGCGTGCCGCTCGTCGCGTACGTCTCGCGCCGGCGCAGGGCGGAGAAGATCGCGTCGCGCGAGTTCTCCTCGGCCCAGACGACGGCGAGGCCGCCGCTGTTGGTGACGACGCCGCCGGGGCCGATGCGCGAGAGGATGTTCTCCGGGCTGCCGTCGCGCACGCCGAGATGGCCCGTCGTGCCGAAGTCCGTCTCGACCGTCGCGCCAGGCGTGCCGTTGTGGGTATCGGTGCTGCCGATCATGCCGAGCTCGAACGGGTTGGCGCCGATCAGGTCGTGCTGCTGGATGCCGACGCGCAGCGCCCGCCGGACGAAGTTCGGCGCCGGCTGGATGCTGTTGGCAACCGTGGTGCCGAAGAGCTGCGCACGATTCAGCTGCTCGAAGCCGCAGAACTCATCGTTCGGCGAGCCCGTCGGATCGCACTCCGAGCTGCCCTTGTGCTGGAACATCTCGACCACCTTCTCGTGCGACGCCCGCCGCTCTGCGTCGGCCTTCGTCAGAAGGCTGCCGTCCGAGTTTGTCGGTGCGAACATCTCCCCACCGCTCACGTTCGAGTTGTGCGGGATCGTCATGAAGTCGCACTGGCCGGACCCGCCGAGGCAATCCCCCTCGAGGGCCGTGAACAGGCCCTCCAGGTTCGACTCGTCGTAGTAGCTGGTCGGCAGCGACGGCACGTCGGCGTTGCGGAAGATGACGTTGCGGTGGAGGTTGTAGCCGCCGAGGTTGTTCGTCCACTCGTAGCCGGGGAAGGTCGTGAAGCCGCATGCCGAGGTGCGGTCATAGAACTCCTCGGCGGCGTCGAGCTCGTCCTGCCAGACGAGCGCGGCCTGCGTGAGGCAGTTGACGTCGTCGGTGCCGCACATGCTGAGACGCATCGGATCGGCGGCCTGGATGGTGAGTTGGAAGGCGACGACGATCGCCGGCAGCGGGGCGTTGATGCCGGCCGGCGGGCTCGCGAGCTCGTTGCGCAGGGCCTGGCAGTTCGAGTCGTCGTAGCCCGGCAACGACGAGTTGAGGCAGGTGCGGATCTCGCCGAGCCACTCGGCATGGTCGGTCACCGCCGTGAAGTCGAGCGGACGATGGAGCTGCGCGAAGCGGGTCGGGTTGTCGGAGCCGTCGTACGGCGGCAGGCCGATCTGCTGGCCCTTGGCGAACATGTAGGCGTCGCGCGGCGTCGAGCGCACGCGCACGAACACGGCGTCGCCGGAAAAGCTCGTGTGGACGTGCAGGTCGCCGAAGAACGGCGTGCGCAGCGCGTTGTAGGCAGCGCAGTCAGCGCGCGTCTCGGTGCGCGTCCAGTCTTGTGTGGGCGGGTCGGCCCACGCCGCGGCGGCGGACGTCAGGCAGGCGAGAACGGCGATCGCCAGGCGGAAGCGTGCGGTGACCATGGGGCTCTCCTTCGCGTCGATTCAGCGGGACTTGGCGGCCGCTCGCGTCTTGCGGGCGGGGGTTCGCAGACGCAGCACGCCGTGCACGAACTCCAGCAGCTCGCCGGCGGAGGTGAAGCGCGCCGCCTGGCCGGAGATGACGTGCTCGACGCGGCCGCTCAGATGATCGGCGCGCGTGACCTTGGCGTCGCCGAACTCGACGACGAACGCGCGGTCGGGCGACAGGTTGAGTGTCTCGGACGGTGTTGATCGACGTTGGGTCTGTGGCATGTGCAGAGGGTGCCCGCCCACGCTACTCCAGATCCTGGGAACATTCCGCAATCATTCTGACATTCGAGGTCGCACGCCGTGCTGCTGCAGGCGCCATAGCAGGAGGCCGAGGCGATCCTGACCGAAGAAGGGCTCCCCGGCGAAGACGGTGGTGGGCACGCCCCAGTGGCCCGCGGCCTCGAGCGCGCGCTGGTTGTCGACGATGACCGCGTCGTGACGCGCCGGGTCAGCCGCGATGGTCGCCTCGAGCTCGGCGAGGTCCAGGCCGGCGCGGGCGCTCGCGTCGGCGAGGTGCGTGCCCTCGTGCCAGTCGACGACGTCGCCGCTCCAGATGACGCGCGACACCTCGGCGATGAAGGGCAGGCCGCGGCCTCGCTCGGCCGCCGCGACGCCGAGGCGTGACAGCCGGTGGATGTAGGGCTGCTCGGCGGCGACCTCGCGGGTGGTGAAGTCCTGCACGATCGGATCGGGACGCGGCCAGCCGTACGGGATGCCCTCGTGCTCGGCGATCCGGTACGTGTCGCGCACGAGATACGGCGACCAGAGGGGGTTCACGGTGGCGAAGAAGCCCGGGATGCGGACGGCGATCGGCAGGACCACGCGCACGTGGAAGTCGATCTCGTACTGCCGGGCCAGGCGCACGAGACGGGGCGTCGCCAGGTACGAGTAGGGCGAGCGGAAGGACCAGAAGACGTCGACGTCGAGAGGGACGGGCGCGCTCATTGCCATTCGTGCTCCGGAGGGAAGGGGCGATTCAGCGCCGGCCGCGGCGGCTCGAGCCAGTCGGGGATGCTGCCCGCCTCGCTCGCATGGCCCTCGAAGAAAGGCAGGATGCCGGCGCGGTCGAGCGTCTCGTCGAGCCGCGTGCTGCGGCTCGCGGCGTAGCGTGCGAGCAGGGTGGCCCGGGACTCGCGGAGGAACGCCGTCGGTCGCACCGTGACCCCCGTGCCGTTCGCGAACACGACGTTGGCGACGCCCTCGCGGCAAGCGTGGCTCACCCACGGGAGATAGTGCCTGCCGAGCTCGGCGAGCACGGCGATCAGGGTGTCCGGCGTCGTGCCCGGCTCGTCCCACCGGTCGAACTCCTGGTCCTCCGGCTCGAGCAGCCTGTGGGTGTGCTGCACGACGGCCGGCCCGTCCTCGTCGGTCCACCGCCGGCAGAGCGGGTCGTTGGTGAAATGCGCGGCGTTGCCGCCGAAGAGCGCGAAGTCGGCGAGCGACGGGCGGCCGCCGAACAGATACGGGCGCTCCGTGAGGTGCGCGCCGAGCACGCGCAGCCACGGCCGCAGCACGTCGTCCACCCAGAGCTGGATCGTCTCGGGGGTGACGCCGAGCGGGCCGCAGCTGCTGCGCACGTGCTCACGCACGCCGAGGTGCGCCTGGTCGCAGGGCACCGGCAGGCGCACGGCGATGTCGCGGGCGAGCTCGAAGCCGCCGACCGCGGCATTCTCCGGGAAGTACCAGCGCGAGCCGACCGCCACCCTGTAGAGCCACTCGTCGGCGGCGTCCTCGATCACGTAGCAGCAGAAACGTTGCACCGGGTCGTCGGGCAGCACGTCGCGCTCCGGAAAGCGCCGCTCGAGGTGGTGGATCATCGCCGTCGAGTCCCACATGAAGGCACCGTCCGGCGTCTCGACGAC
This sequence comes from Binatia bacterium, assembly GCA_036496285.1. Classification (GTDB taxonomy): domain Bacteria; phylum Desulfobacterota; class Binatia; order UTPRO1; family UTPRO1; genus DP-19. The sequence continues at coordinate 26,411 of DASXLI010000042.1, forward strand.
GGGGACGCCGCCCGGAAAGCCTGCGGCCATCGCTTCCGGGCTTGCCCCCGGAAAGCGGCGAAAGCGCCACGGGATGCCCTTGTAGTCGAGGTATCCGGTCATCTTGCGGGTGAAGTAGGACTGCATCATTCCATGGACACGATAGGCCATGGGGCGAGTCTACGGGACGACCGGGCGTGCGGTCCCGAAAGAATTCCGCAATCATTCCGACATCGTCGCGGGCCGTGACGATTGTAGGACGGGGGCAGGCTCGGCTACGGTGAAGCATGTCGGACGCGCGGGTTGAGCGCGATCGCTGGATCCGCTTCGGACGCTTCGCGCTCGACACCGCGAACGCGCGCCTGCACCGTGGCCAGGAGGTCGTCGCGCTGCGCGGCAAGACGCTCGCGCTGCTGGAGTATCTCGCCCTCCGCCCCGGGCTGCTCGTGACCAAGGACGAGCTGCTGGCCCGGCTCTGGCCCGACGTCTACGTCTCCGAGGACGTGCTCGTCGGCTGCGTCCGCGAGCTGCGCATCGCCTTCGGCGACACGCGCGGAGCGCCGCGCTACATCGAGACCGTCTACCGGCGCGGCTACCGCTGGGTGGCCGCGGCGATGGAAGAGGACGCGGCGGACGCCGCCCCCACGGCCGATCTCCGGCGCCCGGCCGTGGCGCTCGTCGGGCGCGACGCCGAGGTCGCCCAGCTCGGGCGGTGGTTCGAGCGTGCCGCCGCCGGAGCGCGCCAGGTCGTCTTCGTCACCGGCGACACCGGGATCGGCAAGACGGCGCTGGTCGACGGCTTCGTCCGGGCCGTCGCGGGAGAGGCGGCCGTCGCCTTCGGGCAATGCCGCGAGCAGTACGGCCCGAGCGAGCCTTTCCTCCCGATCCTCGACGCGCTCGAGCGCTCGCTGCCCGAGGGGCTCCTCACGCCGAGCGGCGGCAACGCGCCACCGCAGCTCGCAAGCGGCCTCATGCCCGAGCGCGCGGTGCGCCTCCTCGGCAGCGCGGTCGAGGGGCTCGCCGGCGAGCGTCCGCTCGTCCTCGTGCTGGAGGACCTGCACTGGAGCGATCCGTCGACGCTCGACGTCCTGTCCTACCTCGCGCACCGCCGGGAGCCGTGCCGCTTGTTCGTCGTCGCCACCTACCGGCCGACCGAGCTGATCCTGCGCCGCCACCCCCTGCGTGGTCTCGAGCAGGAGCTGCGGACACATCACTACAGCGTACAGCTGCCGATCGGCCGCCTCACCCAGGACTCCGTCGCGCGCTGGCTCGCCGCCAAGTGCCCGTCGCCGCCCGCGGCGCTCGTCGAGTGGCTCTACCGGCGCACCGAGGGCCAGCCCCTCTTCCTGACGACGCTCTTCGAGTCGCTGTTGAGCGCCGGGCTCGTCGGTTGCCACGACGGCGCGTGGCAGATCGCGCCCGGATACATCGACCTCGGCGTGCCCGAGAGCCTGCGACTCATGATCGACCGCCAGGTGGAGGATCTCGGCGAGGCCGACCGCCAGCTCCTCGAGGCCGCCAGCGTGGCCGGCACGCACTTCTCGGCCGCGAGCGTCGCCGCCGCGGTGGTGCGCGAGCTCGAGGAGGTCGAGGAGGGCTGCGACGCGCTCGCGCGCGACGGCCAGTTCCTGCGCGCGACCGGCCTCGCCGAATGGCCCGACGGTACCGTGTCCGGTGCCTACGAGTTCATCCACGAGCTGCATCGCGGCACGCTGTATGCCCGGCTGTCGCCGGCGCACCTCCGCCTCCTCCACCAGCGCGTCGGCTGCCGGCTCGAGCGGGGCTACGGCGTGCGGGCCGACGTCATCGCGACCGAGCTTGCGCAGCATTTCGAGCGCGGACGCGATGCCGCTCGCGCAACCAAGTATCTCGAGCAGGCGGCGACGCAGTACATCTGGCGCGGCGCGCACCGCGAGGCGATCACCACGCTGCGGCGCGCGCTCGAGATGGTGCGCAGCTTCCCGGACACGCCGGAGCGCGTCGATCGCCTCATCTATCTCGATCTACGGCTCGGCGCTTCGCTGCTGGTCGGCGAGGACTACGCCGACCACGCGGTGAAGGCGACCTTCCAGCGCTGCGCCGAGCTGGCGGAGCGGGCCAAGGCCCTTCCACCCCTCCTCACGGCGCTTGCCGGCCTGCACGCGTATCACGCGGCGCGCGCCGAGCTCGGCGACGCGCTCCGCATCGTGCCGCGTCTGATCGAGCTCGCCGACATGCTGCCGCTGCCGCAGGCGACGCTCGTCGCGCACACGTGTGCCGCCTGGTCCAACTGGAGCCGCGGCCGGCTCGCGGCGGCGCGCGAGCACGCCCGACGCGCGCTGGTCGCGAAGCCGGAGACGCCGATGCCTTTTCCGTCGACGTTCGACCTCGTCGGCTACGCGTTCGGCACCGGCGCGTTCGCGGAGATGACGCGTGGCGATCTCGCGGCGGCGCGCGCGCTCTCGGCGCAGGGGCTCGCCTGGTCGCGCGAGACGGCGCGGCCGGTCGATCGCGCGACGGCGCTCGCGCTCGCGGCCATGCTCCACGCCTTCATGAACGAGCCCGCGCTCGCGGCCGAGCAGGCCGCGGAGGCGGTCGCGGTCGCCGAGGAGCATGGCCACCGCCAGTGGCGGGCGACCGCGCGCGTGGTGGCCGCGTGGGCCGCGGCGCTCGCCAAGCCGGGCACCAAGGCGCTCGCGGCGATCGTCGAGCAGATCGACGCCTACACGACGCTCGGTCTTCGTGCCCAGCTCTCGCCGATGCTCTGCCTCGCGGCGGAAGCCCACGCGGCCGGCGAGCGCAAGCGCGAGGCGCTCGAGCTCCTCGCGCGCGCCGAAACCCACGTTCGCGAGAGCGGCGAGGAATGGTACGTCGCCGAGCTGTACCGCCTGCAGGGGGAGATCGCGCACGTGCGCGACCCGCGCGCCGCGCAAGCGGCGTTCGAGCGCGCGCTGGCGACCGCCCGTACCCAGGGGGCGCGCCTCTGGGAGCTGCGCGCGGCCGCGAGCCTCGCCGCGCTGTGGGGGCGTCAGCGCAAGCGTGCCGCCGCGCGCGAGGCGCTCGATCCCGTCCTCGGCGCGTTCCCCGCCGATCTCGACGCGCCGGACCTCGTCGCCGCGCGCGCGCTGCGGGCGCGCCTCGTCTGAGCGAGCCCCCCTTGCCTCAGAGGATCCCGAGACGCTCGAGATGGCGCGCGCCCGCCGCCACGATCTCGCGGCGGCGGAACGGGGCGATGTGGCTGCCGCTGTACCAGTGGATCGCCGGCTCGCCCCAGTGCCGCCAGAGCGCGTGCGGATGCTCGGGCGGGACGATCCGGTCGCCGCGTCCGGCGACGATCAGCGCGCGCTCCTTCGGGATCGCGAGCGGGTAGGTGAGCGGCGAGTGCACGCGATAGGCGCGCCGCAGCTCGTCCGGGGACAGGGGCGCCTCGCCCGTCGTGCGGTGCCGGCTGAGCGCGAAGAGGCGCGAAGGCAGGGTGCCGAGCCGGACGGGAGGCGCCACCGGCATGACGAACGCCGGCCGCGTGCTCACGCCGGCGTAGAGCGCGGCGATGTAGCCGCCGAGGCTGAGTCCGATCATGCCCACCGGGACGTGGCGCTCAGCGACGAGCCAGCGCGCCACCATGTCGACGTCGTGGATCGATTGCCGCACCGACTCGTTCAGGCGTCCGACGTGCCAGGAGGCGAAAAGCTCGCCGGAGTAGCGCGCGTCCCGCGGCGCGCGCGCGCCGTGGAACGGCAGCGTCATCAACGCGACGTCGAGCCCCATGCGGAACCACTGCCCCACCATGAGTGTGAACGCGTCGAAGCGCGGGTTGCCCATGGTGAAGCCGTGCAGCGCGACGACGGTCGCGGCGGGCGGGTCGTCGTGCATCCAGTGCTGCACCGGGACATAGCCGTTCTCCTTGCAATCGACGGAGACGTCCCGCAGCAGCGGATCGAAGCGGGTGTAGCCGCTGGCGAAGCGCCGCGCGACGATCGTTCCGCCCTCGATCGTCCGGCAGCGCGTGCTGGTCAGCAGGCGCGGTGGCGCGGGATCGTCGAGGCAGGCGAAGAACCCGCGCGGCGTGCGCTCCAGTGCCGGCGTCACGTAGGGCCACATCGACGCGCGCACGCGACGGCGGTCTTCCGCGTAGACGCCAAGGGTCGCATCGAAGAGAAGGCACATGCCGCGCAGCGCGGCGGCGTCGAGCGCCCCGCCGAGCGCGGTGAGCGGCCGGTCGAGGAGCGCCTCCGCGGGCAGCGCGTCGTCGACCAGCGCGAGCGCGCCGAGATCCTTCACGCGCTCCTCCGTGCGCCGATCAGCGAGCAGGCGCCGCGCGCCACCAGCTCGAGATGAATGAGCAGCTCCGACGCGAGGAAGAGCGCGACGAGGAGCGCGCGTCCCACGAGCTGCCGCGCGACGCTGCGCGCGTCGCCGGACGACGAACCGCTGGCTGGCATGGGCACCGGCGTTCCCTCCTCGGTGACGAATGACTATGCGACTTCCATGCCACTAGCGTTCACGAAGTCGTCTGCGCGGTTGGCTCGTCTCGCGATGCGGTCCGTGTAGAAGTTACACGGTTGCGCGATGCCCGCCGGCGCGCGATGCGCCGGCGGGGCGTGGGCTCAGTCGTCGTCGTGCTCCACCTTGGTCTTCGACTTGGTCTCGATCTTCGTGTCCGAGTCGTGGTCCTTGCCGTCCTTCACGATGGTCTCGCTGGTGCGCTTCTGGACCTGCGGCGCGGGCACGGTTTCCACGGTCGTGTGCTCCCGTACGACGGGCGCCGACTCGACGGTCTTGGAGTCGTAGCTGCTGTGGTGCTCCTCGACGGTCTCGGCCCCGGCCGACGTCATCGCCACCGCGGCGAGGGCCGCGCTGCCCACGATTCCCAGGATGAACGATCTTCGCATGGTGACCTCCTTGGTTTCGGCCGAGAGCCCGGCCGCAATCGCGATCTCAAGGGCAGGTTCCATGCCAAGGCGTGGTGCGCGTGGAGACGCGACGAATTCCGATCACGGGGAGGCCTCCGTGCACGTTCGCTCGCCAGCGGATGTAAAGCTTGCACGCGCGGCTGGAGTTCGCCCGGCAGCGCCGGTGAATCCCGTGAATCCCGCCCATCTGTTCCCGGACGTGGGGCTGCGCTAACGTCGCGATCGACGTGACGATCCCAACCAGGAGCGCCAAGGTTGCGCGTACCATCCGCCCGGCGAGAGCGCTCGGCGGCATCCTGCTGGCGCTGCTTCTCGCGCTCGTCGCCGAGGGGTGCGTGACCTGCCACTGCACGCCGCTCATCAAGAACGGAGACTGCAACTGCGAGCGGCCGGTTCCAGGCGGACGCTGACGCGCGCGCTCGCGCTCGGCGCGGCGCTGCTGCTCGGCGCCGGTATCGCGTCGCAGACACGGGCCGCCGACGACGCGGCGAAGTGCCAGGGGTCGATCGTTCGTGCGGCCGCCGCCTACACGCTGGCCAAGGCGAGCGCCCTCCAGAAGTGCGAGGACGGGAAGGTGAAGGGCAAGCTCGCTCGCGACGTCGTGTGCCGCGACGAGCCGCTCAAGACGGCGCCGGCGATCGCCAAGGCGGGGACGAAGCTGCGGAGCGCGATCGTGAAGGCATGCGCCGGCAAGGACAAGGTCTGCGGGACGCACGACGCGGACGGCAGCGAGCCGGCGCTCGCCGCGATCGGGTGGGACATCGGCCAGTGTCCGAACTTCGCGAGCGGCGGCTGCGCCAACGCGATCGCCGACTGCAACGACATTCCGACGTGCATCGAGTGCGTGGACGAGGCAGCGGTCGATCAGGCGCTCGCGCTCTCCTACGCGGCACTCGCCCCGAGCGATCCGAAGGACAAGGCGCAGAAGCCGCTCAACAAGTGCCAGGCGACGATCGGCAGCGCCGGTGCCAAGCTCCTCGCCGCGAAGACGAAGACGCTCGCGAAGTGCTGGGCCGCGGTCACCAAGACGGCGAGCGGCGCCTGCCCCGATGGGCCCGCGCTCACCGCCATCGGCAAGGCGAGCACCAAGGCGCGGACGGCGATCCAGCGTGCCTGCCAGGGTCCGGACAAGCTGCTCGGCACGGCCGACGACCTCACCCCGGCCGAGATCGGCTTCGGCGACCCCTGCCTCGACGTGACGGTGCCGGGCGCCGCGTCCTGCATGCACGCGGTCGCGACGCTCGCCGACCTCATGGACTGCGTCGGCTGCGTGAGCGAGTTCGAGACGGATTGCGCCGCGGATGTCGCGGTGCCGCCGTTCGTCTCGCCGTATCCGCCCGAGTGCAACGCGGGCGCGTCGGCGACGCCCACTCCCGGGCCCCTCACCCCGACCCCGACGAGCGCTACCCCGACGCGTACGCCGACCCCCATTCCGACGGCGACCGCGCACTTGAACCGGGTCTTCGTCACGTCGTCGCTGCACGCGGCGAACTTCGGCAGCGCCGCGCAGGCCGACACGGTCTGCCAGGCCGTCGCGACGAACGAGCCGCTCGCGGGCACGTACGTCGCCTGGCTCTCCGATGGCGCGTCGCTCGCGTCGTCGCGGCTCGGTGCCGCGCGCGGCTTCGTGCGCATGGACGGGAAGCCGTTCGCCGATCAGGTAAGCGACATCACCGCGGGAAAGATTCTGAACACGGTGCACCTGACGGAGCAGGGCAACACGGTGAGCGGCACGACGACGCCCGTGTGGACGGGCACGAACGCCGACGGCACGCTCGCGGCCGACACGTGCCTCGACTGGACCTCGACCGGGGCCGGCGCCGCCGGCCTGAGCGGCCGGACCGAGGGCGGCGTCGTCTCGTGGACGTCGCGCGACAGCGCCGCCTGCAACGCGACCCGCCGCCTGTACTGCTTCCAGACGGACTTCACGACGCCGCTCACCTTCGCGCCGGCGACCGGGAAGGTCGCGTTCTACACGGTGGGCATGCTGACGCCCGGCCCGGGCATCGGCATCGCCGCGGCCGACACGCTCTGCGCCGACGAGGCCAGCGCCGCAGGCCTTGCAGGGACGTTCCAGGCATTGCTCGCCACCAGCACCGCGTCGGCGATCTCGCGCTTCCCCGGCGCCGCGGGCAACACGTACGTCCGTCCGGACGGCATCGTCGTCGCCTCGGGCCCGACCCTCGCCGCCGGCAGTGCGCTGCAGAGCGGCATCTGGCAACACGCGGACGGCACGTACGGCGCCAACAGCAACGCGTGGACCGGGGCGAACGACCCGTCGTCGACCGGCACCGCCGCATCGACGTGCGACGACTGGATGGACGCAACGTCGACGAGCGGCATCGGCGGCGCCGTCACCTTCACCGACACGACGTGGTGGAAGGGCTTCACCACCGGCGACTGCACGAAGTCGTTCCGCGTCTATTGCCTGGAAGAGTGAGGTTCAGAACTCGCAGCCTCCCGCGGTGCAGTTGCTGAAGTTCAGGGTGCAGTCGGCGTTGCAGCTGAGCGTCCCGCCCGCGTCGTCGCAGAAGTCGTCGCAGGTGCAGACGTCCTCGAGGCAGCTGCTGTCGTCGATCGCGGCGCCGTCGCACTCCTCGTCGCCCTCGACGATGCCGTTGCCGCAGATCGCGGTCGGCGTCGCCGACGGCACCGGCACGAGGGTCGGCGTGGCGGACGGAGTCGGCGTGAGGGTCGCGACGGCGGGCGGCATCGTGGCGGTGGCGGTCGGTACGGACGTCGCGACCTCGGTCGGCGCGGCGGTCGGCGACGGCGTGGGCGCCGCGGCCGTCGGGCCGGCGGTGCCGGTCGCTGTCGGTGCGACGATCGGCGTCGAGCCGGTGGTGCTCACGATGGTCGGCGTCGCGCCGGCCGTCCCGGCCACCGTCGGCGTCGCGCTCGGCGGCGCGCTCGCGAGCGCGGTCGGAGTCGCGGACGCGGCGGGACCCGGGCTCGGCGTCGCGCTGGCGGTCGCGGTCGTCGCCGGGCACGTTCCGCAGAGCGACGGCTGATCCTGCGTTGCGGCCGGGAAGTCCTCGTCGAGGCCGAGGCAGGCGAGCGCCTCGCGGGTACGCGGCGCCTCGAGCAGCGCGAGGCGGCCGACCGCGTCGTCCTCGACGACGCGCCGCAGGCACGTCGCCAGCCCTTGCAACGACGTCGTCGTGACGGGCGGGTCGAGACACGCGCATCGATCGGCGAGCGTCCCGAGGTTCAGGCCGTCCGCCGCCAGCAGATCGGCGAACGGGACGCGCGTGCACGCGCGCGACGACACCACGCGCTCGAACTCGCGCTCGCTTGCGTGGATCGTCGCGACGTCGTCATCGCAGCGCCCGGCGACGCGCCCGCAGCACGACGAGGGATTCGCGGCCGACACGAGGCAATCGAGGCCGTGCGTCAGACAGCGGCCGAGATGACCCTGCACGTCGCCCGTCAGCGTACTGGCCGCGTCGAGGATGTCCTGGTGGCACTCGAGGATCGCGCTCTCGTGCGGGTGGTGGTGCGGCGAGGCCGCAGCGAGCGATGCGTACGAGACGACGGCGCACGCCGCGAGCGCGGCGCGCAGGGTACTGCGTCCATCCATGGCTTGCTCCTCCAGGGCAGCATTCAGCCGCGGGGAGCACGCGAGACAATCCCGGGTCGGGGTGAGAGAGCGGGAACGAGCGGCGCGCGTCGCGTGCGCCAGGTGGAATTAGTGGAAGTGGAATTAGTGGAAGGAGTGTAGCCAGTGGAATTGGTTGCCGAGCCTCGCCGCGCCCACGCCCGTTCCCGCGCGCAAGCGCACGATCGGTTCCTTGGTTCCTCAGCTGCGGGGACAGTATCGCTCGATCACGTCGAGCAGATGATCGTAGTCGACGGGCTTCTCCAGGACCGTCTCGATGCCGAGCATCGCCGCCTTCTCCCGCAAGCTGCTCCCCGTATAGATGCCGGAGTAGGCGATGGTCGGAATCTTCGCGAGCGCGGGCGTCTCGAGCTGCTCGGTGCGGAACTGAAAGCCGTTCTTCCTCGGCATCAGCAGGTCGAGGAGGATCAAGCAGGGATCGAGCCCGCCGCGCAGATGACGGAGCGCCTCCTCGCCGTCTGCGGCGGCGACGACGGCGTAGCCGCAGGCCTCCAGCAGGTACTCGAGCGCGTCGCGCAGGTCGGAGTCGTCCTCGACGATGAGGATCGGCTTCGAGACGACGACCGCACGCGGTGGCGAGCTCTCGCTCCCGGTTCCCGCTCCGACTCTCGACTCCTCTGCCACGTGCGTCACTCCTCGTCACGAGGGTCACATTCGCAACCTCGTGGTCGTCGCCATCGACGCTCTTCTCACACCAGCTTCCGCCAACGCCCCGGCGACGGCAACCAGGGCGGCGCGAAGGCGCGGCGGCGGGCGCTGGCGTCGCCCGGAGCGACGGGCTAGCACGTCGGCGATGAGCGACGAGCTGCCGCCGATCGCGTTCCTGCGCGCCTTCTCGCGCGCCGCGGAGCGCCTGAGCTTCAAGGAGGCGGCTTCCGACCTGGCCCTGTCGCCGTCGGCGGTGAGTCGGCAGATCCAGTCGCTCGAGGCGCACCTCGGGGTCGCGCTCTTCCGGCGCCTGAACCCCGGTCTCGAGCTGACCGAGGAGGGACGGCGCTACCTCGAGACGGTGAACCGCGTGCTCGGCGAGCTGCGGCGGGCGCAGGAGGGATTCACCGTGCCGCCCTCGGGCCCGCTGCGTGTCAGCGCGCTCGAGTCGTTCACCGAGAGCTGGCTCATTCCCCACCTGGCGGACTTCGAGCGCCAGCACCCTGGCATCGAGCTCCAGGTGGAGGCGACGCTGCGCTACGCCGACTTCGAGCGCGACCCGGTCGACGTCGCGATCCGCTTCGGCACCGGCCCGTGGGCCGACCTGCACAGCGAGCCGATCGTCGATCTCACCTACTTCCCGGTGTGCAGCCCGGCAACGGTCGCCGGCGAGCCGGCGCTGCGCGAGCCCGGCGACCTGCGCGACCATACGATCATCCACGTCAGTCAGACGCCCGACTCGTGGGACGAGTGGCTGCGGCAGGCCGGCGTCGGCGGCCTGCGCTCGAAGCGCAGCGTCACCTACGACCATTTGTCGATCGCGCTCAGCGCCGCCGAGTCGGGGCACGGGGTCGCGCTCGCGAGCGAGTTCCTGGTCGCCCCGCGCCTTGCGGCGGGACGGCTCGTCGCGCCGTTCGCGCTGCGTGTGCGGTCGGCCTCGACGTATCATCTCGTCTGCCGGCCGGAGGGGCTCGAGGACGCGCGCATCACGGCGCTGCGCGATTGGCTGGTCGACGCCCTCGCCTGAGCCGTGCGGTTGCACGGCGCGCAACCGCGCGTGCGGAAAAATCGTTTGCGGCGCCGGCGCGGCGCTGGATTACTGCGGCGCATGAGACAGCTCACGTGCTCCGCGCCCAACACGATCACCTGGCAGGACGTGCCCGAGCCGCGGTTGCGCGGCGACGGCGAGGCGCTCGTCCGGCCGCTCGCCGTCGCCCGCTGCGACATCGACCTCTTCCTCACCTCGGGGCTCTTTCCCATGCGCGGGCCGTTCGCGCTCGGCCACGAGTGCGTCGCGGAGATCCTCGAGCTCGGCGACGCGGTCAGCGGGCTCGAGGTGGGCCAGCGTGTCGTCGTCGCGTTCCAGCTCTCGTGCGGGGCCTGCGGATCCTGCGCTGCGGGGCACACCGCGAACTGCGACCAGTATCCCACGCTCTCGGACTACGGCATGCAGCCGCTCTCCGGCACCGAGTACGGCGGCATGCTCGCCGACGTCGTACGGGTGCCGCACGCCCGGGCCATGCTCGCGCCCGTCGCGCCGGGGCTCGATCCGGTCGCGCTCGGCAGCGTCTCGGACAACGTGCTCGACGGCTATCGCGCGGTCGCGCCGCATCTCGCGGCGCAGCCCGGCGCCGACGTGCTGATCGTGTGCCACGGGCTGAAGAGCGTACCGCTGTACGCGGCGCAGACGGCGCTCGCGCTCGGCGCCGGCCGTGTCGACTACGCGAGCGACGATGCCGAGGCCCTCGCGCTCGCGGAGCGGCTCGGCGCGCGGGCGCTCCACACCGACTTCGAGAAGCCGGAGCGCCGCTATCCGATCGTCGTCGACGCCGGGCTCACGCCGAACGGACTGCGCTATGCCGTCCGCGCGACCGAGCCCGAAGGGGCGTTGCAGAGCGTCAGCTTCTACGCCGGTGGTGACATGCCGATGCCCCTCGGCCGCCTGTACACGCTCGGCATCCGCTTCTTCGTCGGCCGCGCGCATGCGGCGGCGCTCCTCCCCGAGGTGATGCCGCTCATCGCCGCGGGGAAGCTTCGTCCGGGCGAGGTCACCACGCGTGTCGTCGACTGGGAGGACGCGGCGGCGGGATGGGGTGAGCCGGCGATCAAGCTCGTGGTGCGGCGATGAGTTCGTGGGGCGTCCGGCTCGCGGGGCTCGTGAGCGTCGTCATCCTGCTGCTCGGGGTACGGGCGTTCCTCGATCCGGTGGCGGCGTCGGCGAGCTTCGGGCTCCCGATGCACAGCGCGGCCGAGACCGCTTTCGTCCGCGTCTACGGCGCCCGCAACGCGATGCTCGGCGCCGTGGCGCTGACCCTTGCGGCGCGTGGCATGGTGCGGCCGCTCGTCCCGCTCTTCATGCTCGCGACCTGCCTACCGCTGCTCGACGCGGTCGTCATCGTCTCGCGCGTCGGGCTCGGCCCCGAGCTCACGCGGCACGCGATCATCCTGGCGGTCCTCGCGTCGATCAGCATCGCGCTGTGGCGATCGCCGCAGGCGCGCGCCTAGGCGGTAGTCGCCCGCCAGGCTTGCAACGGGTCGGCTCGTCGGCGACAAGCGTGGCCATGGGTGGCCACGAGGAGCTCCTGGCCCAGGCCAGGGGCTCGACGATCAAGCTCACGCACTACGGGCGCAAGTCGGGGAAGGCCTACACGGTGCCGATCTGGTTCGTCGTGGTCGACGGCCAGGTGTGGATCGGCAGCCTCGACACCAAACGCGGCTGGGTGCGGAACGTGCGCGCGACGGGCAAGGCGGCGCTCGATTTCGGCTCGGGGCCGATCGCGGTTCGCTGCGCCTGGGTCGATCGCGCCGACGACAACGAGCGCTTCCAGCACGCGGTGCGCGCCAAGTACTGGCTCCTGGCGCCGATTCTCGGCCTGTTCGTCCGCGGCGAGCGCTGCGCCTTCAAGGTGGAGCCGGCCTAGCGCTCGCGCTAGGCGTGGATCGGCGGCTTCCGCCCGCGCCACGCGCCGTCGGCCTCGAGCTGCGCGGCGACCCGCAGCAGAAGGTCCTCCCGGCCGAAGGCGGCGACCAGCTGCACGCCGATCGGCAAGCCGTCGGCGCTCCAGTGGAGCGGCAGCGAGATCGCCGGCTGTCCGGTCACGTTGAACGGCATCGTGAAACGCAGCAGCTCGCCCGTGCGCTGCCAAGCGACGAGCGGCGCGCCGGGGATGGGACGGTGCTCGCCGAGCCGCGGCGGCGGGCCGGTGAGCGTCGGCGTGAGCAGGAGATCGTTGCCGTCGGCCCACCACGCGGCGACCCGGCGACGGAAGCCGTTCATGGCGTGCAGGGCATCGAGGTAGGCGACGGTCGAGACGCCCTTGCCGAGCTCGGTGATCGCCCAGTTGTCCTGGTCCATGTCGGCGGCGCCGAGGGGCCGCCCGAGCATGCGGCCGAAGAAGTCGATCAGGTGCGCCTGACTCGCCGCGACGACCGTGATCACGCTCGGCCCGAGATCGTTCGGGTCGGCGATGGCCGCGGGATACGACTCGTCGACGTGGTGGCCGAGCGCCGCGAGCCGGTGCGCCGCGCTCTCCACCGCGGCGAGGCACTCCGGATGCACCGCGACGTCCTCGACCCCGCCGAGGACACCGATGCGGAGCGTGCCCGGCGGGGCACCCACCTCCTGCACGTACGGACGCAGTGGCCGCGCCGCCTCGTACGGATCGCCCGGCATCGTCCCCTCGACGGCGTCGAGCAGCGCGGCGGTGTCGCGCACGCTGCGGGTGACGACGAACTCGAACGCGAGGCCGGCCCAGCCCTCAGCGACGTCCGGCCCGAGCGAGACGCGGCCGCGCGTCGGCTTCAGGCCGATGATGCCGCACTGGCTCGCGGGATTGCGGATCGAGCCGCCGCCGTCGCTCGCATGCGCCGCCGGCACGATGCCGGACGCCACCGCCGCGGCGGCGCCCCCGCTCGAGCCGCCGCTCGCGTGCTCGAGGTTCCACGGGTTGCGGCACGGACCGTAGGCATCGGACTCCGTCGTCGCCCAGGCGCCGAGCTCGGGCACGTTGGTGCGCCCGACCACCACGAGCCCGGAGCGGCGGAACTTGTCGACGACGTACGCGGTGGTCGGATGGCGGTAGCCGGCGTCACGCAGGAAGCGTGTGCCCCAGTGATAGGGATCGCCGGCCGAGGACCCGCCCGCGAGGTCCTTCAAGAGGAACGGGACGCCGCGGAACGGCCCGTCGGGCAACGTCCCGCGCGCCTCGGCGCGGGCGCGCTCGAAGTGCTCGTGGATGACCGCGTTCAGCCGCGGGTTGAGCCGCTCGATGCGGTCGATCGCGGCGTCGACGAGCTCGATCGGCGAGACGTCGCCCTTGCGGACCAGCGCCGCCTGCGCGGTCGCGTCGAGATCGGCCAAGTCGGTGCGCATCGGAGGCCTGTAGCACGCCGCTCCGCGGGACAAAAACAGAGACCCCACCGGTGCGAAGGAACGCTCAGGGCGCGACGAAGAGCTGCAACGCCATCCAGCAGCCGAGCGCGATCGTCGCCGATCCGAGCACACCCTGCAGGCCGAAGCGCAGCGCGCCGAGGTGCCGCATCGAGAGCCGCAGCGGCACGGAGATCGCGAGCGAGAGCGCGACCATCCCGAGGATGGAGCCGGCGCCGAAGAGCACGAGGTAGGCGACGGCGGCCGGGATCGAGCGCGTCTCGGCGACCGCGACCAGCACGAGTGCCGCCGACCCCGCGAGCCCGTGCATGGTGCCGACCAGGAGGGCGCGCCAGGTGACGCCGCGCCCGTGGACGTGCTCGTGGTGCGCCACGTCGTGGTGCTCGTCCGGCGCATGCCCGTGGACGTGGAGGTGGCGCGGGCCGCCGCGGTGGCGATGGACGTGCAGATGCACCCGGCCGGCGCGCAGGCGCCGCAGGACGTCGACGCCGAGCACGATCAGCATCACGCCGACCGCGCCGTCGAAACCGGCCGCCAGCGACGGGGGCAAGGTCGCCCCGAGCGCGACCACGACCGAGCCGACGACGACGAGCGTCAGCGCGTGGCCGGCGCCCCAGAGGCCCGCGAGCGCGACGTGATCGCGCCAGGAGGCGGAGCGGGTGGCGAGCGACGCCACCGCGGCGACGTGATCGGCCTCGAGCGCGTGCTTCACCCCGAGCAGGAACCCGAAGACGAGGAGCGACCAGGTCACGGCGCGTGCACCTCAGCCGTCCTCACGGACGGCGACGAGGCGGCCGCGGACCCGCACCTGGGGGTGGACCTTCAGCATCAGGAGCCGCGGAGGGTCGAGGTTGAAGTCGCGCATGTCGAACACCTGGTCGCCCTCCGCCTCGATCGTGCCGTCGTCGGCGACGCGCATGCGCACCCGTCCCTCGACCGGCCGGGTCGTGCCGTGCAGCGAGAGATTGCCGCGCACGAGGTAGCGGTCGTCGCCGTCGGCTTGCACCGCGACGATCTCACCACGGATGCGCGGATACTTCCGCATCTCGAGGCGCCGCTCGAGCTCGCGGTCGTAGAGCACGTTGCCGGTCAGGAGGCGGTCGGCGTTGATCTCGATCCGCCCGGTCGGCGGCACGGTGAGATCGGGCTGATCGTCGACCAGGGCGGCCTCGAACGCGCCCTCGAGCCCGGTCGTCTCGACCCGGATGGGGTGCAGGCTCGAGGTGGCCTCGATGAGCAGCCGCGAGCGATTCGGCACGACGCGAAACCTGGTCATGGAGCGCTCACATCTGCCGCATGCATCGGCTCAGTGCTCGTCCTCGAGCAGATCGCCCGGCTTCGGCATCGCCGATCCGCCGCTGAGCGGTGGCGGCGCGGCGACCGGCAGCTGGCCCGGCGCCCTGGTGACCGGATGCCCCTTTTGCTGCCACGCGAACACGCCCTCGTCGAGCACGGCGGTGTGCGAATAGCCGCGCTTGCGGAGCTCGTCCATCACGATGCCCGAGACGTGGTGCGGGCACGCGCAGTACGCGATCACCCAGGTGCCGTCGTTCGGCACCTGGTCGAGAGCGTGCATGTCGAAGTAGGGAATCGAGATCGCGCCCGTGATGTGGAGGCGGGCGTAGTCCGATGTCGTGCGCGCGTCGATGAGCACGAGACGCTTCTTCTCGTCGTAGGCCGTGCCGACGTCGGCGACGGACACGTAGCGATCCTCGCGCAGCGTGAAGTCCGCCTGCGCGCCCTGCGGGTTCAGCACCACCGGGACGTTGTCGACGAACGGTCCCTCGCCGGCGGGAGGCCCCTTTGCCGCCGCGACGCCGGGTGCCGGCGGGACTGCGCGCGCGAGCGAGCGCAGGTACGCAACCACGTCCTCGATCTCCGGCGGTGAGAGCGTGCCGCCCCAGCCGTCCATCGCCGTGCCGGGCCGCCCCTGCGTCACCGCGACGCGCAGGAACGCGTCGGACGCGCTTGCGAGGAACATCGGATTCGCGAGGTGCACCGCGTTGCCGCGCTGCTCGACGGTGCCGTGGCAGCGCTGGCAGTTGGCGACGTAGACCCGTGAGCCTTTCGTCGCATTGCCGCTGGAAGGCTTGCGTGGCAGGGGCTTCGGCGCCGGCGTGCCCTGGCGGATGTAGGCGATCAGCGCGGCGACGTCCGGCGGCTCGAGCGGACCGCCGTCCTGCCGGGCGTAGCCCGCCATCGCGGTGCCCGCGCGCCCGTGCTCGATCGCCGCGCGCAGGAACGCGTCGCTCGCCGTCGCGAGGAAGGTCGACGAGCGCAACGACGGTGCGTTGTCCGCGCCATATCCCTGGAGCGCGGCGCCGTGGCAGACCTGGCAGTACTTGCCGTAGAGCGCCGCTCCGGCCGCGGCCGGCGAGCTCGCGGGCGCGGGAGTGGGCGAAGCCGCCTGCGATCGAGCGCCGGGCGCAACGAGCGACACGGCGAGGCCGATCGCGAGGACGAGGCGGATACGCGTCATGCCGAAACGGGCACGATGCCACGTATCGCGCGCGCCGGCCACCCGGGCGAGAAAACGGCAGGGTCTCAGTTTGATTCGCTGGGCCATTTGGTTCGGGCTAGCCGCCTCACCAGAGTTACGAGCGGATCGCGGCCAGTCAGGAGTGCATAGAGGTGTCGCGCTCCGTCCAGCAGAGCAACCGTCAAGAACGCGAGCATTAGATGCGACAGGTTTCGATGACGGTAAACGATCAGGTAGGTCGGCCCACCGATCAACGCGACTGCCCGTACGAGGTGAAGCGCGCGCTGGATGGTCAGCAAGTCGCTGCCGACTTGGGCTTCCGCCCTGGCTTCTGACGCGGCTGCACTTCGTCCCATTCCTCGACGAGCGCTGCGAGGTCGTTCATCGACCAGAGCCGATCCGTCACGCCGGCCGCGAGTGCGGGCGTCATCTTGAGCGTCTTGTGCATCTTCACGAAGTCATACCGGCGGCCTAGAGCGCGACCATCTGGAGGTGGTTCTCGATCTTCACGAACGGAGCCAGATCACTGCCGAGCAAGCCGAATCTCT
>DASXLI010000043.1:0-9844 GCA_036496285.1 Binatia bacterium
GCGGCGAGCGCCGTGAGCGTGAGCGCGGCGACGAGAGCCGTCAGTGTCCGCACGTGCGACCTCCTCTTCCTCGCGAGGTGCCGGAGCACCTCGGCTCGACGGCGCCCGCGGCGCGCGTCGTCTCCCCAACCACCCTGTGCGGCCACCCGGCGGTGACCATCACGCCATCACGATATCCTTAACGTCGGTGGAACGCCGGCGTCAAATGCGCCGCGTCACGAGCGATCGACGATCAGCTCGATGATGTGGCCGTCGGGATCGCGCACCCACATCTGGCCGACCGCGGTGCTGGTGGCGAAGACCTCGAGTCCATGGCCGCGCAGGGCGTCGAGCGTCGTGTCGTAGTCGTCGATCGCGAACGCGGCGTGGCGGGCCATCGGGTTCAGGGCGGGCGGCGGCGCGCCGACGTCCATCGTCTCCGGGTGCTGGATCAGGTGCACCTCGCAGGGACCGGCCTGGTACCAGGCGCCGGGGAACATCGCGACCAGCGCCGGCGGACGGGGCTTCTCGGTGAGGCCGAGGACGCCCTCGTAGAAGCGCCGCGAGCGCTCGATGTCGCGGACGGGAAACGACATGTGGTGGGCACGCCGGACGATGGGCATGGTGGGCCTATATCACCGGCCGATCGTCGCGAACATGCCGATCGCCGCCGCCCCCATCACGGCCGCGGTCGTCCAACCGAGCGCACGCAGGAGCGGCGGATTCGTCCGCTCGCCCATGACGGTCGGGTCGCTGGTGAGCAGCACGATCATCACGATGAGCGGCGGCGCCAGGACGCCGTTCAGCACGGCCGACCAGAACAGCATCGCGACCGCGTCGAAGCCGCCGAGGTCGAAGAGCAGCCCGATCGCCATCGACACGGCGACGACCGCGTAGAAGCGCCTCGCCTGGCGCGGCTTCTGGTCGAGCGAGCCGTGCCATCTGGCGGCCTCGGCGATCGCATAGGCCGACGAGCCGGCGAGGACCGGCACCCCGAGCATGCCGGTGCCGATGAGGCCGATGGCGAAGAGCCAGTACGCGCCGTCCCCGGCGAGCGGCCGCAGGGCCTCGGCGGCCTGCTGCGCGGTCGTGATCGACGTCTCGCCGTGCGCGTGCAAGGTCGCGGCCGTCGTGAGGATGATGAAGTACATGATGCAGTTCGAGAAGAACATGCCGGTCGTGACGTCGAAGAAGGAGTGGCGGAGCTCGGCGTCGGTTGCGCCCTCGCGCTCCGCGACCGTGACCCGCCCAAGGGCGCGCTCCTCCTCCACCTCCTGGCCGGCCTGCCAGAAGAAGAGGTAGGGCGAGATGGTGGTCCCGAGAATGCCGACGAACGTCGCCAGGTAGGCCGCCGACCACTCGACGTGCGGCAGGAACGTCGCGCGCACGATGGCCGGCCAGTCGGGATGCGCGAGAAAGGCGGTGCCGACGTACGCGAACAGCACGAGCGTCAGCCATTTGAAGATGCGCGCGATCTGCCGGTACGATGACCAGAAGAGCAGGCTGATGATCAGGGCCGCGTACGCCGGAATCCAGTAGCCCGAGGGGATGCCGGTCACGAGCGTGGTCGCCGCGGCCATCCCGCCGAGGTCGGCGCCGATGTTGACGACGTTGGCGACGACGAGGATGCCGCAGGACGACCACAGCACCCACCGCGGGTAGCGGCGGCGGACGACGCCGGCGAGCCCGCGTCCCGTCACCATGCCGAGCCGCGCGCACATGATCTGCGTCGCGGTCATGAGCGGAAACGAGAAGAGGGCGGTCCAGAGCGGCGCGTAACCGAACGCCGCGCCGGTCACGGAGTAGGTCGAGATGCCGGACGGGTCGTCGTCGGCGGCGCCGGTGATCAGGCCCGGGCCGAGGTCGGCGAAGAAGCTGGCCACCCGGCGCGGTACGTTGGCGACCGTGCGCGCACCGTTGCCGACGCCGTTCTTCAGGCGCGAGCGACGGGACGGGCCCTTCGGCTGTCCGGCGTGGGTCGGCGAGGCATTGCGGCGGCGTATGACGGTATCCTGCTCGGCAGCCGGCTCAGGCGAGTCGCCGCCATACGACCGCCACTCCAGCCTGCGTCCGGGTCAGTGACAAGTCAATCGGCCGCCGCGGGCCGGCGAAAGATCCGCCGCTCCCGCCTCGTCTCGCCGCGGGGCGCCCCCGGCGGTCGAGCTTGATACGGGGGACCAGGAGGAGGCACCATGAACAATCGCGCAGTCGTGATCGGACTGGCTCTCTTCGCCGCGGGCTACGCCTGCGGAAGCGGCGGCGGGGCGATGTCGAGCGCGGCGCAGACGCTCTTCGAGCTGAACGGCGGCTCGCTGTCGCAACAGCTCAGCGAGGCCGGTCCGCCGCCGATCAGCGCGGGCGTCGGGATCGCCGAGCGCGCGCCCGAGGACGGCACCCGGCACTGCACGCTCACGGTGGCGACCGACAACCGTGCGAGCCGCGAGGATACGGTCGCGCTCTACGCGCAGAGTGACGGCCACGGCGGCATCGGCGGCATCTGGGGCGCCAACGTCCTGGCCTACGCGCACAGCGACATGACGTCGGGCGCCGTCCAGGGACTGGAGGTGGACGTCGGCAACCTCGGCGCCGACGTCCCGGTGGCCGGCATCAACGTGTTTGCGATCGGGCCGCGGCCGTCCGACGTCGCGCTCGGCATCCTGAGCGGCGACGCCGCCGGGGCCGGCGGCTTCAAGGAAGGGATCGCCTTCCGCTCCGCGGCGTCGGGGGTTGCGGTGACCGAGGCGCTGATGCGGGTGCAGCCGGGCTTCGGCACCGTCGCGAGCGGCATCGACCTGCGTGAGGCGCGCTTCACCGGCGACGCGTTCGCGAGCCCCGGCTTCGCCGTCGACGGGGAGGGTGCAATGCGCTCGGCCGCGCTCGCGACCGGGGCAAGTGCCTTCGCGTGCGTCGATGGCGACGGCCGGCTCTTCGCGAGCCGCACTCCCTGCGGCGGCTCCTAGCGCACGTGCGATGATTGCCGATGATTGCTGCCCCGGGACCGCCGCCAGGCGCCGTCAGCCTTGACACTCCGGGGGTGTGGGGCGATGCTCCAATCCCCTCATGGCGCGAATCGGTCTCGTCCTCGGTGCAGGCGGTGCCACCGGCCACGCCTTCCACATCGGAGTCCTCGCGGCCCTCGAGGAGGCGACCGGCTGGGATCCGCGTGACGCCGAGATCATCGTCGGTACCTCCGCGGGCTCGATCATCGGCGCGCTGCTGCGCGCGGGTCTCGCTCCACGCGACCTGGCCTCGCGGGCCCTCGGACGGACGCTGTCGCCCGAGGGCGAGCGCGTTGCGGCCGTGCTCGGCCGTCCGATGGCCGCGCCGGCTGCCGATCGGGCCGGCCTCTCCGGGTTCTTCATGAGCGCGCCGGATCTGCTCTTCCGCATGGCGCGCCGGCCGTGGAATGCCCGGCTCGGTGCCTTGATCGCCGCGGCGCTGCCGTCCGGCAGGGTGTCGACCGAGCATCTGGTCGACGGCATCCGGCGCGCATTTCCGTCGGAATGGCCGAGCCGCCAGCTCTGGGTGACGAGCGTCCGCCTCGACGACGGCAGGCGCGTCGTCTTCGGCCGCGACCCCGAGGCCGCGGCCGACGTCGCGAGCGCGGTCGCTGCCTCGTGTGCGATTCCGGGGTACTACCGGCCGGTCACGATCGACGGGGTCCGCCATGTCGACGGCGGCGTCCACTCGCCGACCAACGCCGATCTCCTGGCCGGCGAGGACCTCGACCTCGTCATCGTGAGCTCGCCGATGTCGGCGGCGGTCGAGATCGTCCGCCCGAGCATCGATCTGCCGGTCCGCGGTCTTTGCCGCGCCCTCTTGCGCCGCGAGATGGCCGCCCTGCGCCACGCGCACGTGTCGTCGATCGCGTTCGAGCCGGGTGACGCCGAGCGCCGCCTGATGGGAGTCGGCACGCTCGATACCGCGCGCCGCCACGCGCTCATCCAGCAGGCACGCGCGTCGGTGCTGCGCCGGCTCGAGAGCGGCGGGCTGCGCCAGCGTCTCGCGGTGCTCGGCCGGCGCACGCCGGCGCCGCCGCGGCGCGCGGCAGCGCGCCCGCGGCCCGAGCCGGTCTCGCGTGTCGCCGAGCTCGGCGTGCCAGTGCACTACGTCGACTACGGCGGCGACGGTCCGACGATGGTCCTGGTGCACGGCCTCGGCGGCGCCCACGTGAATTGGATGGCGGTCGGCACCGAACTCACGCGCCACGCGCGCGTGCTCGCGCTCGACCTCGCCGGGTTCGGCCGGACGCCGACCGAGGGCCGCTCCGCGTCGATCCACGCCAACCGCGCGCTGCTGTCGCGCTTCGTCGCCAAGGTCGCCGGCGGCCCGGTCATCCTGATGGGCAACTCCATGGGCGGTCTCATCTCGCTCATGCAGGCGTCGGAGGAGCCGACGAGCGTCGCCGGCCTCGTGCTGGTCAACGCCGCTCTGCCGCCGCCGCGCTCGGCGGCGTCCGACCTGCTCGGCGGGCTCGCGTTCGCCGTGTCGTTCCTGCCCGGGGTCGGGGAGCTCGTGGTGCACGGGCGGAAGGCGTTCTTCGGGCCGGAGGGCTCGGTGCGCCACACGCTCGAGCTCTGCTGCGTCGACGTGTCACGCATCGCGCCCGAGATCATGCAGGCGACGATGGCGCTCTCGCGCGAGCGGCTGCACGTCGCCGGCGGCAACGCCGCCTTCCTCGAGGCGGCGCGCTCGCTGGTCGCGTTCCTGGCGCGCCGACGGCGCTTCGAGACGATGGTGCGCGCGATCAGCGCGCCGACGCTCGTGCTGCACGGTGCCGAGGACCGCCTGGTACCGCTGGCGTCGGCGCGCCTCCTGGTGCAGCTCCGTCCGGAATGGCCACTCCACGTTTTTACCGACATCGGCCACGTCCCGCAGCTCGAGGATCCCGCTGGGTTCATGTCCGCCGTCGACCGCTGGATCGACGGCGAGGGCTACGCCGCCGTAGAGGCCTCGCGCCGCGCGACCGGCGCGTGAGCCGGAGAGTGCAATGGGCAAACGGACCTACGATCGGCTGACCTTCCTCGATACCTCCTTCCTCATCACCGAGAGCCCGACGAACCACATGCACATCGCGGGCACCGCCACGTACGAGGCGGGTCCGCTGCGGACGCCGTCGGGCGGCATCGACATCGACAAGATCCGCGCCTACGTCGAGTCGCGGATGGACCGCCTGCCGCGCTATCGCCAGGTGCTGAAGTACGTGCCGATCGAAAACCACCCGGTCTGGGTCGACGACCAGCACTTCAACGTCCACTACCACGTGCGCCACACGGCGCTGCCGCGCCCCGGCGACGCGCGCCAACTGAAGCGCCTCTCCGGCCGCATCGTCTCGCAGCAGCTCGACCGCTCGAAGCCGCTCTGGGAGATGTGGGTGGTCGAAGGCCTCGACAACGGCGACCACTTCGCCATCATCACCAAGGTGCACCACTGCATGATCGACGGCATGTCGTCCGTCGATCTGATGAACGTGCTGCTCGCGCCGAAGCCGCGCGACCTGATCGAGGCCCCGGCGCGCTGGATCCCGCGCCCGGTACCGTCGTCCTGGCAGCTCCTCCAATCGGAGGCCTGGCGCCGGCTGCGCGCGCCGTTCGAAGGCTTCGGCGTGCAGGCACTGCGCGATCTCGCGCGCGACATCGGCGACCCGCGCTCCGACAC
This sequence comes from Binatia bacterium, assembly GCA_036496285.1. Taxonomy (GTDB): domain Bacteria; phylum Desulfobacterota; class Binatia; order UTPRO1; family UTPRO1; genus DP-19. The sequence continues at coordinate 5,638 of DASXLI010000043.1, forward strand.
GCGCGCCATGCTGCGCGCGCTGCGCGACACGCTGCGGACCACGTTCCGCAGCGTCTCCGATACGCCGCTCAACCGGCCGATCGGCCCGCACCGCCGCTTCGATTGGCTGGCGATGGATCTGGAACAGCTGAAGGCGGTGAAGAACAAGCTCGGCGGCTCGCTGAACGACGTCGTGCTCACGACCGTGGCCGGCGCCGTGCAGCGCTTCCTCGAGGGCCGGCGGGTGAACGTCGACTTCCTCGACTTCCGCGTGATGGCGCCTGTCAGCGTGCGCTCGGCGGAGGAGAAGGGCACGCTCGGGAACCGGGTCTCCGCCTGGATGATCGACCTGCCGCTCAGCGAGCGCGACCCGGTGAAGCGGCTCGCCCGCATCCGCGAGCAGACCGAGCGCCTGAAGAGCACCAAGCAGGCGATGGGCGCCGAGATGCTGTCGCGGGTCGGCGAGTGGACGCCGACGACGCTGCTCTCGCTTGGCGGCCGCATGGTGACGCGCGCGCTCCCGTTCAACCTCGTGGTGACGAACGTCCCGGGCCCGCAGGTGCCGCTCTATCTCCTCGGCGCCAAGATGCTCGACAACTTCGGCCTCGTGCCGTTGACCGACTTCCTCGGTCTCGGCATCGCGCTCTTCAGCTATGCGGGCCAGCTGTGCTGGGGGTTCGCCGCCGACTGGGATCTCGTGCCCGACCTGCACGATTTCGTCGTCGCCGTCGAGGACGCGTTCCGCCAGCTCTGCGAGCGCGCCGGCCTGCCGGAGGGCGAAGAGCCGCGGCACCCGCCGAAGCTCGAGGTCGCGCCGCCGGTCGCGGTGCCGCGCACGGCGCGGACCTGACGCTTGGCGCGTCGTGCGCTGCCCGCGCTGCGCCAGGACGCTGTTGCGCTCCGATCGTCCGCCGCTCCGCGTGTGGGCGTGCCCGGCGTGCGGTGGCTGCGCCGCAACGCTCGGCGTGCTGCGCAAGGCGATCACCGCTGACGCGCTACGGCGCGTCTGGGCCCAGACCATCGGCCACGCGCGCACGTCGTTGCTGCGCTGTCCCGATTGTATGAACGCGATGAGGGCGGTGCCGACCGAAGGGCCGGAAGTCGACCTCTGTCGCGGCTGTCAGCTCATGTGGTTCGACGCCGGCGAGCTCGAGGAGATGCCGCATCGCACGGCCGAGTCGATGGCGGCCGAGGCGAAAGCGGAGCGCTGGGAAGCAGAGAAGAAGGAGTGGCAGCGCCGGCGCGATCGTGACCTGCTGTTCTTGCGGCGGCTGCGCCCCCAGGCGATAGGGCTCGCGTGACGTCGGCTCGTCGGCAGCGAATGCGGAAGAGAGTCGCGGGAGGCGCTCAGGCGCGCTTCGGCGCGTAGCGCGCGACGACCTCGGGTGGTGTGCCGGGGCCGGGGAGGGCGACGAGGCCGCGCGGGTCGAGCGGACGGCCCACGGCGTCGGCGGGGAGGAGCTGCGCGACGGCGGCGCCGCTCGCGCGCTCGCGGACGATGAGCGGCTCCTTGCCCGCGCCGTAGACCCACTTGTCGCCCCAGAGACGGAGCGCGGTGAGGACGGACCAGAGGTCGCGACCCTTCTCGGTGAGGCGATACTCGGTGCCCCGGCGAGGCGGCGCCTTCGGCTGCTGCACGAGGATGCCCTCGGCGACGAGCTTCCGCAGGCGGTCGGTCAGGATGTTGCGGGCGATGCCGAGGTGATCGTGGAACTCGGAGAAGCGGCGCACGCCGAGGAACGCCTCGCGGATGACGAGCAGCGTCCACCAGTCGCCGACCAGATCCAGCGTCCGCGCGATCGAGCAGGGCATGTCGTCGAAGCGCTTCCGGGACATGGCGGGACCGTAGCACAAGTTGGTTGCGTCACGAAACCGATGTGCTACCGTCTGCCGCGACGCGAGGAGGTGGACCATGGCTCCCGAAGCGGCGACCGAGCAGCGCGACTGGCGGAAGACCGCCTGCATCCTGTGCAGCCTGAACTGCGGCCTCGAGGTGCAGATCGGCGGCGCGGACGGGCGGCACATCGTCAAGATCAAGGGTGACCGCGACCACCCGGTTTCGCAGGGCTACCTCTGCGAGAAGGCGCAACGCCTCGACTTCTACCAGAACGGCGGCGACCGCCTCGACACGCCGCTGCGGCGCCGTCCCGACGGCAGCTTCGAGCCGATCGACTGGGACACGGCGATCCGCGAGGTCGCGGCCAGGTTCCTCGACATCAGGGCGCGCTACGGCGGCGACAAGGTCCTGTACTACGGCGGCGGCGGGCAGGGGAACCATCTCGGCGGCTCGTACGGCTCCGCGACACTCGCCGCGATCGGCAACCGCTACCGCTCGAACGCGCTCGCGCAGGAGAAGACCGGCGAGTTCTGGGTGAACGGCCGCATGATCGGCGCCGGCACGCACGGCGACTACGATCATTGCGAGGTCGCCGTCTTCATCGGCAAGAACCCGTGGCAGTCGCACGGCTTCGCGCGCGCCCGGGCCTGCATCCGCGAGATCGTGAAGGACCCGAAGCGCTCGATGGTCGTGATCGACCCGCGCCGCAGCGAGACCGCTGAGAAGGCGGACTTCCACCTCGCCATCACGCCGGGGACCGACGCGTGGTGCCTCGCGGCGCTGGTCGCGATCATCGTGCAGGAGAACCTCGCGCGCCGCGACTGGCTCGCCGAGCATTCGACCGGGCTCGAGGAGATCGAGCCGCGCTTCCGCGCGATCGACGTGCCGACCTATGCCAAGGCCTGCGGCATCGAGGAGGAGCTGCTGCGGCGGGTGGCGCGCCGCATCGCCGGCGCCGAGAGCGTGTCGGTCTACGAGGACCTCGGCATGCAGATGTCGGTGCACTCGACGCTCGGCAGCTACCTGCAGCGCCTCGTCTGGCTCCTCACCGGCAACTTCGGCCGCAAGGGCACGAACTACGCGCAGCTGCCGTTCGTGTCGCTGACCGGCGCCAGCAAGGCGGAGCGCCGATCGCAGGGCGAGGAGCGCGCCAAGGTGAGCCCGGTCGTCGGCGCCAAGATCATCACCGGCCTCATTCCCTGCAACGTGATGGCGGAGGAGATCCTCACCGACCATCCGAGCCGCTACCGCGCGATGCTGATCGAGAGTGGCAACCCGCTGCACTCGGTCGCCGACAGCCAGCACCTGCGCGAGGCGATGCGGCAGCTCGAGCTGCTGGTCGTGATCGACGTCGCCCTCACCGAGAGCGCGCGCGAGGCGCACTACGTCCTGCCGGCGTCGAGCCAGTTCGAGAAGGTCGAGGCGACGTACTTCAACCTCGAGTTTCCGCGGAACGCCTTCCACCTGCGCCATCCGGTGCTGGAGCCGCTGCCGGGGACGCTTGCCGAGCCGGAGATCCATGCTCGCCTGGTCGAGGCGATGGGCGAGCTCGGCGACGCCGACTACGCGCCGCTGCGCGAGGCCGCGGCGGTCGATCGTGCCACGTTCGCCGGCGCCTTTCTCCAGGCGATGGCGACGAACCCGCGCATCGTGAAGTACGCGCCGGTCGTCCTCTACCGCACGCTCGGCGAGACCTTGCCGAAGGAGGTCGCCGCGGGCGCCGTCTACTGGGCGTTCGCCCACCAGTTCGTGCAAGCGAATCCCGTCGCCGCGGCGCGCGCCGGCTTCGGCGGCGACAATCCCTTCGTCGCCGGCGAGAAGCTGTTCGACGCGATCCTCACGGCCGGCACCGGCGTCGTCTTCTCCGACGAGGACTACGAGGCGAGCTGGTCGCGCGTACGCATGGCCGAGCACCGGGTGAACCTTGCGATCCCCGAGCTCTTCGGCGAGCTCGACACGCTCGCGGAGGGCCCACGGCTGCGCGATCGTGAGTTCCCGTTCATCCTGTCGGCCGGCGAGCGCCGCTCCGACACGACCAACACGATCATCCGCAATCCGGCCTCGCTCGCGAAGGAGCGCGCCGGCACACTACGCATCAGCGTCGACGACGCGGGCCGTCTGGGCCTCGCCGACGGCGACCGTGTGCGCTTGCGGACGCGCCGGGGCAGCACCGAGGTGCCGGTCGAGGTGACGCCGATGATGCAAGCGGGGCACATCTCGCTGCCGAACGGGCAGGGGATGGACTACGAACCGCGCGACGGCGGCGCGAAGCGGCTCGGGGTCGCGCCGAACGAGCTCACGGGCTCGGCCGACCGCGACTTCCTCGCCGGGACGCCCTGGCACAAGCACGTGCCGGCGCAGGTCGAGCGCATCGGCTGAGCGGTAGACGAG
>DASXLI010000044.1:0-2814 GCA_036496285.1 Binatia bacterium
CCACCTGGTCCGCGCCACATGCCAACGATGCCGCACATCAGCGGATGCCTCCTGCGCGCGTCACGCCTGCGCCTCCCCGAAGAGCCGATAGCGCTCGAGCGTCACCGCCAGCGCCGCCTCCCGGTAGAGCCGGGGCGCGACGCCGATCCGCGGCAGCAGGAACGCGTCCGACGTGGCGCCGATGACGCCCGGACGCGACGTCACCGCGGAGCGGAAGCCGAGCTGCCGGATGATCGCGGCGACGCTCTGGTTGCAGTGCGGATAGCGCCCGCCGGTGTTCGGATAGGCGAAGTCGGGAACCGGCGCGCCGACGATCGCCTCGAGCCGCTCGCGCGAGCCCTGGATCTCGATGCGGGCTTGTTCCGGCGAGATCAGCGTCATGTTGCTGTGGGTCTGGGTGTGGGCGCCGATCGTGATGCCGCCCTCGTGCATCTCCCGGACCTGCGCCGAGGTGAGCATGGTCTGGCTGAGATCGGCGTTGCCGTTCACCGCGAGCTCATGGCGGATCGTCGCGAGGATGCGGCGGCGGAGCGCCGCGTCGACCGGCACGAGGACGTTGGTCAGATCCTTGATGCTCTGCTGGCGCTCGCTCTCGCCGTCGAGGGCGAACTCGTAGCCGCCGCCGATCTCGACCCGCAGGCGCGGCGCCTGGCTGGCCATCATCGCGGCGCGCAGCTCCGACATCCAGAGCGACGACCCGCCGTCGAGCGTCTCCGTCACCACGTAGACGGTCGCCGGCAGCCGCAGGCTCTGCAGCACGGGGAACGCCTGGTGGTAGTTGTCGGCGTAGCCGTCGTCGAGCGTGATCGCGACCGTCCCCGCGGGCGGCGCCTCACCGCGGCCGATCGCCTCGACGATCATCGCGAGCGGCACGGGCGTGTAGGCGCGCCCCAGGAAGCGCATCTGCGCCGCGAAGAGCCCGCGCGGGATCGTGATGTCGGGCCCGGCGTACGCCGGCGCCGGCAGGTCGTCCGGCGCGACCGCGTGGTAGCGGAGGATGAGGCTGCAGTCGCGCCGCCGCATGCGGCGCAGCACGGCGAGCACGCCGAGATGATGCGCCGCGAGCTTGCTCGCGTGACGGAGGCGATTGAGGGCGCGCGACGACATGCCTACTCGATGTACCCGAGGTCCTGCAGGAACTTCCGCATCTCCTGCTCCTCACCGGCGGAGAGCGCGTCGCCGTCGTCGCCGTCGCCGCTGCCGACCGCGGTGGTCGCGACCGGATGCGACGCCAGGTACTCGGGCGCGAGCGCCTCGGCCAGCACCGCACCGTCGATGTCGTCGGGGATCGCAACGCCGGCGAGATGGAGCGCCGTCGGCAGGATGTCGTCGAGCGTGACCGTGTCGAGGCGCGCCCCGCTCCGGAACGGCGTGCCCGCGGCGAAGAAGATGCCTTCCATCGTATGGGAGCCGCTCACGTTGCGGAGTGTTGCCTCCGGAACCGCGGCGAGCAGCTCATCGACGTCGTGCCCGCCGTCGATGCCCTCGGCGGTGACGAGCAGGATGTCGGGGACGTTGTCGAGGTGCGCGCCGGCGAGCACCTCTTCCTTCTTGAGCACCCGGCGGCAGAGCTTCGCCCCGGTGGCGGGATCGACCAGCTCCGCGGCGACGCGCATGATCTCGTCGCGCAGGCGCTCGTACTCGGCGCCCGGCTCGACCACGCCCTGCGGCTGGCGGCCGCGCACGTTCAGGTTGATGCCGGTGATCGGGAAGAAGATGGGCACCGCGTAGGCGCGCGTCGCGCCCCACTCGACCCGGCCCGTCCCGTTGCGCAGCTGGCGCACCTGCGACTTGAGCGCCGCCGGGAGATGGTTCTTCAGCCACACCTTGCCGGGGACGCGCCGGCGAAGGGCGTTCACCTGGCGGCTCACCAGGCTCGCGACCCGCGCGCGCGAGGCGCTCGTCGGCTTCAGGTACCCGCGCTCGGCGAGGAAATGGTTGACGTGCAGGTAGCGCGTCGGCGCCGGCCCGCCGCCATGATCGGACAGCACGATCACCGCCCACTCGTCGCCGAGGTCGGCGAGCCAGCGGCCGACCATGCGGTCGATCTCGACGTACCAGCGCTTGATGACATTCTTGTCGTGCGCCGAGGCCGCGGGATCGTGGAGCGGCGACGCCGGATCATGCAGGTGCCAGAACGAGTGGTGCAGCCCGTCGGGAATGCCGGTGAACGTGACGATCAGCTCGGTGCCGTCGGCGAACGCCCGGCGCGTGACCTCGTCCATCACCTTGAGCTCGTGGGCATTGCAGGCGTCGATCGCCGCGATGTCGCTCGCCTTCTTGGCGCGCGCCAGCTCGTCATGGGAGAGCAGCGTCATCGCCGGCAGGCTCGCCGCCTGATCGGCCGGCGTGGCGTACGCCTTCTTGCGATCGGGCGTCGGCGGCCCGGAGACGAGGAGGCCGTTGATCGGCCAGGCGGGATACGTGAGCGGGATGCGGTACGCGAGGATGCGCTTCCCCTGCCTCCCGGCGTGATCGAGCAGGGTCTTGCCGCGGAAATACGTCGAGTTGACCAGCGTCTCGCTGAAGCTCGAGTAGCGCGACAGGTCGAGGTTCTGGAAGTTGAAGATTCCGTGACGGCCCGGGTTGTTGCCGGTGAGGAAGGTCACCCACGCCGGCGCCGAGATGGGCGGATACGTCGACATCAGGGTCGCGCTCACACCGCGCCGCTCAAGCGAGGCGAGCGTCGACATCTCGCCCGCCTCCATCAGCGGACGCGCGATGTCGAACGTCATACCGTCGAGACCGATCAACAGGACCTTCATCCAGCATGCTCCAGCGCGCCCATCATCACTGTCCTGCCCGTGCGGACCC
>DASXLI010000045.1:0-19546 GCA_036496285.1 Binatia bacterium
GCCGAGCGACGGGTCGGCGGCGGCTATCCGGGCGGGATGCGGGCGAAACCTACGCCGATCCCGACGCACCCGGGGCCGCCGCCGCAGCGGGCGCCGTCGATCGTCAACGCGACGACGTTCGGGCCGTCGCGCAGCACTCCCGGCGGCGGCGCGAGGTGGAGCTCGTGCCAGGCGCTCGAGATCGTGAGCGGCGACGCCGTCCACTCGTTCACCCGGGCGGTGACCGAGGCGCAGCACTCGCGCGGATGCTCGGTGCAGCGTGCCTGGAGCGCGATCTTGAGCGCGGTGGCGCCCGGGGCACCCGGGACGATCAGGCGCTGTTCCGGCGGCGCGGCGCCGTCGGCGCGTAGCGCCGGGTCGTCCTCGCCCGTGGGCGCGGCGGCGCGGAGCGCGGGGTCGTCCAGTGCGGACGGCAACCGGAGGCGCGCGGTCGGTACGTGATAGGTGAGCGCGAAGAGCGCCGCCGCGAGCAGCGCGGCGACCGCGCGCGTCGGAACGGCGAGGCGGGCGAGCGCGCCCGCGCCGAGCGTCCACGCGATCGCGAGCAGAACGCTCCCCGGTACGTCGGTGATCCAGTGGCTGCCCCGGCCCACCCGGGCGATGATCTGCACGCAGACGCTCGCGATCGCGAGCGCGGCGGCGAGCGCTTTCATCCAGCGCGGCGCGTGCGAGCGCCGCACGAGCAGCCACGCGGCCAGGGCGACGAGCGTCGTGTTCATGATGTGGCCGCTCGGAAAGCTGTTGGCGCCGCTCGTGATGGGAAGGGCCCGGGGCCGCAGGCGCTCCAGCATCGTCTTCAGGATCTCGCCGACGGCGGCGCCGGTCGCGACGCACGCGACGCTCGCAGCGAGATCCGACGGCCGCTCGCGTCCGCGGCCGAGCGCCGCGATTGCGACGAGCGCCCCGAGCGCGACCATCACCGCGACCTGTGCGGCGTCGGCGGCGGCGGGCGTGGCGCACGTGCGTCGGAACTGCAGCCAGCGGTAGACGACCTCGTCGAGGCCCAGCAGCCAGGGCATCGCGACGACCGACGCGACGGCACCGGCGAGCGCGGCGAGCGCGATCCGATCGGCGCGGCGCATGTCAGGGCGTCGGCGCTGCGGGGAGATCGCAGGCCCCCGTGCTCCCGGCGAGGACCAGACGGCGGCGCTCGAGCTGCACGTCGAGCAGCCGTCGCAGATCTCCCGCCGGGTGCGCCTCCCACGTCCGCTCCGGCATCAGCACGTAGCCGTCCGGATGAGCGGCCGGATCGAGCACCGGGACCGGGCGATCGAGATAGAACAGCAACGATGCGGACTCGGTCGTGGCATCGTCGAAGTAGAGCGCTGCCCGCCGGGGCACCGTGCCGTTGATCGCGGCGGCGGCGTCGCGGTAGCGCGCGCGGGCGCATTCGGCACGTTCGGCGAATGGCGCGAAGCCGACGTTGAAGATGGCGAGTACGCCGCAGCCAACCACGAGCCACGCCCGCGCGAGCCGCCGGCGCCTCTCGTCACGCCACGCGTTCAGCCGCCAGACGAGCAGGGCGGCCGCGGGCGGCCAGAGCGGCAGGAGATAGGCCCGGCGCTTGTATGCGGCGACCGAGAAGAAGAGCAGCGTCAGCATCCAGAAGACCGCGAGCGCGTACGGCCGCAGGTCGCCCGGCGCCGTAGACGTGCGCTCCGCGCGGTGGGCGCGCCACGCCTCCACGACGGCGACGGGGACGAGGAGGCTGAGCGGCACCGAGTTCAGCAGAAGCGGCTTCAGATAGTAGAAGGGCGACATCGTCCGGATGCCGCCGGAGAAGCGGCTCAGGTTCTCGTCGAGGATCTGGCGATGCAGGACGTCGAGGTGTCCCGTCCAGAGGCATGCGAGGTACCAGCTCGAGCCGACCGCGACAAGCGTGAGGAGCGGCCCCGGCGACGCGAGGGCGCGGAGATCTCGCCAGCGGCGCTCGGTCACGAGAACGCCGACGACCGCGGTGAGCGGCAGTATGGCGCCGACGGGTCCCTTGGCGAGGACGCCGAGCCCGAGGGCGGCTGCACCGACGTAGAGACGTCGGTCCGCGAAGCGCGTCGGAGCCGGAGGATCGCCGGCATCGGGGCGGGCGGTCCAGTCGACCAGCGTGAAGAGGGCGAGCGCCTCGCAGCAGGTGAGCGCCATGTCCACGCGCCCGAAGCGCGCCTCCACGAAGAACTGATACGCGGCGACGAGGACGAGCCCGGAGAGCAGCCCGTTCGTGAGGCCGAGCCAGCGCCGCACGAAGAGCATCGTGAGCAGAACGCTTCCGAGCGCGAACCCGACCGAGGGCAAGCGCACGGTGAGCTCGGTCACCTCGTGCATGCCGAGTCCGCGGGCGATCGCGGTGGCGGTCCAATGGAAGAGGGGCGGCTTGAACATCGGCTGGCGTCCGTTCAGGAGGGGCGCGAGTAGCTGGTCGTGCTCGACCATCTGCTGCACGACGAGGCCCTCGACGGCCTCGTTGCTGCTGCAGATCTCGGCGGCGCCCAGGCGGAAGAGGAAGAGCGCCCCGGCGACGACCAGCACGGCGCTCATGGCGACGTTGGCGAGCCGCGCGTCGCCGGGGGCGGGCCGCTCGAGGCGCGCCCCGAGCCGCGCGAGCGCCCGGCGACCTCGCGCCGTGCCGGTGGCCGCGTCATGAGCTGGAAGCATCGAGGTTTCGAGCAGGGGGTGTGCCAGCGGCAAGCCCGCACCGGCCGCGATCCGCGAGGTGTTCCTACCTTGAGGGTGGAGATGGCGCAAGATCTTGCAGTATGAGAAAGCGTGCGACCCGCCGTGCTCGTCGCGACGGCCGCCGCGGCCGGGCTGATTGCGGTCGCGATGCGCGTGCCGCGGATCCGCGAGGGCATGCGGGAGCCGATCACGAACGCGGTCGTCGCGCTCCTGGTGGCGCCGTGGGCGCAGCAGGCGGCATGGAGCGAGGGGCGCCCCGTGCCGTCCGCGATGCTCGAGCCGGCGGCCGCGGTCGTCGACGGCCGCCTCTACCTGTTCGGCGGCTTCGTCACGGGAGCGCGCGCACACGAGTATCCCGCGCTCACCCGGGTCGCGATCTACGATCCCGGCGCCGACGAGTGGTCAGCCGGCCTCGACCTGCCGGAGCCCGTGACGCACGCCAATGCGGTCGTCGTGGATCGCGAGGTGTGGTCGGCGGGCGGCTTCGTCGGCGACGACCCCGGCGCGGCGGTCGCGACGGTGCGGCGCTTCGACACGGTCGCGCGGCGGTGGAGCGCGGGGCCGCCGCTCCCCCGGCCGGTCGCCGGCGGCACGCTGGCGCTCGTCGGCCGCACGCTCCACTACGTCGGCGGCTTCGACGCCGACCGCGACACCGTCGTGTCGACGCATTGGGCGCTCGACGTGGACGCCGCGATCGCGGGCGGCGCCCGCGCTCGCTGGCTGGCGCGCGCACCGCTCCACGTCGCGCGCGGCCACCTCGCGAGCGCGGTCGTCGGCGGCCGTCTCTTCGCCATCGGCGGGCAGGTACGGCACGACACGGACCCCGTCGATCTCGCCGACGTCGAGGTCTACGAGCCCGAGTCCGACGCGTGGAGGGCGGTTGCCAGCCTGCCGACGCCGCGCTCCCACTTCGAGGCGGCGACCTTCGTCGACCACGGGCGCATCGTCGTCGTCGGCGGCCGCAACGACACGGCGTCGCTGTTCATCAAGGGTGCGGGGCTCGCCGACGTCCTCGTCTACGATCCGTCGAGCGACCGTTGGGCGACGCGCCCGGGACTGCCCGTCGGCATCGCGAGCCCGGTCGCGCTGCCGGTCGCCGGCAGACTGGTCGTCACCGCCGGCGCGAGCTTCGGCGACATCGTGCCGCAGCGGCGCACGTTCCTCGGGGCGCTGCCCTAGCGTGCCTAGAGCTTCGAGCGCAGGATCTTGCCGGTCTCGGTCTTCGGCAGCGCGTCGCGGAACTCGATGCGGCTCGGGATCTTGAAGTCGGCGATGCGCGGCGCGCAGTGCGCGACGATCTCGTCTGCGGCGCATGCGCCGTCGGCAACGATCACGGCGCGTACCAGGTCGTCGCCGTGCGGGCTCGGCGCGGCCAGCACGACCACCTCGCGTACGCGCGGGTGCGCGCGGATCGCCTCCTCGACCTCGAGCGGGTTCACTTTGAAGCCGCCGCGATTGATCAGGAACTTCTTGCGGCCGGTGAGCGTGAGGGCGCCGCGCGCGTCCTTCCTGCCGAGGTCGCCGGAGAGGTAGAAGCCAGCGCGGAAGCTCGCGGCGGTGGCCTCCGCGTTGCCGTCGTAGGCGGTGATGGCACCCGGGCTCGCGATCGTCACCTCTCCCTCGATGTCCGCGGCGGCCGGCGCGCCGTGGTCGTCGACGACCTCGATGCGCACGTCCGGCAGCGGATGGCCGACCGAAGCGAGCGCGAGCGTCGGATCGGCGTCGACGTTGACGCTGATCGTCCCCGTCTCTGTGGAGCCGTAGAGCTGGCGCGGGTGGACGCCGTACTTCGCCGCAAAGCGCCGGTTGTCGTCCGGAACCAGGGGCGCGCTCGCGGAGAAGACCGTCCGCAGGCTGGTCAGGTCGACCGTGCCGCGGACCGGCGTGTCGGCGAGCACGATGAACATCGATGGAACGCCGCCGAAGTAGGTGAGGCGCTCGCGGGTGATCAGGTCGAGCGCCTCGCGGCGCTTGAACTCGGCCATGGGATAGAGCGTCGCGCCGACGTGCATCGACGTCAGCATCGTGCGCACGAGGCCGTTCACGTGGGTGAAGGGCGTGGCGCCGAGGAAGCGGTCGTCGCCGTCGACGGCGAAGGTGCGGGTGAGCCGCTCGAGCTCGAAGGCGAGCTGGGCGTGGGTGCGGATCACCCGCTTCGGCTTGCCGGTCGAGCCCGAGGTGTACTGATGCAGGAGGGGCGGTGAGTCGCCGCTCGCGGCGCCCAGGGGATCGGCGTCGCCCGGCGCGACCACGGTGCATTCCGCCGCCTCGTCGATGGCGACCAGGGCCGGCGGATGCGCGACTCCCCCCAGCGCCTCACGCGCGACCTCGATCAGCGCGGGCGGTGCGACGAGCGCGGCGGCGCGCGTGTCCTCGAGGTAGTACGCGAGCTCCTGGCTGCGATAGCGGACGTTCAGCGGCGCGACGACACCCCCCAGCCGGACGATGCCGAAGAAGGCGGCGACGTACGCCGCCGAGTTCGGTACCATCAGCCCGACGCGTTGCCCGGGCGCGCGGCAGAAGGGTGCAAGGCAGCGCGACACCGCCTCGCTTCGTCGGCGCAGCTCGGCGTACGACACCGACTCGCCGCGCTCGACGATGGTCGGGCGAGCGCCCTGACGTGCGGCGACGCGGTCGAAGCGGTCGGCGATCATGACGGGGCCAGGAGGGTCTCGAGGAAATCGACGAGCGTGCTGACGGTCCGGAAGTGCTCCGGCCGAAGGTCGTCATCGTCGATCGTCAGGCCGAAACGCTCCTCGAGCGCCGCGACCAGCTGGAGGACCTCGAACGAGTCGAGGCCGATGCCCGCGCCGAGCAGGCCCGTGTCCGCGCCGAGCGGCCGATCGGCGGCGAGGGCGAGCCGGTCGCGCAGGATCGCGCGCACGGCCTCGATGGTGATCGACGTCGGCACCGGGTCAGACGGCCTGCCTCGCGGTGTCGGGCGCCGCGGCGGACGCGGTCCCACGGGTCGCGGCCAGACGCATGGTGTACCACCCACTCCAGTCCTGCGGACGTCGGAGCACGTGGCGCTCGAGCAGCCGCGCGTACGCACGCGCGAGCGCGTCGACCCGCTGGTGGCGGTCGCGTGCCCCGGCGCGTCCGACGGGCACCTGCTCGGCGAGCGGCGGCTCGACGACGACGTCGTAGGCGCCGGGCGCGGTTTGCAGGGAGAAGACCGGCAGCAGCGGAGCGTCGCTCGCCAGGGCGAGGCTCGGCGCTCCGGTTGCGAGCTGCACGGTGCCGGCGAGGAAGGGCACCTCCACCGCGCGCTGGCCATGATCGCCGGCGCGGATCGAGACGAGGCCGTTCTCGCGCAGACGCCGGTCGATCTGCCGCGTGTAGGCGAGCGAGCCGTCGTCCGGCATGGTGATGCGCGTGTGCAGCCAGCGGTCCTCGACCCGCGTGCGCAGCGGGCTCAGGACCCGCATGCCGAAGCGCGACGGGCGACGTTGGAAACACGCGTTTGGCGAGAAGCCGCGTGAGGAGGCGCTCAGGTGGCTCGTCGCGAGCCCTGCCTGGGCGAGCGCCATCTTGATCACGAGATCGGCGTGCGAGAAGGGCGCGGTCCAGAGGACGGCGCCGCGTCCCGCGGCGAGCGCTGCGCCGATGTGCTCCCGTCCGAGCAGACGCAGGCGCGGCCGCCAGCCGTCCGGCCGGTGTGCGCGCAGGATCTCGAGCCGCTCTTCCATGTAGCCGTCGAGGATCGCGACCCGAAGCCCGTGGACGTCGAGGTCGATCGCCCGTCCGCGGAGCGCCTCGGCGAGCGTGGTGACGCGGGTGCGGGTGATTGCGGGCCAGAAGGATGCGATCGCGCGACTCACCACGTGTCCGGCGCGCGGCCAGAGGCGCTCCGGCAAGAGCCATGCAACCGGCGCGAGGACCCCGATCGCCATCAGCTCGAAGAGGTCGTCGCGCGAGAAGCCGGGGCGTGGCGCTGCGGAATCGATCGGAGGCACGCACGGCCAGATTGTGGTCAAACACCCCGAGCGTCAAGTGCCGGAAGCGCAGGGGCAGCCGTCGCGCCCCCGAGGCGTCCGGTGTAAGAGGCAGAGCCGATGGCAGACCGCAAGACGCTCGCCGCCCTTGTCGCGTGCGCCGGTGCCATCGCGATCGTCTCGTTGCGGGTATGGACGCACCTGAACGTGCCCGGCGATCCGCACGCGCCGCGCTACGCGCTGCAGGACTTCCGCGATGCCGTCTACTATCCCGTGCGGGCGTTCGTGGACGGCGTGAACCCGTACGATCAGCCGCGCGTCGCCGCTGCGTATCCCGTCGCCGACGGACTGGGGCTCTATCCGCCGCTGACGCTCCTCATGCACGCGCCGCTCGCGTTTCTGCCCTATCGCGCGGCGGAGCTCGCGTATTTTGCCGGTGAGGTCGTGCTCACGATCGCGCTCGGATGCCTCGCGTTGGCACTGTGCGGCGTGCGGCCGACCGTGGCGCGTGTCGCCGGGATGGGCGCCGCGCTCGTCGCCAGCCGTCCGGGGCACTGGAATCTCTTCAACGGACAAGTGACGTTGCAGGTGCTCCTGCCGACGCTGGTCGCGCTCTGGTACGTGCGCGAGCGGCCGCTCGTCTCGGCCGTGGCGCTGGCCGTGGCGGCCCTGAAGCCGACGTACGGCCTGCCGCTCGCGGCGCTCCTCCTCGCACGCGGCGGCTGGCGGCCGGTGCTGCTCGGCGGCGCGTTGGCCCTCGCGCTCACCCTCGCCGCGACCGTCCGTCTCGTCGCGGCCAGCGACGGCGTGCGGCCGCTCGTCGCCTCGATCCAGGCGAGCTACACGGCGCGCGTGGGCGAGCCGCGGAAGCAGCCCGAGCACTCGCCATTCCGCGTCGATGTCGTCGCGCTGGTGGCGCGTCTTCTCGGACGAACGCCGGGGAACGCGGAGACGATGGCGCTGACGCTCGCGACGCTCGGGGTGGCCGCGCTCGGGCTGCGCCGCCTGACGCGGCGCGAGGCCCAGGCCGACGCGCCCGGTGAGCCTCGCGGCGACGGCGCGCGGGCGGCGCGCGTGCATGCCGCCGGGCTGGCGGGCCTCGCGATCGTCGCGTGCTGCTACCACCAGCAGTACGACCTGCCGGTGCTTGCGGTACCGCTGGCCGCGCTCGTCTGGTGCGGCGACGCCTGGCCCTGGCGGCAGGCGCCGGGACTCTGCCGGCTCGCGCTCATGCTCGTCCTCGTGCCGCTCGCCAACTACCTCGCGTCCGAGACCGCCGTCGGCATGCTCGGGCTCTCGCCGTCGGCCCTTCTCGCGGCGAGCTCCGTCGACAACGTCGCGCTGCTCGGGCTCCTCGGCGTCTACGTCGCGCTGGCGTGAGTGGTCACAGCGGCACGTCGTCGACGTAGCACCATTTCCACTCCTCGCCCGGCTCCATCGAGCGCACGATCGGATGCGAGGTCTGAAAGAAGTGCGCCGTGGCGTGTCGCCGTCGGGACGCGTCGCAGCAGCCGACGTGCCCGCACGACAGGCACGTCCGCAGATGGATCCAGCGCTCGCCGAGCCGGAGACATTCCTCGCATCCGGCCGAGCGTGGCTCGACCACCGCGACCGACGCGAGGTGCCCGCAGGCGGTCTCGCGATCGTCCGGCGCATCCGTCTCGCGAACAGGAGTGTCGGTGATGCTGAGCGCGGCGGCGACCGACCCGGCGGCGGCGAACAGCATCGACAGCAGCGCCACCCAGCGGAACGCGCCGACCAGTGCGCCGTTGACGGCCTGTTCGATGGCGGAACGCTCCCCGGCGGTCGCGCCCGCCGGCACGACGACGCTGCCGAAGCCCCAGTCCTGCGCGGCGATCGCCGTGCGCACCGCCGGCGCCAGATCGAGCGTCGCGATCCGCGGCGCGAACGCGCGGGCGAAGAATCCGGTTGCCACGATGCCGACGATCGCGATCGCGAGCAGGGTGGCGACGCGTGCCGCCGTGTTGTTGACGCCGGAGGCGACGCCGACGTCGCGCTCGTCGACGGCGCCCATGACCGTGCTCGTGAGCGGCGCCACCGTGACCGCCATGCCCAGGCCGACGACCAGCATGGCGGGAAAGAAGGTCGTCCAGTAGGAGCCGCCGGTTCCCGGCAGCGCCAGCAGCACGAAGCCCACGCCGACGACCAGGGGGCCGGCGATCAGCGGCGCGCGGGCGCCGAAGCGATCGGCGAGGCCGCCGGCCGAGCGCGAGAGCACCGCGAGCGGCACCGCGAAGGGCAGATAGGCCGCGCCGGTCGCGGTGGCCGAGTAGCCGTGCACGCGCACCAGGTCGAACGGCAGGACGAAGAAGACCGCAGTGAGCGCGAAGTAGAGGAGCAGCGTCAGCACGTTCGTGCCGAGGAAGGTCGGCGAACGGAAGAGGCGCGGCGGCGTCATGGGCGCGGCGGTGCGGCGCTCGTGCCAGGCGAACGCGAGCACGACCGCGAGCCCGGCGGCGAGCGCGGCGGGCGCGGCGGCGAGGTGGGGCAGGGCGATCAAGCCGAAGACGAGCAGGGTCAGGCCGGCGGTCGCGAGGACCGCGCCCCACCAGTCGATCTCCGGCCGGCGGCTGCCGATGCGTACCTCGGGGACGCGGACGAGGCCGACGAGCAGGGTGACGAGCGCGAGCGGCACCATGAGGAGGAACGCAGCCCGCCACGACAGCACGTCGACGAGCCAGCCGCCGAGGATCGGACCGGCCGAGCCGGTGAGCGCGGTCGCGCCCGACCAGACGCCGATCGCGCCGCCGCGTTCGCGCCGCGGGAAGGACGCGCTCAGGAGGGCAAGGCTGTTCGGCACGAGGAGCGCGCTGCCGATGCCCTGGACGGCGCGCGCGACGATCAGATGCCGCCCATCCGTGGCCTTGCCGGCCGCGATCGACGCAGCGGCCAGGATGACGAGCCCGAGCGAGAAGACGCGGCGCCGTCCGTAGCGGTCGCCGGCGGAGCCGCTCGCGAGGGTGAGGGCAGCGAGAAAGAGGGTGTAGACGCTCGCGATCCACTGCATCTCCCCGACCGACGCGCCGAGCCCCTGCTGGATCGCCGGCAGCGAGACGTTGATGACCGATGCCTCGAGGAACGCGATGCTCGACCCGAAGACGGTGGTGGTGAGCACCCAGCGCTTGGCGTACGAGGCGCAGCCCGGCGTGTCCGGTGCCCCGCGCAGGACGCCGACGTCGCAGGGAGGGGAGGCGTTGCTCAGCATCGTCGCACCGTCGACACGTTATGTCCTGGCGTCGCGGCGAAGCCCAGTCGGCCCGGCGCCTTGCGACGGGCGCGCGCGAAGAGTAGGCAGCGTCCGTGGGCGCCGCCTGGTCGATCGAGGGCGAGTATCTCGAGGCCTGCAGCTGCCGCTACCTCTGCCCGTGCGTCACCAGCAACGCGACCGCTCGGGCGAGCGAGGACTTCTGCGACTTCGCGATGACCTATCGCATCGACGCCGGCGGCTATGGCGGCGTCGATCTGCAGGGCGTCACGTTCGTGGTGGTGGCGCAGTCGCAGGCGGTGATGGCGGCCGGCGGCTGGATCGTCGGGCTGATCGTCGACGAGGCGGCGAGCGCCGCGCAAGCCGACGCGATCGCTGCGATCGTGAGCGGGCGCGCCGGCGGCCCGATGGCCGCGCTCGCGCCGCTGATCGGCGAGTTCCGCGGCGTCGAGCGGCATCCGATCCGGGTCGAGATCGATGGCAACCGGCGTGCGGTCGTGATCGCGGGAGTCCTCGAGCAGCGGGTGGAAGGCGTGCCGAGCGTGTCGGCCGCCGGCGAGTGCCTCGCGATCGACAACACGTTCCACCCCGCCAATCGCCGCCTCAATCTCGCGACCGCCGTCCGTAACCTCATCGCCTGCTTCGGCATTCGCTGGGACGATCCGGGCTCGCAGCGGAACGGCCACTTCGCATCGTTCGCGTGGTCGGGCTCGGCCTGAGCGCGGACGCGTCGCCGGCCCGCGCGGCGCGCGTGGTCGTCGCGGTGGCGCTGGCCGTCGTCGCGGTCGTCTGCTGGTGGCTGATGGCGCGGAGCGCGGCGGTCATGGCGACGATGCAGGGCGAGGGCGTCCTGCTCGCGGCCGCGACCGCCATGATGGAGCCGGCGGCCACCGCGCCCTACCTCGTCGCGTCGGCGATCATGTGGGTCGTGATGATGGGCGCGATGATGGCGCCGGCGGCGCTGCCGATCACGCTCGTGTTCGCGCGCCTCGACCGCGAGCGCCGCGGCCGCACCCTGCCGCGCGACGGGCTGCTCTTCGCCGCCGGGTATCTCGGCGTCTGGGTGCTGTTCGCGCTGCTCGCAACCGCGCTGCAGTGGCTTCTCCACCGCGCGGCGCTCCTGCACACGGACGCGCTCGCGATCGGCGGCCCGCTCGCGGGCGTCGTCCTGGTCGTGGCGGGGCTCTACCAGCTGACGCCGCTCAAGGCCGCATGTCTCGCGCACTGCCGCACGCCGATGGCGTTCCTCATGAGCCACTGGCGCGACGGCGGTGCCGGGGCGTTCCGCATGGGTCTGCACCACGGCGGGTACTGCCTCGGCTGCTGCTGGGCGCTCATGCTG
This sequence comes from Binatia bacterium, assembly GCA_036496285.1. Classification (GTDB taxonomy): domain Bacteria; phylum Desulfobacterota; class Binatia; order UTPRO1; family UTPRO1; genus DP-19. Next base: position 11,174 of record DASXLI010000045.1, read on the forward strand.
CTGATGTTCGTCGCCGGGGTGATGAGCGTCGCTGCGATGGCGGTCCTGAGCGTGTTCATCCTCGCCGAGCGCCTCCTCCCCGGACGCTGGGCGGCGCAGATCCCCGGCGCAGTCCTGATCGGCTGGGGCGTCTGGACGCTGGCACAGGTGCTGTGAGCGTGGTGCGGGGCCTCAGGCGCTCGCGCGCATCCGTCCGGGCTCGTCGCGGCTGAAGACGCGGGTGAGGATGCGGGCGGAACGGTGCCGCGGGAAGCGCCGCAGCACCTCGTCGCGCGCGAGGCGGGCGCCGTCGGAGTGATACTCGAGTACGAGCTTCCGGGTGTGGAACTTCTCGAGCTCGGGCCGGTGGCCGACGCTCATGACGGTCGCATCCGGCAGGCTCTCCATCAGGAGCCGCATCAGGCATTCCTGGCTCGTCGGGTCGAGCGCCGAGGTCGCCTCGTCCATCACGATGACGTCCGGGCGATGGAGAAAGATGCGGGCGAACGCGAGGCGCTGCTTCTCTCCGCCCGAGAGCACGTTCGCCCAGTTGGTGTCCTCGTCGAGGCGGGCGACGAAATGGCCGAGGCCGACGTCCTCGAGCGTCTTCCGCACCAGCGCGTCATCGACCTGGTCGGGCGCCTGCGGATAGGTCGCCGCGCGACGCAGGGTGCCGAGCGGCACATACGGCTGCTGCGGCATGAGGAAGAGGCGCTTCCCCTTGCCGATCGCGACCTCGCCCGAGCCCCAGGGCCAGAGGCCGGAGATGGCCCGCACGAGCGTGCTCTTGCCGGTGCCCGATTCCCCGGCGACGAGCACCTTCTCGCCGGGCTTGATCTCGACGTCCGCCTCGTTGACGACGGCGCTGCCGTCGTCGAGCGTGACCGAGAGGTTGCGCAACCGGAGCGCCGCGCCCTCGGTCTCGCCGTGCTGGATGCGGCCCGTCTCTTCCTGGTCCGCGCTGTCGAGGCGATCGAGCGCCGCCAGCACGGTCGCAAGGCGGCGCGCGGAGGCCGTCCAGTCGGCGAGGCGCGGGTAGTTGTCGACCACCCAGTTGAAGGCCACCTGGACGGTCACGAACGCCGATGACGCCTGCATCACCTGGCCGAGAGTCATCGTGCCCGCGACGTACTTCGGGGCGCAGAGGATCAGCGGAATGACGGGTACGAAGGCGGCGCTGGTCTGCGATACGACCGTCGTCCGGCGGTACTGCCCGAGGAACTCCCGCCAGCGCCGCAGCACGATGTGGAACGCGGCGTCGAGACCGGAGCGCTCCTCCTCCTCGCCGCCCATGAGCGCGATGCTCTCGCCGTTCTCGCGCAGCCGGGTGAGGGCGTAGCGGTACTCGGCCTCGGCCTGGTTCTTGTTCTCCGAGATGCGTACGAAGCGCCGGCCGATGACCATCATCGAGCCGCTCGCGACGACCGCGTAGAGGATCGCGGCGAGCACGAGGAAGCCCGGCACCTCCAGGGTGGTGCCGCCGAGCGGGACCGCGAGCGAGCCGCCGATGAACCAGAGCACACCCACGAACGTGATCACGGAGAGCGCGGCGTTCAGGATGCCGACGCCGAAGTCCACGGGCGCCTCGCACGCGAGGCGGAGGTCGTCGGAGATGCGGTACTCCGGGTTCTGGTGGTCGCCGGAGATCAGATTCAGCTGGTAGTAGCGGCCGCTCGCGAGCCAGCGGTCGAGGACGTGGCCGTTCAGCCAACCGCGCCACCTGCGCTGCATGGTCATCCGTCCGTGCAGCGCGGCGACCGCGAGACCGACGTTGGCGACCGTGAGCGGTACGAAGAGCAGGGACTGCCGCAAGAGTCCGCTCCCGTCGCGCTTGTCGAGCGCGTCGAACATCGTCCGGTACCAGACGGTGATCTCGTACTGGACGAGGACGTTCACGACCGCGACGATGATGATCGTCACGGTCAGCACCCAGGCCGTGCTGCCCGCGCCCCGACGCCAGAAGCCCAGGGCCGATTCCCAGAAGCATGCGAGCAGGAGTTTGCGAGTCTCGCCGTCCTCCCGCTCGCTCATCCAAACCTCGTGCGCAAAGCGTACTGATGGGGCGCACGATAGTCCAAAGCGTGCGCGGCGGGCTGCGGCCCGCATATCGTTCCGCGTTAGTCGGCTTCGCCCACCTTCACCGAGTCGAGGAAGAGCGTGCTGCTCGTATCGCGGTAGACGCCGTGGGCGACGACCTTCTGGGTGCCCGGCGCGTCCATGAAGCGGCGGACGAGCGTCTCGTCGCCGAGGAGGCGGAGCGTCACCCCAGGCGCCATCTCGGGGCCGGTTCCGTGGAGCACCTGCACGCCCTGCTCGGACGGCTTGTACGCCTGGAGGGCGGTCACGCCGAAGATGCGCGGCGAGCCGCCGGCGTTCGACGTGACGTTGATGCCCTCGAGCACGCCGGGCGCGCCCGCGCCGCGCTCCCAGTAGCCCTCAATGCGAATCGGCCGGGGCGGCGGCGTCTTGGCGGGCTCGTGCGCCGAGGCCGCGGCGGGGAAAGCCACGGCCGCCGCGAGCAGCACGATCGCGGCGCACAGCGCGCGCCGTCCGTCTCGCGTGGGATTCACGGCTCCGACGATCGCAGCGCGGCGCACGCAGCGCAAGCGCCGGCCCGGCGCTAGTGCGCGGCCGTACCGACCACGAGTGGGTAACCCGTCTCGCGCCAGTTCTTCACGCCGCCCTCGAGCGCGCCGGCGCGCTGGAAGCCCATCGCCCGGAGGGTCGCCGCGGCGAGCGTCGAGATACGGCCGAACTCGCAGCAGACGATGATCCGCTTGGTCGGGTCCGGCAGATCCTGATTGACGCGCAGCTCGAGCTGCCCGCGTGGCAGGAGCTGCGCACCGGCGATGTGGCCCTCCTCGTAGGCGTCGCGCTCGCGCACGTCGAGCACGACGAGACCATCGTCGCCGCGCTCGATCCGGCGTTGCAGCTCGGCAAGCGACATGAACGGTACGACACCGGCGGCCTCGGCCAGCATCTGCGCGACCGTCTTCCCGCCGCTCATGTTGGTGCGGAGCGCCTCTGTGAGATGGGTGGGCATGCCGAGGTTGAGGCTGCCCATGAGCGTCACGAAGGCATCCCGATCGGCGACCTGGAGGCGCGGGTTGTCGGCACGCTCGGCGGCGAGCGTCGTCTCCGTGCGTCCCTTGTACTCGTGCGCCGGGTGCACCCGGGTCTCCGGCGGCAGCTCGAGGACGCGACCGAAGAGGCTGTCGTAGAGCGCGGCGGAATCGCCGGTCGGCAGGTCGGTGCGCCCGGTGGCGCCGATCAGCAGCGTGTCGCCGGTGAAGAGTCGATCCTCGACCTGCAGGCACATGGAATCGCGCGTGTGCCCCGGCGTGTACATCACCTGGAAGTGCAGCTTGCCGACGACGATCATGTCGCCGTCGTCGACCCTCATGTTCACCCACGGCGACGGGCTCAGGCGGTGCATCACCACCTGTGTGCCGAGCTGGCGGCCGAGCTGCACGCTGGCCGAGAAATGATCGGCGTGCGTGTGGGTCTCGATCAGCGTCCGGATGCGCAGCCCGTCGCGGGAGGCGAGGGCGAGATAGCGATCGAGCTGGCTCGCCTCCGGGTCGATCAGCGCCGCGACGCAGGTCTCGGCGCAGCCGATCAGATACGATCGGCAGCCGCCGGTTTCGACCTGCTCGAAGAGCACTGCGGCTCAGCTCGGCTGCTTGACGATGCGGAGGTAGGGCTTCGGCGCCTTCCAGCCGCCCGGGTAGATGGTCTTGGCGTCGGCGTCCGACACCGATCCCGCGATGATGACGTCCTGGCCGTTCTGCCAGTTCACCGGTGTCGCGACCTTGTGCTTGGCGGTGAGCTGCATCGAGTCCAGCACGCGCAGGATCTCGTCGAAGTTGCGGCCTGTCGTCATCGGGTAGGTCAGCATCAGCTTGATGCGCTTGTCCGGGCCGATGATGAAGACGGAGCGCACCGTGGCGTTGGTCGCGGCGGTGCGGCCGGCGGAGGTGCCGGGCTCCTCGGCTGGCAGCATGTTGTAGAGCTTCGCGACCGCGAGGTCGGTGTCGCCGATGAGCGGGTACTTCACCGCTGCGCCCTGCGTCTCCTCGATGTCCTTGGCCCAGCGGCCGTGGTCGTCGACGGGATCGATGCTCAGGCCGATCAGCTTGGCGTTACGCTTGGTGAATTCCGGCTCGATCTTGGCCATGTAGCCGAGCTCGGTCGTGCAGACCGGGGTGAAATCCTTCGGGTGGGAGAACAGGATCGCCCACTTGTCGCCGATCCAGTCGTGGAACTTGATCGTGCCTTGGGTGGTAGCGGCGGTGAAGTCCGGTGCAACGTCGTTGATCCGCAATGACGACATGAGACCCTCCTGAGTGAGGCTGGAGTGCCGACGGCAAGGTCAGCCGGGGGCGATCTAACGCCTTCATCGACACCGGTGCAAGAGGGCCGGCCGGGAGAGCCGCGCGCTCTCCCGGCCGCTCGTCGTTCGCTGCGTCGGGGTGCGACTACGGACAGGGCCGGCCGGCGGCCGGATCGCTGTCGCAACTGCAATTGGCCTCGCCCGAGGCGAGAATGATGCAGTCGTTGCCGCGCGCGTCGCCGCACTTGTCGGTGCTGCTCGCGGCGCCTTCCTTGCCGAAGCAATGGTTGCTCGTCGGCAGGTTGCAATTGGGCAGGTGAAGCTGCGCGCAGGCCGGGAAGTCGCGGTCGTGGCAGCTCGTACCGGTGACGGCGCCGCACTTGCCCGTCGCGGCGTTCGGCGCGAAGCCGTTGTTGAAGCAATCGAGGAGATCGATGCACTGCCCGACCGTGCGCGCCGTGCTGGCGCCGGTGCACACGTCGTTGCACTGCTGGAAGAGCGTGCCGATGCTCACCTGCGAGCACGTCGGATTCCCGAGCGGGTTCCGTCCCGCGGCGACGTCGCTGACGATGCAGCTGAGCGCAGTCGCGGTGAGCTGGCGGGCGAGCTGACGGGTCTGTTCGCCTTGCACGGTGACGCACATCGCCTCCTCGGCCGAGGCGGCGTCCTCGAGCGCCGTGGTTCGAAGGCTCTCGCCGCAGATGGTGATCGGGCCGCCGGTGTCGAGCAGCGTCTGCGCGATGTTCTGGCCACAGTTCTTCTCGGTCCCGGCATGCTCGGCCCAGTAGCCCGCCGTCCGGCAGAACTCCTGGCCCGGCGTCGCGGTGGCGGTCGGCGTCACCGTGCGCGTGGGCGTCGGCGTGGGCGTGGCGGTGCGGGTCGCTGTCGGCGTTGCGGTCCTGGTCGCGGTGACCGTGGGTGTCGTGGTCGCGGTCGCCGTCGCCGTGCTCGTCGCTGTGGCCGTCGGGGTGCTGGTAGGCGTCGCGGTCGGCGTCGCCGTGTCGGTCGGTGTCGGCGTGGAGGTTGGTGTCGGCGTGGTCGTCGACGTCGGGGTCGGTGTCACGACCGCGTTGCAGAGCGGCTGATCCGAGTTCACCGGGAACTCGTTGTTCACGCCGTGGTGCGACGTGCCGTTGAAGTAGCGGAAGATCGCGCGGACGTTGCTCGGATCAGCGCACTGGCTCGAGCGGTCGGCGGCGTGCACGACATAGGCCACCTGCGTCGATGTCACGGTCAACTCGCCCTGCGGATTGCAGGTCGGGGCGGAGCAGATGAGCGGTACGCCACCCGGAGGCGTGACGTCGCAGCATTCGCTGCCGAAGAGCAGGACGCAGGAGCCCCCGGTACACTGGCTGCTGGCGGTGCAGTTGGCGTTGGCGTTCGTGCCGCCGACGCAACGTTGCGGCGAGATCGGCGGATGCCCACCGGGGCAGCCGCCGGCCGCCGGCAGGTCGATGCACATCGAGCCGCCCTCGTAGCCGCACGCCGCCGGATTGAAGGAGAGGGACGCCTCGTAATAGATCGTCTCGCCTTCGATCTTCGGACCGCTAATCGGTGTCTCGCCGGGCGAGCAGCGCCCGCCGCCCGGACACTCGCTGTCCATCGTGCAATTGGCTCCGCTGTTCACGCCGCCGCTGCACTGGTCGCCGAAGATGAGGTCGCGGAACTCGCCGACCGAGGGAGCCTGACCGGTCTTGGGACAGTTCGGCGGGTTGGAGGTCGCGGCAGCACGCGGCGCGACGCCGAGCAGGAGAGCGCAGGCGAGCGCGATGGCGAGAGATGCTGATAGCCTCGTCGGGAGCGTGAGCAGCATAGGAACCTCCCCTGGGGGGATGGAAGCGTTGATGTAACCCGGACGACGACCCGGGCAGCGCGTACCATTCTCGAGCCGACGCTACAAGGAAAAGCGGCCCGCGACGGCGAGTTGCGCGCCGCCCACCCGTCGACGGATGCGAGGAGGCTGACGTGAAGGAACGATTCTCGCGACTGCGCCGGCACGCTCGCATTGGGTGCGGGATCGCCCAGGGCGCGACACCACTTTCCGCGTCGCCTCGATGACCAAGCCGATCGCGGCGGTCGCGGCGATGATGCTCGTCGAGAAGCACGCCTGCGCCTCGACGATCCGCTTGGCCGCGCTGCTCCCGAAGCTCGCCGACCGGCGGGTGCTGCGCGACATGGAAGGGCCGCTCGACGATACCGAGCCGGCGCGTCGGCCGATCACGCTGCGCGATCTATCGACCTTCCGCCTCTCCGGCTTCTGGGACGATCACGGATGCGGCTTCGGGACGCCGTGGCGCTCCGATCCGCGCGCGGCCCTGGTCGGCGTCCTGATGATCCAGCGCTTCTACGGCGACGTCGCGCGGCGCGTCCACGACGACTTCTGGACGCTGGCATATCAAGCGATCGAGGACTGAGACGGTCGGGCGGCACCGCCCGGACCGCCCGTTGACTGTAGTGGACCCTCTGCGATGACGCGATCTCGAGCCTTGTGCCCCAACACTCACCCAAGGAGGTTCGTCATGCGTCTCATTTCCGTCACGTTCACTGCCGCGACGCTCACCGTCCTCGCCATGTCCCCGGCGTCGGCCCGGACGATCGTCGTCGGCCCGAGCGGCTCCATCCAGGCCGCGGTCGATCAGGCCCAGTCGGGCGATCGCATCGTGGTGCGCCCGGGGACCTACCACGAGGCCGGGCGGCCATGTCCCACGGAGCCGGGCAACACCTGCGCCGTCGTGATCGACAAGGACGGCATCGCGCTGGTCGCGCTCGGGCACGTCGTGCTCGAGAACGCGGGCGGTCAGGATCAGGGCTTCGCCTTCGCCAAGGAGGGCGCCGACGGCGCCGAGTGCCTCACCGACCAGACGCAGCGCCTCCAGGGGGCGCTGGTCAGCGGCTTCACCGTGAACGGCTTCGGCGGTGACGGCATCTTCCTCTTCTGCGCCGACGACTGGAAGGTCGTCGGCAACGCGGTGCACGACAACGCCGAGTACGGCATCTTTCCATCCCACTGCGGCAAGGGCGTGGTCGCGCTGAACGTCGCGACCGGCTCCAACGATACGGGCATCTACATCGGCCAGTCGCACGACGTGCGCGTCGATCTCAACGTGGCGCACGGCAACGTGAGCGGCTTCGAGCTCGAGAACTGCAGCAACACGCGCATGGATCACAACGAGTCCGACGGCAATACGGCCGGCATCCTGACGTTCACCAACATCTTCCTCGACGTGAAGCAGAACGCGAACAACCGCGTCGATCATAACCTCATCCACGACAACAACGAGCCCAACACCTGCCTCGATCCGACGGACGAGGTCTGCGCCGTCCCGCCGGGATCGGGCCTGCTGGTGCTGGCGGCCGACGCCAATCTGATCGACCACAATGCCGTATTTGGCAACGACTCGTTCGGTATCGCGGTGGCGAACTACTGCGTCGCGAACAATCTCAGCGACGCGCAGTGCGCTCAGCTCGACATCGAGCCCAACCCCGACTTCGACCGGATCGTACAGAACGTCGCGTTCGGCAACGGCACGTCACCGTCGCCGCTGATCAACCCGGTGTTCGCCGTCGATCTCGCCTGGGACGGTACAGGGATTGGGAACTGCTGGAAGCACAATCGGGTCGGCACGCAGTTTCCTGACGACCACCCGGCCTGTTCCTGACGATCGCCGCGCGTCGCGTGGCGTGAAAAGTACATGAGGCCGGTCAGCATGCCTGCCGACCGGCCTCCGTCCCTCCCGCGGCTCAGCCCTTTTTGGCCGAACCGAGCCCCTGCGCTGGCTTCAGTCGGGAGTTTCGACGCGTTCGGTCGTGGTCTTCTTCTCCACCGCGCCACCCGTGGTGGTAGTGGCAACGACCTTGGTGACGACCTGCTTGCCACCCTCGTCCATCGTATAGACGGTCACGGGCGCGTTGCGGATCTTCTCGCGGGTGGTCACGTTGCCCGCCGAGTCGACGAACGTCGTCTTCTCGTTGATCGTGTAGCGAATCGGATCCGGCCGCTCCTGGGTCTTCAAGATGATGGTAGACCCCGCCGGATCGATGTCGGTGACGACGCCCCGATA
>DASXLI010000046.1:0-16460 GCA_036496285.1 Binatia bacterium
TGCCTGACGGCCGGGCCTGCGCAAGCGCAGTGCGCGTTCGGTCATCCGCGCTCGGCGAAGAAGCTCTCCACGAGCCTCGTGCAGGCCTTCTACTACTGCGGCGATCGCGGCTTCAGCGGCGACGTGCCGCCCAACACCACCACGGAAGGCAGCGTGCCGGCGTGCAAGCCGCCGTCCCCGGCATCCGACTACGACGTCACGAGCTGGCGGTGGAGCGAGCGCGTCGGCCGGGGCGAGATCGCCTTGAAGGCCGTGAGAACGTTTCCCGTCGACCCGCTGAATCCGCCGAGCAACTCGGCGGACGTCACCGTGCTCCTCAAGATGGAGGGCCTGGTCGACCGCTTCAACGAGCGGGTGGACGGACGGAGCGGATTCCTCAGCATCATCGCGCGCATCACGATGGACGATCGCGCCGACGGCGACGTCACGATGGTGGACGGCCTGATCGGCGCCCCGGTCGACGTGGTCATGGGCAAGGCCAAGCTTGTGACCTCGCTGGACGCCATGCTGAACGCGAGCTCCTTCCCGGGTCTCCCCACCTGTTCGAGCCTCGAGATCGCCGACATCCTGGTGCTCGACCACAACGGCTACATCTTCGCCCGCAGCGGACTCTTTCTCGACCGCTGACGTCTGGCGGCTCTAGCCTCCGTACGCCTCCCGCAGCCGCGCGATGTCGAGCTTCTTCATCTGCATCATGGCCACCATCGCGCGCTGCGACTGCGGCGAGCCCGGGTCGCTGACCAGCTCGGGCAGGATGGTCGGCACGACCTGCCAGGAGAGCCCGAACTTGTCCTTCAGCCAGCCGCACTGCTGCGCGCTCGGGTCGCCGCCCGACGAGAGCCGCTCCCAGGCGATGTAGAACGCCGCGGCCTCCTCGGCCTGGCCGTCGAACTACAGGCACGGACTGATCCTCTGCACACGACCCATGCCTGCAACAATACCGGCGGGACAGGCGCCCGCCACCCGGCGTGGACCGGATGGCGGGCGCGAACGCTCAGAGGGTGTCGAGAAGCGTGTCCATGTCGTGCTCGACGTCATGAACCGCTTGCGCGAACGTGCCGCGCGTCGGCTGCGCGATCTGGTCCCGTCCCGTGAGCGAGCGCACGGTGAAGCTGACGCTGCGGAGCGCGTGGCGCGACCGCTTGAGCGCGGCCTTCGAGCGGCGCTGCTTGCCGTCGGCGAAGAGCGCCTCGGCGCGCTCCTTGTTGCCCTTCGCCCGCTGCAGCGTGCGGATGAGCTTGCCCTGCAGGCTGCCGAAGTCCGACGACCCGGTGACGGTATCGATCAGCTCTTGGATGCGGCAGTTCAGCGACTCGAAGGTCGCCTCCTCGGTGCATCCCGGCGTCACCACGGGCGAGGGCGTCGACGACGCCGTCGCGGTCGGCGTCTCCACGGGCGGCGGCGAGGCGGTCGCCGGCCCGAGCGACGCCGTCTCGCTCGGGGTCGGGATGGGCGTCGGCGTCTGCGTCTCGACCGGGGTCTCGGTCTCGGTCGGGAGCGGCGTCAGCGTCTCGGTCGGCAGGGGGACCTCGGTTGCCGTCTCCTCCGGCCCCGGCGTGTCGGTCGCGACCGGCGTGTCCGTCGGCGTCGGCGTGGCGGCGCACGCGGGATCAGCCGCGCAATCGGGGTCGGCGCAGTCGACGAGATCGTCGCCGTCGTCGTCGATGCCGTTCGTGCAGATCTCGGTCTCGACATCGATCGTCACCGAGCAGAGCGCCTGCGATCCGCAGGGATCGGTCGCAGTGAAGGTGACCACCGTCTGGCCGACCTGGGCCGCGGCCGGCGTCCACGCGAACTCGCTTGACACCGGATTGCAGGACGTCGGTAGAGTTGGCGTCATCGTGGCGCCGTCGGGGAGGCCGGCGTCGTTCAGATCGACCGTGTCGGTCGCGTCGGCGTCGGAGGCGCCGATCGTGAGGCTCACCGCCTGGCCGGGCTTGCGATTGATGACCGTGCCGCAGCCGGACTCGGCGGTGAAGGCCGGCGTGTGGTTGCCCTCGGGGCATTCCGCGAGCTGGATGAGGAAGTCGAGCGCGACCTTGCTGGTCGGATCCTCGATCGTCACCTGCGTCGAGTAGAGCGTATTGGTCGCCTCGCTGCAGACGTCGGCCGCGAGCGTGCAGCCGGTGGTGTCCCACGTGTAGACGCCCGTCGTCGCGTCGATCGAGGCGGCGTTGGGACACGAGGTCGGCCCCGGCTGCTCCCCGATGAACGACTCCGGTGACGTCGAGAGCCGGAACGTCAGCGGATCGGCCTCGTTGTCGGAGGCCGGCACCGTGAAGGTGCAGACACCGGATTGCGGGCAGCGCACGATCGGCGGCAGGCTGCTGACCGGCGAGCTGTTGGCCGCGCCGGCGTTGACCAGGGCCTCGATGCGATACTCGCCGTCGGGGTTGTTGATGTGCGCGTTCGGCGGCGCGCACTCGCTGATGCGGCAGCAGTCGTCGATGGAGGCCGTGAAGTCGCCGGCCTCGCCGTACACGTGGGTGAGGCCGTCGCTGCAATCCTTCAGGCGGAGCTGGAGCGTGTACGTTCCCGAGTCGAAGCCGTCGACCTCGAGGAAGTAGGTGCCCGCCGCGGGCAGCGAGAACACGATCTGCGACGCCCCGGTCGAGTCGAAATCGTCGTTCTCGGCGAGGATCGTCGAGCCGTCGGTGTCGAACAGGGTGAGAAACGAGTCGCTGAGCGTGCCGAGCACGGTGGTCGCGATGATGTCGGTCGGCCCGGCGACCGTGAACTTGACGAAGTCGATGTCGTCCAGGTCGACGGAGCCGCTGAAGTCGTCGCCGACCGCCATCGTCTGCGCGGTTGCCGCCGTGTCGTTCGGCTCCGTCTCCGTAACGACCGTCCCCGATGCGGGCCCCTCGCACGTGACGGCGTTTGCGACCAGCACGTCGTCGGTGAGGTCGATCGCGCTCACGCGAAAGAACGGCGTCGTGGTGGCACCGTCCCCGAAGTCGAAGATCGCCGGGACGATCAGGTCACCGATCGCGGGAAGCCCGTCGCCCGCGGTGCCGGTGAAGAAGCTGCGACGCCAGGCCGTCGTCGCCTGGAACTCGACGCCGTTGTCACCGAGATCGGGACGCGGCGTCCAGGTGATGTGGCCGAAGCGGAAATGGGTGGCGGAGGCGTCCCGCGCGATCAGCACCACCAGCGCGAGCAGCAGGACGGCGCCGATGACACGAAATCCTTTCGTCGTCATGTCGACCTCGTGAGGAGAGCCCAGCGGGAGACGCTGGGACGGTTACGCGGCTCGGGACCCCGCCCGGGCCACTCACTGGTCGTTGCTAAGGAAGGACCCGATTTCGGTCAAGAAGAATCGCCGCGGAGCGTCGTTGGAAAGCTGCGCCATTTCGGCGCAGCTTCACCGCCGCGGCCGACACGGGCATGCCGGCCGCGGCGAGCGATTGGGACGGGCTTCGGAAGGGCGGATCAGTACCGGTAGTGGTCCGACTTGTACGGACCGCTCGCCGGGACGCCGATGTAGTCGGCCTGCTCCTTGGTGAGCTTGGTGAGCCTGACGCCGAGATGGTCGAGGTGGAGGCGCGCCACCTCCTCGTCGAGGTGCTTCGGCAGCATGTAGACCTTCTTGTCGTACTTGGCGTTGTTGGTGTGCAGCTCGAGCTGCGCGATCACCTGGTTCGAGAAGGACGCCGACATGACGAAGCTCGGGTGGCCCGTGGCGCAGCCGAGGTTCAGCAGGCGGCCCTCGGCGAGGATCATGACGCTGTGGCCGTCGGGGAAGCGCCACTCGTCGTACTGCGGCTTGATGTTGATGCGCTCGATGCCCTTCACCTTCTTCAGCCCGGCCATGTCGATCTCGTTGTCGAAGTGGCCGATGTTGCCGACGATCGCCTTGTCCTTCATGCGCTTCATGTGCTCGGTGGTGATGATGTTGAGGTTGCCCGTGGCGGTGACGAAGAGATCGGCGCGCTCGACCATGTTGTCGAGCGTGTTGACCTCGTAGCCCTCCATCGACGCCTGGAGGGCGCAGATGGGGTCGATCTCGGTGACGACGACGCGGCAGCCCTGGCCGCGCAGCGCCTGCGCGCAGCCCTTGCCGACCTCGCCGAAGCCGCACACCACGGCGACCTTGCCGCCGAGCATGACGTCGGAGGCGCGGCAGATGCCGTCGACGAGCGAGTGGCGGCAGCCGTAGATGTTGTCGAACTTGCTCTTGGTGACCGAGTCATTGACGTTGATCGCCGGGAAGAGCAGCGTCCCCGCCTCCATCATCTGGTAGAGGCGATGCACGCCGGTCGTCGTCTCCTCGCTGACGCCGCGCAGCTTCGACGCGACTCGCGTCCAGCGCTTCGGGTCGCGCTTCAGCTCGGCACGCGCGAGGTCGAGGATGACGCCCCACTCCTCCGGGTCCTTCTTCGCGTCGAACGCCGGCACCTTGCCGGCCTTCTCGAACTCGACGCCCTTGTGGACGAGGAGCGTCGCGTCGCCACCGTCGTCGACGATGAGGTTCGGGCCGCTGCCGTCCGGCCACATGAGCGCCTCGCTGGTGCACCACCAGTACTCCTCGAGCGTCTCGCCCTTCCAGGCGAAGACGGGCGTGCCCTTCGGCTTCGCGATCGTGCCGCTCGGCCCGACGACGACCGCCGCGGCCGCGTGGTCCTGCGTCGAGAAGATGTTGCACGACACCCAACGCACGTCCGCGCCGAGATCGACGAGCGTCTCGATCAGCACCGCGGTCTGGATCGTCATGTGGAGGCTGCCCATGATCTTGGCGCCGGCGAGCGGGCGCTTCCCCGCGTAGCGCTTGCGGAGCGCCATGAGCCCGGGCATCTCCTGCTCGGCGAGGCGGATCTCCTTGCGCCCGAACTCGGCGAGGGACAGGTCCGCCACCTTGAACGGCGGGCGCCCCTGCGTCTCGGGCGGCGTCTTCTTCTTGGCTGCACTGCTGATGGCCATGCTTCCTCTCCTTTCACTTCCGTCGATGATGTCCGTTGGCGCGGCGAGCGGTCGCCGCGAAGAGCGTCGGTCCTTGTGCCTTCGGCGCGGGCGGCAATGGCCGGATGCGCGGCTGCTCGAAGCCGGCGCCGGCGAGATACGCCCCGATCTGCTCCTCGGCGAACCCGAGCCACACGTGCCCCATCTGCTGGCGGTAGTGCTCGCGGTCGTGCGGCAGCATGTCGACGACGAGGAGCCGCCCGCCCGGCCGCACGACGCGCGCCGCCTCGGCGAGCGCCCGGCCCGGATCGGGCACGTGGTGCAGCACGAGGACGCATACGGCGGCGTCGAGCGCGCCGTCGTCGATCGGCAGCGCCTCGAGCCGCCCGCGCCGCAGCTCGACGGTGTCGAGCCCGCGCAGACGCCGCCGCGCCGCCTGTAGCATCGCCGCCGAGTCGTCGACCGCGATGACGCGCGCGACGCACGGCGCGAGGGTTTCGCTCACCTGCCCGCCGCCGCAGCCGAGGTCGCCGACGATCCACGCGTCGTCGAGGAGGCCGAGCAGCGCCTGCAGATGAAACGTCGAGCCGAAGAGCTCCTCACGCAGGCGATCCCACTGCCCGGCCGACGAGGTGAAGAACTCCTCCGATTTGGTGCGCCGCTCCGCCAGGACGCCCTCGAGGCGATGCGCGTCCTGCGCCGCGGCCGCCGACTCCGCGACCTGCTCGCGCACGAGCTGCCAGAGCCGGCGCGCCGGCGGGTCCATGGCGTCGCGCCCGCTGCGGTAGAGCCGGCTCGTGCCCTCGGCGCGCGCCGTCACCCAGCCGCTGTCGAGGAGCGCCTTCAGGTGGCGGCTGACCGTCGACTGCGGCGCCTGCAGCACCGCGCACAGCTCGGCGACCGTCAACTCGTACCGCTCGAGCGCCAGTAGGATACGGCTCCGGGTCCCCTCTCCGAGGACGGAGAGGTGGTCGAGGATGGCGGGGGTCGCGGAGGTATTCATCATCCGTTCATCCGGATGGATGGATACTCCCTGCCCCTCGGGCAGTCAACCGTACTTCCGCGCGCGCCTAACCGCCCGCCAACGCAGTGGTTCTAATTGCAGACGATGTTGCCGGAGCACTGATTCTCGGTGTTGCCGCGCGCCTCATTGCCGCCGCCGTTGATGTCGCCGTCGACGGCGAAGATCCCGTCGACGTTGGCGTCAGCGATATTCTTCGTGAAGGTCACGCCCGCCACGTCGAGCTCGATACCCCCCTGGCCGTTGCCGACCGCCATGTTGCTCTTCACCAGCCCGCTGTCGATCACGGGGCTGATGATCAACCCGTTCTTGCCGTTGCCGAAGAGGCTGTTCTTCGTGACGACCAGGCCCGCGGAGGACGGCCCGAGCTTCAGGCCGTCGAGGAGGTTGCCGCCGATCAGGTTGGCGTCGAACACGAACGTCGATCCCGCACCGGGGCCGAGCACGCCCTCCGCTTGATTGCCGACGATCGTGCTCTTCGCGATCGTGCTCGTCGCCATGTCGACCCCGGGGAGGTCGAGGCCAGCACCGCCGTTGTCGGCGAGGGTGCTGCCGCTCAAGTGCCCGGCTGCGGGATCCGCGAGGAATACCCCATGGGCTACGTTGCCCGCCGCGGTCAGCGAGGACAGCGTGCCCCCGGTGCCGAAGTCGTGGAGACCGTCGGCGCCGTTCGCCACGAAGAAGCTGGCGCTGACCTTGGGGGCGGCACCGCCGGCGAGATGCAGGCCGGCCCCGCCGTTCAGCACGAACGTGCTCTTGCTGACGGCGATGCCGTCGCCCAGGAGATCGGCGCCGTCCTGGGCATTGCCACGCAGCTCGACGTTGACGAGCTTCAGGCCGTTGCCGACGGAGGAGACGCCGGTGTTGAAGTTCTGGACCATGCCGTTCTGGATGGTGACCTTCACATGGCTACCGACCACGATGCCGGCGTGGCCGACGCTTCCATCACCGCGCAGCATGTGGCCGTTCAGGTCGATCGTCACATGGTCGGCGCCGACGATCAGCCCCGACGAGCCGGTGCAGACCGGCGAGTCGTCGTTCAGCTTGATCGAGGTCGTCACCGGTTGGTTACAGACGGGCGTCGTGGTGCCGGGCTTGCCGACGAACGCCGGCGGACAGACGACGGCGGAGCATGCAGCGTCGCCGTTGGCGTGCGCCGTGTTGCCGCCGCCGTCGATCGCGGCGCCGGCGTTCACGCCGCTATTGGTATTGGCGTTGGCGACGTTCTTCGTGAGCGTCGTCGAGGCGCTCGCGATCGAGAGGCCCTCGCCGCCGTTGCCGACGACGGTGTTGCTCTCCAGGACCGCATCGGTCGCCCCGGCGTCGACGTGGATGCCATCGGCATGGTTGCCGACGACCCGGTTCTTCGTGACTGTCGTGTTCGCCGAGCCGTTCAGATTGATGCCGTTCTGCACGTTGCCCGCGATGAGGTTGCCGGTGAGCGTGGCGTCGAAGTTCCGGACCATCACGCCGTCGGCGGCGTTGCCGATCATCGTGCTCCCCGAGATGGTGCCGCCGCTCTCCAGCAAGACGCCCCAGCTTTGATTGTGCAGGAAGCGGCTGCCCTGGATCCGTACGGTGGCGCCGTTGGCGACGTCGATGCCTCTTCCGTTGTCGGCGCTCGTGACCTTCGTCATCGTAGCGGCGCCAGCCACGATCAGATAGCCGGTCGCGGCGTTCCCCGCGGCGATGCTGTTGGACACCTTGCCGGATTGTGCCGCGAGCCGCAGGCCCTCCCCCCCGTTCGCGACGAATGCGCAGCGGTCGATCGCGACGTCCGTCGTCACCAGGTTCGCGCCTTCGGCGACGCTGGCGGACGCGGTCACGTCAGACAGCTTCAGGTGCGGGGCCGAGGCGCCCGTTGTGATCGCGGTGCCGAACAGGAATACCGTGCCGTTCTTGATCGTCACGCCGCTGTGGGTGCCGACGTCGATTCCGATCGTTCCGGCGGCCCCAGGACCGTGGAGCGTGTGACCTCCGAGGTCGATCGTCACCGTGTCGGCACCGATGGTGATGCCGTCGTGGCTGCAGGTCTCGTCCGCCTGCAGCACGATGCTCTTCGTGACCGTCGTGCCGCAGACGACGCCGATGACGCCGGCATGGACCGGGGACGCGGCGGAGCAGAGGAGCCCGGCGGCGAGGACGATCCGGACCGTCATCAGCGAGGGTCGTACGCGCATCCGGCATGCCTACGTCACAACGGAGGCGAAGGTCCAGCCGTCGCCGATCGGGACGTCGATTCCCAATCCGGCGAATCATCCGACGAGCCGGCATCGCCCGCGTGAAAGAACTTGCGGGGATCCTACCTCGGACGACCGCGCGAGCCGGTGGACGCGCGTTCCGCGGAGGCCGCGCGCGGAGAAAGCTGTGCACGGAAGTTGCTGAAGCTCGGGACACGATGTTGCACACCGCACACACGACCGCGACGGAATCGCTCTACGCGAGCTACGTGAATCCCAGCTGGGTTCGTCTGCTCGACGTCCTCGGCATGAACGTCGAGTACACCCGATGCGCGGGATCCGAGCTGTTCACCGCCGACGGCCGGCGCATCCTGGACTTCAACGCCGGGTACTGCGTCCACAACGTCGGCCACAACCATCCGCGAATCGTGCGCGCCTTGCGAGAGGAGCTCGAACGCAGCGGTCCGGCAATGCTCCAGGGCCACGTACCGGAGCTCGCGGGCGAGCTGGCGCGACGCCTCTGCGTGCTCGCGGGCGGGCGCTTGCGCAAGGTCTTCTTCGCGAGCTCCGGCAGCGAGGGGATCGAAGCGGTCATCAAGTTCGCGCGTGCGCGCACGCGTCGGCCCGGCATCCTGCACGCACGCGGCGCGTTCCACGGACTCACCTGCGGGGCGCTCTCCCTCATGGACAACCCCTTCTGGACCGACGGATTCGGGCCGCTCCTGCCGGAGACGAAGGCCGTGCCGTTTCGCGATCTCGACGCGCTCGCCGCCGAGCTCGCCACCAAGCGCTACGCCGCGTTCGTCGTCGAGCCGATCCAGGCCGAAGCCGGGATCGTCGTGCCGCCGAGGGAGTATCTGCTCGAGGCGCAGGCGTTGTGCCGGCGCTGGGGAACGCTGCTCGTGCTCGACGAGGTGCAGACCGGGCTCTACCGTACCGGCGAGTTCCTCGCGGCGCACCACTTCGGGCTCGAGCCCGACATGGTCGTACTCGCAAAGGCACTGAGCGGCGGCCTCGTCCCGGTGGGTGCCGTCCTCATGTCCGACGAGGTGTACGATTCCGTGTACACGTCCTTCAAACGGGCGATCGTGCATACCTCGACGTACAGCGAGAACGCGCTCGCCATGCGAGCCGGACTGGCGTCGCTCGACGTGCTCGAGGAAGAGGATCTCGGTGCGCGAGCGACCGCCGCCGGCAAGCGCCTGCGCACCGAGCTGCGCGCCCGGCTGTCCCGCTATTCCATGGTCAAGGACGTGCGCGGAGTCGGGCTCATGACCGGCATCGAGTTCCAGCCGCCGCGCGAGCTGCGATTGCGCGTCCTGTTCTCCGCCTTCGCCCGCATCCACCCTGCGATGTTCGGCCAGGTCCTCGTCATGCGTCTCTTCCGCGACCGGGCGATCTACAGCCAGATCTGCGGCAACCAGTTCATGGTGCTGAAGGCCTCGCCGGCGTTGAACGTGAGCGACTCGCAGATCGATGCCTACCTCGAGGGGATCGAGGCGGTGGTCGAGCTGATGCATCGTTCCAATCGTTTCTGGAGCGAGGCGCTCGGCATGGCGCGGCGGGTTCTGCATGTCATCTGAGCGAGCGCGGCCCGGGCTCGTGCCCGGGCTTGCGCTTCTCGTTCTCTCGCTCGCGGCAGCGGTGCCCGCCGTGCCTGCGACGACGGATGGACCGGCGCGCGGCGGCGTCTTGCGGCTCGACCCGGGGCAGACGAGGATCGCCTTTCGCCTTCCCGGAGCGCTGCACGAAACCCATGGCACGTTCCGCCTGGTGCTCGGTACGCTCGCCGTCGATCCCACCGGCGACGCCAGCGGCACCGTGATCGTCGACGCTGCGAGCGCCGACTCGGACAACACTGCGCGGGACGAGCGCATGAAGCGCGTGGTGCTGGAGAGCGACCGCTATCCGGAGATCCGCTTCGAACCGACGCGCGTCGAAGGCGCGATGCGCGCGGACGGGGGGTTCCACGCGACGATGCACGGTGCGCTCACCCTGCACGGTGCCGTGCACGAGGTCGTGATCGAGGCCGAGGGCCGCGTCGTCGGCGACGAGCTGACTGCGACGTCGCGCTTCGTCGTACCCTACGTCGCGTGGGGACTCACCGATCCGAGCGTGCTCCTCCTGAGCGTCGCCAAGGAGGTGCAGCTCGAGGTCGACGCGGCGGGCCGGGTCACGTGGAGCGCGGGGGCGTAGGCGATGGCGACCGCCGCCGGGACCGCCGCGTTCGTACATCTCGCCCTGCTCGTCTACGCGGGCGTGCACGGTGCGCCGCCCGCGGGCGCGCATGCCGCCCCGCAGGCACGTGCCGCCGACCAGCCCGCCGCATCCGCACCCGCGGCCGCCGCGCTGCCCTCCGCGCTTGCGCCCGACGTGCACCCGCTGCTCGTGCGCGCCTGCTACCCCTGCCACTCGGACGAGCGGGCGGATCCCTGGTACGCGAAGCTCGCACCCTCGTCGTGGTCGACCCGTGGCGCACGCGACGTCCTGAACCTCTCGCTCTGGACGACCTACGACGACGAGCGCCGCGCCCGGGCAGCCGGCGCCATTGCGGCCGTCGCGCAGGCGGCGACGATGCCGCCCGCCGACTACACGTTCTTCAACCACGCCGCTCGGCTGAGCGACGGCGACCGCGAGACGCTGCTTCGCTGGGCGTCCGCAACCCGGCCCTGAGAGAGGATTCTCCGCACGCATGATCGAGACCATGACGACTGATCCGACGATCCGCGCCATCGGACGCGCCCTGCCCGGGCACCGCTACGCCTCGGAGACGCTCTCCGGCGCGTTGTCGGACGAGTGGGGCGGCTCCGAGCACGAGCGGGCGCGCTTTGCCCGCATCCATCGCGCCACCGGCGTGCGCGCTCGCCACCTCGCGCTGCCGCTCGAGGAGTATCGTGGGCTGCGCTCCTTCGCGGCCTCCAACGAGGCGTGGACGCGGTGCGCGACGGCGCTCGGGGAGCGTGCCGTCGAAGCCGCGCTCGCCCGGGCCGGTCTCGTCGCCGACGATGTCGACCACATCTTCTTCAATACGGTGACGGGCGTCGCCTCGCCGAGCATCGACGTCAAGCTGATCAACCGGCTCGGCATGCGTTGCGACGTGAAACGCACGCCGATGTTCGGGCTCGGCTGCGTGGGAGGCGCCGCCGGCCTGGCGCGCGCCGCCGACTATTTGCGGGCGTTCCCCGACGACGTCGCGGTGCTGCTGTCGGTAGAGCTCTGCTCCCTCACCCTGCAGCTCCACGACCGCTCGATCGCCAACGTGATCGCGACGGCACTCTTCGGCGACGGCGCAGCGGCCGTCGTCCTCGCCGGCGCACGGCGGGCCCGGACGCCGGCGGGCCCGCGCATCATCGCCTCACGATCCCTGTTCTTCCGCGACACCGAGGAGTTGATGGGCTGGAACGTCGGCGACACGGGCTTCGAGGTCGTCCTCACCGCGGGCATCCCGGACCTCATCCGCACGCATCTGCGCGCGGCGGCCGACGCCTTCCTCGCCGCGCACGGGCTCGAGCGCGCGCAGGTGCAGCATTGGATCGCCCACACCGGCGGGCCGAAGGTGCTGCGTGCGATCGAGGATGCGCTCGAGCTCCCCGCCGCCGCCCTCGCCCGCTCGTGGCGCTCGCTCGAGGACGTGGGCAACCTCTCCTCCGCGTCGGTCCTCTTCGTCGCAGCCGACCTCCTCGACGCGCGGGTCGCCGCGCCCGGCGACTACGGCGTGCTGCTGTCGCTCGGCCCCGGCTTCTGCGGCGAGCTCGTGCTGGTGCAATGGTGAGCGAGTCGTTCGACGTCGTCGTCGTCGGCGGCGGACCGGCCGGGCTCGCGACCGCGATCGTGGCGGCGGAGCGCGGCCTGCGCGTCGTCGTGCTCGAGCGCCGCGTTTTTCCCCCCGACAAGGCCTGCGGCGAGGGTGTGCTCCCGCCCGGGGTCGCGGCGCTCGAGCGCCTCGGCGTCATGCGGCACGTGCCGGCCGGCGTCAGCCGGCGCTTCCGCGGCATCCGTTTCGTCAACGAGGACGGATCGGGCGCCGAGGTGCCGCTCCCGGGCGCCGGCGGGCTCGGCATTCGCCGCACCGTGCTCGTCTCGGCCATGGCGGCGCGCGCGGCGGAGCTGGGGGTGACGATCCGCGATCGCTGCGCCGTCGAGCGCGTGGAGCGCCATTCCTCGGCGGCCGCCGTGCAGCTCGCCGGCGGCATGCTCAACGCGCAGCTCGTCGTCGCCGCGGACGGCCTGCATTCCCCGCTTCGCCGTGCCGCGAGCCTGGAACGTCCGCCCGCGCGGCGCCGCCGGTTCGCGCTTCGCCGGCACTTCGCCGTCCAGCCCTGGACGCACCTCGTCGAGGTCCACGCCGCGGCGCACGGGGAGGCCGTGATGACCCCGATCGCGGATGGCGCGGTCAACGTCAACGTCGTCTGGGAGTACGGCGACGTCGTCAATCCGAGCTTCGCCTCCCTGCTCGCGCGCTTTCCCGCGCTGGCGGCGCGGCTCGCGGGTGCCGAGCCGCTGTCGAGCGTCGTCGGCGCGGGACCGATGGCCCGCGGCGCGCGGCGCCGCACCGACACTCGCCTGGTGCTCATGGGCGATGCCGCGGGATTCATCGACTCGATCTCCGCCGACGGTCTCTCGATCGCATTCAACTCGGCGCTGCTCCTCGGCGCCGAGCTTCCCCGCATCGTCGCCGGCGCGGCAACGGTGGAGAGTCTGCGGCGCTACGAGCGCGCGGCGCGACGACTCTTTGTGGGCTACTGGTCGGTCACGCAGGGACTGCTCTGGATCGCACACCATCCGCGGCTGCGCCGCCGCCTGTTGCGCTACCTGGCGGGCCACGATCGGATGTGCGGCGTGATGGTCGGGGGCGCGATGCGCCTCATGGTGAGCCCGGCGGCCTCATGACGATGGCGGCGCCGCTCCTCGAGGCCATCGACGTCCGCAAGCGCTTCGGCACGCGCACCGCGCTCGACGGCGTCAGCCTGAGGCTGTGGCCCGGAGAGGTCGTCGGCCTCCTCGGGCCGAACGGCGCCGGCAAGACGACCACGCTCGCGATCCTCGCGACGCTCTTGCGTCCCGACGGCGGCCGCGTGCTGGTGAACGGCGCGTCGGCGCGCGGATCGTCGATCGCGCTGGTACCACAATCGCTGGCGCTCTATCCGACGCTCACGGTCCAACAGAACCTGTGGCACTTCGCCCGCATGCAAGGCCTTGCCCGTGCCGAGGCCCGGGACGCGTGCCGGCGCACCGTCGCGGACGTCGGTCTCGATGAGCGGGCGGACGATCCGGTACACGCGCTGTCCGGCGGCATGCAGCGACGCCTGAATCTCGCGTGCGCCGTCGTCCATCGCCCCGAAATCCTCCTGCTCGACGAGCCGACGGTCGGCGTCGATCTCGAGTCGCGCGAGCACCTGCTGCGGCTCGTGCGCCGCCTGCGCGACCAGGGGACCGGGATCGTCTACAGCACCCACTACATGGAGGAAGCGGAGCGGATCTGCGATCGCGTCCTGCTCATCGACCGCGGGATCCTGGTCGCGAGCGGCACCGTCGAGGAGCTGATCGTCCTCGCCGGCCAGCGGACCAGCATGGAGCTGACGTATCGCGGACGCCTGCCCGACGGATGGAACCGGCCGCTCGCCGGCGTGCGTGCGGTCGCGTCGAGCGCCGCGGCGGGCGAGGTCCACGGCAAGGCGCTGCTCGAGCTCGCGGCGCACGGGCAGATCACCGAGGTGCTCGCGCAGGTGCATGCCGCCGGCGCGCGCGTCGTCGATTTCAACCTGCGGAGCGCCAATCTCGCCGATGCCTTCATCGCGCTCACGGGGCGCGCGCTCGGCGACGGGCCGCACGCCTGACGTGCGGCGCTTCCTCCGAAGCGTCGGGCTGACGATCGCGCACGAGGGCCGTCTCCTGGCACGCGACCCTGTGGTGCTCGTCATGCTGCTCTGCGCCCCCGTGGTGATCATCACGGTCGCGGGCTACTCCCTCGGTGCGCTCTACGGGGATGGAGGCCGGACGCTCGTCCTTCCGGTCGTGGACGAGGACCACGGACCCGTGGCCGCCGCCGTGATCGGCGCGTTGGAGCGCGAGCCGTCGATCCGGGTCGAGCGGGTCGCCGCCCGCGATACGGCGCGCGCCCTCATCCGGGACGGCGGCTCCGCGCCCGTTGCCGTCGTCGTCGCAGCGGAGACGAGCGCGGCGCTCACCTCGGGGCGCGACGTCCCGCTCGCGCTCTACGTCGATCCGGCACGGCGTCTCCAGGTGAACGCCATCGAGCTGCGTCTCGCGGCCGTCTGCCGGCGTGCGGCGATGGTCGCGCGGGCGCGCGCAGCACGCGGCGTGCGCCGCGCGGCGCATACGCTCGATCGCCGGCTGGCGCGGCTCGCAGCGTCGGTGGAGCGCGAGACGCGGCGTCTTGACGCCGGAATCGCGCAGGCCCGAGCCGAGGCGGCGACCGCGCTGCGAACCCGGCTCGGCGCCGCGCGACGGGCGACGGAGACCGGAATGCGGGAGCGCGAGCAGGCGGCCCGCGCGACGCTCGAGCACGAGATCGCGGAGCGGCGCGCGGCGTTGGAGATGCTCGGCGCGCGCGCACGCGAGCTGGACGATGCGCGTGCCGCCTTCGAAGCTTGGCTCGGGGCGCTGCGGGCCGCCGCCGGCACGCGCGCGAACGCTATTCCGCCGCCGCCGCCGTTCCCCGCTGCGCTCCCCCCGGACGTCCTCGCCGCATTGACGCGTCCCGTGGCGCTCCCGAGCATGCCGCCGCTGTCGCTGCCCGAGCTGGCGGAGCCGCCGTCCCCGACCGTCCCGCGCCTCGACACCGCGCCGCTCCGGGCGGGACTGCTGGCACTGCGGGATACGCCCGCGCCCACGCTCCCCGGCACGCTGGGGCTCGCGGAGCGCGCGGCCGCCGACGGCGCACCGACCGTCGTCAACGCCTTCGACCAATACGTCCCCGGCTTCGGCGTGACCTTCCTCCTCATCGGCATGATGCTCGGCATCGCGCTCACGCTCTTCGACGAGCGTGCCTGGGGGACCTTGGCACGCCTGCAGACGAGCGGCGTCCCGGTCGCGGGAATCCTCCTCGGCAAGGTGCTGGCGCGCGTCGTCGTGGGCGTCGGGCAGATGCTGGTGCTCTTCGCGGTCGGGCGCGCGCTCTTCGGCATCTCGCTCGGCCCGACGCCCGCCGCGCTTCTGTTGCCGACGCTCGCCATGGCGTTCGCGGCCGCCGCGCTCGGCCTCGTCGTACCGACGATCGCGCGCGCCCATGACGCCGTCATGCCGGTCGGCACCATGACGAGCCTCGCGCTCTCCGCGATCGGCGGCTGCTGGTGGCCGCTCGACTTCGAGCCCGCGTGGATGCAGACCATCGCGAACTGGCTGCCGACGACCTGGACGATGCGTGCCTACAACGACCTCATGATCCGGCGCCTGCCCGCGGCGGTGGCGCTGCGGCCGTTTGCCGCCACCGCCGCGTTCGGCGCCGTCGTCCTCGTCGCGGGCGTGGTGCTACTGACCCGCTCGGACGCCTGATCCGCTCGCGCTCATCCCACGACCGACGCGAACGTTGCGTACGTACGGTGCAGGCTCGGCGTGAGCCGCGGATACGCACGGCGCACCGCGCTCACGACCGCGCGGAGCGACGCCGTGACGATGTCGCCGTCGCGGCCCGCGCCGCAGGCGCGCGGCCCGTTCGGTCCGAGCGTCACCTCCACATAGGCGACCGCGGCCGCGTCGGCGCCGGTCTCGGCCGCATGCTCCGTGTAGTCGAGGATCTGCACCTCGGCGCCGACGGCGCGCCCGAGGGCGTGGGCGAAGGCCGCGATCGGCCCGTTGCCGGCGCCGCTCACCGAGCGCCGTCCGCCGCCGACGCTCACGACCGCGTCGATCGTCCAGGCTCCGCCCCGCTCGGCGGGTGTCAGCGCGAACTCGACGAGGCCGTCCGCGCCGGGCTCCAGGTACTCGCGCTCGAACGCCGCGCGGATCGCGGCGGACGACACCTCGCCACCGCTCTCCTCGCTGAGCCGCTGCACGACCGCGCCCATCTCGACCTGGTGCGCGCGCGGCAGGCGGAGACCGTGATCGGTCTCGAGGACGTAGGCGACGCCGCCCTTCCCCGACTGGCTGTTGACGCGGATGACCGCCTCGTAGGTGCGGCCCACGTCGGCGGGATCGATCGGCAGGTACGGCACCTCCCAGTGCACGGCGTCCTCCGTCCGCCGCGCGTCGAGGCCCTTCCTGATCGCGTCCTGGTGCGAGCCGGAGAACGCGGTATAGACGAGCGTCCCGGCATACGGATGGCGCGGGTGCACCGGCAGCCGGTTGCAGTGCTCCGCGACACGCACCAGCGCGTCGATGTCGGAGACGTCGATCCCGGG
>DASXLI010000047.1:0-29492 GCA_036496285.1 Binatia bacterium
CCGTCCACCCTCAGCAACGCCGTCGACAAACACACTGCTCGCTCTTTATGCGCGCTCCGCCACCCCGCGCTCCCCGGCCCTGTACTCACGCTACACGTGGTCGAACGGCGCCAATCGCGAAACGTCGATACCAAGTGCTCCTGAGCGCAGGCGTGCACGCCGCGCGCGATGCGCGCGTGCGTGCGCGTGGCAGCGGGGCAGGTCAGCGCACGGCGCGCGGGCGTGCGCGTGGCGGGTCATTGCACGTCGCGCGTAGCGCGCGTGCGGGCAGGACGCTCCCGTAGCTCGGTCACGATCACGGGGACGAGAGTACAGGGGCGGGAGGCGTGGGGTGGCGGAGCGCGCATAAAGAGCGAGCAGTGTGTTTGTCGACGGCGTTGCTGAGGGTGGACGGATTCAAACGGTTACCTCGGTTGCGCAGCGATCTTCGCGCGGAGCCACCCCACGCCTCCCGGCCCAGGGCAACTGGTCGCAGTGTTTCGGGCGAAGCCACGGCGGCGCGTCCGGCGTGGACGGCGCTAGAGACACGAAGGGCGGCGCCGCCCGAACGAGAGCGCCGCCCCGAGCGTGGACGTCAAACTGCGGTCAGGCCGCTTCGGACCTTTCGAGCTTGAACGACTTGATCTTCCGCATGAGCGTGTTCCGCCCGATGCCGAGGCGGCGCGCGGCCAGGCTCTGGTTCCAGTTGCAGCGGGCGAGGACCGTCGCGATGTAGTCGCGCTCGAGCTCGCGCAGTGGGAAGACGTCGGGCGCGACGTAGCGGCGCGGCCGGCGGCCGAGGACCGTGCGGATGCGTTCGGCCGTGAGCTCCTGCCCGCGCGTCAGCGCGAGCGCGGCCTCGAGGGTCTGCTGCAGCTCGCGCGCGTTGCCGGGCCACGCGTAGGCGGTGAGCTCGGCGAGAGCCGTTCGCGCCACGGCGATACCGAGGACGCCGGTGCGCTCGCAGTAGCGGCGCACGAAGTACTCGGTGAGCGCGACGATGTCCTCACGGCGCTCGCGCAGCGGCGGCACGGTGAGGCGGATGAGGCCGAGGTGCGCGTGCAGGTCGGGCAGGAAACGCCCGAGCCGGACCGCCTCCTCCAGCTCGACCAGGGTCGACGCGATGATCCGCGCGCCCCGCCGGGCGGGGTCGCTGCGCAGGACCCGCGCCAGGCGGCGCTGGAGGCGCATGCTCAGCGTGGAGATGTCCTCGAGGTACAACGTCGCGCCACGCGTCGCGACCAGGCCGCTCTCGCCGTCGCGTCCGAACATCTCGACCTCGACGTCCACCTCCGGACGGCCGCTCAGCGAAACGGCGAAGAAGGGGCCGGCGCCGCGCGGGCTCTGCGCGTGGATCGCTTCAGCGAGGACCCGCTTACCGGTCCCGGCCTCGCCCTGCAGCAGCAGATTCACCTCGGCGACCGCGAGCCAGCCGAGCGCACGCTCGACCTCGCGGATCGGGGCACTGGTGCCCACCATGGACTGAAACTCGCTCGCCATTGTCGCTCCCTCTCGGCTTGAACCGCGATACGCTTCCATTCGATGCTCCCTCCTGAAGCACGTCTTTCGGGGAGGCGAAGGTAACGGATTCCGGGGTTGACGGAGAAGGCTCGGCTGTCGGGTCTTCACCTGACATGTGCGGGAAATTTCAGCGTGCTTGGCAGGACGTCCGTGTGGCTGCTAGCAATCCCTCGGGGAAACACCGCACGCATGGGCGAACGCACCAAGGTTCTGGTCGCCGATGACCACACGATCGTCCGCGAAGGGCTCCTGTCGCTCTTGCAGGAGCAGCAGGACATCGTCGTCGTGGGCGCGGCGGAAAACGGCCGGGAAGCGGTCGAGAAGGCCCGGCGGACCTTCCCGGACATCGTCGTGATGGACGTCGCCATGCCGCTCCTGAACGGTATCGAGGCGACGCGCCAGCTGCAGCGGGTGCTGCCGCAGACGAAGGTCATCGTGCTCACGATGTACGTCGACGAGGAGTACGTGCTGCGCGCTCTCCAGGCCGGCGTACGCGGCTATCTCCTCAAGAAGGCGGCGGCTTCGGAGCTGCTCCAGGCCATCCGCGCCGTCGATCGCGGCGATTTCTACCTGAGCTCAGACATCTCGCGCGTGGTCGTGGAGCGCTTTCTCGCCTCCGACGACGCCGCGGCCGAGGAGATGGCGGGGCTCTCCGAGCGCGAGCGTCAGATCCTGCAGCTCGTCGCCGAGGGCCACACCAACCGCCAGATCGCGACGGCGCTCGGCATCACCCCGAAGACCGTCGACACGCACCGCACCCGGCTCATGACCAAGCTCGACATCCACGACACGCCGGGCCTGGTGCGCTACGCGATCCGCAAGGGTCTCGTCCGCGCCGACGGCTGACGCGTTCAGCGCGCCGCGACGCGGGTGCGCGCGGGACGCGCGGGCGCCGGGCCGCGGCTCACGTCCGTCGGCACGCCGCTCTTCGCCTTCAACGCAGCCTTGAAGAGATCCGGATCGACGCGCGTGGTGAGCTTCGCCTTCCGCAGCTCGGCCTGCGCGTAGCGCTCGAAGTTGGGGATGCGCTTGTAGACGTCGTCGTGCACCTCGACGAACACCCGCCCGCCGTCCTCGCCGAGCTTCACCGGCTGATAGACGAGCTCGCCCGGCATGCCCGGCCGCACGAGCGGGAAGAGCGTCTCGATGTCCTCGGGATAGAGGCGGATGCAGCCGTGCGTCGTGAGGCGGCCGATCGACCATGGGTCGTTGGTGCCGTGGATCGAGTAGAGGCCCTTCGAGAGGCGGATGCGGTACGCGCCGAGCGGGTTCTCGGGACCGGGCGGGACGACCTTCTGCGGCGAGTCCATCGTCCGCTGGATGTCGGCGGGGACGATCCACGTCGGGTGGGCATCCTTGGAGCGCACCGTGAACGGACCCTCGGGGCTCGGCGCCTCCTCGACGCCGATGCCGACCGGCCAGGTGAGCAGCGCCACCTGCTGGCCCGGGCGCGAATCGACCGGGAACATGTAGAGCCGCATCTCGGGCACGTTCACGACGAGGCCGCGGAAGCGCGAGCGCGGCAGGATCCAGCGTGTCGGCACGGTCACGTCGGTCGCGGGCGGCGGCACCCACTCGTCGATGCCGGGGTTGGCGTCGCGCACCTCGCGGAAGCCGAGGTCGGCGTCGCGCGCGACGTCGAGGAGGGTCTCGCGCTCGACGACCTTGTGGTGCTGCACCGTGCCGAACAGCCCCGGCAACTCGCCGGGGCGCGGCACGTGCACGGTCGCGGCGGTGATCTTCTGCGGCGTCGGCGGCGGCGTCGGCGGCCGCGAGCGGAACATGCCGCACCCCGCGAGCCCGAGCGCGAGCACCGCAACGAGCGCCGTCCGCGCGCCCCCACCTCCCCGTCCGATGCGTCTCATGTCAGGTTGGCAGCGTAGGCGATCAGGTCCTCGAGCTGGCGAATCTTGTGGCCGCGCGCGCTGCGCTCGTCGATCGGCGCGACACAGTAGCTGCTGCGCGACGCCGCGAGACACTCCTCGATGATCGCGATGCAGCGTTCGGTCAGCGCCTGCTCCCGCCGCCGCGCGCGCTGCCGAAGAACGTCGGTGAAATCGATGATCTCCGCCACGCCGCTCCGACGCTAACACAGGCGATTCCCGTCGCCAAATTCGGGCCGCGGCGCGGTTGCTCTATGGCCGCGCATGTTCGATCCTGCCCCGATGCACGTGAACCACCTGGCGATCGCGGTGCGGGATCCGGCCGAGGCGATGGCGTTCTTCTCCCGCTGGTTCCCCATCCGTCCCCACCACGAGCTCTCTCCCGGCCACAGCGGCGACTACGACTGGTGCGACTTCTTCATCGGCGACTTCAAGCTCGAGCTCGTCGCCAGCGCCGCACCGGGGAGCTTCGTCGAGCGCTTCATCGCCAAGCGCGGCGAGGGGCTGCACCACCTGTCGCTCGAGGCGCCCGACTTCGACGAGGTCGTCGCCACGCTCGAGCGCGGCGGCGTGCGCATCGTCGACCGCTACGACAACGGCGCCGACAAGACGGCCTTCATCTCGCCGCGCTCGGCGTTCGGCACCTTGATCCAGTTCTGGAACGCCATGGACGAGGCGCCTGCGTACGCGCCCGTGGCCGAGCACCGCTATGACGGAGAGACCGTGCAGGTACGGGTCAACCACGTCTCGATCGCCGTGCGCGACATCGACGCGACGCTCGCGTTCTTCACCCGCTTCTTCCCGGTCGAGGTCGGCGTGGCGCCGAAGGAGGGCTACGAGCCGTCGTTCCGCTTCGCCAACTTCTCCCTGAACGGCTACAAGATCGAGCTGATCGAGCAGAACCGGGCGCAGCCCACGGGCTTCGTCCAGACGTTCCTCGAGAAGCGGGGCGAGGGCTTCCACCACGTCTCGATCGACGTCGACCGGCTCGACCCGGTGGTGGCGGCGCTCGAACGCGGCGGCGTCCGCGTCGTCGGCCGCTATCGCCGTGCCCGCGACGGACGGCAGACCGCGTTCATCTCGCCACGCTCCGCCCACGGCGTGCTGATCCAGTTCTGGGAGCACCCGGAGATGCTGAGCGCGGAACGCGGGCTCGATTGAGCGCGCGCCTCGCCGATCCGGGCACGGGACGGCCGCGTGCCGTCTCGTTCGACGCCGCCGGCACCTTGATCCACACGGCGCGACCGGTCGGTGAGCTCTACGCCCGCGTCGCGGCGCGCCACGGCGTCGACGTCGATCCAACGGACCTGCACGCGCGCTTCCGCGTGGCGTTCGGTGACGCGCCTCCCCTCGCGTTCCCCGGCGCTCCGCCCGGCGAGCTACGGGCGCGCGAGAAGGAGTGGTGGCGCGCTGTCGTGCGCCGCGTCTTCGACGGCCTCGCGTTCCGCGACTTCGACGCGTTCTTCGACGATCTCTTCGCGTTCTTCGCGAGCCCGGCGGCGTGGCGCGTCGATCCCGACGCGCGGACGCTCCTCGTCGAGCTGCGCGGCCGCGGCCTCGGCATCCTCGTCGTCTCCAACTTCGACGCGCGGGTACGCGGGCTCCTCGCGGCGCTCGAGCTGGCGCCGCTCGTCGACCAGGTCACCATCTCGAGCGAGGCGGGTGCCGCGAAGCCCGACCCGGCGATCTTCGCGCGTGCGCTCGCCGACGCCGGGCTCGCCGCGAGCGACGTCGTGCACGTCGGCGACACGATCACGGAGGACCTGCGCGGCGCGCGCGCCGCGGGGATTCCCGTTCTTCTGGTCGGCGACGCCGCGCTCGCCCGCGAGGCCGGCGACGCGCCGGTCGTGGCGCGCCTCGGCGACGTCGCGTCACGACTCGGCGCGCGCTGAGCGCCGGCCCGGCGTCACCACCGCCGGGTCTCGCCGAGCGGCGGCGTCCACACCGACTCGCTCAGGCTCCGCCGGAGCGCCTCCGCGCGGAAGCGGCGCGGCGGCTCGTCGAGCGGCTCGTCGGTCAGGTCGAACGTACCGTAGTGCATGCCGACCATGACGCGCGCGCCGACGTCGAGCCCCGCCTGCAGCGCCTCCTCCGGATTGAGATGGACGGGGCGCATCATCGCCTGCGGCTCGTAGGCGCCGATCGGCACCGCCGCGAGGCCGAACGGCCCGAGCCGGCTGCCGATCTCGGCGAACCCCGGGAAGTATCCGGTGTCGCCGGCGAAGTAGAAGCGCTCGGAACGTCCCATGACCGCCCATCCGCCCCACAGCGTGAAGCTCTGATCGGTCAGCCCGCGGCCGCTCCAGTGCTGGCTCGGCACGCACTGGACCGTGAGCGGCCCGAGCCGGCGCGTCTCCCACCAGTCGAGCTCGTCGACCTGGGCGATGCCGGCGCGGCGCAGCAGCGCGCCGACCTTGAGCGGCACCAGCACGCGCGCCCCCGTCGCCGCCAGGCGGCGCACCGTGGGCACGTCGAGATGGTCGTAGTGATTGTGCGAGATCAGCACGAAGTCGATCTTCGGGAGGGCTTCGAACGCCAGTCCCGGTGGCGCGAAGCGGCGCGGCCCGAGGAACGTGAACGGGCTCGCGGTGTGCGACCAGGTGGGATCGGTGAGGAAGCTCATCTGCTCCATCTGCACGAGCACGGTCGCGTGCCCGATCCAGGTGACGGTGGGGAGGCCGTGCGCCGCGCCCTCGCGCAGCAACGTCCCGTCGTTCGGCGCCACGAGCGGCGCCCCGGGCCGGTCGCGCCACAAACCGGCCACCCGGCGGAAGAAGAACGGCACCGTGACGTCGAGCCCCACCTGCGGCAGCGCCGCGAGATTCCGGAAGCCGCTCGGCGCATGGTGATCCGGTCGGTCCACCACGCTCTTCCCCTCGTCCAACCGCCCCCGCTGCTGCCGCTCAGCCACGTGGATATCTCCTAGCATTTCCCACGGTTGACTCACTATTCACTACTGCGGTAGTGACTATGCGTGGACGCGCTACACGAGCGGCTGCGCGACATCGGGCTCGGCGAGTACGAGGCCAAGCTCTACCTGGCGCTCGTGCGGCGGCATCCCGCGAGCGGCTACGAGCTGGCGCGCGCCTCCGGCGTGCCGAGCTCGAAGGTCTACGAGGTCCTCGGCCGCCTGCGCGACAAGGATCTCGTGTTTGCCACCGACGGCGGGCGCGCGACGCGCTACATCCCGGCCGACCCCGACGAGTTCGTCGAGCGCTACGCCCAGCGCGTGAGCCACGCGCTCGACGGCCTGCGGCGCGACCTGCGCACGCTCGCCGGCGACGACGAGGTCGGCTACGTCTGGAACGTCCGCGGCCGCGACGCGCTCCTCGAGCGCGCCCGCGAGCTGCTCGGCCGTGCCGAGCGCACCGTGCTCGTGTCGGCGTGGGACGAGGAGCTCGGCACGCTCGCCGACGCGATCGCGGCCGCGCACCGCCGCGGCGTCAAGGTCGCGCTGATCGCCTACGGCGCGCTCACGGTCGAGGCGGACGTCGTCTACTTCCACCCGATCAAGGATACGATCCACGGCGAAAAGGGCGGCCGCGGCCTCACGCTGTGCGTCGACTCACGCGTCGCGCTCGCCGGCATCGTCGGCGAGGCGCCGCAGACCTCGGGCGCCTGGAGCAGCAACCACGGCTTCGTGAGCGCCGTCGAGGACTACCTGAAGCACGACATCTACGTGCAGAAGATCGTCGGGCGCTTCAACGACCTCCTCGTCCGCACCTACGGACGCAACTACACGCGCTGGCGCGACGTGTTCTCCGACCGCGTCCTGCCCGCGTCCCCAGCGCGGCGTCGCGCCCGCCGCAGAGGATCCCCTCCGTGAAAATCTACATCGACGGCACCTTCCACTCGCGCGAGGACGCCCGCATCTCGGTCTTCGATCACGGCCTGCTCTACGGCGACGGCGTCTTCGAGGGTCTACGCGTCTACCGCCGCCGCGTCTTCCGGCTCGACGCCCATCTCGCCCGCCTGGAGGACTCGGCGCGGGCGATCGGCCTGACCGTTCCGCTCGACCGTGCGGCGCTCGCCGCCGCCGTGTGCGAGTCGGTGCGCGTCAACCACCAGGAGGACGGCTACATCCGCCTGGTCGTGACCCGCGGCGACGGCCCGCTCGGGCTCGATCCGACCACCTGCCCGCGTCCGCGCGTGATCATCATGGTGGCCGACCTCGCCGTGTATCCGGCCGCGCTCTACGAGAGCGGCATCCGCGTCGTCACCGCGGCGACGCGCCAGGTGCCGTCGGCATGCGTCGACCCGCGCATCAAGTCGCTCAACTACCTGAAGAACGTGCTCGCCCGCCTCGAGGCGCACGCCGCAGGCGCGGCGGAGGCGCTCATGCTCAACGTCGAGGGCTTCGTCGCCGAGTGCAGCGCCGACAACGTGTTCGCGGTGCGCGGCGATACCGTACGCACCCCGCCGTCGTCCGAGGGCGCGCTCGGCGGTATCACGCGCGACGCCGTTCGCGAGCTGGCGGAAGCCGATGGGCTGCGCTGGCGGGAGGAGCGGCTCGCGCGCTACGACCTCTTCACCGCCGACGAGTGCTTTCTCACTGGCACCGGCGCGGAGCTCGTGCCGGTGATCGCGCTCGACGGGCAGACGATCGGCGACGGCCGGCCGGGGCCGATCACCCGGCGCCTGACCGCGCGCTTCCGCGAGCTCGCCGAGCGCGAGGGCGAGCCCGTCTTCTGAGCGCTGCGCTCAGCCGCTCAGCTCTTCCCGCCGCGCCAGGCGCTCGACCCTCTCCTCGAGCTCCTCGAGCGAGATGGCACGCGACCGCACCAGCTCCGGCGGAAGGACGTATGGCAGCGCGGTCGCCATCTCACCCGGGTGCCGCCGTCCGTGCGGACGCGGGGGCACCGACGGGAGCTGCCAATAGTAGGGAATCGGCACGTCGCCGTCGTACGCGCGCATCAGCTCGCGGTCCAGATCGCGCACGGCATGCATTCCGAGATTGGACGTCATGATCACGCTCCCCCAACGACACCGATGATACGGGCGGACCGCGCACGCGAGGCAATTGCCCTGATTCCCTACCCCGCCGGAAAAGATTCCCTACCCACACCACGGGGTCCGATGGACGGGCCGCGGGGCGCATGGTACGTCGGCCGCCCGTGCTGAGCCTCCGGATGACGAGCAGCGCGGCGCGCCGCGCGCTCGGTCTCGTCGCGCTCACGGCGATCGTCGCGATCGCCTTCGCGCTCGATCTCGGACGGCCGCACTTCTGGGATCCCGGCGAGGGCCGTTACGCGGAGACGGTCCGCGAGATGCTGCTCACCCGCAACTGGATCGTCCCGACCCTCGAGTTCGCCAACTACTACGACAAGCCGCCCGGGTTCTTCTGGCTCGTCGCCGGCTGCTTCAAGCTCTTCGGCCCGACGGAGTGGGCGGGCCGCCTGCCGTCGGCGCTCGCCGCCGTGCTCACGATCGCGGTGGTCGTGGCGTTCGCCTGGCGCCGACTCGGGCCGGCGACCGCACTCGGCGCCGGCGCGCTCCTCGCGACCGCGGGCCAGTTCGTCGCCCTCGGCCGGTCCGTGCGCATGGACATGCCGCTCGCGTTCGCGGTGACCGGCACCCTGCTC
The DNA here is from genome assembly GCA_036496285.1 of Binatia bacterium. GTDB lineage: Bacteria > Desulfobacterota > Binatia > UTPRO1 > UTPRO1 > DP-19. The sequence goes on from DASXLI010000047.1 coordinate 8,966, forward strand.
TACGCGTACGCGCTCCTCACGGACGAGGAGCACACGCGTGCGACGTGGCCGCTCTATCTCGTGGCAGCGATCGGGGTACTGGTGAAGGGGCCGGTCGCGATCGTGCTCCCAATGCTCGTGCTCGGCGTCTACGCCGCGCTCACCGGACGGCTGCGGCTGCTGCCGCGGCTTCGCCCCGGATGGGGCGCGCTCGTCGGCCTGGTGATCGCGGGAAGCTGGTACGCCATCGCCGCCCTCCGCGCGCCCGACTATCTGCGGTCGTTCCTCTGGCAGCAGAACGTCGGCCGCTTCCTCGAGGGCGCCCGCGGCTCCGGTCACAGCGAGCCGTTCTGGTTCTACTTCTGGGTGCTGCCCCTCACCTTTCTGCCGTGGACGCCCTTCCTCCCGGGCGCTCTCGCACGCAGCGTCCGGCGCGCGCGCGCGGGCCAGGATCTGGATACCTTCCTGCTCGTCTGGACGGGCGTGATCTTCATCTTCTTCACGCTCGCACGCGCCAAGCTCGCGACCTATCTCCTGCCGCTCTTCCCTGCCCTCGCGTTCGTCGTGGTCGCCTATCTCGACGAGGCCCTCGCGGCGCCACCGGACGTCCGCCGCCGCGCGCTCGCCGTGCCGACGACAGTCTGGGCCATTGCGCTCGCGGGTGTCACGCTCGCCGTCTCGATTCCGGTCGCGATCCGCTACCCGCCGTTCGCCTGGCACGCGCTCTCCGCCCTCACCCTGCTCGCGTTCCCGGCGGTGGCCCTGCTGCTCGGGCGGCGCGACGCGTGGCAAGCGGTGCCGCTCCTCATCCTCGTCGCCAGCCTGTACTCGCAGGCGCTCTTCTATCGCGTCGGCTCGCCGATCGTGAACGAGTTCATCAGCCTGCGGCAGGCGGCCGAGGTCGCGCGCGCCCTGCCGGACGACGCGCTGGTGTACGCGTTCCACACCCGCGGACATTCCTTCACGTTCTACGGCGGCCGCGCCCTCACCCGCATGCAGTCGCCGGAGGCAGCGGCCGAGGCGTTGCGCGGCGACCAGCCCGTCGGCCTGCTCACCAAGAAGCGCTACCTGGCCCGCATCCAGGCGCATCTGACCGAGCCGGTGTGCATCTGGTGGCAGGGCGTCTCGGGACGGGTGCTCCTCGCCAACCGTCCGTTCCCGGACTCGACCCACCATGCCGCGCTCCTCCCCGGAAAGGACAAGCAGATCGATGGCAACTCGCCGCGCTGCTGAGTATTTTGACGCGCTGGGCCGTCGCCGGTACACTGAGTCCGTGCCCCCGCGTTCCTTCGACGAGATCTGCGGCTATGCGCTCGAGCTGGTGGTCGGCGGTCTGCGCGGCCTGCGCGACGTTCTCGGGCGTGTGATCGTCGACGACGAGCCTTCGAGTCTGCGTCCGTCGGCCGCGCGCGGGTACGGGAACGGCCGCGACCCGTGGCAGCCGCGGGCGCACGCCGACCGGGTGGCGGACGAGCCGTCGCTGCGCGATGCCCTCGGCACGCCCGCGCCGCTGCCGCATGCCTACGCCGACGACCGCGTCGTGCTGCTCACCCGCGACCCGCACACGCTCTTCGCGTACTGGGATCTCGCGCCCGGCACGCCAGAGCCCGCCGGCGCCGCCTCGGCGCGGCTCGTGCTGCGCATCCACGACCTCTCGCTCCTCGACTTCGCCGACGCGCGGCCGCTCCGCCACCACGATTTCGACGTCGACCGCCTGGTCGGCTCGCGCTACGTGCCGACCGACGGCAGCGGCGGAACGTACCGCGCCGAGATCGGCTGGCGCTGGAACGACGGACGCTTCGTCGCCCGCGTCCGCTCGGGCACGATCACCACGGCCCGCGCCGACGCGCCTGGCACCGGTCCGGCGCGCTGGATGACGGTCGCCCGCCTCGGCAGCAGTGAGCGCGCTCCGGACGCCGCGCCGGCACGGCCGGCGGTCACCGAGGCGCCGGCGCCGAGCCGCGCGCCATCGGCACCGGCGTCGCGCCCGGCGGCGCCCGCGGCACGCGCACCGTCCTCGGAAGAGCAGCATCGCCGTGGGGGATGAGCGCGGCCTGATCGCGCTCGTGCTGCACGCGCACCTCCCCTGGGTGCGCCACCCGGAGTACCCGTCGTTCCTGGAAGAGCTGTGGCTCTTCGAGGCGATCACCGAGACGTACCTGCCGCTGCTCGACGCCTTCGAGCGCCTGGCGCGCGACGGCGTCGGCGCTCAGGTCACGCTGTCGCTCTCCCCGACCCTGCTCGCGATGCTCGTCGATCCGCTGCTGCGAGCACGCTATCTCCGCCACCTCGAGAGCCGCCTCGAGCTCACGGAGCGCGAGCGGCACCGCCTCCGCAACGATCCGGTCTTCGAGCCGCTCGCGGCGCGCCAGCACGCGATCTTTGGCGAGGCGTGGCGCCGCATGAACGATCCCGGCGGCGCCGATCTGATCGGCGCGTTTGCCGATCTCGCCGACGCCGGCGTGCTGCACCTCATGACGACGACCGCGACGCACGGTCTCCTGCCGCTCCTCGCGCAGAGTCCGGCGGCGGTGAAGGCGCAGATCGCCGTCGGCGTCGCCGAGTTCCACCGCGCCTTCGAGCGCGCGCCGGTCGGGATGTGGCTGCCCGAGTGCGGCTACTACCCGGGGCTCGATCGGGAGCTCGCCGAGGCGGGCGTGCGCTTCGTCTGCCTGGAGACGCACGCGCTGACCCTGGCCGCATCGCCGCCCGTCTACGGCGTCTACGCGCCCATCTATTGTCCCGCCGGCGTGGCGGCATTCGCCCGCGACGCCGAGGCCTCGGCGCAGGTGTGGAGCGCAACCACCGGCTACCCGGCCGACCCCGCGTACCGCGACTTCTATCGCGACATCGGCTTCGACCTGCCGCACGAGTACGTGCGGCACTATCTGCCGGCGAGCGGCGAGCGGGCCGCGACCGGCGTGAAGTACCATCGCATCGCGGGGAGCGGTGATCGCAAGGAGCCGTATGATCCGGCGCTCGCCCGCGCCACCGCGGCGCGCCACGCCGCCGACTACGCGCGGCGCTGCGCCGAGACCGTCGACCGGGTCGGCGCCGGCTTCGACCGCCCGCCGCTCATCACGGTGCCGTTCGACGCCGAGCTGTTCGGGCACTGGTGGCACGAGGGCCCGCTCTGGATCGAGCTACTGTGCCGCGAGCTCGGTGCAGGCGGCGCCGTGCGGATGATCGCACCCGACGCCTATCTCGACGCGCATCCCACCAACCAGGTCACCGAGCCGAACGCCGGAACGTGGGGCGCCGCCGGCCACCACGAGGTCTGGCTCGATCAGTCGAACGACTGGATCTACCGCCACCTGCACCGCGACGCGGAGCGCATGACGGCGCTCGCGCGGTCCCACCCCGAGGCGGAGGGCCTCGTGCGCCGCGCCCTCGACCAGGCGGCGCGCGAGCTGCTGCTCGCGCAGGCGAGCGACTGGCCGTTCATGATCTCGCGCGGCACGACGGTCGGCTACGCGACGTCGCGCGTGACGGCGCACCTCGGGCGCTTCGCCCGGCTCGCCGACGCGCTCGAGCGCGACGCGGTCGACGAGGACTGGCTGCACGCGGTCGAGTCCGCGGACAACCTCTTCCCCGCGCTCGACTACCGCGTCTACGTCTGACGGCCGGCGGGAGCCCCGCGCCGACGGGGCTCCCGCATCGCCGCTATTGGCACATGCTGTTGACGCAGGTCTGCATGGGCCCACAGAGGAAGCCGCAGAACCCGCAGTTTTGGAAGTCGGAGGTGAGGTTCACCTCGCAGCCGTTCGCGAACATGCCATCGCAGTCGGCGTAGCCGGTTGAGCAGGAGCCGATGTGGCACACGCCGGAGATGCACGTGTCGGTGGCGGTGTTCTGCAGGTTGCAGATATTGCCACAGTTGCCGCAGTTCGCCGGGTCGGATGCCGTGCTGACCTCGCAGCCGTTGTTCGGGTTGAGGTCGCAATTGGCGGTGCCGCTGCCGCACGTGCACTGGCCGGCCATACAGATCGCGTTCGTGCAGTCGCTCGCCGCGCCGCAGCCGCCACCGAGCGGGCACGTCGGGCAGGTGCCGCCGCCGCAATCGACGCCGGTCTCCGCGCCGTCCTGGATGCCGTCGCTGCATGACGCCTGGCAGTTGCCGCCCATGCAGACGTTCGAGCAGCACTGGCTGCCGAGCACGCACGCCTGGCCGACCGCAAAGCAGCCAACCGGCGTGGCGGTCGGCGTCGGAGTCGGTGGCGGCGCGGGGCACGTCGGCGTCGGCGTCGGAATCGGACAGAAGCCCGAGAGCGGGTCGAGCGTGCACACGACCTGCGCGACGTAGGCGTCCGTGATGTTCTCGAGCGTGGTCGTGTCGCCCACGGTCAGGCATCCGCCAGGGTACTTGGCCTCGAGCTTGGCGAAGCAGCCCTTCGCCGGCGTGGCACCGCCGTCGAACTTGTCCTTCGCCTTCTGCAGGCAGGTCGTCATCGCGCCCGCGCTCAAGCCCGGCGGCTTCTCGTCCTTGAAGTGGCACTTGAGGAGTGCGGCGGCCTTCTTGGCGACGCACTTCTTCTTCGCCGCCGAGCAAGCGTTCAGGGTGGCGTGGGACGGCGTCGCGAGGGTGAGCGCGACGAGCGAGCCAACGAGGGCGAGCACGGCACGGCGCATGGGCAGTCCTCCTTCGGACGGGGGGCCCGGAAGTGGGCGGCGCGAACTTCGCACGGCGTCCGCTGTGCCGTCCAGAAGAAAATCGCGACCCGCCGCGTCACCGTAGGCCGCGGGGCTGCCGCCGCAGCGGATCAGTCGTCGAAGAAGGTACCGACGATCGGAATCTTGCGCGCGCAGGACACGACGCTGCCGCGGATGCCGAACGGGTCGGGCAGGACGCCGACCATCCCGCGGACGGCCTCCGCCGCTCCGCTCGTCAGCGCGCCGGCGGCGTCGCTCGCGAGACCCGCGGCGGCGCCGACGATCCCGAACACGCTCCACGCCTGCGACCCGGGCGGCGTCGGGCCGAGCCCGAGGTTGTCACGTGCCTGATCGATGTCGTCCCACAGGCGGCGCATGCGGTCGGGCTCGAAGCCGCGCGGCCGATCGTCGTCGACGGGGGTGCCACGCCCGCCGCGTCCGCGGCGTCGCCGGCCGTTCGCGGATCCGTTCCGGCTCTTCTCGTGCGACGCCACGTCCGGCCGACCCTAGCATCGAGCGTCGCGCCTTTCGAGCGCGAAACGCTTTCGCTAGTATCGCGCGCCATGCGATCACGCGCCGCAATCGTCACGCTCGCGCTCATGTCGGCCGCGTTGCCGGCGTGCCAGTCGTCCGACGCGCGCCAGGCCGCGGCCGAGCGCTTCATCGACGAGCTCTACATCAAGATCGACCAGCCCGCGGCGCGCCGGCTCGCCACCGGCCTCGCTGCCTCCAAGATCGACGAGGAGATCCGGCTGAAGGACGGCCAGGCGATCGACGACGGCACGCGCCAGCCGCGCATCCACTACACGTTCGTGCAGGCGCAGGGCACGGGCGACGCGGCGTCCCTGATCTACGATCTGCACGTCGCACCCGACGGTGCCGACGCGTTCACCCGCCGGCTCGTGCTCACCCTCCGGCGCGAGGACGGCGCCTGGAAGGTCGCCAACTACACGCTCGACAATCCGCCGATTCCGGGCGAGTGAGCCGAACGAGCGTGGGCGCCCCGCATCGGCAGGCGCAGGCGCGAGATGCAGTAGGCGGCGGCGAGGGTCAGCACGACGATCATCGCGATCGCCGGCACGTAGGTGCCGGTGCGGTCGCGGATGCCGCCGACGATCGGCACCGCCGCCGCCTGCGCGAGCACGATGAACGGCGTGATCCGCCCCGCGATCGCGCCGTAGTGCAGCCGTCCGAAGCACTCGCCGAGGATCGTCGCCTGCAGGGTCGCGTTGCCGCCCATGGCGTAGCCGTAGATCAGCACGTACAGCACCAGCACGGCCGGGTGGCCGGCGAACGGCAGGAGCACGAGGCCCGCCGCCTGCAGCAGGAAGCACCCGACGATCACCCGTCGCTGATCGAAGCGGTCGAGCAGTGCGCCGAAGCCGAGCTTGCCGACGACGCCCACGCCGGCCGTCGCGCCGAGCGCCAACGCGGCGTGCGAGCCGTCGACGCCGAGATCGATGAGCAGCGGGATCTGGTGCAGCAGGACCGCGGACAGCCCCATCACGGTGAGCGAGAAGGCGAGCGCGATGAGCCAGAAGTTCGGGTCGCGCACCGCCTCGCGGGCGGTGACCGAGCGCGCGATCTCGGCGGCGAGGTCGTGGGGGCCGCCCGGCGCACCGTGCTCGATCGCGGGCAGCTCGGACGGCGGCTTCCGCATCACCAGCGCGACCGGCAGGAGGCCGACCGCGATCACCGTCGAGCCGAGCGCGACGAAGGCCTCCCGCCAGCCGAGACGCTCGATCAGCATCTGCGAGAGTGGCACGAAGACGACGCCACCGAGCGAGATGCCGGCGGTCGCCAGCCCGAGCGCACGTCCGCGCCGCCGCAGGAACCAGCCCGCCACCGCCGTGTTGCTCGGGATCGGCCCGAGCGAGCTCGAGCCGAGCGACAAGAGGAACGCGAGCATGCAGTAGTACTGCAGCAGCGAGTGCACGTTGCTGAGACAGATGAACGTCCCGCCGAGCACGAGCACGCCGAGGAGCTGCGACGGGCGCGGGCCGTAGCGATCGACGACACGCCCGACGAGCGGCGAGTAGAGGGCGCCGAAGATCGAGATCGACGAGAACCCCCAGGACAGCTGCGCCCGCGTCCAACCGAACTCCTCGCGCAATGGCGTGAAGAAGACGCCGAAGCTGTAGAAGACGCAGCCGACCGTCAGGCAGTGCGTGAGGCACGCCACCGCGACGATGCGCCACCCGTAGTAGACGCCGTCGCCGCCCGCCCTGGCGCGCGCGCTCAACGGGCGAGGCCGCTCTCGCGGAGGCGGCTCTCGAGGAGCGGCATGCGGTCGTGCCCCCAGAACGGCTCGCCGCGGAAGAGGAAGAGCGGCACCCCGAAGACGTGATCCGCCTCGGCCTCGGCGACGCAGCGGGCATAGTCCGTCGCGCCGTCGCCGACGCGGAAGCGCTCGTAGTCCGCCGGCGATCCGCCGCACTCGCCGAGCAGCGCGCCGATCGCCGCCGGATCGTCGAGCTCGAGCTCGCGACGGAAGAAGCGGCCGTACGCCTCCTCGGTATAGCGTCGGAAGCAGCCGGCGCGCAGCGCGTAGACGGCGCCGATCAGCGCCGGCTCCGTGTCGTACACCTTGCGTGGCCCCTTGATCACGAGGCCGCGCTGCGCCGCCCAGCGGCGGGCGTCCAGATACGAGTACTTCGCCTTCCACTCCGAGTTCTGGCTGCGCTCGCCTTTGCCCTTGATGCGCAGCTGATACGGGATCCAGCGCAGGCGCACGCGAAAACGCCCGTCGAGCTCGAAGGCCGGACCGCTCGCGAGAAACGCGAACGGGCTCTTGTAGTCGAAGTAGAGCTTCACCTCCTCGAGCGACGGATCGTCGGTGGGCATTCCCCGCGTACTACGGGGTCGGAAATGTCGAAGCAACGGGCCGTCGCGCGACGCGCGGCGCGCCGAGGGAGAGGCGCGCCGCGGGTCGTGGGGCGGGGGGAGAGATGGGGGAGAGCCCCGGCCGTGGCTTGCCGGAGCTCTCCGGTGCACTGTCGTGAGGAGACGACAGCCACCGCTTCGGTATCAGGATCTGCATGCCGGCGCGCCCACCGGCAATCAATCCCTTCGACGGTGAAGTTTGCGTGACTAGAGCGTCGCCGGCTGACCGGCGCGATCGGCACCGCTCCGCTTCTTCCATGGGCGAATCCTTTCGAATCAAATCATGAGGATAGATTGCCGCCGTTCGTTTTCGAACGATTGGATCAGAGCGGCACACACGATGGGCTTTCGATGCGAGTCGGACTTCGCTAGTATCCGCCGCGCTTCAACGAGACCACGACGTCCTATGCTCCATGGCCAGGGAGGGTGATCGCGATGCCGGAGGATATCCGAGAACTTCGCGACAAGCTCGTTGCGCTCACGACCATCGTCGAGAGCCGACGCGCAAAGTATCGGTTGTTGGAAATGGAGGAGCGTCTGACGGATCTTCTTCAGACCGCACCGGAGCCGGATCGTTCGCGCGACGTGACGCCGACCTCCTGACGCGCGCTCGCCTCTAACCCCAAGATTCCGATTTCGCGCCGCGCCGTCGCGATCGAGCGGCGGTGCATTTGCTCGTCCGCGACGGCGTGCGCGACGCCTCAAGCCGAGGCGCTCGGCCGCTCCTTGAACGACGCGTACCAGCGCGTCAGGTTCTTGTGCGCCGGGTCGAGCGGTACACCGGCGAAATCACCGAACTCGAGCGCCGCATAGAGCGTGCAGTCGGCGACCGTCGGCTTCTCGCCCGCGACGAACGGCTTCGAGCCGATCTTCTCGTCCAGCACCTTCAACGTGCCGTTCAGGACGTTGCGCGCGTTCTCCGCGGCGTCCGGCGACTGCTTCAGACGGCCCGCCATGAACGGATGCGTGTTCTGGAAGATCTGCGCGATGCGCCCGAGCACGCCGAGCTCGATGATGCGCTCGACCTCGCGCACGCGGCCGCGCTCGATCGGCGTGGTGCCGAGCATCGGCGGATTCGGATGCACATCCTCGAAGTACTCCGTGATGGCGAGCGATTCGGTGAGATGGCTGCCGTCGTCGAGCTCGAGCACCGGCAGGCCGCCGAGCGGGTTCTTCTTCAGGAACTCGGGCTTCCGGTTGTCGCCCGAGACGATGTTGACCTGCTCGTACGGAACCTTGAGGCCCTTCTCCGCGAGATAGACGCGAAGTCGTTTCGGATTCGGCGCGCCGACGAAATCATAGATCTTCATGGGTCAGTCCCTCCGTGTGTCGCACCTGATGGTACGTGCGCCGCTTGTGCCAGCAGCGGGAAGCTGACTCAACTCCCCCCGTCGCGCGGCGGCGCGCCGATCGGCTGCGTCGTCCCGAGCAGCTCGCGCGTCCACCAGTCGCCGGTCGCGCGCCGGGTCGGCGCGTCGCTGAAGCGGTAGCGGTAGAGCGCGACGCGCAGGAGCTTCGGCGGCGTGTCGGGAAAGGGATCGCGCGCGAAGAGCGGCGCGACCGCCGCGGGCTTCGTCAGGAGGCGGGCGAGCAGCGTGTCGAAGTAGCGCGCCTGCAGACGCCCGCCGAGCGGCAGGAACCAGAGCTGGAAATCGACGCGCGGCTGGTGTGGCGCGACGAACGGCGGCGCCCGGTCCGGATCGCCCGGCTTGTAGCGCAGCTCGTACGATTGCCAGGCGGTGCCGTCGGCGCTGCCCTCGATCACGACCTCGCGGCGCACGAGCGTCATCTGCGCGAAGAGGTGATACGCGTTGACCGCGCGCGTCGCCTCGATGACGTCGCGCACGGGCCCGAGCGCCGGGGCGCGCGCCGCCGACCGGCTGAGGAACGGCAGGAAGGGCACGATCGACACCGGCACGACGACCAGCGTGAGCGCCGCGAAGAGCGCCGTCCGCAGCCGCCCATGGCGCGGTGGCGGCGCGGGCGTGAGCGCCACCCGGCAGCGCGCGGCGATCCACACCAGATGCCCGTCGTCGAGCACGAGAAGCAGCAGCGCGAGGTTCAGGTAGTTGAAGAAGCCGTAGTTGGCGGTGAGCAGCACCGAGAGCTGGAAGAGCGTCATCACCGCGACGACGGCCGCGCGCACGCGCCGCGGCGCGAAGACGAGCGGCGCGAGCCCGAGCTCGACGAGCAGGGTGAAGCCCGCCGACGCGCGGTGCGCCCAGAGGGGCATCTGGTGCGCGTACCAGCCGAGCCACGTCGGCAACGGCGCGGTCTCGTAGTAGGCGACCATCGCCGTCAGGTTGCGCCAGGCGGGATCGCCGGTGAGGAGCTTCGCGGCGCCCGACTCGAAGTTCAGGCGGAAGACGAGCCAGCGCACGAGCAGGATCGCGAGCGGATGCGGCGCGGCCGCGTTCCGCGGCCGCAGGCCGCCCGGCACCAGGAAGAGCGCGAAGAAGCCGGTCTCGAGCAGCAGGTTGTCCCACTGGAAGGAGAGGAAGTCCTGGCCGACGTTGACGAACGAGAGGTAGAGCGCCCAGGCCACGACGAGCGCCGCGCGCGGCCCCACGTTCGTCGCGAGCGCGAGCCCGGCGACGATCCCGGCGACCGCGGTGGCGTGGAGGACGGCATCGCCGCTCGCGAGCCAGAAGAGCGTCGGCGCGTAGCGCACGTTGCCCGTCGCGGCGAGCGCTCGCAGATACTCGCCGACGGGCAGCAAGCCGTCGTGGCCGTACAGGACGTCGAGCTGCACCAGCAGCGAGGCGAACGCGATCGCGAACACCACGCCGAGGAGGCGCAGGAAGAGGTCGCGCACGCGGCCGCAGCCCCATGGTGCCATCGCTGAGGCATAGCACCATGCGTCCGCGCGGGGGCGCCACCCGCGCGTCAGCCCGCGCGTCAGCCGAAGACGCGCTCGAGGTGGCGCAGACGCCTGCGGCGGGCCTGCCAGCGGTCGACGGCGTCGCGTGCGGCGTCCCAGCGCCGGTGCAGCGCGCGCGCGAGACGGCGGAGGCGCCTCACAGCGGCTCGCCCGGGAACATCAGACACGGCGCGGCGGCGACGCCCCCGAGCCGCTCGAGCATGTCGAGCCGGTCCGGGACGCCGTGGCGATCCGCGGCGTCGGTCGGGGTACGCCGCTCGTGACCACCGCGCTGCGCCGCCAGATCGACGCGCACGAGCGGCGACGCACCGAGCGGCCGGACGCACGTGACACAGCCGGTGCGGGCCGCCCTCCCCACCTCGACGACGCAGGCGGCGCCGCAGTAGGGGCAGTCGACGGCGCCGTAGCCCGGTCCCGGCGCGGCGGACTTGTCCCACCAGTCGGCGACGGCGGCAATCGCCGCGGCGGCGTCACCCGGCGCGGGCGTCACCAGGCGGCGCAGACACCCGATGCACGCGACGTCCTCCAGCGCCTGGTCGCGCGGGACGCTGCACTCGACGCTGCAGCGATGGCAGACGACGTGGCGACGCTGCGTCGGCTGCAGACGATCGGCGAGCTTCTCGATGGCGCTCATCATGCTCGGCATTGCGCACACCTCCTCGCCCCCGAGGGTATCGCGCTTGCGGGTGGCGGAAGTGTGACGAGTCGATGAAGAGCAGATGAAGCGCGCGCCGCCGTCAGCCCGCGACCACCGGCAGCTTGCGCTTCGACTCCCGCGACGCCGTCGCGGCCCGTGCGCCACGGCGCGGGCGCCGCACCGGCGTGGGTACCGCCGTCAGCGAGCGGCGCCGCACGCCGGCTGGCCGCGGCTGCGCCGCCTTGACGTCGAACGCGATCCGCTTCCCCATGGCCCGCCGGAGACGCTTCCAACGGCGGCCGGTCGCTGCGCCGTATCGTTTCGCGAAGCGCCGCCGCAGGCGCTGCCCTTCGCGCTCGTAGCGCGCCGCGATCTTGCCGATCACGAAGATCGCGTCGCGGCTGAGCCCGATGCCGCGACGGTCGCACAGCGCCCGCAGGTCGAGCGACGCGACCTCGGCGTCTTGATGGTCGCCGAGGAGCTTCTGCAGCCTCACCACCGACTCGAGCAGGCGGCGGGACTCCTTGCGGTACACGTCGGCATGCGCCTCGAGCGCGTAGCGCAGCTTCTTACAGTGGATGCGGAGCGTGTGGTACTCGCTCGCCGGCGAGCTCGCCACGAGCAGGTCTCCGGCTTTCCGCACCTTCCGCATGCGCCGGCGGATCAACGCCGGCGCGACCGCGATGATGCGCTCGTGCGCCGGGCCGCGGCGCGACGCGTGACCACGCAGGAGCGCCGCGAAGCGCGTGACGAGGCGCTCGTAGCGGTCCGAATCGAGCGCGCGCAGCATGCGCTGGCGGCCGACGATGCGGCGGCGGCGCAGCACGCCGGCGACCGCGTCGAGCGCGTGCGCGTCGCGTCCGTCCATCTCCTTGCGCCATTCCGCGATGCGCTCGAGCTGCACGTCGACGTCGCGCACCTCGCCGAGCACGCCGGCGAGCCAGCCGAGCGGCGCGTGCAGCCCGGCCGCGCGCGCCGGCAGCGCCGGGGCGAAGAGGCGGAGCGTCGCCCGCAAGCGGCGGGTCGCGACGCGCATGCGGTGCAACGCCTCCGGATCGTCGCCGAGGCGCGCACCGGGCTCGTGCTCGAGCAGCTCCGCGAAGCTGCGACGCAGGCTCGCGAGCGCGACGTCGCCCGCCAACATCGTGTCGTCGATGGCATGCGAGCCGAGGTCGGGCACCGGCCTCGGATTCACGCCGCGCAGGTGCAGGGCCTCCTCCAGCTTCGAGCGCGTCGGCATCGAGAGCGCACCGCTGCGCTGCAGCGCCTCGACGAGCGGCTCGAGGCGCGGCGGCTCCACGGCCGGCGCAACCTCGACCTCGATCCGGTGGAAGCGCGCCGGCACGGTCGTGCCGTCGACCGGCACGCTCGTCACGTCGAGCGCGAGCTCGCCGACGACCCGGCCCTCGCGCTCGATCGCCTGGCGGCGCCGGCGCGTCCGCAGCGCGACGATCGGATGCACCTGGCGGCGGCCCGCGACGGCGTGGATGCGCTCCGCGAGCGGTCCCTCGAGGTGATCGAGGGCGTTGCCCGTCGCGGCGCCGCGGCCGGGGGTGCCGGCACCCTCCACCAGCTCGGTCAGCTCGCGCCGCTCGTGGCGGCCGTCGCGGCCGGCGGCGATCTGCTTGAGCGTCGCCTCGACCTCGCCGCCCACGCGGCGCAGGCGCAGCGCGTAGCCGGCGCGGTGGATGCGCCAATCGTCGGTGTCGTAGTAGACGTCGGCGATGTCCTCGGTGCGCGGTACGCCGAGCGTGAAACCGTGCGGCAGCGCGACCTGGCGCAGCCAGCGCGCCGGCGGCACGACGCTCGCGAACTGCCACTCGGTCTCGACGTGGTCCTTCATGCGCCGTACATCACGATGCTGCGGATCGCCTCGCCGTCGTGCATGAGGTCGAAGGCGGTGTTGATCTCGTCGAGCGGCAGGCGGCGCGTGACCATCTCGTCGAGCTTGATCCGGCCGGCGAGATAGCGATCGACGAAGCGCGGTAGCTGCGTGCGCCCCTTGGTGCCGCCGAACGCGGTACCGCGCCACGAGCGGCCGGTGACCAGCAGGAAGGGACGCGCGTGGATCTCCTCGCCGGCGCCGGCGACGCCGATGATGATCGACTGGCCCCAACCCTTGTGGGTGCAGGCCAGTGCCTGCCCCATCACGTCGACGTTGCCGATGCACTCGAACGAGTAGTCGACGCCGCCCTTGGTCATCTCGACGACGGCCCCGGCGACGTCGCCTGCCGCGCGCGGATCGAGCGTGTCGGTCGCCCCGAACGCGGTCGCGAGCGCGAACTTCCTGGGATTGGTGTCGATCGCGATGATGCGCTCCGCGCCCGCCAGCACCGCGCCCTGGATGACCGAGAGGCCGATGCCCCCGAGGCCGAACACCGCGACGCTCGCGCCCGGCTCCACCTTCGCCGTGTGCAGCACGGCGCCGATGCCGGTCGTGACCCCGCAGCCGAGGAGGCACACGGTCTCGAGCGGCGCGTCCGGGCGTATCTTGGCAAGCGCGATCTCGGGCACCACCGTGCACTCGGCGAAGGTCGACGTGCCCATGTAATGATGAAGGGTGCGGCCGCGATGGGAGAGCCGGCTGGTGCCATCGGGCATGAGGCCGAGCGCCTGCGTCTCGCGCAGCCGGCCGCAGAGGTTCGTCTTGCCGGAGAGACAGAACTCGCACGCACGGCACTCGGGGATGTAGAGCGGGATCACGTGATCGCCGACCGCGAGCGTCGTCACGCCGGGACCGATCTCCTCGACGACGCCGGCGCCCTCGTGGCCGAGCACCACGGGAAAGAGGCCCTCGGGATCGCGTCCGCTCATCGTGTACGCATCCGTGTGGCAGACGCCGCTTGCCGCGAGCCGCACGAGGCACTCGCCCTGCTTCGGTGCGGCGAGATCGATCTCGTCGACCTCGAGCGGCTTGCCGGGCTGCCAGCAGATCGCCGCGCGCACTCTCATGGCGATCTCTATGGCATATGACTCGACGCTTGTCGCGGCGCGGGCAGGCGGTGTAGAGCGCGAGCAGAGGAGATCCGCCGTGCCCTACGCCGAAGGCCGCGTCTTCCACGACGCGGACTCCCACATCGTCGAAACCCCCGATTTTCTCGTGCCCTGGGCCGACCCGGCCGTGCGCGAGCGGATGCGTCCGCTCTACGTCAGCACGGTGAAGCCGGGCGAGGAGCAATCGATCGAGTCCATCCGCGCGCGGCGCGGCGACCCGACCGATCGCGCGGCGGCCGAGCACGAGCTCATGACGCGCAAGAACTGGCGCGCGCTCGGTTCCTTCATCAAGGAGGACCGTCCGCGCGCGCTCGACCTGCTCGGCTTCGCGAGCCAGCTCGTCTTCAACACCTTCAGCACCGACTACCTGCTGCGCGCCGAGCAGGGCGACGACCTCGATCTCGCCTACGGCCTCGCGCACGCCCACAACCGCGCGATGGTCGACTTCTGCGCCGGTGACCGCCGTCTGCTCGCGGTCGGCTACGTGCCGCTCGCCGACTTCGAGCGGTCGCGCATCCTCGCCCGCGAGGCGATCGCGATCGGCTGCAAGGCGCTGCTCGTGCCGTCGGCCTGCCCGGTCCGCCACTCGCCGAGCCACGTCGGCCTCTTCCCGGTGTGGGCGCAAGCGGAGGAGGCCGGCCTGCCGATCGTGCTGCACGTCGGCGGCGGCGGCCGCCTGCTCGATCCGATGTATTTCGAGAACGGCCTGCCGCCGGTGGCCGACTTCCACGGTGGCGCGGAGAACTTCCGCTCGGTCGACTACATGGCGATCCCCCACCCGCCGATGCAGACGCTCGCGACCCTCATCATCGACGGCATCCTCGAGCGCTTTCCGCGGCTCATGGTCGGGTCCATCGAGCAGGGCGCCTCCTGGGTGCCGGGCTGGATGCGCCAGCTCGACTCCGCCCTCGACGCTTTCGGGCGCCATGAGGAGCGGCTGCGGCATCTCAGCCTCAAGCCGAGCGAGTACGTCCGCCGCCAGATCCGGGTCACGCCCTATCCGGCGGAGCCGGTCGGCTGGATCGTGCGCGAGGCCGGGCCGGAGATCTGCCTCTTCTCGTCCGACTACCCGCACGTCGAGGGCGGCCGGAATCCGCTTCGCCGCTTCGAGCAATCGCTCGAAGGAATCGACGAGCCGACACGCCAGCGCTTCTACTGCGACAACTTCGTCGAGCTGATGGGACGCGGCCTGGCCGCCTGAACGCAGCTCAGTCGGTTGCGAGCGGCAACGTGATGTGGACCGTCGTGCCAGCGCCCGGCACCGACTCGATCCGGATCGTCCCCTGGTGCGCGAGGACGACGGACTGGGCGACGTAGAGCCCGATGCCGGTGCCGCCGCTCTTGGTCGTGAAGTGCATGGCGTAGATGCGCGACATGAGCTCCTCCGGAATGCCCGGCCCCTCGTCGCGCACCGACAGGTGCGCCTCGCCTCCCTGCCGCTCCAGCGCCAGACGCACGGTACCGCCATCCGGCATCGCCTCGATCGCGTTGATCGCCACGTTCAGCAGGGCCTGCTTCACCCGGTCGCGCCGTCCCTCGATCTCGAGCGCGTCGGGCGGCAGCGCAGTCTCGACGGCGGCCCGCTGCGCCTTCGCGAGCGGCCCGAGCAGGGCCGCGAGCTCCTCGACGACCGTGCGCAGGTCGAAGCGCTGCGCACCCTCCCCTGGCCGCGGGGTCTGGCTGAGGAGCGCCGTGAGCGCCCGGTTCAGGCGCTGCACCTCGTCGCCCAGCACCCCGATGTAGCGCTGCCGCTTGGCCACGCGCTCGATGTCCCGATCGTCCGGCAGCGCGTCCTTCAGGAGCTCGAGGTTGATGACCATCGCGTTGAGCGGCGCGCGCAGGTCGTGCACGACCTCCATGAGGTAGCGCGCGAGCGCGCGCATCTGGATCGCGAGCGCCAGCTCACCCTCGACCGCGTCGAGCACGGCGCGATTCTTGATCAGAACGAGCACGCCGTCGCAGGTGTCCTCGTCGAGACGATAGATCTCGAAACGCAGCTTGCGCTCGTTGCCGCCGGCGCTGATCTCCACGTCGAGCGGCACCGGCGTCGTGTAGTCGCTCGGCTTGCGCTCCAACCCCGGCTGCAACAGGCGCTGGAACTCGGCCCAGTGCTGTCGGAGATCTTCCGGGTTGTCGTAGCCGAGCAACGCGCAGGCCTGGCCGTTGGCGAACTCGAGCTCGTGCTTCACCGTCAGCAGCACCACGCCGACGTCCATGGTGCGAGTGAGCGTGCCGAACCATCGCGCGCTCTGCATTGCGTTGTCGGGATGCTCCACGAAGAACCCTCGCGTGAGCCGTTGCTGCTCCCCGGCTCCGGTCATTTGTACCTTTTACAGTCGACACTCGCAAAGAACACCGCGTCGAGAATCATCGGTCGAGAATTGTCGAGCGATCCCGGCATCTCACGCGCGTCGCGACGCTGGCACATCGGTTGCTGATTCGCACGAGAAAGCGCGTGCGGACGTTTCGCGCCGTCACGCAAAAGGAGGTCATGATGTTGCACTGGGCGTTGACGTTCTTCGTGATCGCGCTCATTGCGGCCGTGCTCGGATTCCGCGGCGTCGCGGGACTCTCGGCCGAGATGGGCTACGTCTTCATCGTAGTCGCGGTGCTCTTCCTGGCGATCGGTCTGCTGACCGGCCGTACTCCACCGGTCGGCCCGTAGCGGTCCTCGACGTGCGACCGAGCGGACAGCCCAGGGATAGCGGCGATTTCGGGCCGGGGCGCAACGATGCGTCGGCTACGGAGGCGGTCGAGCGCGTCCTCGACGCCGGGCAACGCCTCGTCAGCGAGCGCATCGAGCTGGCGCGGCTCGACGTCGAGGAGGCGCTCGCCGGACGGGTGGCGCGCGCGGCGCTGGTCGTGGTGCCGGCGCTCTTCGCGTTCGGCGGGTGGTGGCTGCTAATGGCAGCCGCCGTCACCTGGCTCGACGCCTACACGACGCGGGCTACGGGCCTCGCAATCGTCGGCGGCGCGAACGTCGTTCTCGGTCTGGCGCTCGTCCTGACCGGCTGGCGCAGCGCGTGGGCGCCGGCCGCCACGAACGGACACGGAGCACATCGATGAACGGCGTCGACATGCCGCTCGAGAGTGAGGCGAAAGAGGTCGATCAGCGGGAAGCGCTGCGGCAGTCGATCGAGGACGACAAGGCAGAGCTGCTCGACGCCGTCGACGAGCTGAAGACGGCCGTCCAGCACCAGTTTCAGCTGCGCGAGCGCATCGGCGAGAACCCGTTCCCCTGGCTCCTCGGGGGCGTGCTGCTCGGGCTCTGGTTCGGCACGCGACGCGCGTGAGAAGGGAGAGTTCCATGCACACGTCTGAGCACTCGTGGGCGGACGAGGCGGGGTCGGGGATCGGCGGCGACTATGGCGGCGACGGCCGCGACCGGCTCAAGGACGCGGGCGAGACGCTGAGCGCCATCGACACCGAGGTCCGCGCGTTCGTCAAGGAGAATCCGTTTGTCGCCCTCGCCGCGGCGGTCGTGGGCGGGTTCATGATCGGCCGCATCCTGTCGAGGCTCTGAATGCGCGCCGTCCAGAGCGTCCGCGAGATGCGCGAGCTCGGCTCGACCATGGAGGATGCGATCGACGAGATCGGCGAGTTCCTGCGCGTGCAGACGCAGACGCGGCCCTACGCCTCGCTCGCGAGCGCGGCCGCCGTCGGCTACGTGCTGGGCGGCGGCATTCCGACGCCGGTGATCTCGCTCGCGCTGGGGCTCGGCAGCCGCGCCGCCGTGTCGCTGCTGCTGCGCGAGCTGGTCGCGCCCGTCATTCGACAGAGTTCAGGGAGGAGAGCGTGATGATGAACATGGGCAACATCGCAGACACGATCGCGGAGAGCCTGCCGACGCGCGAGGACGTCATCAAGGCAATCGGCCTGGCCAACCGCCAGCAATCGACGCTCGGCGACATAGCGAGCTCGCTGACGATCTTCGGCGCCGGGCTGCTCGTCGGCGCCGGTCTGGCACTGCTGTTCGCGCCCGAGAGCGGCGAGAAGCTGCGCCGTGACCTCACGGACCGCTTCAACAGGCTGCGGGAGGACGCCCCGCGCAACGCCAAGTCGACGGCCCGTCGCGCCGGCGTCTCGTCCGCCTGAAACGCATCGCGCCGCGGGCGCGCCGGCGCCCGCGGGAACACCGGTTGAGCGGCGGGCTGGGGGTGTCTAAGCTCGGTCCCATCGCATGCAACCGAGGCCGCGCCGCGAGCTGACGTCGACGCCACAAACACCGACGGCGCCGCTGCGCGCTTCGCACCCGGAGCGCAGCGCACCGGCGGTGCCCGTCCGGCGGAACCACATCGGCACGATCTCGCTCGCCGTCGCCATGGTCGGCGTGATCGGCTGCCGTGTGGCCCTCGTGTGGGGCGCTCCGCCGTCGACGTGGCTCACACTCCTCTCCGCCGCGTTCGAGGCGGCGGTCGTGGGTGGTCTCGCCGACTGGTTCGCGGTGACGGCCCTCTTCCGGCACCCGCTCGGCCTCCCCATCCCGCACACGGCGATCATTCCCGCCCGGCGCCAGAAGATCGTCGAGGGCATCGTCTCGATGGTCGAGGACGAGTGGCTGTCGCCGGAGGTGATCGGCACGCGCCTCGAGCGCTTCGCGCCGAGCGCGGTGGTGGTCGATTGGCTGCGCGACCGGACGCACGTGCAGCGCCTCGGCGAGCCCGTGCGCGACGTCCTGCGCGCGGTCGCCCGCATGCTGACGGAGCCCGAGCTGGTGGAGTTCCTCGACCGTACGCTGCAGGACTCGCTGCGCGAGCTGCCGATCGATCCGGCGGCGGGACGGTGGCTCGAGCAGCTCGCCGAGAGCGACAGCGCGCAGACCGCGTTCGAGTCGATCGCGCTCTCGCTCGCCAATCTCGCGGAGCAGCCGCGGACGAGCGCACAGCTCTACTGGTGGCTCGATCGCGGCGCCCGCACGCTCCGTGCCGAGGGACAGCGCCTCGTGCCGATGCTGCTGCGACGCAAGGTCGTGCAGCGGAAGATCGTCGAAGCCGCGTGCGGCTATGCGTCGGCCGAGCTGCGGAGCGCAGCCGAGGACCACGAGCACCCGCTCCGCACTCTCGTGATGAACGCGCTACGCGGCTACGCGGGGCGCCTCGCCGCCGGCGAGCCCGCGGCGACCGCGCAGGCGACGCGTCTCCGCCAGGCCGTGGTCGAGAGCCTCGAGTCGACGCCGATCGTCCGCGACCTGCTCATGCAGCTCCGCACCCGGCTGGAGCGCGACCTCGGTACGCCGGACGGGTATCTCGCCGAGCTGGTCGACCGCCAGCTACGGAGCGGCATCGTCGAGCTCCTGGAGGACGCGGAGCGGCGCGACGTCTTCGACGGCTGGGTGCGCAAGACGGCGCAGGACCTGCTGCGCCGCCATCATCATCAGATCGGGATCACGGTGCGGGAGAACCTGGAGGCGCTCGAGACAGACGCGCTGGTGGCGCAGATCGAGGACCGCGTCGGCGCCGATCTCCAGTTCATCCGGTTGAACGGCGCCGTGGTCGGAGGCCTGATCGGCCTCGCGCTCGCGGCGTTGCGGTTGCTGGGCGGCTGAGGCTCAGCCGAGCTCGCCGAGATCGGCGAGC
The DNA here is from genome assembly GCA_036496285.1 of Binatia bacterium. Classification (GTDB taxonomy): domain Bacteria; phylum Desulfobacterota; class Binatia; order UTPRO1; family UTPRO1; genus DP-19. The sequence continues at coordinate 28,566 of DASXLI010000047.1, forward strand.
TGCGGCGCCGCGGTCACGACCTCGTCCCGCCGGAGCTGCTCGATCACCCTGGTCACGGCGGCCGGCCCGAGGTCGGACAGCGTCTGCACGAGATACGGAATGCTGACACCCTCGTCGGCATCGCCGAGCTCGCGGATGACATGCCACAGGATCTGGTCGTCCAAGTTATCGAATTCTAACCGCATCGCCCTTCCCTCCGCGCCGACGGGGCGCCTGGCTGCATTCTCGTTCACTCACTCCAGCAACCCGCATGCCTGAATCGACCCCACCTCTACATACGAATGCCAACACGGAACCCGTCGGGAAGTTGGCGGAGCGAACATGCACGTTTTGCGCCCGCGCGCTGCACTTCTTACAACCGCGCTCTCTCCGCACGGCAATTCCACCGTGATTCCGTAGCATCGGCCCGGTAGCACGCGTCTTGCACATCGCCGTCTATCGAACGGTACGTCGCGGAATACGTCGCGGATGCTCCATCCCATGTGGAGGGTCGATCATGCAGATGCATAGTGAAGTCGCCGAAGTCGGACTCGGAAGCGGAAGAGAAAGTCTGGCCGATACGTTCGTGCCCGAGGCGTTGTTGCCGGAGCAGTATTTCGATCGCTGGGCCGCGCGCGCGGCACAGTCGCCGGAGAAGCGCCTGATGTTCGCCGTGCTGCTCGACGCGGTGATCCAGCTCCAGGGGCGGAACGAGAAGGAAGCGGCAGAGGCCGAGGCCTGGATCCGCGACGACGCGGAGGACTCACCATTCGCGTTTCGCGCGATTTGCGAAGCGCTCGGGATCGAGCCCGGCTATCTCTCGCAGGGGCTGCTCTCCTGGCGCGAGCGGCGCGCCGCGGCGCAGGTTCCGCTCCGCGCCCCACTGCGCCAGCTGCGCACCTCGCACACGCACGTGACTCCGCTACGGCGCCGGCGCCGGCGCCGCAT
>DASXLI010000048.1:0-75332 GCA_036496285.1 Binatia bacterium
CCGTGTGCGGTCCTCAGCACCCTCGTGGACTCGGCATTCGACGGGGTGCCGGGCTGGACGCGCGAGGTCGTCGCGACGGCTCCCGTGGTGACCCTCCATTGGCACCGGGCGGCATCCCCGTGACCCCGTCCCCTCCCCGCGACGATGACAGGGCGTCGGTCGTCGACGTGTCCCCGCGTTTCTATCGCGTCGCCATCGCGCTGCTGCCCGCGGTGCTGGTGCTCTTCCACTGGCCGTGGGTCGTGTTCGACCGGCCGCCGAACGGTGCCGACTCCCTGATCTTCTTTCCGCTGGTCGAGGAGTACCGCCAGTGGGTCACGCATGGTCATCTGCCGCTCTGGAGCAACAGCATCTTCTGCGGTCAGCCGACGGCACTGCAGTCGGAGCCCGCGCTGCTGCACCCGCTGCGCCTCCTGCTTCTGGCGTTCGCGGGAACGCGCGGTGAGGGGCTCTGGCTGTACCTGCACGCATTGCTCGCCGGCATCGGCATGCTCGCATACGCGCGCACACTCGGCGCCTCGCGGATGAGCGCGCTGGTGGTGGCCCACGCGGCCGCGCTCGGCGGGCCGCTCGCGATCCACGTGAGCCATCCAGGTATCTATGCGGCAACCGCGTGGATTCCGGTCGAGCTCTGGTGCATCGAGCGGATCGTCGCGGGCAATCGTGCGCTCACCTGGACGATCTGGCTCGCCGGTGCCTCGGGACTACAGTGGCTCTCCGGCCACGCGCAGGTGCCCATCCTGGGTGCCTACGTGCTCGGCCTCTACGCCGTCCTGCGTGCCCGGATCTTCCGCGAGCCGGGCACCGAAGGCCGCTCGCTCCGGCCGGTGGCGCTCGTCGCGCTCGGGTTGATCCTGGGGATCGGTCTCGCCGCGTTCCAGCTCGTGCCGTTGAACGACGTCATGCGACAGACCGATCGAACCGCGGGCATGACGTTCGATGCGTCAGCCACCGGCTCGCTGCCGCCCTGGGGGCTTCTTCTCCCGGTGTTGCCGGCGATCTACGGGCCGGAGGGCGCGTCGGACGCGAGCAAGTTCTGGTTGTCCGCTTCGGGTGCGGAGGTGGGCTCCTGGGAGCTGCACATCTATGCCGGCGGCGTGTGCGCGCTGCTGGCGTTGTTCGCCGGCCTCTGCGCCGCGCGCCGGCCGCTCGTGCGGACGCACCTCGCCCTGATGGCCGTCGCCGTCGTATTCGCGCTCGGGCGTTTCACGCCGGCCTATCGCCTCGCCATGCATCTGCCGGGCATCGCCTACACGCGGGTGCCCTCGCGGGCGCTCGCATTCGTCTTCTTCTCCGGCCTGGCGCTGGCGTGCGTCGGCTGGGACGCCTTGCGCGAGCGGCAGGGGCATCTTCGCGCCTGGCAACGCCTGACCGTCGCTCTCGTGCTCACCTTCCTGGTGACGACGATCGGCGCCAGCCTGGTGCTGCGTGCTGGTGAGGGCCGGCTGACGGAGCTCGTCCTCCACAGGGTCGAGCAGAAGTACCTCGCCGACTCCGAAAGCGCCGACGGGCGCGCTCGCGCGCAGCAGCGCGCAGCGGAGCTGGTGCGGCAGCTCCGCAGCGGGGCAAACCCGCTCGTTTCTCCGCTGGCCACCAATCTCGCGTTCCTCGCGCTCGCGGGATGGCTCGTTGCGCGCTGGCGCGCGGCGCCGTCCTCCCGCCAGGCGCGATGGTCCGGGCTCGTGCTCCTCGCGCTCGTCGCCGATCTGCTGTGGTTCCAGAGCGTCTTCGGTACGCGCGCCGCCGACGACCCGGCGCCGCGCTCACCGCCGCCGTATCTGCACGCCATCGACCGCTCGTTCCGGGTGCTCTCGCTCATCGATACGGACGACATGCCGCGCGGCGCGTCCTGGCGCGGCTATCGCGAGGCGCTGGTTCCCAACTTCGGCGCCGTATGGGGCATCGACTCGCCGGAGGGCACGACCTCGACCGGTCCGCTCGAGTTTCGCGCCCCGTTCATGCAGCTTCATCCGTACACCGTGAGCGGGTCCGATCGTCTGCGCGCGGTCGTCGAGCGTCGCGCCCTGCTTCAGGTGGTAGGCGTCGGCTACGTCCTCACGCGCCCGGAGTGGGGAGCGCTCCCCTGGCCGCTCGTGTTCGAGGATGCATCCGTACGTCTCTGGCGTGTACCGGACGCGTTGCCGCAGGGAGTGCTCGTGTCGCTCGGCGATCTCGACGCGCCCCGCTGGAAGGACGCGTTCATGGACGCCGCGGCACCAGGGGCGAGGGATCTGCTCGACTCGCTCGCGACGACGTCCATCGGCACCGTGACCGCGCGGCCGGTGGGCGACGCCGACGAGGCAGCCTTTGCGGTGCAGGCGCCCCGCGCCGGAACCTTCTTCCGCTCGACCCGCTTCGATGCGGGATGGGATGCACAGCTCGACGGTGCTCCCGTCGAGATCATGCACGCCGTGGGATCCTTCCAGGGAGTCGCGATCCCGCCCGGCTCGCACCTCCTGCGTTTCGCCTACCGGCCGCGCTCGTTTCGCGTCGGTCTCGCGATCTCGTCACTCGTCGCGGCCACGCTCGTCCTCCTCGCGTTCGTGGCAGCGAAACTTCAGGGTCCGTACACTCCCAGTTTCCGACGGCGATGACGTCGGCGCCGCCGCAGCGTCACTCCCCCGCGGTGCACTCGCTCTTCGTCGGTGGGGTGCGGGCGCAGGCCATCGAGTCGGTGACGCCCTGCGAGAGGAAGGCGCACACGTTCGTGGTGGCGGCCTCGAGCGCCTCCCGTTGCGAGTTGCCGTCGACGCTCCGGCACTGCGAGCGCCCGGCGTACTCGATGCAGACCTCGCAGCGCACGCCGCCGATCTGGAAGCTCCGCCATATCACCCAGGCCATGAGCGCGAGGAGCGCGAGCAGCCCGTAGAGCCCCGTCTGTCCCCGCTTCCGCGGTGCGCGCCCTAGCTTCCGCGGCGCGCTCAAAATGTTCCCGAGGTGATGTTCCAGGTGATGTCGCCTGGCGTGAGCGGCGCGATGACCGTCTTCACGAACGTGCCGTTCTGCCAGCGGTACTGGCGCAGCTCGTGCTGGTCCTCGGAGGCGACGTAGATCTCGAGCTGCCCGTCGCCGTCGAGGTCGGCGAGGTGGACCGGGTGCTCGAAGCCGGAGGACGCGGGGTCGATCAGCGACTTCTTCCAGCCGGTGCCGTCCTGCTCGAAGAGCCAGAGCCCCGTCGACATTGCGCCCGCGACGAGATCGACCTTGCCGTCGCCGTTCACGTCGCCGGCAGCGATGGCGCGCATCTGCCGGTCGGGCACCGACGCGACCTCGGTGCCGGCGAACTTGCCGCTGCCGAGGAGCCGGTACTGCTTGATCGTGACCGGGCGCACGATCGTGCCGCCGTCGCCGATCGCGCCCTCCCACACGACGAACAGCTCGGCGACGCCGTTGTGGTCGATGTCCGCGGTGAGGATCTCCTTCGCGTGCGTGTCGCCGGGCGCGTCTACGATCGACTTCTGCCAGCCGCTCTTGCCGTAGCGATACATCCGCACCTCGCCCGGCTGCTCCTGGTCGAGCTTGTTCGGCTTGCTCGGCGTCGCGAAGATCTCGAGCGTGCCGTCGCCGTCGACGTCGCCGAGCTCGATCTCGTGGACGAAGGTGTCGGGCTGGCGGTCGATCTCCTCGACCTTCCAGCCGAGCGCCGGGTGCACGACCGCGATGACGCCCTGGTCGTGGGTCGCGATCACGAGGTCGTCCTTGCGGTCGCCGTCGACGTCGCCCTGCTCGATGTCGCGCAGGCGGTCGAACTTGCCGCCGAACTTCGGGTTCCAGCGCGTCTCCTGCGCCCAGGCGCCGTTCACGAAGCGCCACGTCTTCAGCATCGCCTGCGTCGCGCCGATCGTGAGGAAGCCGTTCTCCCAGGGCATGGCCTTGTGGAAGGCGTTGCTGTCGGGGTCCTCGAGCTTCACCACCGTCCAGCCGTGCTCGGTCTTCCGCACGATGAGGAGCTTGGCGTAGCCCGGCACGGCCTTCTTCGCGCCGTCGGCGCCGAGGGTGTCGTTGAACTGCGCCTCGGCGAGGAGGAGCGCGGGGTAGGGGCCGCCGACGAGCGGCTCGCGCGCGGGCGGCGCCGTGGCTGTGGCCGGCGCGGCAGCCGCCGGTGCGGCAGCCGGCGGCGCAGCGGGCGCCTGCGGCTTGGCGCCCTGGTCTCCGGGCGCGCCGCTCTTCTCGCAGGCGGCGAGCAGCAGCGCGGCGGCGGCGAGCGCGGCGAGCGGGCCGCGGATCACAATAGATCGGCGCCGGTAGCGCGACGCGTGCCGCCGGTCTCGCGGAACGCCTCGATCACGTGCAGCGCGATCTGCGACATGTGCACCTCGTCGGCGCCGTCGACCAGGCGCGCCGAGCGCGCGTGGCGCAGCATGCTCTCGAGCGGCGTGTCGGTGGAGTAGCCGAGCGCGCCGTGCACCTGGATCGCGCGGTCGACCACACGCCAGAGCGTATTGGCGACGTGGTGCTTCGCCATCGACACCTCCTGGCGGAACGGCATGTTCTTCTCGATCAGGTAGGCGGCGTGCAGCACCATCAGCTTCGCGGAGTAGAGCTCCATCGCCGACTCGGCCATCTTCCACTGGATCGCCTGCTTGTCGGCGAGCACCCCGCCGTGCAGCGGGCGCTCGACGGCGCGCTTCACCATCATCTCGAGCGCGACCTCGGCGTTGCCGATCCAGCGCATGCAGTGCGCGAGGCGCGCCGGCCCGAGCCGGGCCTGGCCGAGCCGGTGGCCCTGGCCGCGCCCGGCGAGGAGGTTCGCCGCCGGGACGACGCAGTTGGTGAAGCGGATCTCGCAGTGGTTGCCGTGCCCGGCCATGGTCTCGACGTCACGCACGATCTCGAAGCCGGGGGTGTCGCAGTCGACGAGGAACGCGGTGTTGCGCGCCTGCGGCGGGTCGGCGTCGGGATCGGTCTTGGCGATGACGATCGCGAACTTCGCGCCGCGCGCGCCCGAGATGAACCACTTGTGGCCGTTCAGGACCCAGTTGTCGCCTTCCTTCACCGCCGCCGTGCGGATGCCGGTCGGGTCGGAGCCGGCCACCTCCGGCTCGGTCAGCGCGAAGCAGGAGCGCACCTCGCCGGCGGCGAGCGGGCGCAGGTAGCGCTCCTTCTGCGCCTCGTCGGCGTGGTGGAGGAGCGTGTGCATGTTCCCTTCGTCGGGCGCATGGCAGTTCAGGATGTACGCGCCCATCGTCGTGCGGCCGCACTCGGCGGAGACGAACGCCATCGCGAGCGGGCCGAGCCCCATGCCGCCCCACTCGCGCGGCATGTGCGGCGTCCAGATGGCGGCCGCCTTGGCCTCCTCGCGGAGCTTGGCGAGGCCTTTCCGCCAGCCGCCCTCGGCGCGCATGCGCGTCTCCTCGGGAGTGACCCGCTCCTGCATGAAGGCGCGGACCTTGTCGCGCACCGCCGTGACGTCGGATGGCAGCGTGAAATCGATGGCCATGCGTCTTGAGTAGGACGGATCGCCGGTCGTTGCAAAGGGGGATCCGCGCGCGACGGCGCGCGTTTCCGACGATGCAGCGCGTCTCAGCGCGGCCCGGCGCCGAACGTCGCGCGCATGATCTCCGCCGCCTCGCGCAACCCCGCCGCGCCGTCGCCGACGAGCACCGATCCGTGCATGGTCGCGACCACGCGCGGCGCGAGCGCGGCAAGCCGCCGCATCACGCCCTCGGTGTGCGGCGTGTACGGCATGTAGGCGGCGAGCGGACCCGCCTCGAGCGTCGCGACCGACGTGCGGTGGCGTTCCACCACCGTCGCGAGATCTCCCGTCGGAGCGACGTCGCCATTCTGGGTGAGGAGATCGGAGCAGAAGAGCGTGCCGGTCGTCTCGTCGAAGAGGAGGCCCGCGTCCCAGCAATGCGGCACGTGCGGCGTCTGCAGGAAGCGCAGCCGGTGACGGCCGGTCACGAGCACCTCGTCGTCGGCGAGCGGGCGCGCCGGACGGTCGACGGCGTCGTTCACGTTGACGAGCGCGCCGACGAAGCTGCAGACCGGCTGGGACTGCGGCGCGAGCGCCAACCACTCGGCGAGCGCGCCGCTCTCGTCGGCCTCGAAATGGCTGAAGCCGATCCAGCGCAGCGTCCGCGGATCGACGAGCGTCGCCAGCGCGTCGCGCACGATGGGAAACATGGCGCGCGGGCCGGTGTGGAAGAGAAGCGGCTCGTCGTCGCGGATCAGGAACTGGCCGAACTGTAGATCCGCGTCGGCCGCGTAGGTCGAGATGCGGAACACGTCGGGCGCGATCTCCGTGATCATGGTCATGGCATTCTCCGCGGTGCGAGCTAGTGAGCCGCCCAGAAACGCTCGAGCGCGGCGGCCGCCTCCGCAGGACGCTCGTACGGCCACCAGTGTCCGCAGCCTTCGAGGAAGACGAGCTCGCCGTGGACGCGCGCCGCGAGGCGCTCGGCGAAGCGCGGCCCGACGTACGGATCCTCGCGGCTCCACAGCACCATCACCGGACAGGAGATGCGCGACAGGTCGTCCGCCCAGTCCGCACCGAGGTTGATCGCCGAGCGGTAGAGCCCGAGGATGCACGTCTTCATCCGGTCATCCATGTGCGACGCGACGATCTGCGCGTCCTCGCGCGGCATCGCCGCCGAGAAGCCGTCGACCAGCACGTCGCCGACCATCATGGCCATCATGGCCTCGCCGGCGCCCGGCGTCTGCCACTGCTGCGCGACCTCGTGCCACACGTACTCGCGGTCGATCGGACCGTCGCCGCAGGCGAGGGTGCGGATCAGGTCGGGGCGGAGCGACGCCACCCGCTGTACGAGCGTGCAGCCCCAGTCGTGGCCGACCAGGTCGACGGGCTCGCCGATGCGCTCGATCTCCGCGATCAGCCAGTCGACGTAGGCCTCCTTGGTCGGAGTGAAGCCGGGCGGCGTCGGGACGCCGAATCCGGGCAGGCTCGGGGTGACGATGTCCGTGCGCGACAGGTGCGACCGCATCTTGTCCCACAAGCGATGCGTGTCGGCGACGCCATGGACGAGGACGGCGGGCATGGGCGAGCCATAGCGAGGGCCCCGGGATGCCACAAGTAACGCTTGTGTCTTCCAGGGAGACGCGCGAAAATCCCTGTCCCCGGCGCTGCTTCCAGATTCGGCCGGGAACACGGGAGGACTCCATGGCCCAGACCGCTCAGCTACGGCGTTTCGACGTCGTCGAGAACGAGGCGCAACGCATCTTCAACCTGCAACGCGCGGCGTATCTGCGCCACCCGTATCCCAGCTACGAGGAGCGCATCGAGGCGCTGAAGAAGCTCGAGCGCATCCTCGTCGACAACGTCGACGCGATCGCCGACGCGATCAACGCCGACTTCGGCTGCCGCTGCTCGGAGGAGTCGAAGCTGCTCGAGATCTTCACCTCGGTCGACGGCATCCGCCACACGCGCAAGAAGCTGCGCGCCTGGATGAAGCCGAAGAAGCGCCACGTCTCGATCCTCTTCGCGACCGGCAAGAACCGCCTCGTCCCGCAGCCGAAGGGCGTCATCGGCATCGTGTCGCCGTGGAACTATCCGCTCTTCCTCACCGTGAGCCCGCTCACGAGCGCCATCGCCGCCGGCAACCGCGCCATGATCAAGATGGCGAGCAACTCGAGCAACCTCTGCCGGCTCCTCGCCGAGAAGTTCCGCGCCGTCTTCCCCGAGGACCAGGTCGCGATCCTCCCCGGCGTGCGCGCCCAGGACTTCTCGACGTTGCCCTACGATCACATCATCTTCACCGGCTCGGCCGACGCCGGCCGCACCGTGATGCGCTCGGCGGCGGAGAACCTGACGCCGGTCACGCTCGAGCTCGGCGGCAAGTCGCCGACCATCATCTGCGACGACTACGACGTCGAGACCGCCGCGTCGCGCATCCTCTACGGCAAGTTCGTGAACGCCGGCCAGACCTGTCTCGCGCCCGACTACGTCTTCGTCCCCGAGGCGAAGCGCGAGGCCTTCGTCGCCGCGGCGCAGAAGATCATCGCCGAGCGCTACCCGGACACGAACGACCGCAGCTACACCTCGGTCATCGACGAGAAATCGTATCGCCGCCTGCGCGCGACGCTCGACGACGCCGAGAAGAAGGGCGCCAAGATCGTGCCGCTGGTCCCCGGCGCCACGTTCGACGACCAGATGCGGAAGATCCCGCCGCACCTCGTCCTCGATCCCACCGACGACATGACCATCCTGAAGGAGGAGATCTTCGGACCGCTCCTTCCGGTGAAGACGTTCCGCTCGCTGGACGAGGTCCTCACCTACGTCAACTCGAAGGACCGCCCGCTCGGCCTCTACTTCTTCACCAACGACAAGGACGTGCAGGAGAAGGTCGTGTACGGCACGATCTCGGGCGGCGTGACGATCAACAACGTCGTCTTCCACGTCGCGCAGCACGATCTGCCCTTCGGCGGCGTCGGCGCGAGCGGCATGGGGCACTACCACGGCTACGAGGGCTTCACGGAGTTCAGCAAGATGCGTCCCGTCTTCACGAACCCGAAGCTCCCCGGCGCCGAGATGTTCTACCCGCCCTACACCAAGCTGCACTCGCGTCTCTTCGACCTGCTGCTGCGGTTCAAGCGCTAGCGCGGTAGCGGACGATGCGGCAGGTCGGGCGGGCGACGCGAGCGGTCGCGATGCTCGGCGCCCTGGTTCTGGGCGCGGCGCGCGCGCGCGCGGACGTGCAGCCCGGCGACGTGATCAGTCCCGCCAACGCGGACAAGGTGAAGGGGCTCGTCTCGCCGGCCATGCAGTGGTGCGTCGAGCACGGCTTCCCGCTGACGATCGTCGCGCCGCAGGTGATCGCGCTGCGGAAGGCCTTCGTCGAGGCGACGGAGAAGTACTCGGCGCAGGTGAGGCTCAGCGACGACGGCCTGCACATGGAAGGCTTCGTCGCCGGCCGGCCGTTCCCGCGCATCGACCCCAACGACCCGAAGGCGGCGATGAAGATCATGCAGAACTTCAGCTTCGCGATCGCCTTCGACGACCTCGATCTGCGCAACTTCGACGCCGACACTGGACCGATCTCGAGCGAGCGGCCGCTGCAGGTCGAGCGCCATTTCCTCTTCGATCACTTCCGCCGCCTGTACTACGTCGGCCGCCTCTACGTGGATCCCAAGCCGACGTATCCCAACGGCGACGGCTACCACTACAAGGAGACGCTGCACCCGATGGTCGAGCCGTTCGATCTGAAGGGCGTCGGCTTCACCTACTATCGCTACCTCGAGCCCTCGAAGCAGGACGATAGCTGGCTCTACCTGCCGTCTCTGCGGCGCGTGCGTCGGCTCTCCACCGCGCAGCGCTCCGACGCGCTCTTCGGCCAGGATACCGATCAGGACAGCTACGGCGGCTACGCCGGCTCGATCGCCTGGATGGACTGGAAGCTGATCGGCCAGAAGGAGATGCTGGGCGCCTTCCACACCAAGAGCTTCCCGGTGAAGTGGGCGCAGGGCGCGGCCGACTGGGGCTTCGACGACGTCTGGGAGAAGCGCAACGTGTACGTCGTCGAGGGCGTGTCGAAGCTGCCGCAATACGCCTTCTCGAAACGCGTCCTCTACGTCGACAAGGAGATCTACGCGGTGCCGTACAGCGACATGTACGATCGCGCCGGCGAGCTGTGGAAGATCTGGATCAACGACTTCGGCTTCCGCAAGGAGGCGTTCCCGGGCGCGTCGATCAAGTACGAGGAGGATACGCCGTTTCCCGCCGCCGCCGTCATGATCGACGTGCAGCTCCAGCATGCCACGCGCGCCTCGCTCCCGAGCAGTCGCTTCCCGGGCGAGGCGGGCTGGTACTGGCACCAGGGCGACAAGGAAGGCACCACCGAGAATCAGTTCACGATCGCCGAGCTGATCGGCTCGGGACACTGAAAATGTCGAGGTGGTTCAGTATGGGGCAGTAGCGTTCATTGACGCTTCTCACCCTTGTGTGCGACTGTCCGACGCCCTGTTTGCACGCAGAGGGCGGACGCCGTGGACACCATCCGGTGCAGCGCTTGTCAGCACGTATGTCGTGCTAGTGCCTCGCGTTGCGAGGCATGCGACGCATCGCTCAGCGGGGTGTGCCGTGCATGCGGCGCGGCGAATGCGCCTGATGCCCGGTTCTGCAATCAGTGCGCGCACAGGCTGGATCTCTCGCCGGCGGAACGCGTGCCGGGTGCCGACGCCGAACGACGCCAGCTCACGGTCATGTTTTGCGACCTCGTGGGGTCGACGGCGCTCTCGACGCAGCTCGACCCGGAGGATCTCCGCGAGGTCGTGCGGGCATATCAAGAGACGTGCGGCGCGGTGATTCGTCGCTACGAGGGTCACCTCGCGAAGTACCTGGGCGACGGCTTGTTGGTGCACTTCGGCTATCCGGTTGCACACGAGAACGATCCCGAACGATCGGTACGGGTGGGTCTCGGGATCGTCGAGGCGATGAAGCAGTTGAACGCGCGTTTGCTGCGCGAGCGAGACATCCAACTGGCGGTGCGGATCGGCATCCATACGGGGCTCGTCGTGGCGGGCGAGATGGGAACCGACGATCGCCGGGAGGAGCTCGCGATCGTCGGGGAAACGCCCAATATCGCTGCCCGGCTCGAGCGTCTCGCGTCTCCGAACGCGGTGGTGATCAGTGAGGCGACGCTTCGGCTGGTTCCGGGGCTCTTCGTCTGCGAGGATCTCGGGCGCTACACCCTGAAGGGTCTTTCCGATCCGATCCCCGTGCACCGGGTCGTCGAGGCACATGAGCCGAGAAGCCGGCTCGAGGTGGCTGCCCGTCTCACGCCTCTCGTCGGACGCGAGCAGGAGCTGGCGCTCCTCCTCGACCGTTGGGACAGGGTCCGCGGCGGACAGGGGCAGGCGATGCTCGTCTGCGGCGAGCCTGGCGTCGGCAAGTCGCGGCTGGTGCAGGCTCTGCGCGAGCGGCTCTCGAGCGAGCCCCACGTGTGGCTCGAGTGTCGCGCATCGCCGTATCACGAGACCAGCGCCTTCCATCCCGTCGTCCGGCTTCTGCGGCACGTGCTCGGACTGACACCCGAGGGGGAGCCGGGGGCGCAGATCGCAAAGCTCGAACACGGGCTCGCGCCGGCCGGGGTTTCGCTCCCCGAGGTCATCCCTCTCCTGGCCGCGCTGCTTTCCGTGCCGCACACCGGGCCACCCTCGCTCCTCAGTCCCGAGGCGCAGCGGCAGAGGGTGCTCGAGACGCTGGCCGGATGGCTGCTCAACCTCGCGCATCCGCAGCCGTCGGTTCTCGTGGTCGAGGATCTGCACTGGATCGATCCGTCGACGCTCGAGTTGTTCCGCATGTTGATCGAGCGAATCCATGCGACGTCCGTGCTTCTCGTCGGGACGTTTCGCCCGGCGTTCGAAGCGCCGTGGGGCAGCGACGTGTCCGCGACGCGACTCACCGTCAATCCGCTGACCCGCCGGCAGGCCGCGACGATGATCGAGAGTCTGACCGTGGGGCACACGCTGCCGGCTGCGGTCGTCGACCGGGTCGCGGAGAAGACGGACGGTGTTCCCCTCTTCGTCGAGGAGCTGGTGAAGAGCATTCTCGAGTCCGAACAGCTCTCCGCAGGCGCCAGCCCCGACGACCTGGCGATCCCGGCCACGCTGCAGGATTCCTTGATGGCGCGCCTCGATCGCATGGGGCCCGCGAAGCAGACCGCGCAGCTTGCGGCGGTGCTCGGCCGCGAGTTCTCCTACGAGCTGCTCGAAGCGGTTTCCGGCAACCCCGGGGCGCTCCGCGACTCGCTCACGCGACTCACGGACGCCGAAATCTTCTACGAGCGCGGTACATGGCCGACGGTCGTCTATACCTTCAAGCACGCGCTCATCAGAGAGGCGGCGTACCAGTCGCTCCTGAAACGTGCGCGCCAGGAGTGTCACGCGCGCGTGGCCACCGCCCTCGAAACCCGCTTCGGCGAGGTCGTGCGCAGCCAGCCCGAGGTCTTGGCGCGCCATCACGAAGAGGCCGCCAACATCGAAGAGGCCATCACGTACTGGCACCGCGCGGGCGAGCTTGCGACGAAGCGAGCCGCCAACGTGGAGGCCATTACCCACCTCACGCGCGGGATCGCCCTCGTGCGGACGCTCCGAGAGGGTGAGCAGCGCGACCGGCGCGAGGCGCTTCTCCACGTGGCGCTCGGCGTTCCGCTCCAGGCCGTGCGGGGCTACGCCGACGCCGAGGTCGAACGCTGCTACCGGCGTGCGCGGGAGCTGAGCAGCGACAGCGAGGCCACGCTCGGCTTCCGGGCGCTCTGGGGACTCTTCCAGCACTACAACTCGCGGGCCGAATTCGAGACCGCGAGCGAGATCGCCGGGCAGCTCCTGGCGGTGGCCACGAGGGCGAGCGATCCTTCCCTCTCTCTGCTGGCGCATGCCGTTTCCGGCGTCGCGCGCTTCTGGCGCGGGGAGCCGGCCGCCGCGCTGCGCGACGCCAAGGCGGCGCTCGCCGTCTACGATCCGGTCGCCCATGCGTCCCTCTCGTATCTCTATGGACAAGACCCGGGGGTGGCCGCGCGTGTGTATGGAGGGTGCGCCTTGGCGCAGCTCGGGTTTCCGGAGCAGGGACTTTCCTGGATCGATGACGGGCTCACGCTGGCGCACGCGTGCGAGAATCCCTTCAACCTCGCCTTTGCGCTGATCTTCTCGGCCATCTTTCACATCATTCTCGGCGAGCGCGAGCCGACGCGGCGCCGTGCCGAGGAATGCATGGCCGTCTCGGCCGAACGCGGGTTTCCGCTTTGGCTCGGCGTGGGGAGGATGCTGCGCGCCTGGGCGGTCGTGGGCGATACGAACGATCGAGAGCCGATGCGCGAGATTCGCCGCGGCATCATGCAGCAGGGAACGACGGGGAATCAGGCCGGAGGACCCATCGGCATGGGCCTCCTCGCCGAGGCCTGTCTCGCCGCCGGTGAGGTGCAGCGCGCGATGGAGGCGGTCGACGGTGGGCTCGCGCTCGCGCATCACAGCAGCAGCCACATGTGGGACGCGGAGTTGCTGCGGCTGCGGGGCGTGATCCAGCTTCGGGCCGATCCGCCGAGCGAAGCCGACGCGGAGCGCTGGCTCGAGGAGTCGCGCAGCGCGGCCCACGCCCGGGGCATGCGGATCTCCGAGCTGCGATCGCTCATGGCCCTGACGCGCCTGCGTGCTTCGCGCGATCAGCAGCGCGAGATGCGTGCCATCCTCGAGACGTTCTACGGGTCGTTCACCGAGGGCCTTTCCACGCCCGGACTGCAGGAGGCGAAGATGCTCATCGATGACCTTTCGTTCGGAGGGAACGCTGCCGTTGGGTGACGTCGCGCGCACGAAGAGGCCCCCACGGAATGACGCCGTCCGCGCACGCGTGTTCCCGGCGTTGCTTCTCGTTCTTCTCGCGCTGGGATGTGCGCATCCGGAACGGAACGCGTCGCCGCGGACCGCGGCGGCACCCGAGCGGCCGGCCGCAGCGCCGATCGCGGCATGGCACGAAGCCGGGATGCAGTTCCTGCCGCAGAACTGGGATGCGGCCACGCGGGAGCAGTTCTGGTTCACCTCTCAGGGATCGCGCGTCATCCCATACGCATGGTTTCTCGCGCTCGAGCAGGACGACGGCTCGCCGTTCAGAAGCGACGCCCACATGGACGCGCTCCGCTACATCCCGGCGCCGAAGAGTCTCCACAACCCCGACGCCCTGCCGGTCGGTTTCGTCAAGGACGTTGACGGCAAAGACGCGTGGATCGGCCTCACCTGCGCCGCGTGCCACACGGGACGGATCGACTATCGCGGTACGCCGCTCATCATCGACGGGGCGCCGACGCTCGCCAACGCGGATCGACTGCTCACGGAGCTGTCGGCGGCGCTTTCCAAGACGCTCGAGGATCCCGTCAGGCTCGAGCGATTCGTCGCGAGGGTGCTTCCCCGGAACCCCGGCCGGAATGACAGGACGAAGCTGATCGAGCAAATGCGAGCAGAATCGAAGATTCTGGCGGACAGGGTAAGGGTGAACGCCGTTCCGTGGAAGGACTATCCGGGCTTCGGACGGATCGACGCCTATGGACAGGTCTACAACCAGGTCACCGAGCTCGACCTCGGCGTTCCCGGCAACGGCAAGCGGCCGGATGCCCCGGCCTCGTATCCGTTCCTCTGGGGCATCGCCCAGTCGGACCTGGTGCAATGGAACGGTGCGGGACAGAACCGGTTTCCGTCCGAGTATTTTCCGATGGGGATCCTCTTCCGTAACACCGTGGAGATCATCGGGGTCTACGGTCGCCTCGACATGCGCGAGGCGCGCGGCCTCTATCCGTCGTCGGTCGACGTGATGGGCCTCGGCCGCCTGGAGAATCCGCTCTGTACTCTGCATGCGCCGCCGTGGCCGCGCGAGGTCTTCGGGCCGCTGGACGAAAATCTTCGCGCCAAGGGGGAGAAGATCTACGATCATCGTTGCGCGAAGTGCCACGGCGTCGTCGAGAACGGCACCAAGTATACCGTCGGTCTCGTGCCGATCGCGGAGGTCAAGACCGACCCGAATCTCGCCGTCAACGCGCATGATCGGCGAGCCAAGACCGGTGGCCTGGCGGGGCGAGCGAAGAACCTGAAGGAGACGTTCGGTCCCGAGGACAATGCCTCCGACATCCTCGTGCATGCCGTCACGGGCGTGCTCCTCGCCAAGCCGCTCGACACGTTCGTGGCGGTTCACCAATCGGCCTGCGTCGCGGATGCCTCGAACGACCTTCCCCCCGACCAGAAGATACGCGAGGTGCAGAAGGCCCTCGACGAGTTGCGCGAGCAGCTGGCCGTCGTGCCCGTCAAGTACAAGCCGCGGCCGTTGAACGGCATCTGGGCGACGGCGCCCTATCTGCACAACGGCTCCGTGCCGACGCTCGCCGATCTGCTCGATCCTGACCATCGCCCGAAGAGCTTCTACGTCGGCAGTCGGGAGTTCGACCCGGTGAAGGTGGGCTTCCGCAGCGACGAGAGTCCTGGAGCGACGAAGTTCGACACGACGATAGACGGCAACCACAACACCGGTCACCTGTACGGCGCTGGTCTGAGCGATACCGAGCGTCGGCAGCTCCTCGAGTATCTGAAGGGACTCTGAGCGCGCCATGGCGACCCGCGCGGACATCGAGGCCATCTACGACGACATGGATGAGCTCTTCCGCGAGTCGTTCGGCGATCACGCGGACATCACGTGCGCGCTCTTTGCCGGCGACTTTTCGAAGACGCTCGAGCAGGCGCAGCGCGACAAGCACCGTTACATCCTCGATGGGCTGAACGTCGGGCCTGGCTCGCGCGTGCTCGATGTCGGATGCGGCTGGGGCCCGCTCCTGGCTGCGATCCGGGAGCGCGGCGCGCATGGCGTCGGCATCACGCTCTCCCGGCGGCAACTGGAGAGCTGCCGTCGGGGCGGCTTCGAGACCCACCTGATGGACTGGCGGGACCTGGGGCCGGACACCTTCGGCGCGCTCGACGGCATCGCGGCGGTGGGCGCGATGGAGCACTTCTGCTCCCCCGAGGACTACGAGGCGGGGCGGCAGGACCAGATCTACCAGCGGTTCTTCGATCTGTGCGGCCGCCTGCTCCCCAAGGGGGGAAGGCTCTACGTCCAATCCATGACGTGGGGACCGCACGCGCCGGCATTGCGGGACGTCTCGCTCCAGGCGCCAAGGGACTCGAACGAGTACACGACGGCCATGCTTCGCGAGTTCTACCCCGGCACGTTCGGCGCCTTCGGCGTCGACCACTACGTCCGTTGTGCCGCCCCGCAATTCCGTGAGATTGCTCGCAGCGACGGCCGGCTCGACTATCTCGAGACCATGGCCCGGTGGGGAGCATGGAGCGAGATGACGCCGCGCAAGCTCTGGATGGCAACGAAGCTCGTCTGGCCGTGGGTCACCAGGCCCGAGTTCCGCCGCAAGGTCGCCTCGTTTCGTTCCGCGGCGAACACGGAGTGCTTCCGACGGGAGATCCTGACCCTCTCACGACTGCTGCTCGAGCGGACGTGAGCGACTTCGCGGTCCTGAAGGAGCGGATCGAACGCGCCGGCTTGTTGCGCCCCGCGACCGGCTGGTACCGGCGCAGGATCGCGCTCGACCTTCTCGTGGTCGCCGCCGCCTGGACACTCGTCCTCTGCGCCGGCGGAACGGTGATGCGGATTCTCAGTGCCGTCGCTCTCGCAATCGCGTTCTGTCAGATCGGCCTTCTCGCCCACGACGCGGCCCATCATCAGATTCTTCGCTCGGCACGGGGCAACCAGCTGCTCGCGCTGGTCCTGTTGGACGGCGTGGTCGGGCTGAGCCTCGCGTGGTGGCAGAAGAAGCACGGGCGTCACCATCGGCTCCCGAACCATGCCGACGCCGATCCCGACGCCGCGGCATTCGTGCTCGCGTTCTCGGAGGCGCAGGCGCTGCGCATTCCGTCCGGGCAGCGCTGGATCGTGCGCCGTCAGGCGTGGCTCTTCCTGCCGCTCCTCATGCTCGAGGGCTTCCATCTCCGCCAGGAGAGCTTCCGCACCGTTCTTCGTGGATCGGGGCGCTATCCGCGCGCGGAAGGGGCGGCGCTCTGCCTGCATTTCGGAGCCTATCTCTCGCTTCTGCTATGGCGGTTCGGTGTCGCGGGGGCTCTGCTCGTCGTCGTGGTGCATCACGTCGCGATGGGGGTCTATCTAGGCCTCGTCTTCGCGCCGAATCACATCGGGATGACGATGCTGGACGATGATGGCGAGCTCGATTTCGTCCGCACGCAGGTGCTCACCACCCGCAACATCCGGCCGGGCGCGGTCGTGGACTATCTCTTCGGCGGCCTGAACCATCAAATCGAGCACCATCTGTTTCCGCGCATGCCGCGCCCGCACTTGCGCGCGGCTCGGGACATCGTGCGGCGCTTCTGCTGCGACCGCGGTATCCCGTATCGCGAGCGCCGCGTGATGGGCGCCTACGCCGAGGTGCTGGCGAGCCTCCACCGTGCTGGAGCGCCGCTTCGCGCGGGCCGACGCTCAGACCGCCGAGGTGACCCGTCCGGCGACCGGTCCCTGGCGGCTTAGCGGCTTCGCGAATACGATCTGCCCGACGCCGATCGCGCGCTCGATGAAATACCCCTCGCACCAGCCGAGGTAGAGCTCCCACAGGCGCAGGAGGCGTTCCGGGTAGCCGCGTGCGGCGATCTCCGCGCGGTTCCGGGCGAATGCCTCGCGCCAGCGGCGGAGTGTCGCTGTGTAGTGGGGAGTCAGCTCCTCGAGGTGCGTGAGTCGCAGGTCCGTCCGCCGGCCGACCGCGGTCGTGAGCGCGCCGACCGACGGCAATTGGCCCCCCGGGAACACGTAGCACTTCAGGAAGTCGAGCGAGCGGACGGAGTCGGCGTACGTCTCATCCGGAGTGAGGATCGCCTGCACCAGCATGAGCCCGTCGTCGCGAAGCAGCCGACCGCAGGCGGCGAGGAACGTCTCGAGCAGGTGGGCGCCGACCGCCTCGATCATCTCGATGGTCACCAGTCGATCGAAGCGGCCCCGCAGGCTCCGGTAGTCATCGTTCAGTACCGTCACCAGTTCGGTCAGGCCCGCGTCCGCGACGCGCTCGCGCGCTCGCCCGAACTGAGCGGGAGAGATCGTCGTCGTGACCACCCGACAGCCGTAGTGCCGTGCCGCATGGAGGGCGAAACCACCCCATCCCGTTCCGATCTCCAGCACATCGTGTCCCGGTCGCAGGTCGAGCTTCCGGCAGACGCGGTCGTACTTCGCGATCTGCGCCTGCTCGAGACTGTCCGACTCCCGCTCGAAGATCGCGCACGAGTAGGTGAGCGTCGGGTCGAGGAACAACTCGAAGAAGTCGTTCCCGAGGTCGTAGTGCGCCGCGATGTTCCGTCGGCTCGCGCGAACCGTGTTGCGGTGGGAGCGGTGCGTGAAGCGCAGGGCGCCTGAGGAAGACCCCACCATGAGGTGCGGGTGCCTAGCTGCAATCCGCCCGACCGCGGGCACGTCGTCAGAGTCCCAGTGCCCGAGCACGTAGCTCTCGGCAAGTCCGAGCGATCCACGAAGGACGAGCGCGCTGTACGCGCTCGGGTCGTGGACGCGGATCTTCGCGGTCGGGGAATCGGGGTGCGCCGTGCCGAAGCGAGTCGATGCGGCGCCCTCGGTCAGCACGAGCGTGCCCCGGTCGAGCTCTCGCAGTTCGGATGTAACCAGCCGGCGCGCGATTGGCGCCAAGGCGCGATGCGCGTTGCGCGCGAGCCAAGCCGGCCGCGGGATGAGATCGCGTCTCGCGCAGCTCGAGTGATCGCCCTCCATCGTCGTCCGCCGCCGCTTAGCTACTCGAACGGACGCGTCTTCCACCAGGGATAGAACTGCGGCATGTCGACGCTCGGACGCATCGTGAACTTCGGCGGGCGCTTCTCGAGGAACGACGCGACGCCCTCGTGCGCGTCGGCCGACTGGCCCATGAAGTAGATGGCGCGCGAGTCGACCTTGTGCGCCTCCATCGGGTGGTCGGCGCCGAGCATGCGCCAGAGCATCTGGCGCGACAGCGCAACGGACATCGCCGAGGTGTTGTCGACGATCTCGCGCGCCAGGCCGCGCGCCGTCTCGACGACCGCCTCCGGGGCGACGACGCGGCTCACGAGGCCGGCGGCGCGCGCCTCCTCGGCATCGAAGACGCGGCCCGTGTAGACCCACTCGGCGGCACGGTTGATGCCGACGATGCGCGGCAGGAACCAGCTGCTGCACGCCTCGGGAACGATGCCGCGCTTTGCGAAGACGAAACCGATCTTCGCGGTCGTCGAGGCGATGCGGATGTCCATCGGCAGGGTCATCGTGACGCCGACGCCGACGGCCGGGCCGTTGATCGCGGCGATCACCGGTTTCTTCGAATCGAAGATGCGGAGGGTGAGGAGGCCGCCGCCGTCGCGGTGATCCTGCATCCGCGGCGGCTCGGTGCCGCGCGCGTGGTCGAACGTGCCGCTGCCACCGGAGAGGTCGGCGCCGGCGCAGAAGGCGCGGCCCGCGCCCGTGACGATGACGACGCGGACGGCGTCGTCGCCGTCGGTGCGCTCGAAGGCGTCGATCAGCTCCCGCATCATCGTCGCGGTGAACGCGTTCAGCTTGTCGGGGCGGTTGAGGGTGATCGTCGCGACGCCGCTCGCGACGTCGTACTGGATCTGCTCGTAGGTCATCGGCTCGTCCCTCCGACGGGAGGACGTAGCTGACGGACGCGCCTGGCGGAAGGCCGGTGTGTACAACGAGTCAGGACGTGATCATGCGGGCCGGCCCGCCGCCCATCCGGAAGGTGTCCGATCGAGTGGGGAAGAGCGTGCCGGTCGCCGGATCGACGGCGAGGCCGAGCATCTCCAGCGCCTCGACGCCGAGCAGCGGCTCGGGGCAGTCGGCGATCAGCACGGTGCTCGGCGCGGCCCGGTCGCCGATCTGGACCACGATCGCTCCGTACTCTGCTTCCATAGGGCTTCCATCGGCGAGGGTCACGGTCCGCCGTTGCGGCGCCCGCACGACGCCCAGTCGATCGGCCAGCGCCGGTGAGATGACCGAGTAGCTCGCGCCGGTATCCACGAGCATCGAGAGCGTCTCCTCCTTGGCGGCCGAGAGCTTCACGCGCTGGTAGACGTGTCCCATGGCAACTACGCTACCACACCGCGCCTGGGACTCGCGACGCTCCCCCGACGATTGACCCGCCATATGCACGGCGTTGAATCGCCGGGGCGACTCGACTAGCGTACCCGACGCGCTGCTCGCCGGAGCGCGCGTACGAAAGGACCCCGCCCATGGCCGATCTCGAGACGTTCCGCGAGGAGACCCATCGCTGGCTGAAGTCGAACGCGCCCGCCTCCATGTCCGTCCCCTACAAGACGACGGACGAGCTCTGCTGGGGCGGCAAGAAGATGCAGGTGTCGCCCGACGCCAAACGCTGGCTCGACGTCATGGGCGAGCGCGGCTGGACGGCGCCGTCCTGGCCGAAGGAGTACGGCGGCGGCGGGCTCTCGAAGGGCGAGGCGAAGGTCCTGAGCGAGGAGATGGGCAAGCTCCGCCTGCGGCCGCCGCTCATCGGCTTCGGCCTCTCGATGATCGGGCCGCTGCTCCTGCAGGAGGGCAGCGACGAGCTGCGGCGCGAGCACATCCCGCCGATCGTGCGCGGCCAGATCCGTTGGTGCCAGGGCTACTCCGAGCCGGGCTCGGGCTCCGATCTCGCGAGCCTGCAGACGAAGGCGATTCGCGACGGCGACGTCTTCGTCGTGAACGGCCAGAAGGTGTGGACGTCCTACGGCGACAAGTCCGACTGGATGTTCGTGCTGGTGCGCACCGACTTCGAGGCGAAGAAGCAGGAGGGCATCACGTTCCTGCTCATGGACATGACGTCGCCCGGGGTCTCGGTGCAGCCGATCCGGCTCATCAGCGGCTCGTCGCCCTTCACCGAGACGTTCCTCTCGGACGTGCGCGTGCCGGGTCGGAACGTCGTCGGCAAGATCAACAACGGCTGGGCGATGGCGAAGGCGCTCCTCGGCCACGAGCGCACGATGATCGCCGACGCGTTCAAGGAGCGCGACGACGCGAAGCGCACGATGACCCTGGCGCGCGAGTACGTCGGCGAGGAGGACGGCCGGGTCGCCGATCCGCTGATCCGCGACGGCATGACCCGCGTCGCCATGGACCAGGCGTGCCTCGACCTCACCCTCGAGCGCTCGCGTGACAACATGAAGGCCGGTCACAAGCCCGGCCCGGAGACGTCGATATTCAAGTACTACGGCACCGAGCTGAACATGCGCCGCCGCGAGCTGTTGGTCTCGATCCTCGGGCCGCAGGGTCTCGGCTGGGAAGGCCCTGGCTTCGGTGAGGACGAGCTCAAGATCACGCGCGACTGGCTGCGCTCGCGCGGCAACTCGATTGAGGGCGGTACCTCGGAGATCCAGCTCAACATCATCGCCAAGCGCGTGCTCGGCCTGCCGGACTGAACGGAGCGACCTCGTGGACCTCGTACTCTCGGAAGAGCAAGAGCTGCTGGCGCGCACCGCGCGCGAGTTCGTGAACGGCCGGTCGTCGCTGAAGCGCGTCCGTCGCCTGCGCGACACCAACGACGCCGACGGCTTCTCGCGCGAGCTGTGGAAGGAGATGGCGGCCCTCGGCTGGCTCGGCATCAACGTCCCCGAGGAGTACGGCGGCGCCGGGCTCGGCTGGCTCGAGCTGATGGTCGTGATGGAGGAGGTCGGCCGCGGCCTCATGCCGGAGCCGATGATCTCGACCGTGCTCATGGGCTCGACGGCGGTGCTCCTCGGCGGCAGCGAGGCGCAGAAGAAGGAGCACCTGCCGGCGATCGTCGCCGGCGAGCGCCTCATCACGATCGCGCACAAGGAGGCGGGCAGCCGCTACCTCGCCGACCACATCACGACGCGCGCCGAGAAGAGCGGCAGCAGCTATCTCCTGCGCGGCGAGAAGACGAACGTCCTCGACGGCCACGTCGTCGACTGGCTGATCGTCTCGGCGCGGACGTCGGGCGGCACCCGCGACAGCGCCGGCATCACGCAGTTCCTGGTGCGCGCTGACACCCCGGGGATCAAGATCGAGCGCCTGTCGCGCATCGACAGCCGGAATGCCGCCGCCGTGCGCTTCGACGACGTGCGGGTCGGCGCGGACGCCGTGCTCGGCACGCTCGACCACGGCCATGCATTGATCGCGCGCACCGCCGACCGCGCGACGATCGGCCTCACCGCCGAAATGCTGGGCGGCATGAGCGCGGCGCTCGAGATGACGCTCGAGTACCTGCGGACGCGCGTGCAGTTCGGCGCGCTCATCGGCTCGTTCCAGGCCCTGAAGCATCGCGCCGCCACGATGTTCATCGAGAGCGAGCTCGCGCGCTCGGCCGTCATGGGTGCGCACCGCGCCCTCGACGAGGGCTGCGACGACGCGACCATCGCCCGCCTCGCCAGCATCGCGAAGACGCGCTGCAACGACGCCTTCAACCTGATCGCCAAGGAAGGCGTGCAGATGCACGGCGGCATCGGCATGACGGACGAGCACGATATCGGCTTCTTCCTGAAGCGGGCGCGCGTCGCCGAGATGCTGTTCGGCGACAGCGGGCACCATCGCGACCGCTACGCGCGGCTCGAAGGCTACTGACCGGGCGGACGCCGCCTCAAGCCGCCAGATGCGCGGTCGAGACCGGGTGCTCCGGTAGCCGCACCGTAAACGTCGAGCCGCGCCCCGGCGCGCTCTCGACCGTGACCGCGCCGCCGAGCTGCTCGACGAGCTGCTGCACGATGTAGAGCCCGAGGCCGGTCCCGCCGTACGAGCGGGCGTCGGAGCTGTCGACCTGCCGGAACATGTCGAAGATGTGCGGCAGGTGCTCGGCGGGGATGCCGATGCCCGTGTCGCGTACGATGAGCTCCGCGCCGTCGCGTCCCTGCGTGTACCGGACCTCGATCTCGCCGGTGGGCGTGAACTTGCGCGCATTGCCGACGAGGTTCTTCACGATGATCTTGAGCTTCCGCCGGTCGGTCCGCACGACGAGCGGGCCGACGGGCTCCCAACGCAGCACGGCGCCGGTGCGCGGCAGCGCGTCGAACTCGGTGCGCAGGTCGTCCCAGAGGGTCGAGAGGGTGAGCGGCTCGATCTGCGGCGGGTCCTTGCCCGCGGCGAGCCGGCTCACGTTGAGCGTCGCCTCGATCAGCTCGAGCAGCTCGACGCCCGACCGGCGGATGCCGCCGAGCAGCTCGCGCTGGGTGCCGGTCGTGAGCTCGTCGGCGAGCATGTCGCCGTAGCCGAGCATCACGTTCAGCGGCGTCCGCAGCTCGTGCGACATCGTGGACACGAACTCCGACTTCAGCCGTCCGGCTTCCTCCAGCTCCTCGAAGAGGAGCGCGTTCGCGAGCGCCATCGACCCGATCTGCGCGACGTCGCGCGCAAGGCGCTGCTGCGCCGGGCTGAAGCGCGCGCCCGACGTGTAGTATCCGGCCGCGTGCAAGCCGAGGATCTCGTCGCCACGCCGGAGCGGCGTGCACAGCACCGCCTCGAACCCGTAGTAGCCGAGGAGGGCCGCGATCATCGGGAAGTCGGGCGTGTCGCGGGTCACCTCGACGACGCCGTCGGCGAGGAAGCGCACCATCTGCGGCACCGTCGGATCCGAGGGCAGCCGCAGGACCCGCATCGCCTCCCACTGCTCCGGCGCCGTGCCGTAATGGGCGATGCCCTCGTAGATGCCTTCCTCGGGCTTCCACAGCCACGTGGTGCTGAAGTCGCAGCCGAGGACCTCCGTCGTCAGGTGGCAGAGGCGGTCGAGCAGGACCGGCTTGTCGAGCGCCGAGATGAGCTCGCGGGCGACGCGCGCGAGCGCGGCGGTGCCGGCTGTGTCCTCGCCGTCGGTGGGGCGGTCGGCCGAAGCCAGGACCGACTCGCAACGTCGTTGCCAGTCCTCGGCAGCGCGGCGGGACTTCTCCTCCCGCGCGTGGCTCTCGATCAGGCGCGCTCGCCAGACGAGCGCCCGGACGCACGCGCCCGCGCCGACGGCGATCGCGAGGGCGCAGAGACAGGCGAGGGGCAGCCAGAGGTAGCCCGCGGTGAGGGCGGCGGCGGTGACGACGACGACCAGGACGCCGATGCCCCGGTGCGCGCCGCTCTCCTGCGACATCGCATGCCGCGTCTCCGACCCGATCGGTTGCACGGGCTCCGCCATCGCAGAGCGCAAAAGCACGGCGCATGCCACGCCGCGGAACGCGATTGGGGGCGTGCGTTCGGAGCCGCGGCGCGCGCCGATCGTCGTCCCAGTGGCATAGGGTGCGCGCGGCGACACATTTTCGTGCGCCGGGCCGTGCGCGCTCCCGCGGCCGATGTCGGCTGGCCCACGCCTCAGCGCGGGCTCATGACACGTCGCATGCGACCGGGGGCTATTGTTGGAAGCAGTACAGGGCGGGGGGAATGCCACGAACTCCATGGCGACCGACGCGCCCAGCTCCGAGTATCCGATCGGCGCAGGGCTTCGCCGGACCTGGTGATAGCGCCGTAAAGCTACGAAGCGGGGGCGACGCCGCTCAGCCAGCCTTGGGATTGCAGCAGGACCATCTCGCAACTGACGCCGGGACCGAAGGCGAGCATGACGCCGAGGTCGCCGGGGGCGGGCGGTGCGATCTCGGCCATGCGTTTCATGACAAAAAACACGCTCGCAGACGAAAGGTTTCCATGTTGCTCCCAGACGTCCCACGACGCCTGGATCTCGCGATCGCGCAGGTCGAGCGAAGACGCCACTGCGTCGAGTATCTTCGGCCCGCCTTGGTGACAGATCCAGAATCGGATGTCGTCTCGTCGGACGGAGTGGCTCGCGAGGAATCCGCTTATGGTCTCCGGTAGCCGAGTCTGAACGACGGTGGGTAGGAACGGTGAGAGGAAGAGCCGGAAGCCAAAATCGGTCAGCCGCATGCCCAGTGCTTCGAGAGTCTCACCCCACAGCACGCTGCGTGATCCGAGTATCAATGGACCACGACCGCTAGGTCGCGACGCGAGCACCGCGGCGCTCGCGCCGTCACCGAAGATCAGATTGGCCAGCATGTCGGCTGTGGAAGGTTCCGCGATCTGCAGTCCCAGAGATGCGATCTCGACGCTCAGCACCAGGGAGAGACTGTCGGATTGGCCCGGCATGAGCGAGGCGGCAAGGCCCAGGGCGGCGACGCCGGCCGAGCACCCGAGCTCCGTGATCGGGACTCGCCTTGCCTCCCGGCGGAGTGCGAGACGGTCGATGAGGCGCGCTTCGAGAGAAGGAAGCATGTAGCCAGTGCATGACGCCGAGACGATGGTGTCCAGTGCCTCGGGGGTTACCGCTGCCTCGGCGATGCCGCGCCGAACGACGTCCTCACCGATCGCGAGAGCGTGTGCGATGTAGTGGTCGTTGCGACTCTGAATTCCGGCGAGGCGGAAAAGATCGTCCGGAGGCATCACGAGATGCCGTCGGCGAACACGCGTCGCGTCGATCATGCGCGCATATGCGTCCGCGCGCGCCGGGTCGAGGCGGCTCGTAAGGTGGTACTTCGTCTGTTCCGCGTCGACCTCAAAGTGAGGCGCGGCGGTTGCAACGCCGCGAATTTCGACGGGAGAAGAGCCCATTGGTGAGGTCATCTGCCGATCGGTACGATGCGACCTTGGGAATCCGATGCGTGCACGTCATTCACAATTCGCCCATCCTGTATCTCGACCGTGCGATGGCCGTACGTTGCGGCGAACGTGCTGTGAGTGACTAGGAGAACGGTCAATCGACGCTCGCGATTGAGCTCCAACAAGAGATCGAGAACGGCTTGGCCCGTCCTCGAATCGAGGTTCCCCGTTGGCTCATCGGCGAGCAGGAGCCGCGGTTCCGTCACCAGCGCCCTGGCGATCGCGACCCGTTGCTGCTCGCCTCCCGAGAGCTCGCCGGGGCGCCGTTCCAAAGCGGTCGTCTCGATGCCCACCTGCTCCAAGGTAACCGCGGCGCGTCGTTGCGCTTCCTTCCAGCTCACGCGCAGAAATTTGAGCGGCCAGACGATGTTCTCCTCGACGGTGAAGTTCGGGAACAGATTGAAACTCTGAAAAACGAAGCCGATCTCGTGCAGGCGCAGGTCGCTACGAGCGTCGTCCGAAAGTTGACCGACGTCCTGACCGTGAACGAAGACGCGTCCGCTGCTCGGACGATCCAGCCCAGCGATCAGGTTGAGGAGAGTGCTCTTACCGGAGCCGCTGGCACCCATGACGGATAAAAATTGCCCGTGGGGAACTGAAAGATCGATGTCGCTGAGCGCGGAAAGACCCAGGGCCTCGTCTCCGTACCGCTTGCTCACCCCCTCGAGTGCGATTGCATCGGTCATGGGGTCACTCGTATCGGAGCGCGAGCGCCGGGGCGAGGTGTCGCGCGCGCAAGGAAGGTATGAGTGCCGCGAGTAGGCATACGATGAGACTCATCGACGCGATCGCGAGGAAATGGAACCATGGGATGTGCAGCTCCAAGACCCAACCCAAGAGATTGGGCAGCACTGTCCACACCCAGAAGATGCCGAGCACGAGACCGGCCACGAAAGCGAGCAGGAGGCCGAAGACTCCGAGAAGCAGCGCCTCAAGGAAGATCACTCGCTGGAGCTGTCGCGCCCGAACCCCCGCGGCCCGAACGACTGCGAGCTCACGGCGTTGCTCCAACACGCCGGCCGCCAAGGTGTCGGCGGCACCGAGAAGAACGAGGAAGAGGATCACTCCGGCCAGCACGTAAAGACCGGCGAATGCCTGCTGAACCTGCACTCCCGTCCAGTCCGCGACTTCCTTCAACGACAGAATGGTGACGTTGTAGTGCTGCCCGAGTGCGGCAGCGATCCTCGCACGCACGGCGTCTACTCTGGCATCCGACACACGGACGAGCCCATGAATCACGTGAGGATCGTTCCAAGCGCGTTTGTAGACCTCTCGGCCGAGAATTACCGTGCCGCGAGGCGACAGGAGTGTTGATACGACTCCACCAACCGTCAGGGGGAAGGGACCCGTCGGAGTGTCGAGTGTGATGACGTCGCCGACGTGTTTGCCAAGGTGCAACACGAAGCTCGTCGAGATGATGGCGTAGCGTCCGTCGGCAAGCCCTTCTGCCAGGTCTGGGAGCGGCTTGCCGAGCAGCGGCCATTCTCCGAAGGCCCCACTCGTCCAGTACGAGCCGTCGAACGCGTTGAGCACGATCGGGCCACCCGCATAGTGCCAGTCCATTGCCTGCTCGCCGACCACGGCAGTGATTCCGGGAATACTTCGGAGATCCTCCAGCGCGCTTTCGTCGATCGGATCGGGAACGATGCCGTTCGTGCTGTGCGCCGATCCGACCGCCAGATCGCCGTGAAGTACTCCGTGTACGACGTTTACGACGCTTCGTTCGAAGCTCTGCGCAACGATCCAGATCCAAATCACGGTCCCGAAGCCGACCGCGAGCGTCGAAATCGTCAGCGCCGTACGGCCGGGGTTTCGTGCCAGAGCAGCGAGCGCGAAGAAGCCGGACGACGCGTAGCGCTTCGCCAGCAGTGTCAGCGATTTCGATGCAACATCCAATAGTGGACGAGCCGCGAGCGCACTGCCGATCAGCACACCGCAGGTTGCGGCAAGTCCCCACGTCGGCGCTCCGCCTCCGTTAGCAATCGCCATCGCGATCATCGTTGCGATGAACACCGCACCGCAGGCGAGCCGGATCCCGCGGCCCCGAGTCGCCGTGGTGACTGCGGTGCGGTGACGAACGATGTCGGCGATCTCCGTTCCGGCTGCCCGACGGGCCGGTCCGAGAGCTGCCAATACCGCTGTGAGAAGGCCGAGCGCGCTCGCAACCACCAACGGACTCCATCCGAGAGCCATGTCGGCGCTCGGAGCGACGACCCTGGAACTGAGCGCGGTAGTGTTGGCGATCACCGGCAGCAGCAGGTAGGCGAGACCGACTCCGACAGGCACGCCGAGCGCAGATCCGCAAAGCCCAAGAACGACGCCTTCCTTCAGCAGCTCCCACTGAACGGCCCACCTTCGGGCTCCAATCGCGCGCATTACTCCATGCTGCCAGGTGCGTCTCTCGAAGACGGTGGCGATGCGATTGAAGGCAATGAGAAACCCGGCGCCAAGCGCGAGCAGCGCGATCACTTGGAGCACCAGCTGCATCGACTGCATGATTCTCTGCAAATCCGCTTTTCGCTGTGCCGGTGGCTCCACCGTCAGGCCCGGCGGCAAGACCGAGGCGACATGCTCGCGTACCAGAGCGAGATCGACGTCACGGTGGACGACGACGTCGATTCGATTGATGAGGCCGGGGCGGGTGAAGCTCTCCTCGGCCGCAAAGAGATCCATCACCGCGAGATTGCCACCATGCACACGAGCGATACCTTTGGGCTCGAGGAGTCCGCGGACCGTGAAGCGTTTTCGCCCTGCCGGGGTTTCAAGTTCGATGCCGTCGCCGACGTGCAGCGCGCGCCGCCGTGCAAAGTCCCGAGTCAGCATCACGGAATCGGGCTGATTCAGAAAGACCAACGGGTCCGCCAATTGCGTGTTCTCCGGTCCCTGGGCTTGATAGACGCGAACAGCCGCGTCGTTGGTGATTTCGACGCCGTGAACTGTCAGGATCTCACCGCTTCCGTCTGCGACAAGAGCGGTAGCTCCTACGGTTTGGACGGCGAGCTCGACGCCTGGCACTCCGCCAACCGCGTCGGCGACGTCCTCGGGAAAGAAGCCTCCATCGCCAGCGCTGACCTGCAGGGCGGCGCGACCAGCCATCGTATCGATGACGTCTTCGAACGCGTGGAGCACCGAGGAGTTGATCAACTGGATCGCGCACACAAGTGCGACGCCGGCTGCCAAGGCGCCAATGGTCAGCAGGAGTCGCGTGTAATCACTGCGGAGAAAGCAGAACGGAATGCGGAACGTGTCTCGAAGCGGACTCACTGTGGAATCACGGACGCCGAACCTTGCGGGCCGAGTTTGCGGAGCGCTCCTCCAGCGGTGCGCGCTCCACGTTAGCGCGTTTGGGCTTGACCGCTGTGGCGGCACTCCATTCACCATGTGCGGCGGCAAGCTCGTTGATGAACTCGACGTCCGCGGCGATGTGCTTCAGATTCCGCGTCAACAAGATGGAAAGGATCGGGAACGAAGGCGCCTGTCCCGGCGCGGGACGGATGACCGCATTGGCTCGCTCTCGTTCGTAGATCTTGCTTCGAATCCAGAGCTCTTCCTTCCAGGTCTCGAGCAGCTTGGCGGCGAGAGCCGGATCGGCGTCGACGAGGAAGAGCGACCGTGAAGAAAGCTCATCCTCGTAGCGTCCGAGACCGGGGCCCGGGGGCCCCGAGAGCCAGCGGTCGAACTCTGCGCGGCCACTCGGCGTGATCTCGTACGGCGCTCGACGAGGATCAGCGTCCGACGGGTTGTCGGCTGTGCGAACGAGACCAGCACCCACGAGTCTCTGCAACTCCCGGTAGAAGTTCCCGGTACTCACCCGGAGGCCGGAGCGCCCCCGGTACTCCTTCATCAACGCGTAGCCATGACGCAGCTGACCGTCTCGGAGAAGACCAAGGACGAGATAGCGGAACATGCGACACTCCTGCGCCCTTCGGACGTGATCTTATCGCAGCGGCTATCAATCCATCGATCGCGGTGTCAACGAAGAATCGAACTGCATGCGGCGCAGCGATTCGCGGCATTGCGTTTGGTGGCGCGCGGAAAGCGACGGACGGCGCGGTCGATATCGTATCAAATCGACGCACTTCGGCGGCGATCGTTGGTCGCCTTACGACCAGAAATCGTCGACCGCGATCAGATCCCAGACGAACTCCCACACCTCCGCGATCTTGCCGTTCGCGATGCGCAGCTTGAGGCAGGTGGGGTTGTCGAGCGTCTTGCCGTCGCGCGTGCCGTGGCCGCGGAAGAGGGCGATCGCGAAGCGGTCGTTGGCGATCACGTCTTCCATGTCGAGATGGAACGAGCCGCCCGTCAGGGCGGCGACGTTCATCAGGAAGCCGAGGATCGCGTCGCGGCCGCGGTGGGAGCCGGCGAGCTTGCCGTGGCGTCCGGGGAAGTGCCAGACGGCGTCGGCGGGAATCGCCTCCTGGATCGCGGCGAGATCGGCGCGCGCGAACGCGGCGAAGAGGTCGCGGACGTAGGTGGCGTTCGGATGCTCGGACATCGCCGCTCCGTCGCCTTCGCCGTCAGGCGTCCGGCGGCTTGTAGTAGAAGCGGACGTCGACGATCTTGCCGTTCCGCACCCGATAGACGCCGGCCTCGGACCACTGACCGCGTTTCTTCGTGGCGTGCGGCGTCACGTCGTGGCGCATCTCGACGGTGAACGCGTGGGGTGCGGCGTGGGTGCCCAGGATGTCGGTGCCGTGGACGACCCGGCTCTCCTCCCAGCCCTTGCACGCCTCGACGAGCGCGTCGCGGCCGCCCGCCATGGGCTCGCCGTTCTCCAATTGGGTGACGTCGGACGCATACAGCTCGGTGATGGCGTCGCGGTAACGGCCGCCGGCGCACAGCTCGGCCAGGCGATCGGCGATCTCACGCGTCGTCACGAGGCGACCCCTCCTACCGCGTCTTGGCGACGGCGGCGTACTTGTCGAGCATGGGGAGCACCTTGTCGCGCCCCGCGGGCGGTACCCAGAAGAGGGCGCGCTCGACGCCGGCGTCGGCGTACTGCTTCAGCGTGTCGGGGTCCGCCGGCGTGCCGAAGATGGAGACCGGAAAGTCGCTCGGCTTCTTGCCCGCGGCGCGCGCCCGCTCCGCGAGATCCTTCATGCCTTCGAGGATGTTCGAGGCGCGGACGCCGATCGGCATCCAGCCGTCGCAGAAGTCGACGACGCGCTGGCGTGCGCGCGGCGTGTCGCCGCCCATGAGGATCGGCGGGTGCGGCTTCTGCGCCGGCTTCGGGAAGGACCAGATCGGGTCGAAGCTCACGAGCTTGCCGTGGTACGCGGCCTCGTCCTTCGTCCAGATCTCCTTCATCGCGAGGATGCGCTCGCGCAGGAGCTTCCAGCGCGTCTTGAAGACGGTGCCGTGGTTCTCCATCTCCTCGGCGTTCCAGCCGCCGCCGATGCCGAAGAGCAGCCGGCCGTTGGAGAGGAAATCGACCGAGGCGACCTCCTTCGCCAAGGTGATCGGATCGCGCTCGACGACGAGGCAGATGCCGCTGCCGACCTTGATCTTCTTGGTGACCGCGGCGGCCGCGGCGAGCGCCACGAAGAGATCGTGGGTGTGCGAGTATTCCTTCGGCAGCTCCGGCCCGCCCGGCCACGGCGACCTGCGGCTCGCCGGGATGTGGGTGTGCTCCGGGAAGAAGACCGACTCGAACCCGCGCTCCTCGGCGGCGAGCGCGAGCTCGTCCGGCCGGATGGCGTAGTCCGTCGCGAACATCATCACGCCGAACTTCATGGGGGACCTACCTCGGGATCAGGCGTTGACGGCGACCATCGTCTCGGCGGACGACTCGATCTCGCCGATGGCGCGCTCGAGATGGCGGTCGAGAGATTGCATGTACTCGTAGAGCGCCTTGTGCACGATCGCAAAGGCCATCGCGTCCGCGAGCGCGGCCGGACGCTTCAGGAGCGTCGCGCCGAGGAGCGACAGCGTGAACCACGCGCGCCGCGGCGACGCGGCGACGATGGTGTCGCGCAGCACGCGCGCTGCGAGCCGGATCTCCTCGCGGCGAATGGCGAGGCCCTCGCCGACCTGGCGGCCGCGGTTCAGGATGAACTCGAGCGTGCGCGTGCGGAAATTACGGAACTCGTACAGATCGGCGATCAACTTGCGGTAGCCCTTGTAGAGGTCGACCCGGCTCATCGCCTTCGGGAGGATATTCGAGAAGACGAACTGGTCGCCCGTGCTCTCGGCGATCAACCGGCCTTCCTTGGCCATGCGCTCGTGCAGCGGCGTTTTCGGCATCGCCTGCAGCATGCCGGTCATGGAGACGGGGATGCGCGCGTCCTGGATGAAGCGCAGCTGCTCCTCGAAGATCGACTCGTCGTCGTTGTCGAAGCCGACGATCATGCCGGCTTGCACCTGGATGCCGTACGACTGGATCTTGCGCACGTTCTCGACCAGGTCGCCGCGCATGTTCTGCGTCTTCTTGGTCTCCAGCAGCGACGACTTCCGCGGGCTCTCGATGCCGATGAAGATCGTCGTGAAGCGCGCCGCGCGCAGCAGCTCGAGCAGCTCGTCGTCCTGCGCGACGTTCAGCGACACCTCGGTGTTGAAATACATCGGGTGGTCGTTGGCCTCGCTCCAGGTGGCGATGGCGCGCAGCAGCTCCTTGGCGAGCTTCTTGTTGCCGATGAAGTTGTCGTCGACGAGGAAGACCTGCGTCGCGCCGAGGCGGTGGCATTCCTCGATCTCCGCCATCACCTGCGGCACGCTCTTCACGCGCGGGCGTCGTCCGTAGACGACGATGATGTCGCAGAACTCGCAGTTGAAGGGGCAGCCGCGCGCGAACTGGATCGTCATCGCGTGGTACTGCTCCACCTTGACGAGATCGAAGCGCGGCGTCGGCGAGGTGGTGAGGTCGGGCTTGTCGGCCGGCCGGTACTCGGCCTTGTGCTCGCCGCGCGCGAAGTCGTCGAGGAACCGCGGCCAGGTCTCCTCGGCCTCGTCGACGAAGAGCACGTCAGCCTTGCCGCGCAGCTCCTCCGGGCACAGCGACGCGTAGGGTCCGCCGACCACGACGAAGCGGCCGCGGCGACGGAACTCCTCGATGATCTCGAGCATGCGCGCCCTGTGCACGATGTAGCCCGTGACGCCGACGATGTCGGCCTCGACATCGAAATCGATGTCCTCGACGTTCTCGTCGCAGAGCACGATCTCGTTGTCGCGCGGCGTCATTCCCGCGACCGTCGGCATCGAGAGGTTCGGGAAAATGCAACGTTTCCCGAGACTCGGGAGGATCCGGTCGTAGGTCCAGAAGCTCTCCGGGTTCTTCGGCGTCACCAGGTAGATCTTCACGGATCCCTCCCTTCCGCAGCGTGCGCGCAGCCCCAAGGTTCCTTCTCGCGGGTGAACGCGTGCGAGTCAATCCGGCCGGGAAGGGGGCTGCGGTGCCGCTCATCCGCTCAGATGGCGGCGCACGATCGCGCGCAGCCGGGCGATGGTCGGCGCCGCGGCGAGGCCGAGGTCCTGGATTTCGCCCTCCGCCAACGCATCGGACACGCGCTCCAGGGTGAAGAGCAGGACGGCGTCGCCGGCGTCGAGCCGTCCGGGTCGGCCAGCGAGCCGCGCCATCATGCGGAGCTGGCGCCGGCGCTGGGCGCGATAGGCCGCGCGGACGGTCTCGTCGGTCGCGACCAGCGCCCGCAGGCTCGCGCGCAGGCCGCGCCAGCGCCGATGCAGCGCCACGCCCATGTCCACCAGGCGCTCGGCGCGCCGTGCGGCCGAGGCCTCGCCCTGGAAGATCGCGTCGACGGCGGCCCACTCGGACGTCACCCAGCGGTCGTAGACGGCGAGGAAGAGGGCGCACTTGTCCGGGAAGTGCTTGTAGAAGGTGGCGGGCGCGTAGCCGGCGGCGCGCGCCAGTCGGTTTGAGTCGGTGCCGAAATACCCCTCGCGGTTGAAGACCTCGCCCGCGACCGCGATCAGCCGCTCGCGCGTGCCGGCGGCGGTGCCGCGGCGGGGCCGCGGCGTGGAGGCGCGTCGTGCGGATTCCATTGACGCCCATCCCTACCATCTTGCGTCAGCTCTGACGATAGAGATATTGGTATCACCAACGAGAAGGAGGCGACCATGACGATGCTCCGAGCAGCGGTGGGCGTGGACGAGCCGCGCCGGGAAGCGACGATCGACGGCGTACGGCTCGCGTACAGCGACGAGGGCGGTGGCTCGGCGCTGCCGCTCGTGTGCCTGCACGCCATCGGCCACGGCGGCGGCGACTTCGCCCGCATCCGCGCCCGCTTCGCCGGCCGCCGGCGCGTCATCACCGTCGACTTTCCCGGGCAGGGACACTCCGGTCCCGACGCGGTTCCCGCCTCGGCACCGCGCTACGAGCGCCTGCTCGCCGGCCTGCTCGACGCGATCGGCGTCGAGCGCTGCGTGATCCTCGGCAACTCGATCGGCGGCGCGACGGCGTTCCTGCACGCCGTCCACGCACCCGGGCGCGTCGCCGGCCTCGTCCTCGAGAACCCGGGTGGCCTCGACCGCACCGACGATCTGATCGCGCGCACCGCGCTCGGCATGATGACCCGGTTCTTCGCGGCGGGCGTCCGCCGCGCCCGCTGGTTCCCGGCGGCGTTCGGCCTCTACTACAAGATGGTTCTGCCGCGCCCCGCGGCCGCGGAGCAGCGCCGGCGCATCGTTGCGGCCGCGTACGAGATCGCGCCGCTGCTCCACGGTGCGTGGAGTGGCTTCGGCGAGGCGGCGGCAGACACGCGCGCGCTTGCGCCGCGCGTGCGCTGCCCGGTGCTCTTCGCGTGGGCGACGCGCGACCGCTTCGTCCAGCTCCGCCGCGCGCGGCCGACGATCGCGACCATGCCGAACGCGCGGGTCGTGACCTTTCGTGCGGGCCACGCGGCACACCTCGAGGAGCCCGACGCGTTCGAGGCCGAGCTCGAGCGCTTCCTCGCGGCGCTCCCCGCCGAGCCGGCTCAGGACCAGGGCAGGCTGGCGCGCGTCGCCCAGTAGCGCTCCGGAGTCTCGGCGAGCGCCGCGAGCGCGCGCTGCGTGTCCGGCGCTAGGATCAGCCGCGACGCGGCGACGTGCGAGGCGAGCTGCTCCGTCGTCGCCGCGCCCGAGAGCACGACGTCGACGAACGGCTGCGCCAGCACGAACGCCAGCGCGAGCTGGTCGATCGTGACGCCGGCCGACGGCCGCAGATGCTCGAGCGCCCGGCGGAGCACCGCATCTTCGGGACGGTCGTTCGCCGGGGTGAGGCGGCCGTTGGCGAGCGCCTCCTTCACGATCACGCCGAGGCCGGCGTCGTGGGCGCGCCGGAGGAGCGGGGCGATCGACGGCTCGAGGCAGTTGAACGTCGCCTGCACCACCTGGAACACGCGCTCGCCGTCGGCGCGCGCGTCGAGCGCGAGCGTCAGGGTCTCGGCGGCGCGCGGCCCCGTCAGCGTGAGCCCGACGGCGAGGTAGGCGCCGTCGCGGCGGCCGGCGACGAGCGCCGCGAGCAGGGCGGGGTCGCTCACCGCGCCCGACTCCACGGTTGCGCTGTGGATCTGGTAGAGCGCGAGGCGGTCGCCGAGGATGACCCGACTCTCGGCGAGCTGTGACGCGAAGCGCTTCGGCGACAGCTCCTTCTCCTCGTGGACGGGTGCGTCCATCCGCCAGTCGGCGGTGTAGCGGTACCCCCACTTGCTGCCGACCGTGAGTGCGGCGGCCGGCACCTGGCGCTCGGCGAGCCAGCGCGCCAGGAACTCCTCGGCGCGGCCGTAGCTGCGGGCAACGTCCACGTAGCGGATGCCCGCCGCCAGCGCGGCGTCGAGGAGCGCGGCGGCGCGCGCGTACATCGCCTCGGGCGGACGGGAGGCCGGCAGGTCGTGGGCACGACCGAGATTGATGTAGGCGGGTCGGCCGACGGCGGCGAGACCGAGGCCGAGGCGGGACAGGGTAAGCCCGGCGCGTTCAATTGAAACCATGGCTGCCCCTCAGAACTGAAAGTAGATGAAGGGCTGCGTCGTCGTGGGAGCGAAGAGAAAGATGAGCAGGACCCAGCTCGCGATCAAGAACGCCCCACCGGCCGGATAGCCGGCGAGCTCGACGTACCAACCCGTCACGTCGTCGCGATGGAGCGTGGCCCCGACCATGGCCAAACCCGTGCGCACCAATGCGGGAAGACGGCGGCTCTCTTCGACGACGCGATCGAGCGTCGCGCCGACGATATGCCCAATCACCAGGAGCACGAGACACCAGCCGAGCGCCGTCGGGAGCCACACGACGCCGTCGTGCGGTACGAAGCAGCCTTTGAGCATGACGAGCGTGGCACCGACGTTCGGAGCGCGGAACGGGATCCAGCACAGCATCACGAAGAGCAACGTGAGCGCCGTGGCAACGGCCCGCGGCATGGGAACCCGCCGGCCCCACGCTCGGTGCGCGGCGAGCGCGAGACCGTGCATTGTGCCCCACGCCACGAAGTTCCAGCTCGCTCCGTGCCACAAGCCGCCCAGCGCCATCGTCAGCATCAAATTGACGTAGGTGCGTCCGGTTCCGTGTCGATTGCCGCCGAGTGGAATGTAGAGGTAGTCGCGGAGCCACGAACTCAGGGTGATGTGCCATCGACGCCAGAAGTCGGCGATGTTGGCGCTCAGGTACGGCATACGGAAGTTCTGCGGCAGGTCGTAGCCGATCATCTTGGCGGTGCCGATCGCCATGTCTGAGTAGCCGGAGAAGTCGCAATAGATCTGCGCCGTGTACGCGACGACGCCGGCCCAGATGGTGACACTCGAATAGAGCGCCGGTTGCGCGAAGATCGGGTCGACGACCTGGCCGAGGCGATCCGCGATCAACAGCTTCTTCGTCAACCCCAGCAGAAACACGCTCGCCCCAATCGCCAGCCGAGATTTGCTTGGACCTATGGGCCGACCCATCTGTGGGAGAAACACCGACGCTCGCACGATCGGCCCGGCGATCAACTCGGGGAAGAAAGTCGCGAAGGTGATGTAGTCGAGCAGGGAGCGACACGGCGGGAGCTCGCCGCGGTACACGTCGATCGCGTAGCTCATCGTCTTGAACGTATAGAAGCTGATCCCAGCCGGCAGCAGCACGTTCAGAATCGGGAGGTGCGCCTGCGGCACCAGCATGTTGATCGTGCCGAGGAAGAAGTTCGTGTACTTGAAGTAGCCGAGCACAGAGAGGCTCGTGCCGATGCTGAGGACTAGCCAGCGGCGTCGCAGGCGTCCGTCGCTCGTGGCGGCGATGCGCAGGGCTGCGATCTGCCCGACCGCGGCCACGAGCAACAGCAGCGGGGGATAACGATAGTCCCACGCGGCGTAGAAGAGGCACGAGGCGATCGCCAGCGCCTGCTTCTTGCTGCGATTGCTCGGCAGGACGGCGAGGAGCGCGAGCAGCCCCGCCAGGAAGACAAAAAAGCGCGGGTCAGAGAAGAGCATGGACCCACAAGCGCCGGAGCTCTTTGGCCAGTAGTCGTGCTGCCAGGCGATGGCCGAGCACGTTCATGTGACCCACGTTGAAGCTCGAGTTCGCAAATCCGAACGGAGAAAGGTGGCGGACCGCGAACCACGTGTAGCCAGCCCGCAGATTGACACAGCTCCACGTGTTCTGCCGGCACGCCGAGGCGAATGCCATCTCGACGGAATCGACCACACCGGCATGTAGCGGATCAAAGGTCGGAAGCAGCATGAACGTGACATGGCCGCCGTATGCAGTGACCATGGCCTCCAACTCGGCGGCGATCGCAGCGTCATCGAACGCACGGGTCGCGCTGGCTGTCACGTGCTCGGTCGCAAAGAAGAGTGGCGGCGCGTGTCGCGTCGCATCGGCGAACTCCTGGACTCGGATGATCCCGTAGTGCAGGAGGGCCGACGATTGCCGCATCCGCCAGACCGACCGGCCGAGGGCTGACTGGGTTCTCGGGGCGCCGGGCTCGGCGACCAGCCGGTCCCCCTGCACCACGAAGTGCGCCTTGTCGGGCGACCAAGCGTCTCCGGTCAGATCGTCCTCGTTCAACTGGATGACGACCCAACGGGGATTGAAGTAGCGACGGTTGCGATCCGCATCCGCGGTGTAGTCCGCCGGCGACGCTGCCGATCGTCCCGCGTTGATGACGGAGAGCGGGATCGTGCGAGCGGTGAGATCGCGCTCGAGCCGTACCGGGAACGAATCGGCGTCGTCGACCATGTAGGCCTCGGTGAACGAATCGCCCAACACCAGCACGGAGGACAACGAAGGATCTGGCGGACGCAACGCGCGTACGCCGTGCAGGGTCCAATGGCTCACGCCGTTGCCCTCGAGCCGGTAGCGCGCCGTGGTTCCCGGGAGAACGATACACCCGAACTCCGGGTCGAGCTCCCAGGGGATGTAGTACACCTGGCGAACCACGAGCTCCGCGCAGAGGAGGGACAGGGCGATTCCCGTCGCCGCCGCAGCCAAGCGGCGGGCGACGGATCGGGACTGTGTCACTGCCCGGCCGAGGGCAGCAGCACCTCCTAGCCCCTCGACAGAGTCCCTAGACGCTGCGACTGCAGAACGTCCCCGTGGAGTCATCCTCGCCATGGCCCATCAGCTCAGCAGCTGACGGGGGCTCTCCACAGCGCGCGCAGCGTCATCTGCCATCCAACTCGCATCCCAGCAGCATAGGATGCCAGTCAACCGGCACGTCGGGAACTGTCGATATCGCTTCCGAAGCAACGTGCCCTTGGTCCCAAACTGGGCGCCTTCAATTGAACTCATGGCCCGCCCTTGCTACGTGCCAGCCATGTCCGAGCCGCTCGTCGCCTGCCTCGATCTCGAGGGCGTTCTCGTGCCGGAGATCTGGATCAACGTGGCGGAGAAGACCGGCATCGCCGCGCTCCGCCGCACGACGCGCGATGAGCCCGACTACGACAAGCTGATGCGCGATCGTATCGCCATCCTGGAGCGCGAGAAGCTCGGGCTGCAGGACATCCAGAGCGTGATCGCGCAGGTGCGTCCGCTCGAGGGCGCGTCCGACTTCCTCGCGTGGCTGCGGGAGCGGATGCAGGTGATCATCCTCTCCGACACCTTCAGCGAGTTCGCGCAGCCGCTCATGGCGCAGCTCGGGTATCCCTGCCTCTTCTGCAACTCGCTCGTCGTCGACGGCGCGGGGCACGTCCGCAACTACACGCTTCGCATCGCCGACGGCAAACGCAAGGCGGTGATGGCGCTCAAGCTCCTCAACTTCCGCGTCGTCGCCGCGGGCGACTCGTACAACGACACCACGATGCTCGACGAGGCCGATGCCGGCATCCTCTTTCGTCCGCCCGACAACGTGGTGCGCGACTTCCCCCAGTTTCCCGTGACCCGTACGTACGAGGAGCTCCGCGCCGCGTTCACGCGCGCGGCCGGCTCCTGAGGAGGAGGCATGGACGCTCGCGCCCCCCGCCGCATCCTGATCACCGGCGCTACCGGGTTCATCGGTCAGACGACGATTCCCGCGCTGCGCGCGCGCTATCCGGAAGCCGTGCTCGGCGGTCTGGCCCGCTCGGAGCGCTCGGCCGCGGCGCTCGCGCAGCAGCATCTGACCCCGGTCCGCGGCGACCTCG
The DNA here is from genome assembly GCA_036496285.1 of Binatia bacterium. Taxonomy (GTDB): domain Bacteria; phylum Desulfobacterota; class Binatia; order UTPRO1; family UTPRO1; genus DP-19. Next base: position 38,596 of record DASXLI010000048.1, read on the forward strand.
GCGGCGCGGCGGACACGCTCGCCGCCGGCGTGCGCGGCTTCGCGCCGGAGGCGATCGTGCATCTCGCCGCCGAGATCGCGAGCTCGCGCGACACGGCGGCGATCCGGCGCACCAACGTCGATGGCACCCGACGGCTCGCGGAGATCGCGCGCCAGCTCGACGGCCTCCGCTGCTTCCTCTATGCCTCGACCGTCGTCACCGGCGACGCCGGCGGACGCGTCCTCACCGAGGAGGGCCCGTTCCCGCTCGAGACCGACTACGGCCGCGCCAAGCACGAGGGCGAGCGCATCCTCGCCGAGCTGCGCGTGCCGACGGTCGTCGTGCGGCCGTCGCACGTCTACGGCCCGGGCGGGTGGTTCGCGCACCTCGTCACCGACCTGAAGCGCGGATTGTTCCGCGTGCCGGGAAACGGCGACAACTGGTGGGACGTGGTGCACGTCGACGACGTCGCCTCGGCGCTCGCTCTCGCGCTCGCGGCGCCGGCGGGGGCGGCGTTCCACGTCGTCGACGACGAGCCGGTGCGGATGAAGGACTTCTTCCAGGAGGTGGCGCGGCTCATGGGGAAGCGCAGCGTCGGGCACGCGCCGCTCTTCCTCGCGCGGCTCCTGCGCGGCAAGGGCGCGGTCGCGGCGGCGGTGCGCTCGGCGCGCTCGTCGAACGCGCGCCTGAAGCGCGAGCTCGGCTGGACGCCGCGCTACCCCGACTACCGCGCCGGCCTCTCCGCCACGATCGCCGCGCTCGGCCGCGCCGCGGCCTGACGCGGGCGCGCCCTCGTTCAGCCCTTCATGCCCGTCGCCGCCGCCTGCGGGTGCAGGCTCGCCGCGGCGCTCGGGCGCGCGCCGACGCGGCCGTACCACGCTGCGACGTTCGCGAGCGACGCGTCGAGCGGTTGGCCGACGCTGCCGCCGAAGTCGAGCGCGGCGTAGAGGATGATGTCGGCGATCGTGAAGCGGTCGCCGACGATGAAGGCGTGCCCGCGCAGCAGCGGGTCGAGCCAGGCGAGGTTGTCGCGCACGGTCGCCTTCAGGCCCTCGGCCGCCTCCGGCAGCACCCGCATGCGCGGCTTGAAGAGCTCGACGCCCTCGGCGAAGCGGAAGCCGTTGTACAGGTGCTCCGTGATCTTCAGCTCGATGCGGCGCTGCCACATGCGCGTCTCGGCGCGCTCCTCGGCCGTCATGCCGATGAGCGCCGGCCGCGGGTGCTTCTCCTCGAGGTACTCGAAGATTGCGACGGTCTCGCCGATGGTACGGCCGTCGTCGAGCTCGAGGGCGGGAAGCTGCCCGCCGGGGTTGCGGTCGGTGTACGGGGCGCGGCGGTTCTCGGCGCCGAGGAGGTCCAGGGTGACACTCGGGACGTCGAGGCCCTTTTCGAGCAGGAACATGCGCAGCGCACGCGGATTCGGTCCGAAGCTGTCGTAGATCTTCATGCCGCCTCGATAGCATTCGCGCCGCGTCTTGCCGAGAGCGTGGCCATGGTCTACTCGGGCGCGCATGACACGTCGTCGCAAGTTCTGGGGCTGGGGATGGGACGACGAGGGGCCGACGCCGGAGCAGCAGGCGCGGATCGGCGAGCTGCTCGCCGCCCGTCTCGGCGTGGCGGTGCCTGGGGCGGTGCCGCCGCCGCGCATCGAGGAGATCACGCTCCGGCCGACGCGCCTCGTGCCGCCGCCGGCGCTCGGCACCATGTGCTCCACGGCACCGTACGACCGCGCGGGCCACACCTACGGCAAGTCGTTCCGCGACGTCGTGCGCGGGCTGCGCCGCGACTTCGCCAACCCGCCGGACGTCGTCGCCTTCCCACCCGACGAGAAGAGCGTCGTCGCGCTGCTCGACTGGTGCGCCGACGCGCGCGCCGTCGCGATCCCGTATGGCGGGGGCTCGAGCGTGGTCGGCGGCGTCGAGGCGCCGGCGGACGGTGGCCACCGCGGCGTCGTGTCGATCGATCTCGGCCGCCTCGATCGCGTGCTCGAGATCGACGGCGTGTCGCGCGCGGCGCGCATCCAGGCGGGCGTCCTCGGCCCCGCGCTCGAGGATCAGCTGCGGCCGCGCGGGCTCACCCTGCGCCACTTTCCCCAGTCGTTCGAGTTCAGCACGCTCGGCGGCTGGCTCGCGACGCGCTCGGGCGGCCACTTCGCCACGCTCTACACGCACATCGACGACTTCGTGGAGTCGTTGCGCGTCGTGACGCCGAGCGGGATCGTCCAATCGCGCCGCCTTCCCGGGTCGGGCGCCGGCCCGAGTCCCGACCGCCTCTTCCTCGGCTCGGAGGGAACGCTCGGCATCATCACCGAGGCGTGGATGCGTTTACAGAACAGGCCGACGATGCGCGCCTCGGCGTCGGTCACGTTCGCCGACTTCGCCGCCGGCGCCGGCGCGGTGCACGCGCTCGGCCAGGCCGGCCTCTATCCGTCGAACTGCCGGCTCCTCGATCCCGGCGAGGCGCTCACCTCGGGCGCGGGAACGGGCAGCGAAGCCGTCCTCGTGCTCGGCTTCGAGTCCGCCGACCATCCCCTCGACGCGTGGATGGCCCGGGCGCTCGAATGCTGTCGCGATCACGGCGGCAGCGTGCCCGCGGGCGCGGGCGGCACGCGGCGCGACGAGAGCGCCGGGCGCGAGGGCGCGGCGGGCGCGTGGCGGCAGGCGTTCCTCGGGGCGCCGTACGTGCGTGACGCGATCGCCGGCCTCGGCATGATCAGCGAGACGTTCGAGACCGCGATCACGTGGGACCGCTTCGCCGAGTTCCACGCCGCGGTGATGGAGCGGACGAGCGCGACGGTGCGCGAGGTGTGCGGCGCGGGCACGGTGACCTGCCGCTTCACGCACGTCTACCCCGACGGTCCGGCACCCTACTATACAGTGATGGCCGCGAGCACGCCCGAGCGTCAGCTCGCGCAGTGGGCGGAGATCAAGACGGCCGCGTCCGAGACGTTGCTCGCGCTCGGCGGGACGATCACGCACCATCACGCCGTCGGGCGTGACCATCGGCCGTGGTACGATCGCCAGCGTCCGGAGGGCTTCGCGCGCGTGCTCGGCGCGGCCAAAGCGACGCTCGATCCACGATCGATACTGAACCCCGGCGTGCTCTTCGATCCCGTTCCCATGCGCGGCCCGCAACGCATTACGGGAGCGTGAACGACGCTCGCGCCATGTCAGAATCCGACACGTTTTTGAGACGTCCGGTACGTTGAGGATCGTCTTAGAAATCGTGCGGTGACGCGCGATTTTGCGGACGAGACAGAAGTGCAGGGTCTCGCCCTGCGCGTTTTTACAGCACTCCGCTTGGCATCATCCCTGCAGATAGTGCACCCCGCGGGGGTAGTACGGCTCCGGCCGACACCGTCTCTCGCTGACCCTGGCTGTATCCTGATCATGGCAGAGACGCTCCGTCGATCCTGGGCGCCGATCCTCGGCGCACTCCTTCTCGTCGCGTGTGCCGCGCGCGTCGAAGCGGCCAGTGCGCTGGTCCGTTGGGCTCCCAGCAATGCGCCGGGGGTTCTGGGCTATCGCGTATACTCGCGCGCGGCCGGCCATCCCTACGCGTCGTCCGTCGACGTCGGCCGACCGACTCCACAGGCCGATGGCAACCTCGCGTACACCGCCACCAACCTCGGCTCCGGGACGTACTACTTCGCGGTCCTCGCGTACGGCAACGGAACCGCCGTCAGTCCACTGTCGGCCGAGCTTCCCTTGGGAACGCCCGATCCGTGTCTCGTCGATCGTTGCCCGTCGACCACATCATGCGACATCCACACCGCGGGCGACGGCAGCTCGTGCGACGACGGGCTCTTCTGCAACGGCCTCGCCGTGTGTCACGGCGGCAGCTGCGTCAACGGCGAGGCGCCCGATTGCGATGACGGCGTCACGTGCACCGACGACACCTGCGACGAGGCGCTCGCGCGTTGCAAGCACACGTCGCGTCCCAATTGCTGCCTCGAAGATGTCGATTGCATCGACTCCGACGTCTGTACGTCGGGCGAGCGTTGCATCGCGGGCTCGTGCGTCAGTCAACCGGAGATCTGCGCGTTGGCCTCGTGTACCAATGCGTTCTGCGATCCGGTGGACGGCTGTGGCCTCAAGCCAGTTCCCGACGGAGTCACGTGCGAGGCCTGCGGTGTCCTGCGGCCGCGGAAGATGACCGTCGGCACCAGCGCTGATCGCGGCAAGCTCACGCTCAAGGCGACCTTCGACGTCGACGTGCTCGCAGACCCGTCGACGTACGGTCTCCTGTTCGAGTTGACCTCGCCGAACGGCACGCTGCTCTACCGGGGGAACATACCGCACGACATGTTCGTCACGGGAAAGAACGGCACGAAGTACCGATTTCTCGCCAACCATGGCCAGGAGTCGGCGACCAACGGGGTGACGGGCGCGCTGCTCCGCCTGCGTGGCACGGCGTGGCAGTTGACGCTTCGCGCGAAGGCCACGGACATCCTGAACGCCCTGCATCAGGACGGTCTCGGCATGATCCTGTCGTTCGGCTTCGCCTGTGCGAGCGACGAACGGGTGAACTGCCGCGCGCAGAGCGCCGCAGCCGTCTGCCGCTGAACCCCCGCCGGCGTCAGGTCTTCGGCTTGATCTTCTTGAGCGCGGTGTCCATGCCCGAGAGCACGCCGCCCGGCTGCATCTCGTCGTAGAAGTACTTGTACTGATCGCGCGGCGCGTGGATCTCCGGATCGAGCGTGCCGTCGGGCTTCAGGAAGTAGGTGCGCGGGATGTACTCGCCGTCGGGCGCGTACTTCTTGCTAAGCTCGGGGTTCTTGTCCTTGTCGAGGCGGATCATCACGAACTGCTTCGATTGCTCCACGACCTTGGGATCGTGGAAGACCCCGCTGTAGTTGCGGCAGTGCGGGCACCACTCCGTGAAGAAGATGAGGCAGATCGGCTTCTGCTCCTTCTGCGCGATCGCCAGTCCTTCGTCATACGATTTCCAGGCCATCTGGCCGTCGTTCCAGTCGCCGCCGGCGTACGCGCGGTGCGTGGGCACGAGCACGGTCAGCGTCGCCGCGGCGAGGGCAAGGGCCAAGCCGGTTCGTAGGGTGGAGCGCATTTCGACCTCCATTCAGCCGCCCGCGAGCTTGACCCGCAGGCCCTCGTTGCCGAGCTCGGCCGCAATCCGTGCCCGGTGATCTCCCTGGATGATGATTTCGCCGTCCTTGGCGGTGCCGCCGGTGCCGCATGCGCGCTTCAAGCGCGTCGCGAGCTTCGCGAGCGCGGCGGCGTCGAGTCGGAGGCCGCGGACGATCGAGACCGGCTTGCCGTTCCGCCCGTGTCGCTCGAGCCAGATGCGGACGACGCCGTCGGCAGGCGTGCCCGGGCCGCTCTGACCGCATACGGCGCGCGAGGGACGCTCGCGCGCGCGCGGCGCGGGGGCGCCTCCCTCGGTGCTGTAGATCAGCGTGTCGTGATCGCGCGTGGGCATGGCGCCGGACGGCCGGTGGCTCGTCTCCCGTCCCCTCCGTCCTTGTACGTACTCGGGCTCGACGCCGTCAAATCGCGTCGGGGCGGCCGGCCGCTCAGTCGCAGACGCGCAGCTGGCGCATGTCGTACTGTCCGCGGACGCGGACGGTGCTGACGGTCGCCAGCACCGCGGCCGGATCGATCACGGCGAGGTCGGCAGCGAGATCGCGCGCGAAGGGCCGGTAGTCGCCGCCGGCGAACTCGTCGCCGAGCGTGAGGGTCATGGCGTGGCGGGTGATGCGATCGGCACCGCCATTGCCTTCGTAACGCATGGTGTAGCGCTTGCCCGTGGTGGACCGTACCTGTACCTCGACACGGAAGCGCTGCGTGCTGCGGATCGCGGTGACCAGCACCGGCGCCGTCAGGGCGGCGGCGCCGCGCGCCGGGTACGAGGCCAGGAACTTGAGGACGCCGCGCGACGTCTGCACGGCATGCAGTGCCGTGTCGTCGATCGCGTCGTCCCAGCTCACGTCCGTCATGCCGCGGCGGTTGAAGCCAAAGTCGGCGAACGGAATCGCGGCGCATGCTCCCGCGTCCGCGACGAGCGGGTCGGAGCCGCGGTCGCGCTCGATGCCGTCCGGCACGCCGTCACCGTCGGTGTCGGCGACCAGGCGGTCGGTCTCCCCCGGATCGCGGATGCCGTTCAGGTTCACGTCCTCCTCGGCGTCGGTGAGCCCGTCGCCGTCGGAGTCGACCACTGCCGCGGCGTCCGCGTAGCCGATCGTGCGCTCGTTGGAGCGCGGACTTTCGACGCCGTCGGCGGAATACGCGCTCAGCGCGAAGACGTAGGTCCGCTCGAGGTCGAGATCGCTCAGGACGGCGGTGAGGTTGCCGTCCGCGTCGAGCATCGGGTCGATGCTGCGGGGCGCGCCGTACTCGGCGTCGTTCTCACGGACGTAGAGGTGGTAGCCGGCGATCGCGGGATCCGCGGACGCGCCCCAGCGGACGCGCACGCTGTAGGCCGAGGCGGCGATCGGCAGCAACAGTTGCCACGCCAGAAGCGCGAGCATGACGCGCGTGGTTTCGCGGGGAGCGTTCACGGGGACGAGAGGGAAATTGCAAGCCCGGCGCCATCGGCAGCGGGAAAATTCCCCTGTGATTCAGCGGGCGAGGGCGCATGCTCCCCATCGCCGCGCGTCGCCCGGATGGCGATCGAAACTTTCATGTCGCTGCGCGCGACGTCATGCGGAATTTACTTGACGATCGTTTCTCGCCGTGGTGAAGCTCCCGCAGCACGAACGCGAGAAATGCGCACGCAAACTGTCTTGTCATTTGCGTTGGCGCTGCTGCTCGCGGGCCTCCTGTCGTGTGGCGGCGGTGGTGGTGGCTCGAGTGAGCGCGCGGCAGGCGGAGGTGCCTCCGCTTCGACGGCCAACGTCTCGATCACGTGGCGCGGAACCGCGGGCGACGTCGCCGGCTACGTCGTCCACTGGGGGACGGCGTCGGGCGCCTACTCGCACGACCTCGACGTGGCGAATCCGTCAGCGGATGCCGACGGCATTGTCACGGCGGTGATCGCGCTGCCGATCGGGGACGCGTCGGCCACCTACTACTTCGCGATGAGCTCGTACGACGCCACCGGCGGGACGAGTGCGAATTCGAACGAACTGTCGATCGAGGTCAGCGCGCTCGAGTAAGTCGGCGGCGTCGCGGCGCCGTCACCCGAGCGCCGATCGTCATCGAGGCGAGCGCAGCGCGCAACTCATCTATCCTGGCGTACGGCGGCAGCGCCGTATAATCGGGATGCTGCGCGAGCGGACGCGGCGGCATGTGCATTGCCTCTCACGCCGTCCGTGCGAGTCACCTCCGCCGCCGGCCACCTCCTCCGGGCCGCACTGCCTGTGTGCTTTGCCGCGCTCCTGCTCTCCGCGCCGGCAGCGGCGTATCAGGCACGTGTCGCCTGGCAACCCGTCGCGGGCGCGCGCGGGTATCGCCTCTACATCCGCCAGGACCAGCAGGGCTACGGCGCCGGCGTCGACGTCGGCGCGCCCGCTGCGGACACCGACGGCGCGCTGCGCTCCACGCTCGACGCGGTCTCCGACGCCACGACCAACTTCTTCGTCGTCACGAGCTACGACGCGTCCGGCTCGGAGAGCACGCCATCCAACGAGCTCGCGGTCACCTACGCGCAGGCCGCGCCCTTCACCGATTCCGACGGCGACGGCCTGAGCGACGCCGCCGAGGACGTCAACTTGAACCACGTCGTCGATCCGGGCGAGACCGACCCGAGCTTGTGGGACACCGACGGCGACGGCCTCTCGGACGGCGCCGAGCGCGCCGCCGGCTCGAATCCGCTCGATCCCTTCGATCCGACGGGCGCGCAGCCGATCCGTACGGCGACCGCGACGCCGCTGCCGACGGTGACGCCGGCCGCCAGCGCGACCGTGATCCCGACCACGACCGCGATGCCGATCCTCGGATCGGATCTCACCGCCCTGGCGGCGATCATCGCCAGGGTGACGGCGCCGACCGGCAGCGGCAATCATTCGATCGAGGTCATCCGCGACGGCGACACGCCGCCCGTGGGGCTCTCCGATCCGCTCCGCCAGTACGACACGTTCGACGGTGCCAACACGGCGCCCGACGACTGGATAGGCTACGCGTTCAACGGCGGGGCCGTGTTCCGCCGGCTCGTCTTCCAGGAAGGCATGCACTTCTGGGACGGCGGATGGTTCCAGTCGCTGCGCGTCGAGGTACGTCAGGGCGGCCAGTGGGTTCAGGTGGGCGGCCTGCGGAGCACGCCCGCGTACCCCGGCGTCGACGACGGGCTCAGCTTCGAGACCTACGTGCTCGACTTCTCGCCGACGAGCGGCGACGCGATCCGCCTTGCCGGCCCGCCGGGTGGCAGCGCGGCCTTCATCTCGGTCGGCGAGCTCCGCGTGTTCGGCGACGTCGTGGGCTCGGTGCAGGTACCGACGCCGACCGCGACCCGTACCGCAACGGTCACGCCGACCGCGACCGTGACGTCCACGCGCACGGCGACGCCGACGCCGACCAGGACCGCGAGCCCGACGCGCACGCGCACGGCGACGCCGACCCGCACGCCGACGCCGACCCGCACGCCGACGCCGACACGCACCGCGACCGTGACGCCGACGCGCACGGCGACGCCGGTCACCACGGCCACGGCGCTCGTCGCCACCGCTACGAGTGTTGCGACCGGCACCGCGACGGCGCTGCCGACGACGACGCCGACCACGACCGCCAGCGCGACGCTCACCGCCACCGCGACGCTCACCGCGACCGCCACCGCGAGCGCCACGGCCACCGTGACCGCGACCCGCACGGTGACGCCGCGTCCGACCCGCACGCCGCGTCCGACCGCGACGCAGACCGCCCTCCCGACGGCGACCCGCACCGCGACGGACGCGCCGACCGTCACCGCGGCTCCGACCGATACCGGTAGCGCGACGCCGGCGGCGACCGCGACCCCGCAGCCGACCGGTACACAGCTCGCGACCGCGAACCCGAGCGACACGCCGCCGGTCGCGACCGGCACGCCCACCGCCGTGCCCACACCAGGCACGGGCTCGTGTGGCAACGGCGCGGTCGACGCCGGCGAGGCCTGCGACGGCAGCGACGACGCCGCCTGCCCAATGCTCTGCTCCGCGACCTGCAGCTGTCCCGCGTTCGTGGCGCTCCCGCTCGACGGCTGGACGCTCTGGCAGGGCGCCGGGACGTGGGGCGTGACCGACGATCCCAAGGCCGACGCGCCCGTGCTGCAGACCCAGGCCGCCGGCGTGCCGACGACCGACTTCGGCGTGGCCTATCCGGCCGACGGCGCTCTACGGATCGCCTACCCGCTCCTTGCCGCGACGCTGGCCGGCGATGGCGACTTCACGGTCGAGGTCCTGGTGCAGCCGATGCAGGGCCCGGCACGCGTGCTCTCCTATGCGAGCGGCGACGGCCTTCCGACGTTGCGCAAGCGCCGGATGCGGACGCCGCTCGGTGCCGCGCTCGCCGACGGGCAGCAGCACACCTTCTACCGCAATCTCGCCGCCGATCTGCGGACCGCGTTCGGCGCCGCGTTCGTCCGCGTCGCGCAAGTCCGGGTCTATGGCAACGTCCGTGTCGAGCGCGTGCTGCTCGCGGCCGCGCCGCTCGCGGGGCGCAGCGCCGGCCAACCGGATTCCCTCGCGGTGCCGCTCGACGGCTGGGCCGCGCCCGGGGACAGGGTCATGGTCGGCCACAGCGACGACCCCGCGGTCGACGGCCCGACCCTCGTCGCCGACCCCGGATCGGGCGCGCTCGCGACCTATCCGGCGGCGCACGCGGAGACGCTCGTGGCGCCGTTCGAGGCCATCTCCTTCCTCGTGCGCAAGGACGCGGCCCTGCGGGTCGACGTGCGCGTCCGGACCACTGACGGCCGCACTCGCCTCGTGCGCTTCGACAAGCGGGCGTCGGCGCCACGGACGAGCGATCTGCAGGGCGTCTTCCCGCTCAGCACGCAGGCCGTCCCCGGCAGCGTGTTTCGCCTCGCGACGCTCGATCTCGGCGAGGCCGTCGGCCGGATGCACCCCGGCCTCGCGGTGAGGGGCGTGCTCGCGATCCGGCTGCGCGGCGCGTTCGAGATCGCCGACCTCCTTCTGCAGGATCCCGCCGACTGATCCGTCTCCTCGGTCGCATCCCGTTGCCACTTTCGTCGCCTTCGTGTAAGTGACACGCGGGGTTGTGGGGTGGGGCCGTGGCTCGCCGTTCCTCCGAGACCCGGTGGAAACGTCACCGGATGCTCGCGGGACGACCCCCTGACGAGCGGATCGGTCGATGGAAATCCTCAGGCACTCGCGCCTTCGAATTGCATCGCTGCTGACACTCGTTCTCGCCGCAGGCAGCGCGGGGAGTGCGCAGGCCTCGATCGTGCGCGTGCGCTGGCAGCCGATCACGCCGGCCGCGGGGTACCACGTCTATCTGCGCGCCGCCGGTACGCCGTACGGTGCGCCCCTCGACGTCGGTCTGCCGCTGACCGCTGCCGACGGGACCGTGGCCGCGTACGTCCCGAGCGTCGCCGGCGCGCCGGCCTTTCACGTCGCGGTCGCCGCCTACGCGAGCGACGGGACCGAGAGCCCGCTCTCCGGCGAGCTCGCGGTCGGCGACCTCGATCCGTGCGCGATCGATCGCTGCGCCGCCGTCGGCTCGTGCCAGTTCGGAGCCGAGCACGACGGCTCGTGGTGCATGCACGCGGACGAGACCGATCCGTGCCTGGCCCTCGGCTCCTGCGTGAGCGGCGCCTGCACGCGAAGCGAGCGCGCCGCTGGACTCTACGCGACCCGCGTGCATCTCGGCGTCCGGCGTCGCGAGGGCGCGCTCGCCGTCCACGGTCTCTTCAGCGCCGATCCCGCGCTCGATCCGCGCGCCACAGGCGCGACCATCGAGATCGCCGACGAGTCCGGGGCGATCCTGTATTTCGCCAGCGTTCCGGGGAGCGGTTTCACCACGTACGACTTCGGCCGCGGGTTCCGCTACACGACGAGCCGTAGCGCCGCGCTCGGGTCGAACGGATTGCGCATCCTCAACCTGCACCGCTCGAATCGTGCCTTTCGCGTGACCGCGCGCGCCGAGTCGGCCGATCTGCGTGTCGCGCTGGGCGAGCCTGCTCTGCACGCGACGGTACGCTTCGGCGGGAGCTGCGCGCGCGACCTCGGCCTCACCTGCCGGACCATCGTCGGCGGCGGTATCAGCTGTCGCTGAGCGCGCGGCGCCGGCTCAGCGGCAGAGGATGCTGCTGCCGGTCCGGCTGAACCGGCACGTCGGTGACGGGCCGGACGTGCCGGAAAACGACACCGCGCCGCAGCGGCCGGTTCCGGCGCCGACGCGGATCTGCACCACGAACGGCGCGTCGGTCGACGTCAGCGGCAGGGTCCCGCGTGCGGCGGTGAGCCGCACGTCGACGCCGCCCTTGGTCGGGTTGACCGAGAGCCGCGCGGTACGCACGCGTCCGGTTCCCGTCGGATCGGTGAAGCGCCAGCGGAGGGACGTGTGGTTGGTCGTCCAGCCGACCGGGTGCTCGCGGTCGCGCACCCCGGCTGGCAGGTCGAGCGCATCGCGCACGACGCCGGCCTGATCGAGGAGCTGCAGATGTAGCCCGTCGGCCGCCGGGTCGATCACCGGGGCGACGGGGACCGATAGCTGCACGTTCGCCCGCAGGCTCATCGTCGCCTTGCCGGCCTTGGTCAGGGACCGCAACCCGAGCGTCGCGCCGTCGATCGGCCGCGGCGCGCCGAAGTGGACGCAGGTCCCGAGATCGCACGTATCCTCGGTGCAGAGATCGCCGTCGTCGCACTCCGCGTCGGTCGTGCACTGGGGCGGCGTGCTGGTCACGGTGGGGGTGGGCGAGTCCGTCGCGCTAGCGGTGGCGCTCGGCGTGGGCGTCGGCGTGATGGTCGCGGTAACCGTCGGTGTCGGCGTCTTCGTGACCGTCGGCGTCGCGGTGCTCGTGACGGTCGGCGTCGGCGTCCGCGTGGGTGTGGCCGTCACGACCGGCGTGGGCGTCCTCGTCGCGGTTGCGGTGACGGTCGGCGTGACCGTCGGGGTGGCGGTCCTCGTCGCGGTGGCGGTCACGGTGGGCGTGGCCGTGAGCGTCGGGGTGGCCGTCCTCGTCGCGGTGGCCGTCGCCGTGGGCGTGGCGGTGAGCGTCGGCGTCGGCGTGGTCGTCGGCGTCGGGGTCCCGGTCGGCGTGGCGGTCCGCGTGGGCGTCGCGGTGCGGGTGGGCGTCGGCGTGCGCGTCGCGGTTGCCGTCGCCGTGGCGGTTGCGGTTGCCGTGGGCGTCGGCGTCGCGGTGACGGTGGGCGTCGGCGTGACCGTCGGCGTCGGCGTCGCGGTGAGCGTGGGGGTCGGCGTGACCGTCGCCACGACGACCTGGAAGGTCGCGGTGTAGCTCGCGTCGCTCGCCGGGGCCGTCACGAGGTGCGAGCGCGCTCCGCCGTCCGACCAGGAGACGAACTCGTAGCTCGTGCCGCCGAGCGCTTGCGACGCGGCCGTCGAGACCGAGTTGGCCGAGCCCACGATCACCGTGCGGGTGAACGGCGCGACGTCGGCGTGCGCACCCACGGCCACGCTCAGGCCGGTCGGGTCGGTGTCGAACGAGAGGTCGACGGTGTTGGGGTACAGGAGGACGCTCTTCGTGTCGGTCAGGCCGCTGTCGTCGGTCGCGGTGAGCTGCAGCTCGAGGAAGGTAGGGTAGTCGTGGTCCGGCGCGGTGAACGAGCCGCTAGTGCCGGTGAAGCTCTGGATGGTGTGGGTGTGGCAGTTCGACGGACAGTGGTGGAGGATCAACGTCCAGGTGAGCTCCGAGCCCGGAAGCACGCCTTGCTCGGCGTCGGTCGCGAATCCCGAGAAGGCGATCGAGTCGCCCACGCTCCATTTCGTCGAAGCGGGCGGCGTGAGGATGGTCGCCGTCGGCGCGGTGTCGCCGGACGTGATCACGACCGCGGCGACGTTGCTCACGCCGTGCGAGTCGGTCACGCGCAGCCGCACGGTGTAGGTGCCGGCGGGGAAGGTGTGCTGCGGCGCCACCGCGGTCGAGTCGGCGAAGTTGCCGCTGCCGTCGAAGTCCCAGGCGTAGGTCAGCACGTCGCCGACGTCGGGGTCGCTCGAGGCGGAGCCGTCGAACTGCACGGTCAGCGGCGCCGAGCCGTTCGTCTGGTCGGTATCGATGGCCGCGGTCGGCGGCTGATCGGAGCTCGTGTACGAGATGCGCATCACGCGCCCGCCGTTCACGTCGACGTAGAAGAGGTCGCCGCCCGGCCCGATCTCGAGGTCGACGGGCGCCGCCGCGCCGACCGCGAACGGCGCGCGTGTCGCCGGGTCGGGCTCGCCGTCGGGGCCCGCCGTCATCGTCCAGATGCAGTTGCGGCTGTAGTCGGCGAAGAAGAGCGTGCCGGCGTAGCTCGTCGGGTACGTGCCGCCGTCGTAGAACGCGAGGCCGCTGATCGAGGAGCTGCCAGGCGCGCAGTTGTCGTCGGCGACGACGTTCTCCGCGTGCGAGTAGGTGTAGACCGGATCGATGACCGAGCCGGGGGTCGCGTAGAGATCCTGGCAGATGCCGAGGCCGGCGCCCTGGTAGCCGGGTTGCGGACCGATGCCCTCGTAGCAGGGCCAGCCGAAATTGGCGACGCTCTGCTCGCTGAAGTCGACGCGGTTGATCTCCTCCCAGTCGTTCCAGCCGACGTCGCCGATCCAGATCTCGCTGGTGCCCGGCTTCACCGTCATGCGGAACGGATTGCGGAGACCGTAGGCGATGATGCGCTCCGCCCCAGGGATGCTGCCGTCGGCGAGCGGGTTGTCCGGGAGCGGGCCACCCGTCGTCGGGTCGAGGCGCAGGATCGTGCCGTTGAAGCCGACCGCGTCGGAGACGGTGCGGATGTCCTGCGCGCGCAACGCGCCGCCCTCCGCCGTCGGCGGCGTCTGGCTGCCGCCGACGCCGCCCGGCGGATCGTTGCACGGGTTCACCAACGGGTAGCCGGTCTGCCCGTAGTCGACGAAGTCGAAGCTCGCGCCGTCGCCGGCGCTGGCGTAGAGCGCGCCGTCAGGGCCGAAGAGGAGCGTGCCGATGGAGTGGCTCGGGAACTGCTGGCACCAGTTCTCGAGCAGCACCTGCTCGCTGCCGATCATGAGGTCGCCGGAGGCCTGCAGGCGCGACAAGCGCGCCCCGACGACGCAGCCGCCGGTCGTCGCGCCCGGCGGGTCGGAACAGCCGTCGGTCGTGCCGCCGAAGCTGCCCCAGAGGGGCGGGTTGCCGCCGATCTGCGCGTCGAGCGTGTACAGGATGTACACGTACGGCGTCGTCGGGAAGTTCGGATCGAGCGCCAGGCCGAGCAGGCCCCGGTCCCAGAAGTTGTGCACGTTCGTGCGGAGATCCGCGAAGATCGTCGGGCTCTGGTCGTTCAGGTCGTCGAAGACCTTGATGATGCCGCTCTTCTCGGCGACGAAGATGCGGCCGTCCGGCGCGAAGCGGATGGCGGTCGGCTGCGTGAGCCCCTGCCAGACCGTCGTCTGCTGGAAGCCGTCCGGCAGTACGAGGGCGTGCGCGGCGTGCGCCATCGCGACGAGCAGGAGCAGCGGCAGCGCCGCGCGCAAGGCGCGCCCGAGCGTCGCACGGGGCACGATCGACGTCGCGTGGAGTGTCGGGCGGGATCGCGGCACGGGGGTCGAAGATGCTGCCTGGATAGCGGTGCGCCGTCGCCGGCGCGTACCACCGACTATGGTGCCACGCGATCCGACGAATTGTCAGATACAGTTTGCTCGCCGGTCCCCACGCGCGCAAGGCACCCCGCGGCAACCGATAGCGCGTTCGCCATGCGAACTGAGTATGGGGAGCGGTCAGCGCACGCCGAGTGCCGACGTGACGACGTCGGCGATGCGCTCCGCGGCGCGGCCGTCGCCGTACGGATTGTGCGCGCGTGCCATCTCGGCGTAGGCCGTCGGATCGTTCAGCAGGCGCTCCGCCTCGCCGATGATGCGGTCGCGCGACGTGCCGACGAGCCGCGCCGTCCCGGCGTCCACGCCTTCCGGTCGCTCCGTCGTGTCGCGCATGACCAGTACGGGGCGGCCGAACGACGGCGCCTCCTCCTGAATGCCGCCCGAGTCGGTGAGGACGAGATACGAGCGCCGCAGCAGGCTCACCATGGTGCCGTAGTCGACGGGCGGCACGAGGTGGACGCGCGGAACGCCGCCGAGGATGGCGCGCACGGGCTCCTGCACGTTCGGATTGAGATGCACGGGATACACGAGGCTCACGTCGGGATTGCGCTCGACCAGCGCCCGCAGCGCCTCGCACAGCTCGCGAAAGGGCTGGCCGAAGCTCTCGCGCCGGTGCGCGGTCACGAGGATCAGGCGCGAGTCGCCGAGGTCGGGGATGCCGGGAGGGTGGTCGGGCACGCGCGCCGCCACCCAGCGGAGCGCGTCGGTCACCGTGTTGCCGGTGACGATCACGCGCTCGGCCGGCACGCCCTCGCGCAGCAGGTTGTCGCGCGCCCAGGTCGTCGGCGGAAAGTGCCAGTCGGCGAGCGCCGTCGTCATCTGGCGGTTCAGCTCCTCCGGGAAGGGCGAGTCCTTGCGCCACGTCCGCAGGCCGGCCTCCACGTGGCCGACCGGGATGCGCGCGTAGAACGCGGCGAGCGCCGCGGCGAACGTCGTCGTCGTGTCGCCTTGCACCAGCACCGCCGCGGGCTTCAGCTCGGCGAGGACCGGCGGCAGGCGCTCCAGGACGCGGATCGTGACCTCGAGCGGCGTCTGCCCGCTCGTCATCACCTGCAGGTGGCGGTCGGCATGGATCGCGAAGAGCTCGAGCACCTGGTCGAGCATCTCCTGGTGCTGGTTCGTCAGACAGACCGCCGCCGTGACGCCGCTACGCGCCGCCAGCGCGTGCACGACCGGCGCCATCTTGATCGCCTCCGGCCGTGTGCCGAAGACGGACAGGACCACCCGAGAGCTCCCCATGCGCCCGAAAGCTTAGCTGCGGAACGACGCGCGTACCACGCGCAATCGGCGTGGCAGGACCCTGCTCACTGCGGCGCCGGCGGGGCCTCGGTGGGGCAATCGGCGGGCCCGAGAGTCCTCCCGACGAGCTCGAGGAGCTCCGCGGCGCGCGGCACCGCCATGCCGACCAGGTCGGCGGCGAGGCACTGATGCTGCTGCGCGACGCAGCTCTCGAAGAGGGCGAGGCTCTGCACGTCGGCGACGCCGTTTGCGGCGCATTCGCCGGCCGCGCCGTCGAGATTCGCGGCGGCGGCCGAGCGCAGGGTCGTGAAGGGAACCTTGGTCTCCCCGCACCGCCCGTCGATGGCGCCCCGCAGCTTGGCATCGTCGGCGGCGACATTCGCCGCGCGCGCACACGCGGAGCCGGCCTTGCCGAGGCACGCGGCGAAGTCGGCAGGTGCGGGCTTCCGCTGCACGCAGGTGAAGAGGGCGGTGGCGCAGTCACCGAGTGCGCCGCCGCGTGCGCCGACATACGTGGCGGCGGCCTTGCCGACCGCGGCAGTACATTGGACGAGCGCCTTCGCGCCGGCCGCGTCGACGTGCGTGCCGGTGCCGCCTTGGTCGACCAGGCACGTATCGGCCGGCAGACCCACGTCGGCGAGCTCGAGCAGCTCTCCCGCGCGGGGCACCTCGAGCTGCAGCAGGCGCTCGGCGGCGCAGCGGCTCCGCCGCGCCAGGCAACGGGCGAGACCCGCGACGTCGCCGGCGGGATCACCGTGCGCGGCGCAGTCGGCGGCGACCGCCGCGAAGCCGAGGCCGTGCGCGTCGGTCATCCGCGCGACGTCGGTGCAGCGCTTCTGTACGTCGGCGGTCATCTTCGCCGTCGCGGCGGTGGCCGCGCCGGTCGCCTTCAGGCACTGCGCGCGCGCCTTCGGCAGGCAGCTCGGGTCGTCGGGGGTGGACTGCACGCAGCGCTGCACCGCGCTCGTGCAGCGGGCGAGCGCGCTCAGCACGCCGCGCGACGCGCCGAGCGCGGCCTGTGCGACCGCGCGCTGGCAGGCGTCGGCGCTCCGCGCCGCCGTCGGGTCGGCGAGGCCGAGCGTCGTCGCGGTGGGGATCGGGGTCGGGACTGCGGTGAGGGTCGGCGTCGCGCTCGGCGCGGGGGCGGTCGGCGACGGTGTGGCGCTGGCGGTGGCGACGGGCGATGCGATCGGCGACGCGGTCGACGCCGGCGCGCCGGAGCCGGTCGCTGCGGGCGAGGCGCTCGGCGCGGCGGACGTCGGCGTGGGTGCGACGGGCGTCACGCTCGCGGCGGCGGTCGGCGCGGCGGTGGCGAAGGTCGCGACCCAGGTCGTGGGTTGTGCGGGCGCGACGACCACATGGCTCGCGGCGCCGCCGTCCGACCATCCCTGGAAGGTCGCCCCGGGCGCACCCGGCACGCCGATCGCGCGCTGCATGCCGACGACGCTCGTCACCGCGAACGGCGTCTCGAAGGGCTCGCCGTCGAGCGTCGTCGACAGGCCGGGCGGCAGGGTCTCGAAGGTCAGCGCGACCGTGTGCGGGACGATGGAGACGGAGGCGCTGCCGGTCATGCCGTCGCTGTCGGTGGCGCTCAGGATGATCTGGTAGCCGACGTCGGGGCTCGTCTCGCCGCTGTCGGCGGTCGCGAAGCTGTTGGGCGACGACGGCAGCGCGTCGATGAAGGGATGCGTGTGGTCGGAATGGTGGAAGACGATCTTCCACACGAGGCTCGCGGGGTCGATCGGGCCGTCCTCGATGTCGGTCGCGTTGCCGGCGAGCGGGATCGTCGTGCCGGCGTCGAAGGCGCTGCCGTCGAGTGGCTGCGTGATGCTGACCTCGGGCGGCGTGCCGACGACGACCGTCGCGGTCGCGGTCCCGGGGCCCGGCGCGGGCATCCCGTCGTTCGCGGTCAGCGTGACCGTGTAGCGGCCGCGCTGCGTGTACTGGTGCGACGGCGCGACGCCGGTCGCGTGCGGGCTGCCGTCCCCGAAGTCCCAGGTGAACGTCAGCGGGTCCCCGTCCGCGTCCGACGAGCCGCTCGCATCGAAGTTGAGGGTCAGCGGCGGGTTGCCCATGGTGTCGGCGGGGGCCGCCAGCGCGACCGGCGAATGGTTGCCGGTGATGAGCACGATGCGGTGCACGTCGCCGTCGAGGATGCGGGTGTAGTAGAGCGCTCCGTCGGGCCCGGCGACGACCTCGGTCAGCGTGTTCGCGCCGATGCCGGTCGCGAAGTCCTCGGCGGGCGCGACGACCGAGGTGCCGGTCGCATCGAGGACGACGCGGCGGATGACGCCGAGCGCATAGTCGCCGAAGAAATAGCTGTCGGCATAGTCGCCGGGAAACGCCGTCTTGGCGCCGAAATCGCCGCCCATGATGGCGGCGTCGGCGCCGTTGTGGCCGTACCAATAGATCGGCGGGGTGAACGCCGGGAACTGCGCCAGGGTCGAGGGCCCCTCGACGGTCGGCCAGCCGTAGTTGTCGGCCTCGAAGACGACGTTGACCTCCTCCCAGGTGTCCTGCCCGACGTCGGCGCAGAGGAGGCGTCCGTCGTCGCGGAAGCGGCAGCGCCAGGGGTTGCGGAAGCCGGCGGCCCACACCTCGCCGCGCGCGGTCGGCGATCCGTAGTAGGGATTGTCGGTGGGGACCGAGCCATCGGCCTCGAGCCGGAGGATCTTGCCGCTCAGCGAGGCGAGGTTCTGCGACTTGGTGTGATCGCTGCCGCCGTCGCCGGTCGCGACGTAGAGCGCATGATCGACGGGGCTGAAGTCGATCCAGCCCGCGTTGTGGTTGCCGGCGTCGGAGTCGATGTCGTCGAGGACGACGACGGGCGCGGCCCCGTCGGCCGTGTCGCCCACGGCGTGGACGCGGATCACCCGGTTCTTCGAGGCGCCCGACGCGCAGCCGCCGCTCACCGGCTGCTTGCAGAGCGTGTGGTAGACGTAGACGAAGCCGTTCGTCGCGAAGGCCGGGTCGAACGCGATGCCGAGCAGCCCGCGCTCGAAGTAGCTGTCCAGCGCCGTCCCCGGCGGCACGAGCTGCGTCACGTCGAGAAACGGCGTCGGCAGGAGGCTGCCGTTCTCGACGACGCGGATCTTTCCCGAGGCCTTCTCGCCGATGAAGAGCCGGCCGTCGGGCGCGAAGGCAAGGACGGCGGGCTGCGAGAGCCCGCTCGCCACGATGCCGTCCTGGAAGCCGAGCGGGACGGACACCGCGGCGTACCCGGGAACACCGGACGCGAGGACAATGGAGAGCGCGAGCGAGACGAGGAGCCGAAGCGGACGCTCAGCTGCCCGGCCCGTAGACCTCGAGCTCGCCGACCGAGATGAAGTCGGCGCTGCCGCCGGGCGCGCCGTCGATGCGAATCCCGTCACCGGTGATGGGGGCGAAGCCGAGGGCATAGGTGTTGTAGCTGATCCCATCGTTGGAAACGGGGTACGCAGGCGTGATGGTGAGGTTGGCGACGTTCGTCCAGATACCGTTCTGGCGGACCTGGACCGTCAAAGTATCAAACCAACCGCCATCCCAAAAGGATATACCTTCCTGAAACACGACCCGGTTGAAGCTATAGGGAGTGCTAAAGATATAGCCAATCCAGTCCTCCGGGGCGGCGTTTGCGCCGTCCCACGTGTCGTACTCGCGGCTCGGGTCGCCGTTGCCGACAGGTGGCTTGTCGCCGTCCCGGATCACCTCGAGGCTCTTGTTGCCGCTGCCGGTCGGCGCTGTCACGCGCGCGACGATCGTCGCCGCCTGGAGGGCGAGGTTCGTCCCGGGCGTCGCGGTGGGCGTGGGCGTCGGGCGGACGCCGATGAAACCGCCGTAGACCTGGAGCTCACCGACCGAGATGAACGCGTCGCTGCCGCCAGGCGCGCCGTCGATGCGAATGCCGTCACCGCTGACCGGCGGGAACGACAGGGTATACGTCTCATAGTTGATCCCGTCGTTGGCGGGATAGACGGGCGAGCTCGTCAGACCCGATACGGCGGTCCATACGCCGTTCCGCCGCACCTGCACCGTGAGGGTGTTGAACCAACCGCCGTCGTTGAAGTTCTTGCCCTCCTGGAAGACGACGCGGCTGAAGGTCTCCTGGCTCGGGAACGTGTAGCCGATCCAGTCCTCCGGCGCGCTGTTGGCGCCGTCGTAGGTGTCGTACTGGCGGCTGGAGTCGGTGTTGCCGACCGGCGGTCTGTCGCCGTCGCGGATCACCTCGAGGCTCTTGTTGCCGGTGCCGGTCGGGTTCGTCACCCGCGCGACGATCGTGCCGAGCGGTGTCAGGGTGCACGGCGTCGACTCGATCTGGCACGTCGCCGAGCAGCAATCGCCGCCGACGGCGTTGCCGTCGTCGCACTGCTCGCCGGCGTCGAGGACGCCGTTGCCGCACGTGCTGCTGCCGGGTGTCGCGGTGGCGCTGGGGAGCGGCGTTGCGGTGCGCGTCGGCGTGGTCGTGAGGACGGGCGTGCTCGTGCGGGTCGCGGTAGCGGTCGCGGTCGCGAGAGCGGTGATGGTTGCGGTTGCAGTCGTGAGCGGTGTGACGGTCGGCGTGACGGTTGTGAGGGGCGTGTCGGTTGCCGTTGCGGTTGCCAGCGGCGTGACGGTTGGCGTCGGCGTGGCGGCGATGGTGAGCGTGGCGCTCGGCGTGGCGACCGCGCTGGCGGTATCCGTCGCGACGGGGGTGACCGTGAGCGTCGCGGTGGCGGTCGGGAGCGGCGTCACGGTGGACGTGGCGGTTACGGTCGGTACGGGCGTTGCGGTGCGCGTTGGCGTGGCCGTCGGCAGCGGGGTTGCCGTCCGGGTGGCGGTCGCGACGGGCGTGGCGGTGCGGGTCGCGGTGGCGACCGGCGTTCCGGTGGGCGCCGGCGTGACCGTCGGTCCGGAGGCCGCCGAGCCGTAGACCTCGAGCTCGCCGACCGAGATGAAGTCGGCGCTACCGCCGGGCGCGCCGTCCAGCCGGATGCCGTCGCCGGTCGTGGGAGTGAAGGTGAGCGAGTACGTCTCGTAGTTGATGCCGTCGTTCGGCGGGTAGGCGGGCGTGCTCGCGAGGCCGGTGACGTTCGTCCAGACGCCGTTCTGCCGCACCTGCACGGTGAGCGTGTCGAACCAGCCACCGTCGTTGAAGTTCTTGCCCTCCTGGAAGACGACGCGGGTGAAGGTCTGCGGGCTCGCGAAGGTGTAGCCGATCCAATCCTCGGGCGCGGTGTTGGCGCCGTCCCAGGTGTCGTACTGGCGCGATGAATCGGTGTTGCCGACGGGAGGCTTGTCGCCGTCGCGGATGACCTGGAGGCTCTTGTTGCCGGTGCCGGTCGGGACCGTCACGCGCGCGATGATGGACGCGGCCTGCAAGGCCAGGTTCGGGCCTGGTGTCGGGGTCGGCGTGGGCGTCGGCTGCACGCCGACGATGCCGCCGTAGATCTCGAGCTCGCCGACCGAGAAGAAGTCGTCGGTGCCGCCGGGCTGGCCGTCGATGCGGATGCCGTCGCCGCTCACCGGCGGGAAGTCGAGCGTGTAGCTCTCGTAGTTGATGCCGTCGTTGGCCGGGTAGACGGGGGTGCTCGTCAGGCCCGACACCGACGTCCAGACGCCATTCTTCCGCACCTGGACCGCGAGTGTGTCGAACCAGCCGCCGTCGTTGAAGTTCATGCCTTCCTGGAAAACGACGCGGCTGAAGGTCTGCGTGGAGGCATAGGTATAGCCGATCCAGTCCTCGGAGAGCGTGGTCGTGCCGTGGTACGTGTCGTACTGACGCGACGGATCGGACGTCCCGACCGGAGGCTTGTCGCCGTCGCGGATGACCTCGGGGTTCTTGTTGCCGGTCCCGATGGGATTCAGGTCGAGCGCGGTGATCGTGCCGAGGCGCGTGAGGTTGCAGGGCGTCGACTCGATCTGACAGCCCGACGAGCAGCAGTCGCCGCTCACGCTGTTGCCGTCGTCGCACTGCTCGCCCGCGTCGAGCACGCCGTTGCCGCAGAGCGCACCCGGAGTCGGTGTGGGCGTGGCGGCGGTGGCGCTCGGCGTGAGCGTCGGCACCGGCGTCGCGGTCCGTGCCGGCGTGGCGGTGGCCGTCGGCGTGCCGGGAGCGCCGAAGTTGGCCGTGTAGCTCGTCGTGCCGCCCGACGCCGTGATGTTGTGGACGCGGGCGCCGCCGTCGGACCAGGACACGAACGCGTAGCTCGTGCCGCCCAGCGTCTGCGGCGAGGCCGCGGCGAGCGAGTTGGCCGAGTTGACGATGACCGTCGAGGTGAAGGGCGCGGGGCCGGTCGTCTGGTTGACGCTCAGGGTGAGGCCGGTCGGCACGGTGTTGAAGGTGAGGTCGACGGTGTTCGGATAGATGAGCACGCTCTTCGTGTCCGTGAGCCCGCCGGCATCGGTCGCGGTGAGCTGGAGCTCGAGGAAGCTCGGATACGAGTGATCGGGCGCCGGGAACGAGCCGCTCGCCACCCCGGCGAACGTCTGGATCGTGTGCGTGTGGCAGTTCGATGGGCAGTGGTGGACGATCAGGGTCCACGACAGGCCGGACGCCGGCAGGGTGCCCTGCTCGGGGTCGGTAGCCGAGCCGGAGAAGCCGATCACCGAGCCGACGTTCCACTTGGTCGTGGCGAGCGGGGTGTTGATCGTCGCCGTCGGCGAGGAGTTGCCGGCGGTGATCGTGATCGTGTCGACGCTGCTCGCGCCGTGCGAGTCGGTGACCCGCAGCTTCACGGTGTAGGTGCCGGCGGTCGAGTAGGTGCGCGTCGGCGCGATGGCCGTCGAGTCGCCGAACGTGCCGTCGCCGTTCAGGTCCCACGAGTAGCTGATGGTGTCGCCGGCGTCGGGATCGAACGAGCCCGAGCCGTCGAACTGGACGGTGAGCGGCGTCGGACCGTCGGTGCGGTTGGCGGAGACGAAGGCGAGCGGCGGTTGGTCGTTGCTCGTGTAGGTGATGCGCCGGATCGTGCCGCCGTTCAGGTCGGCGTAGAAGAGGTCGCCGCCGGGGCCGATCTGTAGATCGACGGGGGCCGCCGCGCCGGCGTCGAAGGTGACGCGGGTGTTCGGGTCGGGATCGCCGTTGCCGTCGGTGAGCAGCGCCCAGATGCAGCTCCGGCTGTAGTCGGCGAAGAAGAGGGCGCCATTGTAGATGTCGGGGTACGAGCCGGTGGCGTAGAAGGCGAGGCCGGAGATCGACGAGCTGCCGGTGCCGCACGACTCGCCGGCGATCACCTGCTGGTTGTGCTCGTAGGTGAGGTACGGGTCGGTGACGGAGCCCGGCGTGCCGTAGAGACTCTGGCACATGCTGAGACCGAGGCTCTGGAACGCGGGGTTCGGGCCGATGCCCTCGTAGCACGGCCAGCCGAAGTTCTCGACGAGCTGATCGGTGCCGTCGCCGACGCGATCGATCTCCTCCCAGTCGTTCGCTCCGACGTCGCCGATCCAAATCTCGTCCGTCCCGGGACGGGAGATCATGCGGAACGGGTTGCGCAGGCCGTAGGCGATGATCCGTCCGCCCGCGGGATACGTGGTCACGAGCGGGTTGTCCGGCATCGCCGCGCCGGTGGACGGATCGACGCGCAGCAGCGCGCCATCGAAGGAGATCGGGTCGCTCGAGCTACGGACGTCCTGCGAGCGCAGCGCACCGCCCTCGGACGTGGGAGGTGTCTCGGCGCCGCCGGCGCCCGCCGGCGGGTCGCCGCAGGGGTTCACCGGCGAGCCGCTCTGGCCGTAGTCGGCATAGTCGAAGCTCGCGCCCTCGCCGCCCGTGACGTAGAGCGCGCCATCCCGCCCGAACGCGAGGCTGCCGATGGAGTGGCTCGGGAACTGCTGGCACCAGTTCTCGAGCAGCACCTGCTCCGACCCGGTCATGACGTCGCCGGAGGCCTGCAGCTTGGAGAGGCGCCCACCGACGACGCAGCCGCTGGTGGTGGCGCCCGGCGGGTCGGGACAGTTGTCGGACGTCGCGCCGGGCGTGCCCCAGCGCGGCGGCGTGCCGCCCGGCGCCGCGTCGAGCGTGTAGAGGATGTAGACGTACGGCGTCGCCGGGAAGTTGGGATCGAGAGCGAGGCCGAGGAGGCCGCGGTCCCAGTAGTTGTGCACGTTGGTGCGGAAATCGGCGAAGACGGTCGGTGTCGGATCGGTGAGGCTGTCGAAGACCTTGATGAGGCCGCTCTTCTCGGCGACGAACACGCGCCCGTCCGATGCGAACTTGAACGCCGTCGGCTGCGTGAGGCCGCTGAAGACGGTCGTATCCTGGAAGCCGAACGGAAGCGTCGCCGCGAGGACGGACGAGGCGAGACTCAGCCACGCGACGATCGCGCCAAAAAGAAGCACGCTACTGCGCTCACGACCCAGCGCCACGGTTCAGGCCACGCGCACAGGAGATCAGTAGAGAGGCGGTATCATGTATCGGCGTCGAAGCCCGACGAACCCACCTCGACCACTACAGAAGGGCACACTGACAGGCAACAAGAATTTGTGTGCGCGAGGTGAAGAATCGCTACGAGCGCGCGCGCGTCCAGTGACGAAGGACGATGCCGCGGAACCTGGCGACGCCGCCGTCGTACCGCATGCCCATCGCGCGCATCCGGATTTTCAACTGTGCGCGCGTGCGCCGGCTCTGATCCTCCCAGGTCCGGTTGTCGACGAGCCACACGTCATGCGCGTCCGGCGGAAAGTTGACGAAGCCCTTCGGCCGTCCTTCGAGCCGCGTGGCGTAGAGGTTCGCGACGTCACCGATCACGTACGCCGGCGCCGTGGAGTGCTGCTCGGCGTAGCGGACGGCGCCGCGCTCATCGTCTTTGGCGTAGCGCCCGTCGAAGAGCAGGTTGCCGAGCGCCACGAGCTGCAGCAGCAAGGACGCGACGAGCAGCGGCCGCAGGCGCGGATAACGTACCAGGCCGAGCGCCAGGACGATCGGCAGAAGCGGCCAGACGACCATGAGATGCCGCGGGTGGAGGGGAAAGCTGCGGAGCCAGCCATACGCGATCGGGCCGGCAAGCGCGCAGACCGGCCAGACGATCAGCGCCAGCAGCTCCCAGCGCCGCTCGCGGATTCGCAGCGCGTCGCGCACGAGCAGCGAGTAGACGGCGAGCGTGACGCAGATGGCGGCGCCGGCGAGCCCAAGTGAGACGGCATACGTCCGGGCGAGCTGCGAGAGCGGGTGGACGTGGAGGCTCCGGAGGTCCGGCCCGAGGGAGGAGCCGAAGTGCGCCGCGAAGAGATAGTACGCGAGGCTGCCGAGGCCGAACGGCCGCGTCCACGAGACGCCCGCTGTGCCCTCGCTCGCGGCGTGCATGACCACCAGCAGCCAGGGCATGAAGAGCAGGACCGTCAGGGCTTCCGCGGCGATCAGGATCGCAAGCGGCTGCGCGCGGCGCCTCGTCGGCTCGGTCGCGGCCACTCCGAGAAGGACCACACCCTGCGCCAGGATCACGAAGACGTGAAAAAGGTGAGTCCAGAGACCGAGCGCGTTCGCGAGCGCCAGCGCGAGCGCCCACGTCCAGCGCGACGCGCTGCGCGTGCGGACGGCGTCGACCCAATGCACCGCGGCCAGCGCCGACGCCGCGATCAGCATGAACCAGAGGCTGTAGTTGCGGGCTTCGGCGCCGTAGAAGCCGAGGAACGGCGAGAGCTGCGCGATGGCGGTCGCGACGAGCGCGACGCTCGGCCCCCAGAGCCGGCGCACGAAGAGAAAGAGCATCACGAGGCCGAGCTCGAGCGCGACGAATGACGGCAGGCGGTAGAAGAACTCGCTGCGCGGCACCCGGTCACTCAGGGCGTAGAGGACGAGATGGGACGCTGGCGGCTGCGTATCCAGCTCGCGGACGCGGTGGACGAGATCGGCGACGCTCGTCGCGGTCACCGCGGGCGTGATCGTCAGCCCTTCGTCGAGCCAGAGGCTCTGCGCACCGAGGCGCGGCGCCAGCACGACGGCGCCGACGATGAGGATCACGGCGATCGACCGGATCGACGAGGCCGGCGCCGACGGCGCGTGATTGGTCAGCACGATGCGTGTGCCGCGTTCAGTCCAGTTGGTATTGCGCGCGCCAGTCGACGTCGTCCCGCAGCGGCGGCTGCGCGCTCTTGTCCAGCATGAACGATCCGAGGACGAGGTGGTCCATCTCGGTACGCATGAAGCACCGGTAGGCGTCGCGCGGCGTGCAGACGATCGGCTCGCCGCGCACGTTGAAGCTCGTGTTCACCAGCACCGGGCAGCCGGTGAGCTGGCAGAAGCGCTCGATCAGGGCGTGGTAGAGCGGGTTCGTCTCGCGGTGGACGGTCTGGATGCGCGCGGAGTAGTCGACGTGGGTGACGGCGGGGATGTCGGAGCGCGGGACGTTCAGCTTGGCGATGCCGAAGAGCTGCTGCTCGTCGGCGGTCATCGCGATGCGGCGTTCGCGGCGCACCGGCGCCACGAGCAGCATGTACGGCGAGTCGGTGTCCAACTCGAACCATTCGCCGACGCGCTCGCGCAGCACGCTCGGCGCGAACGGGCGGAAGCTCTCGCGGAACTTGATCTTGAGGTTCATCACCGACTGCATCTTGCGCGAGCGCGGATCGCCGAGAATGCTGCGCGCGCCGAGCGAGCGCGGCCCGAACTCCATCCGCCCCTGCAGCCAACCGACGACCTTCTCGTCGGCCAGGTGGCGCGCCGTGCGTTCGAGGAGCTCGTCGCGCGAGAGGCGCTCGTAGACCGCGCCGGCGGAGCGCACGAAGCTCTCGATCTCGTCGTCGGGGTACGCTGGCCCGAGATACGAGCCGTGCATGCCGTCGCCCTCCGAGGGGTTGCGGCGCGGATTGTCGAGGACCTTGTGATGGATGGTGAGCGCGACGCCCAGCGCGCCGCCGGCGTCGCCGGACGCCGGCTGGATCCACAGCCGTTTGAACGGTCCCTCGCGCAGCAGCCGGCCGTTGGCGACGCAGTTGAGCGCGACGCCGCCCGCGAGGCAGAGGTTCTCCATGCCGGTCTCGCGTCGTACGTGGCGCGCCATGCTCAGCACGATCTCCTCGACGACGACCTGGATCGACGCGGCGAGATCCATCTCGCGCTGGGTCAACTCCGACTCCGGGGCGCGCGGCGGACCGCCGAAGAGCTCATCGAACGCCGGGCTCGTCATGGTGAGCCCGCGCAGGTAGTCGAAGTACGCCATGTTCAGCTTGAACGACCCGTCCGGCCGGAGCTGCACCAGCTTGTCGAAGATGACCTGGACGAAGCGCGGCTCGCCGTACGGGGCGAGCCCCATGACCTTGTACTCGCCGGAGTTGACCTTGAACCCGGTGTAATAGGTGAACGCCGAGTACAGCATGCCGAGCGAGTGGGGGTAGTGGAGCTCGGCCAGCAGATCGAGCGCGTTGCCGCGCCCGACGCCGTAGGACGAGGTCGCCCATTCCCCGACGCCGTCCATCGTCAGCACCGCCGCCTCCGGGAAGGGCGACGGGTAGAAGGCGCTCGCCGCGTGCGACTCGTGGTGCTCGCTGAAGAGCACGGGGCCCTCGTAGCCGCCGAGGTCGCGGCGGATCTGGTCGCGGGTGAAGAGCTTCTCCTTCAGCCAGACGGGCATCGCGGTGAGGAACGAGCGCAGCCCCTGGGGCGCCACGCCGAGGTAGCTCTCCAGGATGCGCTCGAACTTGAGGAGCGGCTTGTCGTAGAAGCCGACGTAGTCGACGCCCGTCATGTCGATGCCCGCCTCGCGCAGGCAGTAGGCGACCGCGTTGGTCGGGAACTCGGAGTCGTGCTTCTTGCGGGTGAAGCGCTCCTCCTGCGCGGCGGCGACGATCTCGCCGTCGCGCACGAGGCATGCGGCGGAGTCGTGATAGAACGCCGAAAGGCCGAGAATAGTCGTCATCGCCTGATCAGAACTGCTGCTGGTAGCGCGCCGGATCGACCGGCTCGACCTTGCGCCGCACCCAGTGGCTGCTCTCACCGTCGCGCAGCGAGCGTGTCATCGGGTCGCGGAAGAAGCGCATGACGAGCCCGACTGGCGTGAAGACGAGGTAGAAGAGCAGGCCGAGGATGAGGCGCGTGTTGAAGGTGCCGAGGACGTCGGCAAAGCGCATCCACCCGTGCCGCACGGGGCCGAGGCGCGCCGGCATGAGGAGCCCGGACACCAGCAGCAGCGAGCCGACCGTCCAGAGGACGCGCGGCGGCAGCTCGTGGCCGCGCCACCTGCTGATGCCTCCCAGGACGAGGAAGGCGAGTCCGACGGTGAGCCCGAACTTCCGGAGCTCGCGCTTCGAGGCCGGCGGCACGCCCCGTGTCCTAGAAAACGGTGTAGATGAAGGGTGCCAGGGCGGAGCCGTGGGTGAAGACGATCAAGGAGCCGAAGAGCGCCATGATGATGACGATCGGCGCGAGCCACCACTTCTTGCGGACGCGCAGAAAGGTCCACAGCTCCTTTGCGAGTGACAGCATTCCTGGGTTCCGGTCTCGACTGCGACCAATGTAGCCGAGCCGGGGCCAAGCATGCTAGCGATGGCCGTTGGGCGACGAGCCGCCCGCTACGGGCAGTCCTGGTTCGGCTGGCCCGCGGCGTCCATCGTCGGCGACAGTTGCGCCAAGCCGTCAAGTACGGCTCGACATTGCGCGAACCGCCGCTCCCAGTCGACGGCCATCGTCGCGGCAAGATCGCGCATCTGTTGCGCGAGCGCCGCGTGCCGGGCGTATGCTTCCTCGAGACCGCGAGTGATGCCGGCGACGGTGTTTTCGACGAAGACGGTACCCTGGGTGAACTCGCCACGCATGGCAGCGGAGTTGGAGGTGACCAGGGGCTTGCCGGCGGCGGCGGCTTCGTACGCGCCGCAGAGCATCGTGTGCGGTCGGGTGCAGAGCACCATCACCGCATCGCAACGGCTCACGAGCGCATCGTAGGCTTGGCGCGGCAGGAACCCTGTGAGCTTGATCTGCGGCGACAAGGCGGCTCTCGTCTTCTTCGACACGCGGCTCGAGTCGCCGGTGACGTGAAGCCGCATCGCCGGCAGAAGGTCACGCAAGGCCAGGAGCTCGTCGACCGGCTCGTCCTCGTAGAACGAGAAGATTGCCGCCACGTTGAAGGTGCCGGGCTCGAAGGGATACTCGCCGCCCGTGCCGAGGGATGGGAGCCGATCCGGAAGTACGACCGGTGCGCCGCCCCACGCCGATATCATCTCGCGCAGACCATCGTTCGTGACGATGGTGGCGGCGGCGCGACGAATGAGGAAGCGGTTCAGCGGCGCAAACGCCCGCCACTTGGGCTCGAGGAACACTCCCGTATGCGCGTCGATCGCGAAGTGTCCGCCGTGCAGCTTGTGATGCAGCCACGCCGTGAGGGCGGCAAACGGCGGCGGGTTGGACACAACCGTCATGGTCGGCCGCAACGCGCGAAGCAGGAGCATCGTCTTCACGAATTGCAGGACATACTTGATCGGCGCGATCGCCGGCCGTCGATACGCAAGATAGTGCACCGTATGCAGCGGCTGTCCGAGCCTCTCGGCGATCGAGACGCTACGCTGACACACGGGATCCCACGTCAGCAGCTCGAGCCGTCCCCTGTGCGCATTCCCTTGCGCTTGCCCTCTTGCCGAATCGCCCGCGTACATCACCCGAGGGAGAATACCGGAACAACCGAGCGAGAGACAGGTCACAACATCGCGTCTTCGTTACAGCGTTGCTCGGGAGGACATCTGCTGCGTATGTGCAAGTGCTTGCGACAATGCGGGGTCATCCGATGTGCGCGGCACAGCGCATTTGGGTGCCAACGAGTCGCCTGGCGGGAAAACATTGACGGAGGGCAGGACGCCGGGCTACGAAAATGTCGTAGCTACGGATGCCCCTTCCGGCATCGCGTTTGCTAAAGACTGGGTCAGGCCGCCGAGGCCAAACCACGACGTCAACCAGAGGGACCATGGCGAACTGCACCTCTTCGACCGCTGAACGAGCGGCCGCACACATCCGTGCGGCCATCCTGGCTACGATTGCGATGCTGATTCCGGCGACCGTCATCGCGGCGACGACGTACGAAGTGTCGACGTCCGGCAGCGACACCAACACCGGCAAGGCGGGCTCTCCGTTGCGCACCATTCAGAAGGCGGCGAATCTCGTTGCCCCTGGTGACACGGTGCTGGTCGATCCGGGCACGTACAACGAGCGGATCAGCATAACGCGATCCGGCTCGGCGGCTGCGCCGATCGTCTTCAAGTCGGCGAATCCGTCTGGTCAGCCCGTCGTCATCGACGGGACCGGAACCGCCGGAAGCAACTTCACCGCGGTCGTCAACATCACCGACGCGTCGTACCTGCAGTTCATGGGTCTCACGGTCCGGAACTCGCCGAACTGGGGCGTGCACATCAGTGGGAGCGCGACGCACATCGAGCTGAACACGCTCGATGTCAGCGGATGCAACCAGAACGGCGTCTTCATCGAGACCAGCACGACCGCTCCGAACTTCACGATCGTGCACAACTCCAAGGTGCACGACAACCAGGCCGGCGGCATCGCCGTCTGGGTCGCGCCCGGCGGCTACTTCCTGATCGAAAACAACCAAGTCTACAACAACGCCGGTACCAACAACTACGACGGCATCCAGATCGGCGGCGGCGACGGGGCGTCGCACCACGTCGTCGCGCGCAACAACACCTCGTACGGCAACGGCGGTGCGAACGGCGCCGACCAGATCGATTTCGGCGGCCACGCGTTCGGCCATCACTATCTCGCCGAGAACAACGACGTGAGCGGTCCCGGCGGCTCGATGAAGGTGCAGCAGGGGTTCGGCGGCTACGCCATCATCGCGCGGCGCAATCGCCTGTCTGGAATGGGCCTGATCACCTACGAGTTCCCCAATCCGGCGGTCTGGTACAACAACACCATCGTCAACGCCGGACACGCGATCCAGTTCTGGACCGACAGCGCGAGCTCGCCTCCCGGGCAGAGCTTCGGCGGCCTCGAGATCCGCAACAACCTCATCCTGCAGTCGACGGACTATCTCTTCCTCTTGAACGGCGTCAGCGGCTTCAACATCGATCATCGATACTCGTCGATCAGGCTGGCGAACAACATGTACAAATTCACGTCCAAGGGGATCCTGTGGGGTCCGATCTTCGACTGCCAGCTGACCGATCCCAGTGGCAGCAGCGCGTTCGCCGCGTATCAGGCGGCGAATTCGCCGGACCTCCAGGACGTCGGGAGCCGTAAGACGACGGCGGCGTTGACCGCGATCTTCGTGGATCCGACGGCGCACGACTACCACCTGGCGGCCGGGAGCCCAGCCATCGACGCGGGTGCGCCGCTCACGAAGACGACGAACGCGGGCACGAACGCGACCGTCGTGAACCTCGTTCGCAGCGACTATTTCCAGGACGGTTACAGCGGCCTCGTCGCCCCCGACAAGGTTCAGGTCGGCAAGAATGCTCCGGTGGCGGTCACCGCCGTGGACGAGAACGGCAAGACGATCACGCTCGCAACGCCCCTCACGTGGAGTGTCGGAGACCCGGTGTCACTGCCTTGGAACGGCGCCGCGCCGGACATCGGCGCGTACGAGAGCGGGACGGATCTACCCAGTCCGACGCTGCTGAGCGTCGAGCCCGTCTTGTAGGAGCGGCTGCACGACCGCGTCGCGCTGCTCCAGCTTCTGGAGACGCGTGACGCCTTCCCCGGCGCCGAGCAGCAGCCACAGCATCGCGTTGTACGAGAACCCCCGCCACGGCACCCAGTACATCTGCCAGCAGACCGCGAGCATGCCGGCCGTCATGCCGACCGCGAACGTCCGTTGCTCCCAATCGCCGTGCATCGACGCGCGACGGAGCTGCCCGAACGCCTTCAGCAGGAAGATCACGAAGACGAGGCCGCCGATGACGCCGGTCTCCGCCGTCCTCAGCAGATACTCGTTGTGGACGGTGTAGAGCCAGTCGTTGCTGAACTCATCGGTCAGATAGTTCTTGTACGCGAAGCCGTAGGCGCCTGGTCCGATCCCGAACACCGGATGCGCGGTGATCACGAGCATCGCCATGCGGTTGAGCGCCGCACGCTCGTCGTAGGACTCGCCGAGCGGCGCCTCGGTCAGGCGCGCGCTGATGATCGGCAGGCATACGATCGCGGTGATCACCATTGCGATGAGCACGATGCCGACCTGCTTCATCGTGATGTCGCGACGCCGGAACCCCACGACGATGATCGCGACGAAGCCAATCGCTAGCCCTGCCCAGGCGGCGCGCGTGTAGGTCATCACGATCGCGACGATGCCCAGCACGACGAGGACGCCTTCGCGCGTCCTCCGCGAGTCGCGCACTTCGTCCGCTGAGCGTCTGCTGGTGAATCTGGCGGCGAGGATCATGATCAACGGCATGATGTAGGACGCGAATCCGGCCGGGTTTGAGCTCACCGTGCCACCCGGACGCGGGATGTCGCCGAGCGCGGTCGTCTCGCCGAGCAGCGAGAAGTTGATGCCCAACGCCGTCTCGACGAACATGACGATGGCCTGGATCGCCAGGGTGATCGCGAGCAAGCGCACCAGCCGGTGCAGCCCACCGTCCATGAGGACGATGTTCAGGCCGAGGATGTAGACCAACACGAGCTCGAGCTCGAAGAGAAGTCGCGCCACGCCGGCAAAGCGCTCCGCACTGAAGACCGCGGCCACGAGCGTCGTTCCCAATATCGCGAGGATCCACGGCGTCAATTCACCGCGGTGGACGACGGCACGGGTGCCCATGACGCGCAGGTATCCGTACAGCAGGATGCCCGTGCAGACGCAGAGCGGGATCTCGAGGCCCACCGTTCCGGCGCGGCCATACATCGGCCGCAGGTACACGTCGGCCTGAAGGGAGAGCACGAAGACGGAGGCGAGGAGGACGAGGCGGTTCGGCACCACCACCACGACGACGGCGGCGGCGATCGCGAGGACGATGGTTATCAGCCAGCGGAGCTCGTCAGACGTCCCGAGGCTCAGCAAGAGGCAGCCCGTCGCGACGCCGACGAGTGCCGTAAACGGCCACGCTGGAAGCCGGCGTCCTCCAACGACGAGACGCGAATCGCCCGTCGTCGGTGCCGGCGCGGGCGGCGTCACCGCACGGTTCTCCACGCGACCGACGTCTCGCCGGCGCGCACCTGCGCCTCTTCCGCCTCTTCGGCCCCCTCCGGATGGAATCTCCAGGCGAGCTCGTACAACATCATGGCGACGACGCAGAAGGCCGCGACGCGCGCGGCGAGATACCAGGGATACGACAGGCTGCCGTCGGCGAAGGCCACGAAGATCGCCGCCACGAAGATCGCCGTCATCAACAGGATACGGCGCAGCGGCGGGCGCATGGTGACGAGCGGGTAGCTGAGCACGCCGGTGACGAGGCCAAGAAACACGAACCCCGCGACGTTCGCTATCGCGGCGCCCGTCGCGCCGATGCGGGGCACGAGAAGGAGGTTGATCGTGACGTTGACCGCTGCCGCCGCTCCCGTGGCGGCCGAACGGATCCACGTCTTACCGGGGACGACGAGCGAGCCGAGGTCGAGCGTCGGCACGAGCCCCCACACGCCGACGCCGAGCACGAGCAGGGGCACGAGCCGTACTGCGGCATGGTATGCCGGGCCGAACGCGAACAGCACGAAATCGTAGGCGAAGTAGGCGACACCCAGGGTGAACAAGAACAAGGTTGCGAGGTACAGCACGGCCGTGCGCTGGTACAGCGGCACGTCGCCGCTCGCATGCAATCGGTACTGATTGGCCGACCACATCTCCGTGAACGGTCCCATCACGATGAGGTTGACGCCGAGCGCGAACTTGGCAGCGACCGCATACACTCCGACGTCTCCGAACGAGGCGTAGCGTGCCAACGAGAACCGGTCGGCCGATCCGATCACGTACATGAAGAACGCCCCCGGTACCATCGGCAGACCGTAGCGGAGGAGCACGCCAGCGGGCGCGAGGGACCACCGGATGGTCGCGCGCCGCAAGGCCCATGCGCACGCGATCATGGCAGCGAGCGATCCGCCGAGCTGTCCGATCAGCAACGCGCGATATCCGTAGCCCAAGCCGATGAGGCCGAACAAGGAGAGCCCGCACGACACCAGCGCCTGGGTCACGGACGTGACGCCGACGAACCAGACACGATCGGTGACGCGGCAGTAGGCGAGTGGAACCATCGTCGCGAGGTCGAGCCAGGTGGCCGCAGCGATGAGATAGAAGTCGAGCGGCGGGATCGGAGTGTTTCCCGATGCCGAGCGTGCGAGCCACGGCAGCGAGCCGATGCCGGCGGCGACGATGATCGTCGAGAGGCCGAACGTGACCAGTAACGATGCGCCGAGCACGCGGCCCCGGCCCTCGTTCGTCTTCTCGGCGACATAGTAGCGATAGAACGCGGCGTCGATCTTGCACATGCCGATGATGCTGGCGAACCACGCGCCGAGGTTCAGGATCTCCAGAATCCCATAGTCGCCCGGCGACATGTAGTGCGTGTAGATCGGGGTGAAGGCGACGTTCAGCCCGCGACGCACGATGGTGAACACGCCGTAGATCGACACCTGCCGGAGTAGGGTCCGGCCGTCGAGCATCGGCGCGCGTTCGATGGTCGGACGGCTCATGGGGCCTCCGTGGGCGCCGCGTTCGCCCGCACGAGCGCCTCGTACTCCTCGTCCAGCTCGGCCACCAGACGCTGGGGGGAGTAGTCGCGCTCGATTACTCGGCGGGCGGCGGTTGCCATCCGCTGCGCACCTTCGGGATCGCTCACGATCGTCGTCAACGCGTGAGCCAGGTCTTCCACGTTGCGCACGCGTGCGAGCAGCCCGGTCTCCCCGTGCGTCACCAGCTCCCGGACGCCGGGGATCTCGGTCGAAACGACCGGGACGCCGGCCGAGAATGCCTCCATGACGACGCGCGGGATTCCCTCGGAATACGAGGGGAGGGCGAGACAGCGCGCGCTGGCGAAGAGCGGCCGCACGTCGGCGCAGAAGCCGAGGAACCTCACCCGCGACGCGACGCCGAGCCTTGCCGCCAGCGCTTCGGCCGCTTCTCGGTCGGGTCCAGCCCCGGCCATCACGAGACGCACCGCCGCGTCCGACGCCGCGACCGTCGCGAACGCCTGCACGAGCTCCAGGATGCCCTTCTCCTGGCGAAGCCGACCGACGAAGAGGATGGGCGCGTCGGCGGCAAGCGGCGTCGTCCTGCGCTGCTCGAGCACGTCGGTGAAGGCGTCGATGTCGACCGCATTGCGAATGCAGCGCACGCGGCTTCGCAGCCGGCGCCGTCGCGAAAGAAGTGCGGCTTGATGATCGCTGAGCGGGTAGACCCGGTCGAAGCCAGCGAGAAACATCCGCCCGATGGTTTCGTAGGCGCGAATCCTCAGCCCTTCGTGATCGCACCAGCCGTGTGGCGTGGTGACCAGGCGGACGCCCAGGCCGCGCGTCGCGAGATACCCGAGCACGTCGGACTTGAAGCCGTGGGTATGGACGATGTGCATCCCGTGCTCCACGACATGGTTGCGGATGCTTGCGATGGAGGCACGGCTCACCTTCCCCGCGATCGACAGATGCGACGCGGCGAAGCCTTCCCGGACGAGAAACCTCGCGAACTCATCGTAGCCCGGCTTGTCGCCCAGCGTCAGCACCCGAAACTGCACCCGCGGCGACCGCGTGGATCGCAGCAGCAGATGGGTCCAGCGCTCGGGACCGTACAGGCCTTGCGACGAGTGCACGTGGAGGACGCGGATCGGCGGTGCCGTGCCGGGCACGGGCGACGGCGCGCCGTGCGAGTCGGTCGGGGACGGCATCACCGAGGCATCCCTCCCGACGCGTCGGCCGCACGGCGAACGCCCGCCAGCGATACGGGGCGGGCGCGGTCGATCCGTTCCAGCTCGTACTCGAACGTCTCCGGCCGCGCCGGTGCCCGCAAGAACGCGAGCGAGCCTGCCGCGGCGACCGAGATCCAATCGGCGACGATGAATGCCGCCTCGCGCAGGCTGCGCCGTCGAGCCGCGAGCACGAGGAACAGGAGGATCCAGATCGCGGCCCACGCCGCCAACGCCGCGGGACGACCCGTGAGCGCGAGGGCCAGGCAGGCGAGGCCGACGCCGAGATCGAGCGCGGTGAGCACGTAGCGATTGTACCGGCGCGCGTGGTGCCAGAAGAGCCCGTCGCGCCACGCGGCGCGCAAGACCTGGCCAGGACCGCCCTGCATGCCACTGCGACAACGCCGCCAAATACCCGACGGCGACTCCTTGCGGTCGGTGTTGTGAACCGACATCGGGGCCCGCGTTCTCAGCAGCTGAAATCCCGCCGCCGCGATGCGCGCCGCAAGCTCTTGCTCCTCACCGGCGATGATGAACGGGTTGAATCCTCCGGTCCCGACGAACGCCGCCGCCCGGTAGAGCGCCGTCCCTCCGAGGGAGTCGCCGGCGTCCTCGAACTCGTTGCCGTCGGCCCCCGCATAGGCGTTCCGTCGACTCCCGCAGATGACGCCAGCGTTGGGCGCGTCGTCCATCGTGGCGATCGCCAGCTCGAGCCAGCCCGGCACGAGCTGGCAGTCCCCGTCGACGAAGAGCACGTAGCGCGCCGCGGTCTGCTTGAAGCCAATCGCTCGGCCTGCCGCCGCCGTCATGCGGCGGGCACGATAGCGATACACGTGGACCGGATGCTTCGCGGCGATCGCCGCCGTTCCGTCCGTCGAGTCGGAATCGACGATGACGACCTGCGCGTCGGTGAAGCGCTCGCGCGTCGCCGCCAGGACGGAAGCGATGCACGCCTCGATCCGCGCCGCCTCGTTGCGGGCGATGACGACCACGTCCAACGTGCGCGTGCCGGCGGTCATCGCGCCTCCTGCAAGCGCCACAGGAACCGGTCGATCCATCGCCATCCGTCGAGCGCGCCGCGCACGATCAAGCTGAACATCCGCAGCCCTTCGCCGCCTTCGATCTTCACCCGTGGCA
>DASXLI010000049.1:0-32488 GCA_036496285.1 Binatia bacterium
AGACCGATACGTGTGCGGCCGGGCTGTGCGTCGGCGCGAATCCGGTGACCTGTACGGCGGCCGATCAGTGCCACGACGTGGGCGTCTGCAATGCGCTCACCGGCTGCTCGAATCCGACCAAGCCCGACGGCACCACCTGCACCGACGGCGATGCCTGTACACAGACCGACCAGTGCGCGAGCGGCACGTGCGCGGGCAGCAACCCGATCACCTGCACGGCGTCCGATCAGTGCCATGACGTCGGCACGTGCGATGCCGGCACGGGCCTCTGCTCGAACCCGGACAAGCCTGACGGCACCGCGTGCGACGACGGCAACGCGTGCACGCAGACCGACACCTGCACCACCGGCACCTGCGCCGGCGTGTCGCCGACGTGCGGCGACAGCGTGACGCAGGCCGCCTGCGGCGAGCAGTGCGACGATGGCAACACCACCAACGGCGACGGCTGTTCGTCGACGTGTCAGAT
Organism: Binatia bacterium; assembly: GCA_036496285.1. Lineage (GTDB taxonomy): Bacteria > Desulfobacterota > Binatia > UTPRO1 > UTPRO1 > DP-19. The sequence goes on from DASXLI010000049.1 coordinate 467, forward strand.
CGAGCCGCCACCGGCGGCGTGTCCGGCGGTCCCGCGCACGGGCTGCCGTGCCCCGCTGACGGCGAAGGCCTGCGCGGTGACGCTCAAGAAGGCGGTCGCCGGCAAAGGCTCGAACAAGCTCACCTGGAAGTGGAAGGGCGGCCCGCTCACGGTCAACGCCGACTTCGGCACGCCGGACACGACCACCGCGTACCACTTCTGTGTGTACGACGAGACCGCCGGGACGCCGAGCCTGGTTATGACGCTCACGGCCCCGCCGGGCGGCATGTGCGGCACCAAGCCCTGCTGGAAGGTGCTGAAGACCGGCTTCCTCTACAACGACAAGGCGCTGAGCGCGCAGGGCATCGCGCAGATCAAGCTCAAGGGCAACGCGGTCCCGGGCAAGGCGCTGCTGCAGGTGAAGGGCAAGGGCTCGAATCTGCCGGTGCCCGGCATGCCGTTCGACCAGGCTCCCGCCGTGATTATGCAGATCGTGAACGACAACGGCGTCTGCTGGGAAACCACGTTCACGACGCCGGCGACCAAGAACCTCGCGACGCAGTTCAGCGACAAGGCGAACTGATCTGTCGTCCTCCGCAATGCTCCGAGCCGTCGCGAGGGCGGCCGATCATGCTGGCGCATACGCTATATGCATCGCCATATGTCAATCTACGCCGCAATAACCATAGCGGGTATCGCAATACCGTGCGGCGTAACACGATCGCGAATCGGTCTGATCATATTGCAAGGTGTCATCCCCGATCTCCACTCATGATTTGAAGCACTTCGCGCCTCGCGGACTGGCATGTCCCTTGCGCTTTCCCTCCCGCCGCTCCCAGAGCGACGTGTCATCGAACCAATGAGCTCACAGGGAAAATCCCCCTTCCTCGCTTCACGCCGCCGCTCGAGAGGCCTTGGCCTCCTTGGGGCTGCGCTCCTCGCGTGCGCGATGCTGGAGGCCATGGCGCCGGCACGCGCCGCCGCGGCGATCGCGTTCGTGAAGACCATCGGCACCGGCACGGTGCTCCCCGGGTCGGTGAGCTCGACCGTTGCGGTTACAGTGCCGGCCGCGGGCGTAGCCCTGGGCGACACGATCATCGTGACCTTCGCGATGGACCCGCAGAGCGGCACGGTATCGTGCACCGACTCCGGCGGGAACAGCTACACGGTCGGTGCCGACATCCAGAATGGTGGCGACGGCACCAGCGTCGGCGTTCGGACGGTCGTCTTCGCGGCACGCGCCGCGACCGCGCTCACGAGCGGCAATACGATCACGGTCACGTACCCGGCGCAGGACGGCGCCGCGGCGGCGACCGCGCTCGAGTACTCGGGCTTCGTCAACGCGGTCGCCGACAAGACCAGCACCGGGACGGGCATCACCGCCACGCCGAGCTCCGGCGCGACGACGACGACCGCCGTCGCCGCCGAGCTCGCCATCGGTGCGACGGGAGCCGAGACGAACACCACCATCGACGCGACGTACAACGTGACCGGGGGTACCAACTTCCTTACTCCGGCGAGCGCCTCCGCGTCCGCGAACACCGGTTCCGCGTTCACCAGCATCACCATGTACCCGACGTACCGCATCCTTGCGGCGACGGGGACGGTCACGAACAGCGGCACGTTGAGCAGCGGCAGCGCCCGCAACTGGGCCGCGGCGGTCGTGACGTATCGCGAGTCACCGCCGACGCCGACGCCGACGGTCACGAGGACGCCGACGCCCACGGTCACGGTCACGCCGACGGCCACCCTCACTGCCACGCCAACCCTGACCCCCACGCCGACGGCCACCCTCACTGCCACGCCGACCCTGACCCCGACGCCGACGGACACCCTCACGCCCACGCCCACGGACACGCCGACGCCGACCGACACCTTCACCGCGACGCCGACCCTGACCGCGACGCCGACGCGCACGGCCACGCCGACGCCGACGGTCACGAACACACCGACGCCGTTGCCCACCAGCAACGCCGTCGAGGGTGGTATCCTTTTCTTCCGTGGGGCGACGTCGAATACCGGGACGCCGTCGTACTACCTCGTCACGCAGAACACCACGAAGGAGGGCAACGAGGTCGCGCTGCCCTTCGATTTCCAGGTCTCCGATCTATCGGTGTACTGCAGCGCCGCCGTGACGGCAGGCACGCAGACCTTCACGGTCGTCAAGAACGGCACTGCGAACACGACCTTGCAGTGCACGATCACGGGCGGCGCCCGGTCCTGCACGAGCAGCGCCGGCACGATCAGCTTCATCGCGGCGACGGATCGCATCACGATGCAGTCGGTAGGCGCGACGGGGTCGACCTCGCCCTCGTGCGTCACGACGATGAACGTCCAGAACAGCGTCGGCGCGCCCTACGACAACATCGTTGCGTTCGGCAGCACGATCTCCACCACACCAGCCAACGGGAACTTCTGCGGCCTCGGGACGATCACCGCCGGCGGCTGCGGGGAAAGCTCGGCCAACGCGGTCTCCGCCTCCTGGATCGCAACCTCGGCCGGCACGCTGACAGGCATGGCCGTGCGCGTCGATACGACGATCACGGCCGGCAGTACGCAGACCTATACCGTGCGCAATCTCACGGCGGGTGTGGACAGCGACCTCGCGGTGACCCTCACTGGCGCGCTCACCGGACCGAGCGTCACCACGAATGCGGTTTGCACGACGAACTGCAACTTCAGCGCCGGAGACCTGCTGGCGGTGCGGTTCAACAACACGGGCGCCCAGAGCACGTTCATGCGCCGGACGGTCAGCGTCACGTCGCACGGTCTGGGGCAGTTCTTCGGGACGCGCAACAACGGCGCAACCCTCCTCACGGACCGGTTCTCGGGATGGCATGACGGCTTCGCGCAGACGACCGCGAATACGGTGGCCTGGCCCGTGCCGCGGACGGGCATAATCCGCCGTCTCTTCGTGCAGAGCCCGACCGCGCCAACGAGCGGCTTCAACATGACGGTCTGCACCGGGCCGAGCGGCAGCACGCCGATCTGCACGGGCACGCGACCGATCTGCACGGTCGCCGCCAGCACGACCACCTGCGTCGACACCACGAATTCGATCTTCGTCAATCAGGGCGACCTCGTGCAGCTCTTCTTCCACCAGACCGGCGGCGTCTCCGGCGACATGGGAGCAGGCGCCGAGATCATCGAGCCGGTCGTGCCGACGCCGACCCTGACGCCGACTCCGACGGTCACGGCGACGCCGACGGTGACGGCGACCGTGACGCCGACGCCCACACTGACGCCGACGCCGACTGTTACCCCGACGCCAACCGTCACGCCGACCCCTACAGTCACGCCGACGCCGACCGTGACGCCGACGCCCACGGTCACCCCGACGCCGACCGCCACGGTCACGCCGACGCCGACGCTCACCGCGACGCCGACCGCGACGGAGACCGCCACCCCGACGCCGACGGTCACGGCGACGCCGACGCTGACCGCGACGCCGACCGTGACGCCGACGCCGACGCGCACGGCCACCCCGACCGTCACGCCGACGCCGACGCGCACCGCGACGCCAACGATCACGCCGACCCCGACGCTCACCGCCACCCCGACGCTGACCGCGACGCCGACGGTCACGCCGACAGCGACGCGCACGGCCACCCCGACGGTCACCGCGACGCCGACGCCGACGCGCACCGCCACCCCGACCGTCACCGCGACTCCCACGGTCACGGCGACGCCGACGGTAACCGCGACGCCGACCGTGACGCCGACCCCGACGGTGACGCCGACACCAACCGTCACACCGACGCCGACCGTCACGGCCACGCCGACGGTGACGCCGACCCCGACGGTAACGCCGACACCAACCGTCACGCCGACGCCGACCGTCACGGCCACGCCGACGGTGACGCCGACGGACACGGTGACCCCGACGCCGACCGTCACGGCCACCAAGACCGTGACGCCCACGCGCACGGCCACGCCGACGCCGACGAAGACCGCGACGCCGACGAAGACCGCGACGCCGACGGCGACGCCGACGGCCAACCTGCCGCTGCGCGACGCCTCGACCGGCATCTTCCACGCCAGCACCGACCAGGCGCTGACCGCGAACCAGTTCGGCACGCAGGTCACCGCGCTGGCCATCACGCCGGATGTGAACGGCGACGCCGACGAGGACTTCTACTCGGCGCCGCTCACGACGACGGGTCCGGCGCTCACGACCAGCGACCAGGCGGGCGCGACCGTGTGGATCGGCAACCCCGGCGGCAGCCCAATCACCATCACCTGTGCGGCGATGTTCTTCGACTACGACGGCAACACCGGCAACGAGACCGCGATCGTCGGGACGGCCGACTCGGCGCCGGTGGTCGTGGCCGCGAGCGACGCGACCACGTGCACCGCACCCACGACCACCCTACCCGGAAACTACACCGTTCCGGCCTCGCATCTCCTGAAGCTGACGATCAACGTGCACTTCGTGTCCGGCACGGCGGCGCAGCTGCAGTACGACGCGGCGCTCGGCACGCCGGGTGACTCCGTCGGCCATCTGCCGGCAAACCGCGGCGTGAACTGGCCGTTCGGTGCCTTCACGGCGTGCGGGGACGGCTCGGCCGATCCCGGCGAGGACTGCGACGCCGGCGTGGCGAACGGCACGACGATCTCCTGCTGCTCCACGACCTGCCGGTTCGAGAGCCCCTCGAAGGTGTGCCGCGCCGCCGTGAACCAGTGCGACTCGGACGAGACCTGTACCGGCGTCACGGCGCTCTGCCCGTCGGACGCGAAGCAGCCGAACAACACGGTCTGCGACGACGGTAACGGCTGCACGCAGACCGACACCTGTCAGGCCGGCGTGTGCACGGGCGCGAACCCGGTCGTTTGCACCGCGTCCGATCAGTGCCACGACGTCGGCACCTGCAACGTGAACACGGGCCTCTGCAGCAACCCCAACAAGACGAACGGCACGAGTTGCAACGACGGCAACCTCTGCACACAGACCGACACCTGTCAGTCGGGCTCGTGCACCGGCACGAACCCGGTCGTGTGCACGGCCTCGGACCAGTGCCACAACGTGGGGACATGCGCGTCCGGCACGGGCGTCTGCTCGAACCCGACCAAGAACGACGGGACGACCTGCAACGACGGCAACCTCTGCACGCAGACCGACACCTGCCAGTCGGGCACGTGCAGCGGCGGCAATCCGGTCGTGTGCACGGCGCTCGATCAGTGTCACGACGTCGGCGCATGCAACACGGGAACGGGCATCTGCTCCAACCCGAACAAGACCGACGGTTCGACTTGCAGCGACGGCAATCTCTGTACGCAGAGCGATACCTGCCAGTCGGGGTCGTGCGCCGGCAGCAACCCGGTGATCTGCACGGCGCTCGACCAGTGCCACGACATCGGGGCGTGCGCGCCGGGGACCGGCATCTGCTCGAACCCGAACAAGACGGACGGCACGAGCTGCAGCGACGGCAGCCTTTGCACGCAGACCGACAGCTGCCAGTCAGGTACCTGCACGGGCACGAACCCGGTGGTGTGCACGGCGCTCGATCAGTGCCACGACGTCGGCACATGCGCGGCGGGGACCGGCATCTGCTCGAACCCGAACAGGGTCGACGGCTCGACCTGCAACGACGACGACGTTTGCACGCAGACCGATCAGTGCGAGAGCGGCGTCTGCACCGGCTCGAATCCGGTCAGCTGCACCGCGCTCGATCAATGCCACGATCCGGGAACGTGCGACCCGCAGACCGGCTGCTCGAACCCGACGAAGCCCGACGACACGCCCTGTGACGATGGCAACACCTGCACCGGCGGCGACAAGTGTACCGCCGGCACCTGCTTCGGCGTCTCGCCGACGTGCGGCAACGGCACCCTCGAGGGCTCGTGCGGCGAGCAGTGCGACGACGGCAACACCGACGACAACGACGGCTGCTCCTCGACCTGCCAGATCGAGCCGCCGTGCCCGGCCGCGCCGCGCCTGGACTGCCGTCAGACGATCGTGCCGAAGGCGGGCCTCGTCTCGATGAAGAAGGCCGTCACCAGCGGCACCAACAAGATCACCTGGAAGTGGAAGGGTCAGATCACCGCGAAGGCCGATTTCGGCGCGCCGGACCAGACGACCCAGTACCATTTCTGCGCGTACGACACGTCCTCCGGCACGCCGAGCCTGGTGATGAGCATCACCATCCCGCCGGGCGGCATGTGCTCCGGCCTGCCCTGCTGGAAGGTCTCGAGCAGTGGCTTCCTCTACAAGGACAAGACCCAGCAGGCGCAGGGCATCACGCAGGTGAAGCTCAAGCAGGGGCTCGTCGACGGCAAGGCGCAGGCGCAGGTGAAGGGCAAGGGCGTGCTGCTGCCCGTGCCGACGCTGCCGTTCACGCAGGATCCGTCGGTGATCTTCCAACTCACCAACACGGAAGGCATCTGCTGGACGACGTCCTTCGACGCACCCGCCACCAAGAACCTGATCAACCAGTTCGGCGACAAGACGAACTGAGCGCCGTCCCGCCGCGTGGCTACGACGCCGTCGTCCGGACGCTGCTCCGGTCGGCCGCGAGCGCGATCAGGTAGAACGCCGCCCCGCCGAGCAGCACGACGTGGTCGGCGACGTCGAAGCGCCGGTCGTGTTCACGAAGGTGCGCGCATCGATCTCGCGGATGATGATCTCCGGCCGGTGCCAGAGACCGTCCCAATCGTCGCCGTACCAGCGCGGGAACGCAGCTTCCGGGAAGAGCTGGAGCGACAGGACGACCACCTGCAGCACCTGGAAGCCGAGCATGACCGCGGAGATCGGGAACACCGTGGCGAGGAGGCAGGCGCGCTGCCTCCGGCTCGAGTCGGGAGCGGCGAACGCCATCGACGGCATCTCATAAGGGGGGGCAAGGCGGACGGAGTAGACCGAAAACCGCTTGACAGTCTGGGCTTTCGTCCCATACCGTTCGAGACCGGCGGATGGTGCGCGGGCTCCGAGGGGGGCTCCGCAGAGGGGGAATCGAGGAGGTGGGGATGGGTCATCCATCGACCAGGAGCATTGGGGGCGGCGTTCGAATGGTGGCCGCTCTGGGATCCGCACTCGCGGTCCTCACGCTCGGCTCCTGCACGCGTGCGCTTCACGACGAAGGTCCGCCGCGCCCGCCGAATCCAGGACTCGACCAGCTAAAGGCGTCGCACGCGAAGCCGGACACGCGTCAGTCGCCAGAGCAGATGCGGAGCCTCATCGAAGAGGCGGGCTCGCTTCCGTCGGACGTCGAGCCGCTCGCGCCAACGGGCACAGGCATCACCAAAACCGCCGCGTCTTTTGTCGTGCAGTCCGGAAAGAGCCGCCTTATCGAGCTCGATCGGCCCGTGCGGCGCGTCTCGGTCGGGGAGCCCGAGGTCGCGGACATCATCCTCGTCAGCCCGACGAGCATCCTGGTGAACGGGCGCCGTTCGGGCGACACGAGCTTGATCCTGTGGGATCAGAAGGGTGTGTCCGAGGTCCACACGATCTCGGTCGAGGAGCAGAGCGAGCGGCAGGTGATCCTGGAGGTCACCGTCGCCGAGCTCAACCGGACCGCGATGGAGCAGCACGGCGTCGACTACCGCGTGCTGCGCAGCGACCTCGGGTTGGTGTTCCTGCCGGCGCAGATCGCGCCGCTCGTCAGCAACTTTCCCGCGACGACCGGCCAGCCGCAGCTGCAGATGCATCCGACCGACAATGTCACGCTCGGCATCGTCGATCCGAAGCACGACGTCGCGGCATTCTTCCAGTTCATCCAGAACGAGGGTCTCGGCAAGATCCTCGCCCGACCACGCCTGGTCGCGCGCAGCGGCCACGAGGCGAAGTTCCTGTCCGGCGGCGAGATCCCGATCATCATCGCCGAGGCCCTGCAGACCAGCGTCACCTTCAAGGAGTTCGGTACGCGCGTCCGCTTCAAGCCGATCGTGCTCGCCGACGACACCATCGATCTCGAGGTCGCGCCCGAGGTCAGCGAGCCGGATCCGGCAAACGGCGTGACCCTCTTCGGATTCAGCGTGCCCGCGTTCGTCACGCGCCGCGCCGACACGCGCGTGACCCTGCGAAACGGCGAGAGTCTGGTCATTGCCGGTCTCTTCCGCGACAACCGCGTCGAGAGCACGCAGAAGGTGCCCTACCTCGGCGACGTGCCGTTCCTCGGCTATCTGTTTCGCAAAACGTCGTTCACGCGCGAGAAGAGCGAGCTCATGATCGTCGTCCGGCCGCGTCTCGCCGAGGCGACACCGCCGGGTGTGGCCGTCCAGGTGCCCGACCGCGAGCCGTTCCAGCCCGGCGAGACGAACAGCCAGGCGACCAACGCGCCCGTGACGCGGCCGCGCCTCAGCCGGCCGCTGCCGCCGGACGCACCGAGCCGTGATGCCAGCTTCGACCCGGAAGGCGAGCACCGCCTGACCGGTTGGAGCGTCGAGGTATTGACGACCGGGGATGGCGACGAGGCCGATGCGCTGGTCGAGAGCCTGCGTCAGCGCGGGTTCAAGGCCCACGCGACGCCGCGGCGCGATGGATCGGGTGTCGGCACGATCTTCCACGTCCGGGTCGGGCCGTACGTGACGACCGAGGATGCGATCGCGGAAGGCGAGCGTCTGCGTCTCGAGCGGGACGTCCACCAGGCGACCGTCGTTTCCGAGTGAGCGCGGGGGAGGTTTGTCGATGATGCGGTCGGAATGGCGAGCCGGTGCGGCGGTCGGAGCGGTGATGCTTGCGATCATGCTGGCGACATCGCGATGCGGCGGACACGGGGCCGAGAACTTCACTGACACTACTGGTGGCGGCGAGCCGTCTCCCTCGGAGAGCCCGGGTCCGAGCGGCGCGCCGGTCTTGATCGAGTTCGTCGCGCCGGACTCGACGTCGGGCACCGCCGCCTCGGACGGCTCGACGGTCTTTCAATCGTCCATCGGCCCGGTGGGGTCCTCGAATCCGCAGGGCTCGTTCGTCCAGTTCCGCCTGCTGAACTCGGACGGCCGGCCGGCAAAGAACGGCATCCGCGTGGTCTTTTCGGTCGAGGGCCCGTCCGACGCCAAGCTCACGCAGACGAAGGACCGCACCAGCAACGGCTTCGTCGGAGTCGTGCTGCAAGCAGGCCCGACGGCGGGAGGTGCCGTCGTCGTGGCAAAGGTCGACGGCACGAGCCTGGTCGCCCGAAGCGCCGTGATCACAATCGGCTCGCCGCCCGGCGCCGCAGCGTCGATCGAGTTCTTCGGCCTGCGGGTGCCGGGTCTCATCGGGTCCGCCGACGACAACGCCGGTACCCCGACCACGCGCACGCAGCTCGGTGTGAAGGGCTCCGGCTTCGCCCAAGCCGTGGACGTCGTCTTCGCGGTGCTCGACACCCACGGCGGCGCCGCGGCCGACGGCACGATCGTCGACTTCAACCTGTTCGGCCCGAACGGCGGCGAGACGATCGCACCGACCTCCGTGCTGAGCAGCAAGGGCTTCGTCTCCGCGACGATAACGACCGGCACGCGTCCGGGCCCGGTCGAGATCACTGCCACGGTTCGAGGCACGAGCCTCAGCGCGCGCGCCATTCCGATTACGATCGGCACTGCGCTCAATCCGGCGGCCAGTCATCTGAGTATCGCACCGGAATGTCTGAACGTCGCCGGAAGCGTGACCTTTGGTCTCGAGGATCGGCTCCGTGCCGGGCTCTCTGACCAGTTCGGCAATCCGATCCCGATCGGAAGTGCGGTCAGCTTCTTCGCCGAAGGCGGCGGGGTCATCGCGCAGGGGCTCACTGGGGATAGCCTGGCGGCCTTCGCGCAGCTCGTCACACAGCTGCCGATCCCCGGCGACGAGCGGGTGCAGGTGCTGGCCGTGACGACGGGCCAGGAGACGTTTACCGACCTGAATGGCAATGGCACGTGGGATCCGGGCGAACCGTTCGTGGATCAGCCGCCGGAGGTCTTCCTCGACGCCAACGAGAACGGCGTCTACGATCCGGGCGAGTTCTTCGTCGACAACAACAACAACGGGATCTACGACGGCACTCCCAATGGCATCTGGGACGACCAGATCCTGATCTCGGCACAGGCGCCGGTGATCTTCTCCGGGCATTCGGACATCACGGTCGTGACCGACCCTCCCACGTTCTTCCTCGACTTCGGCCAGACGAGCACGCTGGACGTGATCATCTCGGACGAGATCGGCGCGGCGCTCGTCGGCACCACGACGGTGACGGTCGCGGGAACGAACGTCACCGTCATCCCGACCTCGTTCGGGATTCCGGACACGAGCATCTTCAGCAGTTTCGATGCACCGGTGCCGGGCATAACGGAGTTCACGATCGTCATCTCCAACCCCAATCAGCCCCCTGCGCCGCAGCCGGTCCCGAGTGGAGGGACGCCGGTACCGGAGGCTACGCCGACGATGCAGCTGGCGACGGTGACGATCTCGGTCACGTCCGACGTCTCCACCGGGACCGACGTGACGTGTCCCGGCGGCAACGGCAACATCTTCCTGACGATTTTCGGATCGGTCGCGAAGTAGCGACGACATCGAGCACGACGCCCGGCCCGCGCCGGGCGTCGTTGTTCCCCCCTCCCGCGCCCTGATAGCGTGAGCGGCGATGCCCGACCGCATCGTCGTCCGCGGCGCGCGCGAGCACAACCTCAAGAACGTCGACGTCGAGATCCCGCGCGAGCGGCTGGTCGTCGTGACCGGCCTCTCCGGCTCCGGCAAGTCGTCGCTCGCGTTCGACACGCTCTACGCCGAGGGGCAGCGGCGCTACGTCGAGTCGCTGTCGGCCTACGCCCGCCAGTTCCTCGAGCAGATGGAGAAGCCCGACGTCGACGCGATCGAGGGCCTCTCGCCGGCGATCGCGATCGAGCAGAAGACGGCGAGCAAGAACCCGCGCTCGACGATCGGCACCGTCACCGAGATCTACGACTACCTCCGGCTGCTCTATGCGCGCGCGGGGCGGGCGCAGTGCCCGAGCTGCGGCAAGCCGATCCGCTCGCAGACGGTGCAGCAGGTGGTCGACCGCCTCGTCGCCTTTCCCGAGAAGACCCGCCTCTACCTGTACGCGCCGGTCGTGCGCGGCCGGAAGGGTGAGCACAAGAAGGAGCTCGAGGTGCTGCGGCAGGCCGGCTTCGTACGGGTCCGTATCGACGGCACCGTGCGCGAGCTCGGCGACGACATCGTCCTCGCCAAGACCACGGCGCACACGATCGAGGTCCTGGTCGACCGCATCGTCGTCCGCCCGGGCATCGAGAAGCGCCTGGCCGACTCGCTCGAGGTGGCGTTCCGCCACGGCGACGACGTCGTGCGCGTCGACCGGCTCGGCGAGGGTGACGTCGTCGAGGAGGAGATGGTCTTCAGCCGGCGCTTCGCCTGTGCCGATTGCGGCATCTCGCTCCCCGAGCTGAGCCCGCGGCTCTTCTCCTTCAACAGTCCGCTCGGCGCCTGTCCGGCTTGCAACGGCCTCGGTGTCCGACCCTACTTCGATCCGGCGCTGCTGGTCCCGGACGTGCGGAAGACGCTCGCGGCGGGCGCCGTCGCCGGCGTCGATCGCAAGACCGCGGCGCACCTGCAGGAGATCTTCGCGGCGCTCGGCCGTACCTACGGCGTTGCGACCGACGTGCCGTTCGCCGACCTGAACGCGCGCGCGCGGAGCCTCGTCCTCGACGGCACGCAGGGCGACGAGATCGCGGTCGAGTATCGCAAAGGGCCGAAGCGCTACACCTTCCGCCTGGCGTGGAACGGGCTCGTCGCGTTCTTCGAGGAGCGCTACCGCAAGACCGAGTCACCCTGGCGGCGCGATGAGCTGGAGCAACTGCGGAGCGCGCGGCCGTGCGAGGCCTGCGGCGGGGCGCGTCTCCGCAAGGAGAGCCTCGCGGTGACGGTCGGCGGCAAGACGCTCCCGGAGCTGTGCGCGCTGTCGATCGGCGCCGCGCGCCAGTTCTTCGCGACGCTCGAGCTCGCGCCCCAGGAGGCGGAGATCGCGCGCCTCGTCCTGAAGGAGGTGCGCGAGCGGCTCGAGTTCCTGGCGCGCGTCGGCCTCGAGTACCTCACGCTCGACCGGGCGAGCGCGACGCTCTCCGGCGGTGAGGCGCAGCGCATCAGATTGGCGACGCAGATCGGCTCGGGCCTGAGCGGCGTGCTCTACATCCTCGACGAGCCGTCGATCGGCCTCCACCAGCGCGACAATGCCCGCCTGCTGGCGACGCTCTGCCGCCTGCGCGACCTCGGCAACACGGTCCTCGTCGTCGAGCACGACCGCGACACGATCGTCGCCGCCGATCACCTGATCGACATGGGCCCGGGCGCGGGCGTGCACGGGGGCGAGATCGTCGCTGCCGGGACGCCGGACGAGGTCATGGCGAACCCGCGCTCGATCACCGGACGCTACCTGACCGGCGAGCTCGAGATCCCGGTGCCGCGCGAACGCCGCCCGGGCCGCGGCTGGAGCCTCGCCCTGCGCGGCGCGCGCGCCCACAATCTCCAGAACGTGACGCTCGAGATTCCGCTTGGCGCGATGACGTGCGTCACCGGCGTCTCCGGGTCGGGCAAGAGCTCGCTCGTGATCGACACCCTCTACCGGGCGCTGGCGCAGCGCCTCTCCGGCAGCCGCGAGGCCGCCGGGGCGCACGACGAGCTCCTCGGCTGGCAGCTCCTCGACAAGGTGATCGACGTCGATCAGGCGCCGATCGGCCGCACGCCGCGCTCGAATCCCGCCACCTATACGGGGCTCTTCGCGCACGTGCGCGACGTGTTCGCGCAGCTGCCGGAGGCGCGCGCCCGCGGCTACGAGCCCGGACGGTTCTCCTTCAACGTCAAGGGTGGGCGCTGCGAGGCGTGCAAGGGTGACGGCGTGCTCCGCATCGAGATGCACTTCCTGCCCGACGTCTACGTCACCTGCGAGGTCTGCAACGGGCGGCGTTACGCGCGCGAGACGCTCGAGGTGCTGTTCCGCGGCAAGAGCATCGCCGACGTGCTCGACCTGACCGTCGGCGAGGCGGTCGAGTTCCTGGGCCCCTTCCCGCCGATCAAGACGAAGCTCATGGCGCTGCACGACGTCGGCCTCGACTACATCCGGCTCGGCCAGGCGGCGACCACCCTCTCGGGTGGCGAGGCGCAGCGGGTGAAGCTGGCGCGCGAGCTGGCGCGGCGCGCCACCGGCAAGACGCTATACATCCTCGACGAGCCGACGACCGGGCTCCACTTCGAGGACGTGCGCCGGCTGATCGGCGTGCTCGAGCGGCTCGTCGACCAGGGCAACACGGTCGTCGTGATCGAGCACAACCTCGACGTCATCAAGAGCGCCGACCGGGTCGTCGATCTCGGGCCGGAGGGCGGCACGAAGGGCGGACGCATCGTCGCCTGCGGCACTCCCGAGGAGGTCGCGGACACCGCCGGCTCGTACACCGGCGACTTCCTGCGAACGGTCCTGGGCGAGCCCCGGGTCCCTGGGAAGTCGGCCCGTATCAGTTGACACGACACTGGGCTCTCGATATGAGACCCGTCCGGTCTGAATAGCCCACCTTGTACACCGAATTGCTGAGGTTTTTCCGCGTAGTAACCCGGGTTGACCTTACCCACCGGAGGGGTTAAATCAGACCTAGTCGATCTGATTAGGGGGCAAGGCAAGAGATGACGCGACTCGTCTACATGGACAATCACGCCACGACGCCCGTCGATCCGCGGGTGCTCGAGACGATGCTGCCGTACTTCAGCGAGCGCTTCGGCAACGCCGCCAGCCGCAACCATTCCTTTGGATGGGCGGCCGAGGCCGCCGTCGATCGGGGGCGCGAGCAGGTGGCGGCGCTCATCAACGCCAAGCCGAAGGAGATCATCTTCACCAGCGGCGCGACGGAATCCGACAACCTCGCGCTGAAGGGGGTCGTCGAGTTCTACAAGGAGAAGGGCAACCACATCATCACGGTGGCCACGGAGCACAAGGCCATCCTCGACACCTGCAAGGCGCTCGAGCGGAAGGGCCTCGTCACCGTCACCTATCTCCCGATCGACGAGACCGGGCTGGTCGATCCCGACGACGTCCGCAAGGCGATCACCGACAAGACGATCCTCATCTCGATCATGCACGCCAACAACGAGATCGGCACCGTGCAGCCGCTCGCCGAGATCGGCAAGATCGCCAAGGAGAAGGGCGTCCTCTTCCACAGCGACGCGACCCAGGGGGTCGGCAAGCTGCCGGTCGACGTCGAGGCGATGGGTCTCGACCTCATGTCGTTCAGCGCCCACAAGATCTACGGCCCGAAGGGCGTCGGCGGCCTGTACGTCCGCGCCCGCAATCCGCGCGTGAGGCTCGCGCCGCAGATGGACGGCGGCGGGCACGAGCGCGGCATGCGCTCCGGCACGCTCAACGTGCCGGGCATCGTCGGCCTCGGGAAGGCGTGCGAGCTCGCGGGCGAGCTGCTCGAGAGCGAGACCGAGCATCTATTGAATCTGCGTGACACACTGAGGGAACGCATCACGAGCCAGCTCGACGAGGTCTACCTGAACGGCCATCCCACCCGCCGGCTGCCGGGCAACCTGAACCTGAGCTTCGCCTTCGTCGAGGGCGAGTCGCTGCTGATGGGCCTCAAGGACATCGCGGTGTCGTCGGGCTCCGCCTGCACCTCGGCGACGCTCGAGCCGTCGTACGTGCTGCGCGCCCTCGGCGTCGGCGACGACCTGGCGCACACCTCGATCCGCTTCGGCCTCGGGCGCTTCAACACGATGGACGAGGTCGAGTACGTGAGCGACCGGGTGGTGCACGAGGTGACGCGGCTGCGTGCGATGTCGCCGCTCTACGAGATGGCGAAGGAAGGCATCGACCTCAAGAATTTCAACTGGGCCCGCGACTAGGGCGAGGAAGGATCCAGCGATGTCGTACAGCGACAAAGTGCTCGACCATTACGAGAACCCGCGCAACGTCGGCAGCTTCGCCAAGGACGAGGCCAACGTCGGCACGGGCATCGTCGGCGCGCCGGAGTGTGGCGACGTCATGAAGCTCCAGCTCAAGATCTCGGACGCGGGCGTGATCGAGGACGCCAAGTTCAAGACCTTCGGCTGCGGCAGCGCGATCGCCAGCTCCAGCTACGTGACCGAGCTCGTGAAGGGCAAGACGGTGGACGAGGCCTTCGCGATCCGCAATTCGCAGATCGTCGAGGAGCTGAACCTGCCGCCGGTCAAGATCCACTGCTCGGTGCTGGCGGAGGACGCCATCAAGGCGGCCGTCTCCGATTGGAAGACCCGCAAGGGGGGAGCGGGGCAGGAAGAGAAGAAGGCGGTCTAGATGGCCGGTATCACCGTCAGCGACGACGCGGCGAAGAAGATCCACAGCCTGGTCGACACCGAGAACGCGGACAAGGGGCTGCGTTTGAAGGTCGTCGGCGGCGGCTGCTCCGGGCTGCAGTACAAGATGGATCTCGACACCCCCCGCGACGGCGACAAGGTCTTCGAGAATGCGGGTGCCAAGGTGCTCGTCGACCGCAAGAGCTTTCTCTACCTGAACGGCACCGAGGTGCACTACGAGGAAGGCCTGATGGAATCGGGCTTCCAGCTACGCAATCCGAACATCAAACGGTCCTGCGGCTGTGGCGCCTCCTTCACCGTCTGAGCTGATGCCGCCGCGCAGAACCACGACACGAAGCAACCATGACGAGTACGACCGACACCAATCTCTGCCTCAGCTGTGGCAAGCCGACCGCGGGCCAGCTCGCGTGCGGCGGGTGCGGCGTCGCGACCTCTCCGCCGCCCCGTAACGGCGAAGTCGGCGAGGCCGGCGAAACGGATTATTTCAGCCTGTTCGGACTGCCGCGCCGCCTCGCGCTCGACCCGCGCGACCTCGCCGAGCGCTACTACGCCCTGTCGCGTCGCTTCCACCCCGACCTCTGGCACGACCGCCCGCCGGCCGAGCAACAGGCGAGCGTGCGGGCGACGGCGCTCGTGAACAACGCCTATCGTACGCTGAAGGATCCGGTGCGGCGCGGGCTCTACTGGTTGTCGCTGCACGGCGAGTCGCTCGGGCGCGACAACGAGCGCGTGCCGCCGGAGCTCGCGAGCCTCGTCTTCGAGGTGCAGGAGAAGCTCGAGGAGCTGCGCGATGGCCGCGCCGGCAACGACGGGGCCGCCGCGGAGCGCGAGGTGCGCGCGATCCGCGACGACCTGCGCGGCCGGATGGAGCGCTTCGCCGCCCGGCTCGAGGAGAGCTTTCGCCGTGACGACGCCGCAGCCGCCACGGGCCTGACGGAGACCAAGGCCATCCTGTCCGAGCTGCACTACGTGCGCACGCTGCTGCGTGACGTCGAGAAGGAGTTGGAGCCCCAATGGAGCGTGTAGAGCGCATCGTCGGAATCGACCTGGGGACGACGAATAGCCTCGTCGCCCATCTCGCCGACGACGGCAGGCCGCGCGTCATTGTCGACCCCGAGAGCGGGCGGGCGATCGTGCCGTCGGTCGTGTCGTTCACGGCGGACGGCGAGGTGCGCGAGGTCGGTGACGGCGCGCGCGCCCGCGCGGCCGTGGAGCCGGCCACCACGATCCAGTCCGCCAAGCGCTTCATGGGCCTCGGCCTCGAGCACGTGAGCGCCGCCGACCGTCGCCGCTACGACTTCGACGAGAGCGACCCGAACGTCGTCCGCTTCCGCATCGGCGAGCGCTCGTACTCGCCGCCGGAGATCTCCGCGCTCGTCCTGCGCGAGCTGAAGCGCCGCGCCGAGGCCGCCCTCGGCAGCGAGGTGCGGAAGGCGGTCATCACCGTCCCGGCGTACTTCAACGACAGCCAGCGTCAGGCGACGAAGGACGCGGGCCGCCTCGCCGGCCTCGAGGTCCTGCGGCTGGTGAACGAGCCCACGGCGGCGGCGCTGGCGTACGGCCTCGACCGTCGCGCCGAGGGCGCGGTGGCCATTTACGACTTCGGCGGCGGCACCTTCGACATCTCGATCCTCCAGCTCGAGCGCGGCATCTTCGAGGTGAAGGCGACGAACGGCGACACCCGCCTCGGCGGCGATGACATCGACGAGCGTCTCGCGGCCTGGCTGCTGGAAGGCGCCGATCTGACGCCGGGCGCGGCCGCGTCGCGCGAGGTGCAGGCGCTGGCGCGCCGCGCCGCCGAGGAGGCCAAGTGCCGCCTCTCGAGCGAGGAGCGTACCGAGCTCGCGGTCGCGCTGCCGGGCGGTGGTCGGGTGGCGCGGACGCTCGATCGTGCGCAGTTCGACGTGCTCGTCGGCCCGATCGTCGAGCGGACGCTCGCGCCGTGCCGCCAGGCGCTGCGCGACGCCGGCCTCGCGCCCGAGCAGATCGACGCCGTCGTCCTGGTCGGCGGCAGCACGCGCATCCCGCTCGTGCGGGCCCGCGTGCGCGAGCTCTTCGGCCGCGAGCCGCTCTGCGAGCTCGACCCGGACCAGGTCGTGGCGCTCGGCGCCGGCGTCCAGGCGGGCATCCTCGGCGGGCGGAAGAAGGACATGCTGCTCCTCGACGTCGTGCCGCTCTCGCTCGGCATCAAGACGATGGGCGGGGTCATGACCCGGCTCATCGAGCGCAACACGACGATCCCGACGAGCGTGGCAGAGACGTTCACCACGGCCGTCGACCGGCAGACCGCGGTCGACGTGCACGTGCTGCAGGGCGAGCGCGAGCTGGCCGGCGACTGCCGCAGCCTGGCGCGCTTCTCGATTCCGATCGAGCCCGCGCCGGCGGGCTTCGCGCGCGTCGATGTCGTCTTCATGATCGACGCCAACGGCATCCTCAACGTCACCGCGCGCGACGTGCGGTCCGGCAAGGAGCGCTCTGTCGACGTCAAGCCGTCCTACGGCCTGACCGACGAAGAGATCGAGCGCATGCTGGAGGAGTCGATCGACTTCGCCGAGGCCGACGTCGCGGCACGTCTCCTCGCCGAGGCGCGGACCGACGCCGAGACCGTCATCCGCCAGACCGAGCGGGCGCTGCGCGAGTCCGCTCGCCTGCTGGACGCGCAGGAGGCGGAGCGCATCGGCGCCGCCATCGCCGCGCTCCGTGAGGCCGTCGCCGGGACCGACTACAACGGCATCCGCGAGCACACCGATCAGCTCAACGAGACCTCGACGCCGTTCGCGCAGCGGATCATGTCGGCGTCGCTGCGCCAGGCGCTGGAGCAGAAGGACGTCACGAGGGGGGTGCCATGGGCCTGAGATGGGACGAGCCGGAGGATCTCGCGATCGAGCTCGCCGATGCGCACGAAGGACTCGATCCGCTCACCGTGCGCTTCACCGACCTGCACCGCATGGTGACCGAGCTCGACGGATTCGACGACGACCCCAAAGCCTCGACCGAGGGCGTGCTGGAGGCAATCCAGATGGCCTGGCTCGAGGAGTACCGCGACCGCAAGGACTGAGGCGAAGGAGCATCACCATGGCCGTCATGCAAATCAGCCGCAAGATCGATTACGCGCTCCGGGCCGTGATCCATCTCGCCATGCGCAGCGACGAACGCCGGCCGTCGTCGGTCGCGGAGATCGCCGCGCGCGAGGGCGTGCCGAAGAAGTTCCTGGAGAAGATCATCCAGGACCTCATCCACCACGGGCTCGTGCGCTCGACGCGCGGCGCGCAGGGCGGGTACACCCTGGCACGGGCGCCGGAGATGATTACATTCAAGGACGTGATCGAGGCGATCGAGGGCCCGGTCGCGCTCAACGTGTGCGTAGGCGCCAGCAGCGACACGCACGAGTGTACGATGCTTCCGCACTGCGGGATGCTGTGGGTGTGGCAGGAGGCGCAGAAACGCGTGATGGAGGTCTTTGCGAGCACGACGCTCGCCGATGTTCGCGCGCGCACCCTCGACGTGTCGCGCGTGTTGGGAGGAGGAACCAGATCGCCGGGCGAATATGCCCCGCCGTCGTCCGTCTAAGACGGCTCGATCTCCGAGAGGGGGTGTCATGATGGAATCCACACTGGACGAACGATTTGGCGGCACCCTGGCGCCCGACGCCATGCTGCCGCAGCAGTTCTTTGCCGCGCTCCACGGCCGGGGAGATCTGAGCGCCGAGCGACGTCTCGTCGTCGCCGTGCTCGAGGATGCATTGCACTGCTATCTGAAGTACGCCGACGCCGAGAACCCGAAGCAGCGCCAGCTGTTCCTCGAGGCCGAGGAATGGATCACGGGCGACAATCCGACATGGTTCTTCTCGTTCTCGAACGTGTGCGACACGTTGGGTCTCGATCCGGACTACATGCGCGAGGGCCTGGCCAAGTGGCGTGACCGGCGGCCGGCGATGCCGCAGCAACCCACCGCCGAGCACGAGCCGTCGGCCGTCGAGCTGGACGACGACGATCGCACGTTGCGGCGCGCGAGCGGTGCCTGAGGAGACGTCCACGAGTCCGGAGCCGACTGAGCCGTCCGGACGCTCCGGCACGACCCGTACGTCCGAGCGGCAGGGGTCTTCCCCTGCCGCTCTTTTTTTTCGCGGGCTGCGACGGCGGCTGGGCGGCGGCCTGCTCGCGGTCGCCGATGCCTTGAGCCGCTGGCGCCGCGCCCGCCGTCCCTTCCGCGTGCTGCGCATCGAGCTGAGCGGCGATCTCCCCGAGACCACGGGCGGCCTGCACCTGCGCGATCTCGGCCGTCCGCCGTCGACCGATCTGCTGTCGTTGCTGGCGGCCCTGCGGAGCGCGCGCGAGGACGCCGGCCTCGAGATGGTGGTCCTCGAGGTGCACGGCTTGACCGCCGGGTGGGGCAGCCTTCAGAGCCTGCGGCGCGCGCTCCTCGCGGTGCGCGCGGCCGGCAAGCCCGTCTGGGCGTACCTCACGCAGCCGGGCATGCGCGACTACTACGTCGCGAGCGCCGCCTCCCGCATCCACCTCGCGCCGGCCGCGTCCTTCGACGCAACCGGGCTCGCGAGCGAGGTGCTCTTCCTGAAGGGCGCGCTCGACAAGCTCGGGGTCGAGGCGCAGCTCACCCGCGCCGGCCGTTTCAAGTCGGCCGCCGAGCCGCTCACGCGCACCGACATGTCGCCCGAGCACCGCGAGATGGCCGAGGCCCTGCTCGACGACATCTACGAGCAGCTCGTCGGCGACGTCGCGCGGGAGCGCAAGCTCGCTCCGGACGCGGTCCGGACAGCGTTCGCGGAGGGGCCGCTGCTCGCGCCCGACGCCCTGGCGCGCGGCCTCGTCGACGAGCTCGCCTATCCCGATCAGGTATGGGCGGCGATCGAGGCGCGCTGCGGCGAGCGTCCGCCGATCGACCTGGCTGCGTACCGGCGCCGCCGTGCCATCGCCGCCCGGCGCGCCGCGCTCGACGCGCCGACGATCGGCGTCCTCACCGTGAGCGGGGCGATCGGCGGCGAGTCGCTGCCGGGCGCGGGCACCCGCACGACCGGCTGGCGCGGCTTCCGGCGCGCCATGAGCGCCCTCGCCGAGAACGACCGCATTGCCGCAGTGCTGCTGCGGATCGACAGCCCGGGCGGGTCGGGGCTCGCGTCGGATCTCATGTGGCGCGAGATCGTGCAGGCGCGGCGGCGGAAGCCGGTCGTCGTGAGCATGGGCGACGTCGCCGCCTCGGGCGGCTACTACCTCGCGGCCGGTGCCGACCACGTCACCGCAGAGCGCGCGACCTTGACGGGCTCGATCGGCGTCCTCGCCGGCAAGCCCGTCCTACGCGGTCTCTACGACCGGCTCGGGCTTACCAAGGAGCTGGTCGTACGCGGCAATGCCAGCCGCCACTCCGATTACCTGCCGCTCGACGACGAGAACCTCGGCCGCTTGCGCCACGAAGCGGAGGCGTTCTACGGCGACTTCGTCGGCAAGGTCGCGGTCGGGCGGAGTCTCCCGGTGCCCGCGGTCGAGAGCGTCGCGCAGGGCCGCGTCTGGACCGGGCGCCAGGCGCAGGCGCGCGGCCTCGTCGACGCCCTCGGCGGGATCGAGGAGACGGTCGAGGAGCTGAAGCGTCGTCTCGGTCTGCCGGAGACGGCACGGGTCGCGCTCGCGCGCCCGCGCGTCGCCGGCTGGCGCCGTCGCATCGTGGGCCGTCTCGTCGCGTTCGATCCGCTGAGCGAGGCCCTCGACCTCGCGGTCCCGCTCCTGCGCGGCGAGCGCGTCCTCGCGGCGATGCCGTTCCTCGTGCGCTTCCTTCCCGACGACGGGCGCGGTGTAAGCCTCAGCGAGACGCTGCTGGCCGCCGGCACGCTCGTTCCGGCCGACGATCCGCCGACGCTCGCCGGCGTGCTGCGCGACACGGCACGCGCGCTCGTCGCCGAGCTGCGCGCCGCCGTCGGCCCGCCGCTCGTGTTCTGATCGATGCCGCTCGCGATCGAGGTGCACTGCCCGGGTTGTGGCGCGCGGCTCGTCCGCAAGCCCGGCGGCCGCTGCCCGGCCTGCGGCACCGACGTCGCCGGCCACGTCCAGGAGACGCGCTCGCGCGAGGAGCGCATCGAGCGCGTCGTCGCCGTCGTCTCGACCGTGCTCGTGCTGATCGTGTTCGCGTTCACGAGCGGCATCGGCCTCGTCGAGGGCATTGCCGCCTATGCCGTCGGCGGCGCGCTCGTCTGGTTCCTGGCCAAACGATTGTTCTTTTGATTTCGCTTCCGTGCGCGGGCTGTGCTCTGATGCTCGTCCGGGCCGACGGCGTCAGCGCGACGCCGACGCATCGCAGCGCACGTAGACGCGTGCGAGAGCATCCTGGTAGCGCTCGCACCATCGGGAGCTCCCGGCGAGCAACGCGGCCTCGACACTGTTCCGCTGCACCAGCGCATACGTGCAGCCGTGCTTGTCCAGCGGAGCGCTCCAGTCTGGGGTTCCGAGCGCGACCTTCAACTGCTCGACGAAGAACGGCTCCCCGTAGACGTCGGCACGACCGTCGACGAACACTGGAATCCGGCGCCAGATGAGATAGCCCCCCCAGTCGTACGGGTTGTAGCCGTGATCAGCGCCGAGGCCGGTGCGCGTCAGGAAATCCACCGCGGCGACCGGATACGTGCCGGCGACGGCGTCCGCGTTTCCGCCAATGCGGGTCGTGCTCAGCACGACGGCGAATGCGACGGCCGCGGCCAACGCGATCGGCCCGGTCCAGCCGGTCGAGCCGCCGGGAGAGAGCAGGGCCGCGGTCACGGATCGGCGCGGTGCGCGTTCCAGGATCTCGCGAAGGTGAACCATCAGGACCGGAGTTCCGACCACTGCGAACAGCGGGATGTGCCTCACCGACGTGAGCGCCGCCGCGGCAGTGCCGAGGACCAGGAGCGCCTCGGTCGCTGCCGGGCGACGTGGGGCGTAGGTCAGGACGACGGCCGAGAGCGCGAGCATCGCGCCGAACCCCCAATACGCCGGGCGGCGGAACTCGGGTGAGCGCCACTCGGCGATATGCTGCTGGAATGCCGGCGTTCGCAGCGTCTCCACGGCGTAGCGGACGAGCCGGACGCCGTTCGGGTTCAACAGCGCGGCCGCCATGCACGCGAGCGCGATGACAATCATGAGGCGCAGTTCGCGATCGGTCCGCGCGACCCGTGGCTCGCGTCCAAGGCGGAGATCGAAGGCATCGCCGACGACGTGAACGAGGAGGAGCGCCACGCCGACGAGGTAGCCGCTGTGGAGATTCGCCCACACGGCGGTAAGCGGGGGCAATGCCAGCAGGTATGTCAGTCGGCGCCGCTCCGACGCCCGGGTGAGGATCAGCACGAACAGTGCAAGAAACAGCACATTGAAGAGCTGCGGCTTCACACCGAACCACGGCGACGCCGCCCACGCGCCAAGGGCGACGAGCGTGCCGGCGAGATACGGCGGGCCACCGCAGGCACGGCTCACGAGCCAGAGCGCGAGCGTCGGAACCAAGGCGAATACCAGCGACAGCCCCCACAGTCCCGCGATGCTGTAGATCCCCCACATCATGAGCTGGGACCCCCACTCGTGCGCGACGATCTCGTGGCCGGCCGCCGTGAAGGAGAAGGTATCGTGGTGCGGTATGCCCTCGGTCGCAATGAGCTCGCCCATCCGGAGATGCCACCACATGTCCGGATCTACGGTGGCGCGGACGGCCAGGGCGAACAGCTCGACGAGGATGATCCAGATGAACGTCTGGGCGAGGGGTGGCGGCCGCAGCCGATCTGCTGGTCGGGGCATCGACGTCGTC
This sequence comes from Binatia bacterium, assembly GCA_036496285.1. Taxonomy (GTDB): domain Bacteria; phylum Desulfobacterota; class Binatia; order UTPRO1; family UTPRO1; genus DP-19. The sequence continues at coordinate 23,448 of DASXLI010000049.1, forward strand.
CGTGGCGCGAAACAGCGTAGCCGCAAACCTCAGGTGTGGCGAGGCCGATTCGGCGTGTGCGCAGCGACTGGCGCTTGCGTGGATTGTCTGCCGCTCTCAGGCGTTTGCGAGCGGGAGTCCGAGCTCTGCGGCCACGGCGGTGAGGATGGGGCCGGCGGTGCCTTGCAGGGCGAGGGTCGCGACCCGGTCGTAGGGGGTCTCCTCGCGATTCACGATGACGAGGGCGGCGCCGTTCTCGAGCGCGACGCCGGGGAGGCTCGCGGCCGGGTAGACGACGAGCGACGAGCCGACGACCAGGAACACGTCGGCGTCGGCCGCGTCGGCCATGGCGAGCGCGGTCTCGCGCTCCGGCATCGCCTGGCCGAAGGAGATGGTCGCGGGCTTGAGCAGGCCGCCGCACGGGCAGTGCGGATCGACGTCGCCGGCGGCGAAGCGCGCTTGCACCGGCTCGCGGTCCTGGCGCTCGCCGCAGGTGAGGCACGCAACCTCGAGGGCGGTGCCGTGGATCTCGATCACCCGCTCGGGCGAGCTGCCGGCGCGCTGGTGCAGGCCGTCGATGTTCTGCGTCACGAGCCGGCGGAGGCCGCCGCGGCGCTCGATCGCCGCGAGGAAGCGGTGCGCCGCGTTCGGCTGCGCGCCCTTCAACACCGGGTACAGCTCGCGGCCCATCTCCCAGTAGATGCGCCGGGTCTCGGCGCTGGCGCAGAAGCGCTGGAAGGTGAGCTGCGTCGGGTCGTAGCGCGACCACAGGCCGCCGGGGCTGCGGAAGTCGGGGATGCCCGACTCGGTGCTGATGCCGGCGCCAGTCAGCACGACGAGGCGGCGGGCCTCGCCGAGGAGATGCGCCGCCTCGCGGACGTCGTTCGCGGTCGGGGAAGCGGACATGACGGCGGATCGTACCTCGGTTCGGGAGGTTCAGGATACCGTCGGCACGAGGGCCGCGCGCTGCGTCAGTCGGCGGCTGCGCTCAGCCGGCGGCGCTGCGCCAGGGCGGCGGGCCCGCGGGCGTCGCGGCTCGTGAGCGCCAGGACGACGAGCGTGAGCACGTACGGCAGCATGAGCAGCAGATGAAACGGCACGGCGACGCCGGCCGCCTGCAGCTGGAACTGGAGGGCGCTCGCCGCGCCGAAGAGCCAGGCGCCGATGAGGATGCCGCTCGGACGCCAACGGCCGAAGACGACGATCGCGAGCGCGATGAAGCCCCGTCCCGCCGACATGCCCTCCACGAAGGTGTTGGAGTAGGCGAGCGAGAGGTACCCGCCGGCGGCGCCGGCGAAGAGCGCGGCGACGAGGATCGCGCCGGTGCGCGTCGCGCCGACGTTCACGCCGACGCTCTCCGCCGCCTGCGGCGCCTCGCCCGCCGCCCGCAGGCGCAGGCCGAGCCGGGTGCGGCCGAGAAAGAACCAGACGGCGGGGACGAGCGCCAGCGCGACGTAGACGGGCAGCGGCTGGCGCAGCGGCGCGAGCGCGGCGACGCCGGGCGCGATCGCGAGCGGCGCGAAGGTCGCGACGGTCAGCGCGCTGCCGGTCTGGCCGAAGATCGCGCGGTAGAGGACGCCGGTCGCGCCGAGCGCGAGCAGGTTCACGGCGACGCCGGCGACCACCTGCTCGACGTCGAGCACGACCACCCAGAGCGCAAAGAGCGCCGCGAGCGCGAGCGCCGCGCCGCAGGCGCAGAGCATCCCGATCGTCGGGCTGCCGCTCGCCCACGAGCCGAGCATGCCGGCGAAGGCACCCGCGAGCATGAGCCCCTCGACGCCGACGTTCAGGATGCCGGCGCGCTCGGCGACGAGCTCGCCGAGCGCCGCCAGGAGCAACGGGGTCGCGAGGCCGAGGGTCGCGGCGGCAAGCGCGATCGGGTCGATCGTCACCGGCTCTCCGCGGCCGCGCGCCGGGGGCGCGGCGTCTCGAGCGCGAGGATCGCCAGCAGGGTCGCGGCCTGGACGATCGCGACGAAGACGGCCGAGACGCCCGCCACGCGCTGCATGGCGCCGGAGCCCGCGGCGAGCGCGCCGAAGAAGAGCGCCGCGAGCGTGACGCCGCCCGGATGGAGACCGGCGGTCAGCGCGACCGCGATCGCCGTGTAGCCGCCGCCCCCCGAGAGCTGCTCGAAGAGCCGACCCGTGACCCCCAGCACCTCGAACGCGCCGGCCAGGCCCGCGAGCGCGCCGCTCGTCAGCATCGCCTCGAGCACGGCACGCTCGGGGCTGAAGCCGGCGACGCGTGCGGCGCGCGCGTTCTCGCCGACGACGCGCCAGCGAAAGCCGGCGCCGGTGCGGAAGAGGAGCGCCCAGGATGCCGCCGCGAGCAGGAGCGCGAGCAGTACGCCCGCGTGCACGCGCCCGACGATCAGTGGCAGCAGCGCCGCCGGCGGAATCGGGTCACTCTGCGGGTAGCGTCCGGCGGCTTCCATGAGGGGCCCGTGCACCGCCCAGCCGAGAAGCCGTGCCGCGACGAAGTTCAGCATGATGGTCGCGACGATCTCGTTGACGTTCCGGTAGACGCGCAGCGCCGCCGCGATGCCGGCCCAGAGCGCGCCCGCGACGGCGGCGCCGGCCAGCGCGGCGAGGAGCGGCAGGGGGAACGGCGCCCCGCCGCAGGCGCGGCCGACCGCGGTCGCGGCGAGCGCACCGACGAGCAGCTGGCCCTCGGCGCCGATGTTCCAGACGCCGGCGCGGAACGCGAGCGCCACGCCGAGGCCGGTCACGAGCAGCGGGCACGTCTTCACCACGGTATCGCCGAGCGCGAAGCGGTCACCGAGCGCGCCGCCGACGAGGGCCCCGAGCGCGGCCAGCGGATCGATGCCCGAGAGCAGCAGCAGGAGCGTGCTGACGGCGAACGCGGCGGCGACGGCCGCGACCGCCCGAAACGATTGCAGCGCGGAACGGGACCCGCGGCTCACGACGCGATGCCCGCCATGAGCGCGGCGAGGCGCGCTCCCTCGCCGCGTTCCACGGGGCCGCGCAACGCCCCCCGATAGAGGACGAAGAGGCGGGCGCAGAGCGTGTGCAGCTCGTCGAGGTCGGTGGAGACGAGCAGCACGGCGGTGCCGGTGGCGGCGATGCGGCGCAGGGTGGCGTGGACCTGCGCGCTCGCGCCGATGTCGAGCCCGCGCGTCGGGTTCACCGCGATCAGCGCCGCGGGCGTCGTGGCGAGCGCGCGCCCGATGACGACGCGCTGCTGGTTGCCGCCGGAGAGGTCGCCGATCGGTTGGTCGACGTCCTGGTAGACGACGCGGTACTCGCGGGCGAGCTCGGTCGCGTCGCGCCGCGCTTCGTCGACGTCGAGGAGACCGCGATGCGTGGCCCGCGCGAGAAGCGGTTGCGAGAGGAGGACGTTCTCCCAGATCGCGAGGCGGAGCGCGAGGCCGTCGCGCCGGCGGTCGCCGGGAATCAGTGCCAGACCGGCGCGCTGCGCGGCGCCGACGTCGGCGGATGCGACGGCAGTCGCGCCGACTCGCACCTCGCCCGCGCGCGGCAGGAGGCCGTACAGCGCCGCCGCGAGCTCGTCCTGGCCGTTGCCGTCGACCCCGGCGACGCCGCAGATCTCGCCGGCCGCGACGTCGAGCGTGATGTGGTCGAGCGCGACCCGCCCCACGCCGGGCCGGGTGCAGACGTCGCGCAGCGCGAGCGCGGATGCACGTCCGGGTGCAGCGCTCGCGGGCTCGGCCGCGTCGGCCCCCGGAATCGCGTCCTCGATGCCGCCCACCATGAGCGTCGCAAGGGACGCGGGTGAGGCGCCGTCCGCGGGCAGGGTCGCGACCACGCGCCCGGCGCGCATCACGGTCACCGTGTCGCAGACGTCGAGAGCCTCGCCGAGCTTGTGGGTGATCAGCACGACCAGCACGCCCTCGGCGCGCAGGCGGCGCAGGATGGTGAAGAGCTCGGCGATCTCCCCCGGCGTCAGCACGGCGGTCGGCTCGTCGAGGAGGAGGATGCGCACGCGCGCCGAGAGCGCGCGTAGGATCTCGACCCGCGCCTGCGCGCCGACGGGCAGTGTATCGACGCGCGCCGCGGGGTCGCCGATCGCGATGCCGTGGCGCTCTGCGAGGTCTCGGGCCTCCGCGGCGAGCCGCGCCGGTGTGATCACCCGCGCCTGTGCCTCGGGTCTGCCGAGGAAGAGATTCTCGGCGACGCTCAGCGCGCCGACCAGGGCGAAGTGCTGGAAGACGACGCCGATCCCCGCCGCGCGCGCGGCACGCGCGCCGCCGAACGGCACGCTCTCGCCGTCGATCGCCATCGTGCCGCCGTCCGGCGCGAGCGCCCCGGCCACGATGCGGACCAAGGTCGACTTGCCGGCGCCGTTCTCGCCGAGGAGCCCGTGGATGGTGCCGCCCGCGAGCGCGAGCGAGACGCCGGCGAGCGCGCGTTGCGATCCGTAGCGTTTCTCGAGCGCCCGCAGCGCCAGGCGCGGCGCGGACTCGCCGCCGGTCACAGCGCGGCGTACGGAACGGCGACCGTCCCGGTGCGCACCGCCTCGGTGAGCGCGTCGACGTCGCGCCGCACGTCGGCGGGAACGGCGTCGGCGAGAGCGGGATTGTAGACGACCCCGATCGCGCCGTCCGCCATGCGCTCCTCGATCACGCGCGCCTGGAAACGCCCCTCCTTCACCTCGCGAGCGACCGCGACGAAGGCGCGCGGGATGTCGATCACGGCGCTCGCCAGCACCGTCTTCGGCGCGACCTCGTGCTGCGCCCGGTTGCTGCCGAAGGCGTAGATGCCGCGCTCGGCCGCGGCCTGGAACACGCCCGGCCCGGCGGCGTCGGCGTTGTGCAGGACGAAGCGGCAGCCGCGGTCGATCAGCGCCGTGGTGGCGGTGCGCGCCGCGCCGAGATCGTCCCAGCCGCCGATGTAGGAGACGGTGACCTGGTAGTCCGGCTTCGCGTGCTTGGCGCCGGCCTCGAACGCGGCGAAGGTGCCGCGCACCGAGGGGATGTCCATGCCGCCGACGGCGCACGCCTTGCCGTCCGGCGCCATGCGTGCGGCGAGGTAGCCGAGCACGAACGTCGCATCCTCCAGGCGGAACACGAGCGGGGCGACGTTCGGCCGCACCGTGCTGCCCGACGTCGTGAGGAAGACGGTCTGCGGAAACTCGGCGCCGACCCGCGCCGCCGCGTCCTGGAACTCGAAGCCGTGGCCGATGGCGAGCTGGAACCCGCGCCGCGCGTAGTCGCGGAACGCCTCCTCGAACTCGGGCGGCGTGCGGGTCTCGACCTGGCTCACCTCGGCCCCGAGCTGGTCGCGCACCGCGAGCAGCCCCTCGTAGGCCGCCGCGTTCCAGCCGGCGTCGCTGATCGGCCCCGGACTGAGGAGGGCGACGCGGAACGCCGACGACGTCGCCTCGTGCTTGCAGCCGACGGCGCCCGCCACGAGCGCAAGCAGGAGGAGCGCCGCCCGGACCACGGGGATCGTGTATCCGTCAGCGGGCCGCAGGTCTAGGCGGAGCGGGTCCGGCGGGACGGCGCGAGGAGCTGCGCGAGGGCGGCGGCGAGCGCGCTGGCCTCGGCGGGTGCGATCGCGGCGATGGTGACGCGGATCGCGGGCGGGGTGGCGAGACGGAAGCGCTCGCCGGCGCTCACGGCGAAGCCGGCGTCGAGCAGATGGCGCACCGCCGTCACCTCCTCCGGGACGGGGATCCAGACGTTCATGCCGGACCGGCCGGTCGCGGCGATGCCATGGGCGGCGAGGGCGCGGAGCAGGATCTCGCGACGGCGGGTGTAGGCGGTCTCGGCGCGGTGCAGGAGACGCGCCGTGCCCGCGTCGTTCCACAGGTGGATCACGAGGGACTGCAGCACACGGCTCACCCAGCCGGCGCCGATCAGCTGCCGGCCCTCGACCCGCGCGATGGTGGTCGGATCGCCGCTCATGACGGCGACGCGCAGGTCGGGCCCGAGCGACTTCGAGACCGAGCGCACGATCGCGAAGCGCGCGCGGCCGGGGTCGCAGAGCGTGTAGGCCGGCGCGCCCGCGACGGGGCCCGCGTGGTCGTCCTCGATGACGAGCGTCTCCGGATGGCGCGCCAGCACGCGGCGCAGCTCGGCGACGCGCCCGGGATCGAGCGCCGCGCCCGTCGGGTTCTGCGCGCGCGGCGTGACGATGCAGGCCTGCACCGGCCGGCGCAGCACGCGCTCGAGCTCGTCAGGTAGCGGGCCGTGCTCGTCGATGCGCATCGGCTCGATGGTGAGGCCGATCGCATGGGCGAGATCGACGACGGCGTGGTAGCCCGGATCCTCGAGCGCGACGTGATCGCCCGGGCGGAGGTGCGCCTGGAGCGCGCGCTCGATGCCGTCGAGCGCGCCGCCGACGACGCAGAGCGCCTCATAGGGGAGCCCGTCGCCGGCGAGCTGGCGCGCGGCGAGGGCGAGGAGCGCCGGGTCGGCGCCACGCTCTGTGTAGAGGCGCGGCCGCGGATCGACGGCGGCGAGCGCGCGCTCGAGCGACGGGAGCAGCGCGGGGTCGGGGTTGCCGTCGACGAAGTTGTGGACGTCCGGCGGAAGCGGAAGCAGGGCGCGCGTCGGCAGGGGCGGTCTGCCGCTCACGCGCGTGCCGCCGCGGCCGTGCGCAACCAGGAGCCCGCGGCGGCGGAGCGCCTGATACGCGGCCATCACCGTCGCCGGGCTCACCCGCAGGCGGCCGGCGAGCGCGCGCACGGTGGGCAGCGGATCGCCGGCGCCGAGCCGACCCTGGCGGATGGCCCGCTCGATGCTCGCACCGATGGCGCTTGCGGTGTGTCCGCGGATATCGTATTGTACTGCCACGACAGATAATTTGTATCAGTACAAAGGAGGCTTGTCAATGAGCACCGTGATCGCCACCACCCCGCGGACCACCCTGAAGCGACTCCCGAAGCGCGGCGCCTTCGAGCGCGCCACGCTCAACCGCATCCTCGACGAGGGCCTCGTCTGCCACGTGGGCTTCGTCGGCGATGGCGGACCGGTCGTCATTCCGACAGCCTACGGGCGCAAGGGCGACACGCTCTTCCTGCACGGCTCGGCCGCCGGCCGCATGCTGAAGACGGTGGGCGGCGGGGTCGACGTGTGCGTGACGGTGACGCTCGTCGACAGCCTCGTGCTGGCGCGCTCCGCGTTCCACCACTCGATGAACTACCGATCGGTTGTCGTCTTCGGGCGGGCACGCGTCGTCGACGAGTTCGACGAGAAGTTCGCCGCGCTGCGGGCGATCACCGAGCACATCGTCCCCGGACGGTGGCCGGACGTGCGCCCGCCGGCGCCGCAGGAGATGAAGGGCACGCTCGTGCTGGCGCTGGCGCTCGACGAGGCGTCCGCCAAGATCCGCACCGGGCCGCCGATCGATGACGAGGAGGACTATGCGCTGCCGGTCTGGGCGGGCGAGCTGCCGCTCAGGGTCGTGCCGCAGACGCCGGTCGCCGACGCGCGCCTCGTGCCGGGGGTCGGCATTCCCGCGTACGTGCGGACGTACCGCAGGCCGACGGGCGGTGCCGCGTGAGCGGCGCCGCCTGAATTGACGCTCCGGCGCGAAGCCTCTACAAGCAGGCCGGTGAGGATCCGGGCTCGGGCAGGCGACGCGCGCTTCGTCGGGGCGGAGATGGTCGTGATACCGGTCGGCACCGGCGCCGAGCGCGCCGCCACGCGGGCCCTGATGCGCGGGCTGCGCGGGCGCGGCGGCGCGGCCGTGCAGCGCGCGGTCGACGCCGAGCGCTTCCGCGGCCGCGAGGGCCAGGTCGTGGTGGTGCCCCTCGCGCAGGGACAGCGCCGGCTCGTCGTGCTCGTCGGGCTCGGCGAGCACGCGGCTGGATCGCCGGATGCCTGGCGTCGGGCCGCGGGGCATGCCTTCCGCGCCGCCGCACGGGCGGGCGCGCGCCGCGTGGCGATCGTCGCGACGCCGGAGGCGAGCGAGCTCCGCTATCTCGCGGCGATCGCCGAGGGCTTCAGCCTCGCCGCCTACCGCTTCGACAAGTACAAGTCGGAGCAGGACGCGCCCGTCGCGGTCGGCGAGCTCACTCTCGTCGTCGCGAAGCTTCCGCCGCCGGCCGAGCTCGCGGCACGCATGGACGAGATCGAGGCGACGATCGCCGCCGTCACCATCGTGCGCGACCTGGTGAACGAGCCCGCCGCAGTGAAGACCCCGACCTTCATCGCGGCGACGGCGAAACGGCTGGCGCGCGAGGCCGGCATCGAGGTCGAGGTGTGGGACCGCGCGCGCATCGAGCGCGAGGATCTCGCCGGCCTGCGCGCGGTCGCGCGCGGCAGCCAGGAGGAGCCGCGCTTCATCCGCCTGCGCTACCGCGGCAAGAACGCGCGCCGGCGGATCGCGCTCGTCGGCAAGGGCGTCACGTTCGACTCGGGCGGCCTGTCGCTCAAGCCCGCGAAGTCGATGGAAACGATGAAGTGCGACATGGCCGGGGGCGCGGCGGTGATCGCCACCCTGGCGGCGCTCGGCAAGCTCCGTCCCGCGATCGACGTCGACGGCTACGTGCCGCTCACCGAGAACCTGCCGAGCGGCCAGGCGCAGAAGCCGGGCGACGTCATCCGCTACAAGAACGGCAAGACCGTCGAGGTGCTGAACACCGACGCCGAGGGCCGCCTCATCCTCGCCGACGCGCTCGCGATGGCGGCCGCCACCAAGCCCGACGTGATCGTCGACCTCGCGACGCTCACCGGCGCCTGCATGGTCGCGCTCGGCACGCAGGTGGCGGGCATCTACGGCAACGATCAGCCGACGGTCGACCGTCTCGTCGCGCTCGGCGTCGAGACCGGGGAGCCGCTCTGGCAGATGCCGCTCGTCGCCGACTACCGCGACGACATCAAGAGCGCGGTCGCCGACTTGAAGAACATCGGCGGCGGCCACGGCGGCAGCATCACGGCGGCGCTCTTCCTGCAGGAGTTCGTCGACGGCGTGCCCTGGGCCCACCTCGACATCGCCGGGCCGGCTTTTGCCGACAAGGATCTGCCGTACATGCCGAAGGGCGGCACCGGCTTCGGCGTGCGCACGCTGCTGCGCTGGGTCGACGAGCTGGCCGCGGCGCCGAAGGAGGCGCCGCCGAAGGCCACGAGGACGAAG
>DASXLI010000050.1:0-27217 GCA_036496285.1 Binatia bacterium
TGCAGGTCACGCCGTTCTTGCCGTAGTCGTCGATCGTGCTCGACTTGAGGGTCACGGTCGAGCTGCCCGAGCCGCCGCTCTGCACGAAGACGCCGACCACCGACTGGCAGCCCGTCGCCGCCGGCAGCACGACGTGTGCGACGTGCAGGGTGTCGATCGTGCCGGAGCCGTTCCGGTAGTAGACGCCCATGTAGCCCGGCGAGCAGGAGGCGAACGCCGCCGCGCTGCCGTCGACGGTGAAGTTCTTGAGCGTGACGCCGGTCGCGGCGTCGACCAGGATGATCGCCGCGATCGGGTTGCCCGACGAGAGGCTCGTCGTGTTGGCCGCGACCGAGGTCGGCTTGATGAACGTGCTGGCCTCGCCCGCACCGATCACGGTCACCGCCTTCGGGATCGTGACCTGCTCGGGGTACGTGCCGGCCGCCACCTGAACGGTGTCGCCGACGCACGCGACGTCGACGCCGTGCTGCACGGTCTTGCAGGGTGAGCCGACGTCACGGCAGTCGTTGAAGGTGTCATCGCCGGTCGTCGCGACGAAGCGCGTCGCCGCCTGGCAGGCCGTGCTGGCGTACGACACGTCGTCGAAGAGGAAGCCCTCGCCGGAGTTCCCCTCGGAAGCGCCGCCCACGCGGAAGAGCAGCGAGTCGACGGGCGGCGGATCGGTCGGGAACTGGAAGCCCTGCTGGTTGGGGAAGAAGTCCTCCCACGTGGTGCCGCGGAAGACCGGCGTGCCGTCGATGCTGATGCGCAGCACGTCGTTGGCCTTGCCGTCGTAGAACTCGATCTCGAAGTCGACCTGGTGCCACACCGTGCGGCTGAGCCCGGTGGCGAGCGGATAGAAGGAGAAGCACTTGTTCTCGGCGTCCTCCTCGCCCCCGCAATCGAGGAGGTTCGCGGGCACCCGGTAGTCGCTGAAGCTCACCGACAGGCCCGAGCGTCCGTCAGGGAGACAGGTGAAGCCGGAGCAATCGGCGTTCGTCGTGCACGCTCCGTAGGGGTAGTTGGCGCAGGTCGAACCGGGATCGGCGACATTGTCGCTGATCTGGATCCAGCTCATCCGCGCGCCGTCGCCGCGGTCGGCGCTGATCACGACGTGCGAGTCCTGCACCGCGCCCGTCGCCGACTTGAACCACAAGGTCGACGTGAAGCGCGGCTGCAGGACGCCGCCGGCGAAGCCGCCGTCGATCGATCCTGGCTCGCCCGCACGGTCCGTAAGGGACGGCGAGAAGGTCTGATCGCTGAAGCTACCGCTCGCGGTCGCGCTCGACTCGCGGAAGCTCTGGGATCCCGAGTGCGCGCCGGCGCCGGTGACGGCCTGATCGAACGCGGGGTTGATCGGGCCTCCCCCCTGCCCGCCCCAGCCGTCCTGGCCGTCGATGCTGCCGGTCGTGTACGTGGGCGACTCGAAGCCGATCGTGCGTGAGTCGGCGTGAGCGCGTGGGGCCGACGACGCGACGAGCGCGGCAGCCGCGATGAAGGCGAGCAGATTTCGCGAACGCATGGGATCCTCCGGTTGGTGAGAGTGGACGACCGCTCGACGTAGCCGGCCGAGAGTCGTCGAGTACCAGAGCGTCTGCGCTTCGCAACATCAAAACGCATACTGCGGCGCGAAACATTGCCCCATAGAGGCGCATGTAGAGAACGCCAACACGACTGCGCCATTGCGGCATGCAAACGATTTCAGTGTGTGCGCCAGAGCGGCGCACAATCGCTGCGCCGCAAATGAAAAGCCCCGGACGCCGTGAGGCGTCCGGGGCTCGGGAAGCGGCGGAGCGGACCGCGAACGGTCCGCTCCGGGTTGCAGTGGTCAGGGCAGCCCGTGGGCGTGACCCGGCAGCTCGAGGCGTCCCGGACCTGGGAGACCCGCGGCCGAGTTGATCGACCCGGAGCTCGTCGGCCCGACGCAGAAGAGCGCGGCGAGCGTCGGATCGGACTGGTCGTTCACCGGCGCGCTCTGCACGCCGGTCGCCGTGACCAACTCGCCGGGGATGCCGTTGTCGAAGCAATCGCGGAAGCGCATCACGCTGCAGGTGTCGCCCGCGAACGAACAATCCGTGTCCCCGGTGCAGGTACGGAACGTCTCGACCGGACCGCAGAAGCTCTCGAGCGGACCGGAGGAGCAGATGCGGTCGTTCGGGCTCGGCGTCCCGGCATCAGCAACGCAATCGCCGGAGGCGCCGTCGCACTGATTGCCCGCCGTCTGAGCACCCGGCGTGCTGCATGCACTGCCCGGGCACTCGCTCGCTATGGTGCACGCATTGCCGCCGTTGGTACCGCCGGTGCAGCGCTTGACGCCGCAGGGGTGGCCCACAGGGCAATCGGCGTTGGTCGAACAGGCCTCGGCAGCGAGGGTGGCGCAGGTATCGCACTGGCAACGCTGCGTGGTCCACCCTGGCGCGCGGCAGAGCGGGTTGGCCGTGGAGAGCGTCCGCACCTTGGAGCCCGTCGTGTTGCTCAGGTCGATCCCGAGCGTCGCGATGAGCGCGCCGGTGAGCGGCGGGCAATCGAGGCTCGTCTTGCCGAACGAGGCGTTCGGCGATGAGCCATTGACGTCGCAGGCCTTGCCCGTGCGCTGGCCGCCCGAGCAGGTGCCGCCCCGGGCGCCGTCGTTGGTATTGGTGTCGCCGTTGCACTGCGGACACGGGTTCGAGAGCGTGATGCCGTTGTACACGCGCGACGTCAGCGTGGCGCTGGTCGCCGACGCGCCGCTCTCGATGTTGGCCGTGCCGCTGATGTTGCCGTTGATCTGGTTGCCGACGCAGGTCGACACGCCGCCCGCCGCGAGCGGCAGGTAGGTGCCGAACGCGTACTGGCACGTGCCGGCAGCCGGGCAGACACCACCGGGACACGCCGACGCGAGCGTGCAGGCGTTGCCGTCGTTCGTGCCGCCGAGACACTGCTGGAAGCACGGCGTGTTGTTGCTGCACGGGACCGACGTGTTGTTGGTGCAGCGGTGGTCGTTCAGGTCCTTGCTCGGGCCCGGCGCGCTCGGGTAGGTCGCCGCGTTCAGGTTGTCGACTGGACCGAGCAGCGTGCAGACGCCGCATGGGCGGCTCGAGCCGGTGCAACCCGACACGCCGACCGTGATCTTGCCGTCGCTCACGATCGTCGAGTCGTGGCCGTTGCCGGTCCAGCCGGTATCCAGCGCGCCTTCGAGATGCGCAATGCAGGTACCGCCGGGGCAGTCGGCGTTCGTCGTGCAGATGCGGCCTTCGTTGGTGCCCACGTCGCACGCGGAGCGCGGGATGCCGGTGAACTCGACGAAGGTCGGGCACGCGCACTGACAGCTCGCGTTGCACGTGATTCCGGGGTCGGTGTTCGAGTGCGCGGCGCAGCTACCGCCGGGGGCGCTCAAGTCGCAATCCTCACCCGCGTCGATCACGCCGTTGCCGCAGGTGTTCGGCGTGGACGTGGCCGTCGGAGTCGGCGTGGCGGTCTTGGTGACCGTTACGGTTGCCGTCACCGTCGGCGTCGCGGTCTTCGTGGCCGTCGGAGTGACCGTCGCAGTGGGCGTCGCTGTCTTCGTGACCGTCGGCGTCGCCGTCACCGTGGGCGTCGCGGTCTTCGTGGCGGTCGGGCTGACCGTCGACGTCGCGGTGAGGGTCGGGGTCGCGGTGAGCGTCGCCGTCGCGGTGAGCGTCGGCGTCGCGGTGACGGTAGGCGTCGCCGTCTTCGTGGCCGTCAGGGTCGCGGTCGGCGTGTCCGTCACCGTCGGCGTCGCGGTGAGCGTCGCGGTCGCGGTAACGGTGGGCGTCGCGGTCGGAGTGACGGTCGGCGTCGCGGTGAGGAGCGGCGTCGCGGTGACGGTCGGCGTCGCCGTCTTCGTCGCAGTGGCGGTGACCGTGGCCGTCGGCGTGACGGTCGGCGTTGCGGTGAGCGTAGCCGTCGCGGTGACCGTCGGCGTCACCGTGGCCGTCACCGTCGGTGTCGGCGTCAGCGTCGGCGTGACGGTCTGCGTCGGCGTCGGGGTGGGCGTCGCGACGGCGTTCACGCACTCCGACGGATAGGGAATAATCTGGTCGGGACGCGAGAGCGCATCGGCGCAGTCGACCTTGAACTCGGTGACGCAGTCGACGCACTTCACGAGGTCATTGATGTTGTTGATGGCGCCGCCGCAGCTCGGACCGCCATGGGGCACGGTGACCGCCGGACAGGTCGCGTCGAAGCCGATCTGCGACGGGGTGAAGTTCTGCGCGTTGCAGGTTACGCCATCGAGCGACTCGTCGGCGCACGCCTTGCAGATCTTGCTGACCTTCTTCGACTCGGCCTTGGTGATCGCGGGGCCGGCCTTGGTGTCACCCGGCACCGGGCAGGGCAGCGTGCCTTTGCCCTTGTCCACGCTCTTGCCGCACTTGCCGAGGATCTTCTCCTTCGCCATGAGGAACTTCGAGGTCTCCTTGCCGATCGTCGTCTGGCACTTGACCAGGTCGGAGTTGGTCCCGCCGTTCGTGAGATTGAGATAGTAGAGATCAATCGCCTGCGAGACCGCGGCGCGCCCGATGCAATCGAGGCAGGTGGCGATGTCGTTGCCGTTGGCGATCCCGGTGGTACAGGTCCCGCCCTCGAAGTTCGGACAGCTGCCCGGCCAGCCGATGTCGGACGGCGTGATCCCGGCGGCGTCGCACTTGCCGGTGATCTTGCCGGTCATCTTGGTGAATGCGGCTGGTATCTTTGCCTGCGGATCACACGTGGTGATTTGCCCGCCCGGTGCGCTCGCGCCGGCACCCGTCTTGACGATGGCCTCGTTGCACTTCTGGGTGCTCTTGGTCATCAACTTCACGTATTTCGTGAATTCCTTGTTGATCGTCTCCCGGCACTTGAACTGCGTGTCCGGCGTGGCGTGAGCGGCTGGCGCGAGCGCCGTCAGAGCAACGAGGGTGGCGGCGCCGATGACGGCGCTGCGGACGGTGGCTCTCATGAGCTCTCCTCCTTGAAACTGTTGAGCGCGAAGGTATGGACGGGAAGTTTTCGACACGGGAGTCGTCCGCTCACGGAAACAGCCGGCACGGAGCGGTGATGCAAAATGCGCCAGTCGCTACTTCTATGTCAACGAAAAAGTGCGCAGACGCCAAGGCTTTTCATGGCGCAGGGTGTCGCGAGCGGAGAAAGTTTCAACGTTCGTATGTACGATCATACCGTTCGAACAAAAAAGCCCCGGGAGCCTTGCGGCGCCCGGGGCCTCGTGAAGCAGCCCCGTGGCGGCGAGCCGCCACGGGGGTTCAGGGTTGATCAGATCACGGCGTGCCGTTGTCGACCGAGTGACCCTGGAGCTCGAGACGTCCGAGGCCAGGGAGACCGGCGGCCGAGTTGACCGACGCCGACGACGTCGGGCCAACGCAGAACAGGGCCGCCAGGGTCGGATCGGACTGGTGACCCGAAGGCGGATCGGCTTGACCGCTCGACGAGACCGTCTCGCCGAGGACGCCGTTGTCGAAGCAGTCGCGGAAGCGCGTCACGGTGCAGGTGTCACCCGCGAACGTGCAGTCGCTGTTGGCCGCACAGCCGCGGAACGTCTCGACCGGACCGCAGAACGACTCGAGCGGACCGGAGGAGCAGATGCGGTCGTTCGGGCCAGGCGTACCCGGATCGGCCACGCAATCGCCGGAACCGGGGCCGCCGTCGCACTGATTGGCCGCTGTCTGGGCGCCCGTAGCACTGCACGCGCTCCCCGGGCACTGACTCGCCGCGGTGCACGCCGCACCGATGTTCGCGCCGCCGATACAGCGCTTGCCGCCGCAGATGACGCCAGCACCGCAATCGGCGTCGGTGGCACAGACCGTACCACTGTTGTCACCGCAGGTGTCGCACTGGCACTTGTTGCCTCCCCAACCCGGCGCACGGCAGGTTGGGCTCGTCGCCACGAGGGTGCGGGTCTTGGTGCCCGTCGTGTTGTTGAGGTTGATCGGGAGCGCTGCGATCTTCGCTCCGACGAGCGGCGGGCAGTCGAGGCTGGTCTTGCCGAACGAGATGTTCGGGGACGCCCCGTTGACGTCGCAGGTAGCGCCGTTATGCGCGCCGCCGCTGCACGTGCCACCCTTGATGCCGTCGTTGGTGGCGCCGTCGCCGTTGCACTGCGGACACGGATTGGAGAGCGTGATGCCGTTGAACACGATCGAGGTCAGGCTGGCCGAGCCGACGCTCGTGCCCGCGCCTGCGCCGGAGGTGTCGACGTTCGCCGTACCGCTGATGCCGCCGGCGAAGACGTTCTGCACGCACGTGGAGACGCCACCCGCGGCGAGAGGCAGGTTGCTGCCGAAGAAGAACACGCAAGGCCCATTGGCACCACAGGCCGCATTGCTGGTGCAGGTGATGGAGCTGTCGCCCTGGCAACGTTGCACGTGGATCTGGCCGGCGTGGTTCTCGAGCGGACCGGTATAGCTGCAGACGTGGCAGTTCGGCGCGCTGCCGCTGCAGCCCGTCACGCTGACCGTGACGGTACCGTTGGTGATGGTCGTCGCGTCGTGGCCGTTACCCGTCCAGCCGGTGTCGAGGACGCCGTTGGTCGAGGTACCCGTGAACTGGATCTCGCTCGGGCACGTAGCCGGTCCCGGCGTAGCCGTCGCGGTAGGCGTGGGGCCCACAGGCGTGGAGTAGGCCGCGACGATCGCATTCACGAAGTTGTCGACCTTGGTCTCGATCGCGCCGGCGTCGCCATCGGGCTGAACGCAGACGTTCGAGTTGTCCGGCTTCGCCGGCGCTTCCTTCGACTCGAGCTTGCTGTAGCAGGCCGCGAACTTGGTCTCGGCCTTGCTGATGCACAGCGGATCGACGGGAAGGTTCTTGCCGAGCGCCTTCGAGAAGCAGCCAAGCTTGGCCGCGGCCTTCTTGCCCGCGCACTTGATCTTGCCCGACGTGCACTTGCTGAGCGTGAACGCGCTCGGGCTGCCCGGGTCGAGGTCGTTCGAGACGTCGGTGGTGAAATTGTCGACGTCGTTCTCACGGGCGACCTCGTCGCCGCTACCCGCGGGGCACACGGTCTCGGGCTTGCCCACGTCCTGCTTGCTATCAATCTTCTGAGAGCCGGCGGTGAACTTGCTCTGCGCCTTCGCGATGCAACCCGGCGCCTGCGCGTTTACGTCGCCGCCCTTCTTGGAGGCCTTGCTCAGGCAGCCGAGGATGGCCGCGGCCTTCTTGCCGGCCAGCTTCGCCTTGCCGGAGCTACACTTGTTTTGCGCGTGGGCGGTTGCTCCGAACGAGAGCATCGCCAGCAGCGCCGCCGCTACCGCGACGGATCGACCAACTCTCATGACTTCCTCCTTGGGGTTGGGGTGATGCGACTGCAAATCCATGTCCTTCCGCTCAGCGGGATTACCGAGCGGTCTCCTGAAACTCTGGAGTCTCTTACGGGCTTGATGTCCAACTCGTCTGTTTGCTGCAATCACGGAAACGCGGGGTCAGAACGCGGAACGATGCGGGAGGCAACACCTCGCCTGGAACATCGCATGCGGATTGAGCGCGTCTCCGGAATCCTCGACGATTCTCGCCCGCCCTAGAGACCACCATGGTCGGCACGGCAGTGTGCGAGATCGGGGCGAATATGCGACAACGGCATGTCGCATGTCAACTAAAAAGCGGGCGCGAGGCTTGGCGCGGGGCGTCGTAACCTAGTGTTTCCACACTTATTAAAGGACGCGCAGCCGGTAGCGCATCCGCTCTGGCAAATCGCCGCACCGGGACACGTTTGACCACGCCCCGACGGCGCACCTAGAAGCGCGGATCGGCGCATGCGCGCGTATCCTCTCATCTCGCTCGTCGCGCTCGGCGCGCCGGTGTGCGGCGGCATCTGCCTCCGCGAGAAGGCTGCGACCGTCGAGTAGGATGCCGCGCCTCGGCCCGTGCGCCCTGCTGCTGGTCGCGACGCTCGCCGCCTACGCGCCGCTCCGCAATGCGGCCTTCGTCAACTACGACGATCCGCTCTACGTGACCGCCAATCCGATCGTGCAGCGCGGCCTCACGCTCGACGGCGTCGCGTGGGCGTTTCGCGCCGACGAGGGGAGCATCTGGCACCCGCTCACCTGGCTGTCGCACATGACGGTGGTATCGCTCGGCGGGCTCGATCCCCGCTGGCATCACCTGACGAGCCTGGCGCTGCACGCGGCCAACGCGGTCATCCTGCTGCTCGTGCTGGCCGGCGCGACCGGCGAGCCCTGGCCGAGCACGCTCGCCGCCCTGCTCTTCGCCGTGCACCCGCTGCACGTCGAGTCGGTCGCGTGGGTCGCGGAGCGGAAGGACGTGCTCAGCACCCTCTTCGCACTCCTCGCGATCGGCGCCTACGCGCGCCGGGTGGCGCGTGGCCGCGCCCCGGGTCTTCCCGTCGCCCTCCTCTTTGCGTGCAGCCTGATGGCGAAGCCGACGCTGGTGACCTTGCCGCTCCTCCTGCTCCTCCTCGACTGGTGGCCGCTCACACGCGTCCCGGGCCTCGGCCGCGTCACGCTACGCGCGCTGCTGGTCGAGAAGATCCCGCTCGCCCTCCTCGCGGCCGCCGCGTCCGTGGTCGCCGTCGTGACCCAGTCGAAGGAGTCGACGACCAGCCTCGCGACGCTGCCGGTCGTCGACCGCGTCGCGCACGCGCTGCTCACCTACGTCACGTATCTCCGCCTCGCCGTCTGGCCGGCGGGGCTCGCCGTCTTCTATCCGTATCCGCACGCCGTCGATCGCGCGGCAGCCGCGGGCGCAGCGGCGCTGCTTCTCGTGATCACGGCGGCGGCGGTCGCCGTCCGCCGCTCCGCACCATACGTCCTCGTCGGCTGGGGGTGGTTCCTGATCAGCCTGCTGCCCGTGATCGGCGTCGTGCAGATCGGCCTCCAGGCGTACGCCGATCGCTATGCCTACGTGCCGCTCATCGGCCTCGCGATCACGCTCGCCTTCGCCCTCGCCGCGGCCGAGCGCGCACTACCGCGGGCGCGCCTGCCGATCGTCGCGGCAAGCGCCGTGGCGGTCGCCGCGTGCATCCTCGTCACCTGGCGGCAGGTGGGATACTGGCACGACGACATGACGCTCTACCGCCGCGCGCTTGCCGTCACGTCGGACAACTTCGTCGCACACAACAACCTCGGTCTCGCGCTCATGGCACGCGGCGGCGCCGCCCACGTCGGGCCCGAGCGCAGCGAGGCACGCGCGCACTTCGAGGAGGCAATCCGCCTGCGCCCCGCCTACCCCGAGGCGCACAACAACCTCGGGGGCGTGCTCTATCTCGAGGGGCGCAGGCAGGAGGCGGTCGCGCAGTTCACCGAGGCGCTCCGCTTGCGGCCGGGGTTCGCCGAGGCGCGCGACAACCTCCGTCTCGCGGCAGGCGCGTCGGAAACCCCGTGAGCCGCGGCGATCAGGCGGTCGAGCGACGCCGGCCGCCGATGCTGATGCGGCGCCGGACCAGACGCACGCGACGCGGCGCGATCCGTGGGCGGTCCATGAGCCCGCGGGCGAGATACGACGGATCGAGTCCGAGAGCCTCACAGACGTTCGGAAAGGAGAACAGGTTGCCGCGGCCGCTGCTGGCGATCCACTTGCGCACCTCGGCCGAGCCGGAGGTACCCTCGCGCTGCAGCTGCACGAGAGCGTCGAGCAGGACAGCGGCCATGAGACGCTTCTCCGGCATCTCGTGTACGCTCCCGGTCACACGATCGAAGTACTGGTCGGGGAGGAGAGCTTCGGGAACCGACGTATCCGGCACGATGCGGCGAGCGCGTTCCATACCGGGCGTACGTACTCGCGTTGGGGTGCGCCTACAATCCGGTAACCTCCCTAGGACCAAAGTACTACGCGGTCCCCTGCTTCTCCCGCGTAATCTCAGTGATGGTCGTGATCTTCGTGACGACCATCGTGATGCACGTCGTGATGCATTTCGTGCTGCACGTGCTGATCGTGGCCGTGATAGCGCGCGTGCTGCTCCCCGTGCCAGTGCGCCGGATGGATCGGATGATGATGATACGACGCGGGAATCGCGACGATCGCGTGCGGCACGCGCTCGAAGGCGATCGGCCCGAACGGCCCGTGATAGCTGCGCGAGCTGTACCAGTAGCCGTCACGGTTCACGTACCACCACCCGCCAAACCGGTAGAAGTCGTAGTCGAGACCCGGGACGTAATAGACCTGAGTCTGCGGAACGACCACGACCTGCGGCTCGCTCTCGAACGTCACGACGGGCGGTGGCGGTATCGCGATGCCCACGTGCACGTCGACCCGCGCGTATGCCGTTGAAGGGTACGCGCCTGCCAGCGAAATCGTCAGGGCAACCACTGCGAGAATCGTCTTCGTCATCACGTCCTCCTGCATCAATGCTGGTGCGAGCCCGTGCGATAGTCGACGCCCGGTCGAGCGAGTTCGCTCACGGCGCGCACTCATGAGTCGACCAGGAAAACACCTGCGGCTGGCGTCGGTTGCGGCCGCGTTGCTCGTCGGCGCGGCGTTGCTCTGCGGCGCCGCACTCCGCGCGGACGTCACCGGCGTCCTTCCCGCGCGGCGCGTCGTCCTCGTCTCGATCGATACGCTCCGCCCCGATCACCTGGGTGCGTACGGCGCGCCGCGCGCGACGTCGCCGACCCTTGACGCGCTGGCCGCGGAAGGCACGCGCTTCACGACCTGCGTCGCGCCCGCGCCCTGGACGCCGCCGTCGCACGTCTCGATGCTGACCGGCCTCTACCCGAGCCGCACGGGCGTGCGCGGCGTCCGCGACGAGCTGCGTCCCGGCGTCCACACGCTCGCGGCGATGCTGCGCGCGCGCGGCTTCCTGACGGCCGCCGTGATCGCGAGCGACCTCGTGCTGCCCTGCGCGCGCTGCCGCGAGGATTTCGAGAGCGTGACCGAGATCCCATGGCGCGGCGACGGCAGCCCCAGCAGCCCGGTGATCGTCGACAGCGGCGTGGAGGTGACCCGCGCCGCCGAGCGTTGGCTCGCGACGCGCGCGCCGGCCGATCGTTTCCTCCTCTTCGTCCACTACTACGACGTCCACAGCGACTATCGGCCACGTCCGGAGATGGCCCGGCGCTTCGGCGCCGACCCGGGCAACCTCGAGCCGGGCGACAACCGCTGGCTGATCGACAACCGCGAGCACGGCGCCGTCTCGCCGGCCGCGCTCACGCAGATGCAGCGCCTCTACGACGGCGAGATCCGCCAGCTCGACGACGTCCTGCGCGGCCTCTTCGCGTATCTGCGCGCGCGCGGCCTCTGGGAGGGCACGCTCGTCGTCGTCACCGCCGATCACGGCGAGGAGTTCCTCGAGCACGGCGGGCTGCTCCACGGCCGCACACTCTACGAGGAGCTCGTCCGCGTCCCGCTCATCCTGCGCGGGCCCGGGGTGCCACGCGGCCGCGTGGTGCGCCACGTCGCGAGCCTCGTCGACGTCGTCCCGACGATCCTCGCCGCCGTCGGCGTGCCGCCGCCGGACGCGCTCGACGGACGGTCGCTGCTGCCACTCGTCGCCGGCGACGACGTCCGCTGGGCCGATCGCGCGGCGAGCGAGGCCGACCAGACGCGGCGCAAGCGCATGGTCCGGGTGGGTCCGCTCAAGCTGATCCGCGACGAGGCGGGCGGCGACGAGCTCTACGACCTGCGCGACGATCCCGGCGAGCGGCGCAACCTGGCTGCCGAGCGCCCGCGCGAGGTCGCGGAGCTGGCGGCCGCGATGGCGAGCATGCTCGCGGGCGCCGCGCCCGCGGCTCCGCCGACTCTCGACGACGACACCCGCGCGCGCCTGCGCGCGCTCGGCTACCTCGATGAGTGACGCACCGGTCCGTCCCGGGCGGCGGACGGCGCCGCTGCACGCCGTCGCGATCGTGCTGGTCACGGTCGTGACCTACGCGGGCAGCCTCGACGGCGCCTTCGTCTCCGACGACGTCGCGCGCGTGCGCGACAACCCGCTCGTCGCGTCGCTCTCGGCCGCGAACGTGCGCGGCATGTTCACGACCTTCGACGACTCGAACTACATCCCGATCAAGGTGCTGTCGCTGGCGATCGACCGCCAGCTCTTCGGGCCGGAACCGACCGGCTTCCACGTGACCAACGTCGCCCTGCACGCCGGCTGCGCCCTCCTCGTCTACGCGATCCTCCTCCGCCTCGGCCTGGTACCCCTCGCCGCGTGCCTCACCGCGCTCGCGTGGGCCGTGCACCCCCTGCAGGTCGAGTCGGTCGCCTGGATCAGCGAGCGGAAGAACGTCCTCTCGGGGCTCTTCTTCTTCGCGGCCTTCCTCGCATACCTCTCACATTCCGCGCGTCCGCGCGCGGGCGCGTACGCCGCCTACCTCGGGCTCTACCTGCTCGCGCTCCTCACCAAGATGAACACGATGGTCCTACCGGCCATCTGCCTCGCCTACGAGGCGCTCCTGCGTCGGCGCCTGGATCGGCGCCATCTGCTCGTGCAGGCTCCCCCGCTCGCGCTCGCGGCACTGGTCGGGTGGATCAACCTCCACGGCAACACGATGCACGGGCAGGCATGGTGGGGCGGCGGCCCCGTCGTCACCTGGCTCACCAGCACCGTCGTCCTCTTCCGCTATCTGCGCCGGGTCGTCCTGCCCGTCGGCCTCGAGCCGCTCTACGACGTGCCTCTGCACGGCTCGCCGCTCGACCCACCCGTCCTGCTGGCGCTCGTCGGCATCGCCGCGCTCGGCGGCGTCACCCTGTGGGCGATGCGCCGCCGTCCCCGGGAGGCGTTCTGGCTTCTGTGGTTCGGCATCACGCTGGCACCGATGCTGAACGTCGCGGTGCCGTTTCGCAGCCTGATGAACGATCGCTACATGTACCTCGCGCTCCTCGGCCCGCTCGCGCTCACCGCGTTCGTCGTCGCCGATCTGCCGTCGCTCCGCCGCCCCGCCACCGCGGCCGCGTGCACCGCGATCGCCGCCTGCGCGTGGCTGAGCGTCCGTCAGGTGGAGGTCTGGTCGAACACGGTGTCGCTCTGGACCGCGTCGGCCGTGCGCCGCCCGCTGATCGGCGGCGATCCGGTCTATCGCCGCACCGACTACGAGCAGCGCGTCGCTGCCGTGGAGCAGGCGCTCGCGGTGCGTCCCCAGTCAGGCGCGCTGCACAACAATCTCGGCGAGCTCTATTACGAAAGCGGCCGTCTCCCGGAAGCGCTCGGCGAGCTCGAGACCGCCAACCGGCTCACACCCGACGAGCCGACAATCGTACTCAACCTCGGCCGCGCCTACCTCGTCGCCGGCCGGACCGCCGACGCCGAGACCGCCCTCGTGCGCGCGACCGCCCTCAGCCCCTACCAGTTCATGAATCACCTCTACCTCGCGCGCCTCCACCTCTTCGGCGACCACGACGCCGCCAAGGCGCGCGCCGCGCTCGACGCCGGCCTTCGCGTCCAACCCGACGCCGCACCGGCCCTCGGACGCGAACGTGAGGCGCTGGCGCGGCTGGAAGCGGCGTCGCGGCCTCCGGCCCACTAGCCTCGTCGCGTCCGGTTTCGACGCTCGTCGACTCCGGGGCGTGATTTCGCGGCTACAACGCTCGCCACCGCCCGCGCTACGATGGTGAGAGCTCACCGGATCAGATCATGGACTCCCTCACCCGCACACGCGCGAGCGGCGCGCTCACGTTGGTCGCGTATTTCGTCGCGTTCTGCGCAGTCCTTCTGGCGTTGGCTGCCATCGGACGCCGCCGCCATCGCGCTCAGGTGCTCGGGCACTGGCCGACCACCGCGGCGACGATCGGGTCGTGCGACCTCCATCGCGACTATCCGTTCCAGAGCGACGGCGGCGGCATCGTGTTCTGGATCGCCTGCAAGGTCGCCTATGCGGTCGGCGGCGAGGCGCATAGCGCCACCCTCGACTCCACGACGCGCCACACCGGACGCTCGGGGACGTACATCACGTTCGGCGGGTCGCCGGTCGTGACCGAACGGGCCGAGCCGCTCCTACGCGGCTGGATCAGGCGGCATCCGCCCGGAACGACGCTGACGCTGCGCTACGATCCCGCCAACCCGTCGGCGCCGACGTTCATCGGCGTGGACGGCATCGTCGACGTCGACCCCGTACCCGGCACGGTCACCGGGGTGATCGTCTTCACCGCGATCGCGGCGGGACTCGCCCTCATCGGACGGGCGCTCGCGCGCGGAGCGTCGGACCAGCCTACGACGAAGCGGGAACCGAACGCGGAGCCGAGTAGTGAGGTTCCGAGTTGAGTCCGGGGAGCTCACGACGCTCGAGTAGATACTCGGACCGGTAGGCATCAGCTCATTTGAGCGGTAAGCCTACGCGTATGCAGGGGCTGAAGGGACACGTCGTCAACGGTCGCCTCGTCGTCGATCAACCAACGACGCTTCCCGAGGGAACCGAGGTCGATCTGGCGATCGTCGAACCCCCTGACGACCTCGATGACGAGGAGCGCAAGGCTCTGCATGCCGCCCTCACTCGAGGTTGGGAGAGCGCGCGTAGCGGCAAGACTGCTCCCGCCGACGATCTCCTGAGAAAGCTCCGCAGTAGTCAGTGACGACTGTCGTCCGGACCACCCCCGAGGCGGACGCGCAGGCTCTAGACGCCGCAGCATGGTGGCGGACGAACCGTCCTGCCGCACCCGATCTATTCGTGCGCGAACTTGCGGGAGCAATCGATCTGCTCGCACGGGCACCAGACGTCGGTCGACGATACCGCCGCGCCGAACCTCGAGGCCTGAGACGAATCCTTCTGCCGGGCGTCCCACTATCACGACTACTACGTGCACGACGCCGAAGAAGGAGAGTGCGTCATTCTCGCGATCTGGAGTGCCGTCCGCGGGCGAGGTCCTCGATTGGCTTCGCCATGATCCTCGACGCGACCGCAGCGAACAACGGTGGGCCATGGTCGTCGCTCGCGAATACCGCACCGACCGCGATCCCATGGGTGTGGCTGTCACACGGTACGAAGATCCTCGCGCGTCGTGCAACCGCATCGCTCTGACCTGTGAGGACGGGCGGCGCCTGCGGATCGACGGCGAATGGTGCGACCACATTCGTCAGGCAGGACGCCCTGGTCGAGTACCGGCTCGTTCCTTAGGCGAAATGCGGGTCGCGAGCAGACTGTCCTCTAGCGGAAACTGAAAGTGGAGCCGAGGAGGGTCGAACTCCCGACCTCTTGAATGCCATTCAAGCGCTCTCCCAACTGAGCTACGGCCCCACAGGCAAGGACAAAGTGCGGTAAGTACCCGCTTCTACCAGAATTTCTGCTCGCACGACAAGCCGTCGTCCGAACCGTGGGATCAACTTTCGGTGCCGATTCTCTGGTTTTTCTCCGGGTAGCCGTTCGCGATGGAGGACCGTGCTCTCCTTGGCGCGGCCGTGTGAATCGGCCATAGCATCCTGCCCGCCCGAGATGCCCACTCCCGAAACCGAGCGATCGTTCGCCGCTCCCACGGCTCCGTCCTGGCGGGCCGAGCCGTTCCGCGTGTTCTTCCCGTTGGCGGTCGCGCTCGGATGGGTCGGCGTCGCACCGTGGCTGCTCTACGATCTCGGGTTGATGGAGACGTACTCCTGCCTGTTCCACGGTCTGGTGCAGATGGAGGCCTTCATGATGGCCTTCGCGCTCGGCTTCCTCTTCACCGCCCTGCCGCGACGCACGCGCAGCGCCGCCCCGAGCGCGATCGAGATGACAATCGCCGCCGGCTGTCTCGGGCTCGTTGCCTGGGAGAGCGCGGCCGAGCGCTGGGCGGGCGCGCAGCTCGCCTACGCCGCGATCTTCGTCCTGCTGCTGCGCTTCGCCCTGCGACGCTTCCTCGCTGGCGGCGGCGCCGCACGCCGTCCGCCGGCGGCCTTCGTCCTCATCCCGATCGGCGTGGCGCATGGCCTCGGCGGCGCCCTGCTGATCGCGGCCTCGACCTTCCCCGACGTCCCCTCCTGGACGCTGGCGCTCGGCCGCCTGCTCGTGGAGCAGGGCGTCTTCCTCTGCTTTGCGACCGGCGTCGGCAGCCTCGTCCTGCCGCTCATGGCGGGCGAGCCGCCGCCGCCCGATCTCGACGCGTCGCCGCGGGAGCGCTGGAAGGCCGCCGCGTACGCGGCCGCCGGTCTCACGATCCTCGCGAGCTTGGTCGCCGAGCAGCTCGGCGCCGAGCGCGGCGGCCCGCTCGTACGGGCGGCGGTCGTGGCGCTCGGGCTCGGGCTCGGCGGCGGCGCGTGGCGCCGGCCCGGCAAGCCCGGGCTGCACCGCCGCCTCGTCTGGCTCGCAACCTGGCTGATGCCCGTCGGGCTCGCCGTCGCGGGACTCTGGCCCGACTACCGCGTCCCGGCGCTGCACGTCCTCTTCATCGGCGGGTTCAGCCTCATGGCGTACGGCGTCGCGTCCCACGTCGTCTTCGGCCACCTCGACCTCGGCGCCGCCGGCAGCGGCCGTCCGGCGGCGCTGATCGTCCTCGGCATCACCTTCATCGTCGCCCTGCTCGCCCGCGTCGCCGCCGATCTGAGCCATACCTACTTCGATCACCTGGCGTGGGGCGCCGCCTGCTGGCTCACCGGCTCGCTCGCGTGGCTCGTGTACTTCGGCCCGAAGCTGCTCACACGGCGTCAGGCGTAGTCGAAGCGGGCGTAGCGGCGCGCCAGGGTCGGCAGCAGGAGCAGGTTGAAGAGCGCCGACGTGACCAGACCGCCGAGGATGACGGTCGCCATCGGACCGTCGATCTCGCCGCCCGCCCGCCCCGACGAGAGCGCGACCGGCAGGAGGCCGAGGGCGGTCACGAGGACCGTCATGAGGATCGGGATGAGCCGGTCGCGCGCGCCGTGGATGACGGTCTCGACGTCCCAGCGCAGGCCCTCCTCGCCCACGAGCTGCTGATAGTGCGCGATCATCATGATCGCGTGCCGCAGCGTGACTCCGAAGAGCGTCGCGAAGCCGACGAGGGCGCCGAGCGACAGGCCGGAGCCGAAGAGCGCGGCGGCAGCCACGCCGCCCGCGAGCGCGATCGGGATGTCGAGCAGGAGGAGCACGAGGTTGTGCGCGTTCCCCGCCGCGATGGCGAGGAGCAGCAGGATGCCGAGTATGCCGAAACCGGCGTGCACGACCAGGTCGCGCTGCGCCTCGGCGCGGGCGGCTGCGGTGCCACCGACCGTGAGCACGGTTCCGGGCGGCAACGCCACGCGGCGGGCGATCGCGGCGCGCAGCTCGTCGACGAACGAGGAGACGTCGCGGCCACGTACGTTGCAGGTGACGGTCTGGCGGCGGCGCGCGCCCAGATGGCGGATCGTCTCGCGCGCGGCGACGACGCGGACGTCGGCGAGCCGATCGAGCGGCACGGCGGCGCCGGCCGCACTCCGTATCATCAACGACCCGACGCGTAGCGGGTCGGTGCGGTCGGACGGCCGCAGCACGACGACGACGTCGATCGGCTGTGGGCCGCGATGGACCTGACCGACGGTGGCGCCGGCGAACGCCGTCTCCACCTGCTCCAGCACGTCGCCGGCGCGCAGGCCGAAGCGCTGCAGCGCCTCGGGGCGGAGCGCGACCGCTACGTGCGGGCCGCGGGCGACCGCCGCGACCCGCACGTCGACCGCCCCGCGCGTCGCGCGCGTCACCGCCGCGATCTCCTGCGCCTTCGCATCGAGCACGTCGAGGTCGTCGCCCAGCACGTCGAGGACCACGGCCGCCGTCTCACCGGTGATGCTCTCCGCGATGCGGTCGCCGAGGAACGTCAGCACCTCGGTGTCGATGCCCGGGGTGTCGGCGAGGACGGCGCGCAGGCTCGTCGTCGTCGCCTCGTCGTCGCCGTCGGGATCGAGCTCGATGTGCATCTCCGACCGGTTGGGGCCCCAGGTGTCCTCGCCCTGCTCGGCGCGCCCGATCTGATGTCCGATGCTGCGGAAGCCGGGGAGAGCGAGCAGCCGCTTGGAAAGATGCCCGCCGAGCTCGCGCATGCTGGCGATCGACTCGCCCGGCGCCGCCGTCACGTGCACGACGAGGTGGTGCTCGCGCAGCGCCGGCAGGAACTCGCCGCCGAGGAACGGCAGGAGCCCGGCCGCGCCGATGACCACCGCCGCCGCGACGCCGAGCGCGAGCCGCTCGTGGCGCCAGACCCATGCGAGCATGCGCTCGTACCCCGCCTGCACGGCTGCCTGGAGCCGTGGCGTCTCGGCCGACGTCTCCCGCGTGCCGAGCACGGTCAGCGCCAGCGCCGGCGTGACCGACAAGGCGATCACGAGCGAGATGCCGATGGCCAGGAGGTAGCTGAGCGCGAGCGGCGCGAAGAAGCGGCCCTGCAGCCCGCCGAGCGTGAGGAGCGGCAGGAACACGAGGGCGACCGCCGCGGTCGCGAAGACGACCGCGCGGCGCACCTCGAGCGAGGCGCCGAGCACGACCGCGTACGCCGGCCGCGGCGACCCCGCCGCGCGATTGGCGCGCAGCCGCCGCACGATGTTGTCGACGTCGACGATCGCGTCGTCCACGACCTCGCCGATCGCGATCGCGAGGCCGCCGAGCGACATCGTGTTCAAGGTGACGCCGAGGAGGCGGAGCGCCGCGACCGCGCCGAGGAGCGACAGCGGGATCGCGGTCAGCGAGACGAAGGCCGCGCGCGCGTCGCGCAGGAAGGTCGCCAGGACCAGCACGACGAGCACGGCCCCGACGAGAAGCGCGCGCTCGAGGTTGCCGACCGCCGACTCGACGAAGCTCGCCGGGCGGTGCAACGCCGGGTAGAGCACGACGCCGTCGCGCTCGAGGCCGGGCCGCAGCTCCTCGAGCGCGGCCTCGAGCGCCCGCGTGACCTCCATCGTGTTGGCGCCGTACGCGGTCGAGAGCGTGAGCAGCACGCCCGGCTCGCCCTGCACGACGGCGTCGCCGAAGCGGGGCGCGCCGGCGTCGGTCACCGTGGCGACGTCGGCCACCCGGAGCGGCAGCCCGTTCGACGTCGCGACGACGGTCGCGCCGAGCTCGGCGCCGTCACGCACGGACTCGCCGACGTCGAGCACGAGGCGCTGCGCCGGCGTCTCGACGAAGCCGCCGGCGTGAAGCGCGGCGGCAGCGCGGGTGGCCGCGGTCACGTCGGCAAGTGAGACGCCGTGCGCCCGGGCGCGCTCCGGATCGATCTGTACCTGGAGCTGGCGCACGTCGCCGCCGAAGACGTTCACGCGGACGACGCCCGGCACCATGAGGAGCCGCGGGCGCATCGTCCAGTCGGCGATCGTGCGCAGCTCCATCGCCGTCCGCACGCGCGAGGTGAGGCCGATCTTCAGCACGTCCATCGTGGCCGAGGTGAGCGGCGAGAGCCGGGGCGCCCGTGCGTTGGCCGGCAGGCGTGCGCCTACCTCGGCCAAGCTCTCGCCGACGAGCTGGCGGCTGCGGAAGACGTCGCTCGCCTCGGCGAACGTGACGGTCACGATCGAGAGTCCCTGGATCGACTCCGAGCGCAGCGACTCCACGTCGGCGACGCCGCCGAGGGCCGTCTCGATGGGTTGCGTCACCAGGCGCTCGACCTGCTCCGGCGCGAAGCCCGGCGCTTCCGTCTGCACGTCGACCCGCGGCGGCGCGAAGTCCGGCAGCGCCTCGAGCTTGGCGTGCCGTGCCGCGAGCGCCCCGTAGACGAGGAACGCGGCCGCGAGGACGACGACGATCCGGCGATGCCTCAGCGCGCCGGCGACGATGAACGGGACCATGGAGCGGCGCTAATCCTCTTCGACCGGATGCGCGCCGAGGACCTCGGTCGAGAGGAGCCGCGCCGCACCGTGCGCCACGACGCGCTCCCCGGGCGCGACGCCGCCGGTCGCGAGCCAGGCGCCCCGCCGCAGGCGGACGATCGTCACGTCGCGGCGCTCGAACGTACTGGGACCCGTCTCGACGAAGACGCTCGGCCGGCCGTCGGCCCATACGACCGCCGCGAACGGCACCGCGGTACCGGTGCGGACGTCGGACGAGCGCGCCAGGCGCACGACGAGGGACGTCCCCGCCGGGGGAGCGCCGGCGCCAAGCACGGCGAGGTACGCTTCGGCTTGCAGCAGCGGATCGGCGTCGCGTGCCGCCGCCAGCACGCGCGCCTCGCGTGCGCGCTCCGGCGAGGCCACGGGCGCCACCACGGCCGTCGCCGGCATGCGCGCGAGATGCGCGCCCGGCGGCAGGTCGATGCGGACGATCGCCGTCCGCCCCGCGGCCAGGTCGGCGAGGCCGGCCGGGTCGTCGTCCACGGCGCCGCCCCAGGCGCGGCTCGCGCGCGCCTCGGCGCCGGCGAGATCGACGATGGCGCGGTCGAGCGCCGCCCGCGCGGCGTCGAGGTCGCGGGTCGAGGCGTTCTGATCGGCCCGGTGGAGGCGCTCGACCCGCGTGTGCTCGGCGCGCGCCACGGACGCGGCGCTGCGCGCCGCCGTCCGCGCCGCAGCGGCATCGATGAGCGGCAGCGGGTCGAGGACGCGGCCATACGCCGCGATCTCGTCCGCGGCGCTGCCGCGTTTGGCGCGCGTCGTTCGGATGCCCGCCTGATCGGCGACGTCGGGCGCGAGCGTGACGCGGCCGCCCGCGGCGGCGCTCGCGGCTTCCTCGTGGTGCTCGGCGTCACCCGGCCGCCCGGGCGGGCCGGCACAGGCGCTCGCGAGAACGGCGACGACGAGCGCGCCCATGATGCGGAGTCTCGTGCTCATTGCCCTCCTCCCTCCGCCGGTCCGCCGGCGACGTCGACCCCGCGCGGACGCTCGAGCGCCGCGCCGCCGAGCGGCCCCTGCAGCGCCGCTTCCAGGTCCACGCACGCCTGGCCGACCGCGCTCTCGCCGTCGACGGCCGCGCGCTCGGCGCGCAGGTGCTCGACCTCCGCTCCGAGCTCCGCCACACGGTCCACCGCGCCGAGGGCCAGCGCCCGGCGCGTGCGTTCGAGGTTACGCGTGCGGTCGCGTGCGAGGTTGCCTACGGTCTGCCGGCGCACGAGGGCGCCGTCGCGCCGCGCCAGCACCTGCTCGACCTCGGCGAGCGCGCCCGCCTGGGTGGCGAGGAAGCGCGCCGCCATCTCGTCGCGCGCGGCCGCGGCTTCGGCGATCGGCCCGTCGTTGCGATTCAGGAGCGGCAGATCGACCGTGAGCGCGACGCCCCACTCGTTCTGGCCCTGATCGAACTGGTAGGTCGGGCCGAGGCGCACGTCGGGATACTGCCGCGCCAGCTCGAGCTTCAGCGCCGCCTCGCTCGCGGCATACTCCGCGACTCCCTGCCGCACGTCGGCGCGCTCGAGCATCGCGCGCCGGCGGGCCGCCGGCGCCGCGACGCGCGTGAGCGCCTCCTCCTGCGCGGCGTCGAGCCCGGACGGCAAGGCGATGCCGGCGAGCGCGTCGGCCGGCACCCCGACCGCCGCGGCAACCCGCGCGATCGCCTCGGCGCCCCGCGCGCGCGTATCGGCCCGCTCGCGCTCGGCCTCGAGGAGCGCGAGCCGCACCGGCGCCGCGTCCGCGGCGCTGGCAGCACCCTCGCGCAGCCGGCTCTCGAGCAGCGCCACGAGACGCTCCTCGCCCGCGACCTCGGCGGCGAGCCACTCGTCCTGGCGGTCGAGCGCGGCGAGCGCGACCACCGCGCTCGCCAGCTCGTGGCGGACGCTCCACGCCGCGGCCATCGCCGCCTCACGCGTGGCCGCCGCATCGGCCTCGGCGCGCGCCATGCGGTCGCCGCGCTTCCCCGCCGTCTCGATCTGCCAATCGATGCTCACCATCGTGAGCCAGGGTGACACGGCGCCCATCGGATTCGTGCTGAGCTGCGGCGACACGCCGAGCGTCGGGTTCGGACGCATCGCGGCCGTCTCCCTGCCGGCAGCCACGGCGGCGGCGTGCGCCCGCGCGACGTCGAGCGCGGGGTGGAAGTAGAGCGCCGCCAGGGTCAGGCGGTCGAGATCCCAGCGCCGGAGCGGCCACGCTTCGGGGACACCGTTCGGCACCGACGCCAGGAAGACGCGGAGGCCGGGATCGTCGAGTCGTCGCGCCTCGAGCGCGCTCGCGCTCCACTCGGGCGCGAGCGGACGCGGCGCAATGTGATGGCAGCCCGCGCCGACGGCGAGCAGCAGGACGAGCGTCGTCCGGAACGCGGGGCGCGGCGCCATCACCAACAGCCTGCGGGCTGACCCCCCGCGCGACAAGCGAGTTGCGCGAACATGACGGCCTCTTCATCGACGGCACACAACACGACCGCGTGGCGGCGCTTTGGGGGCGCCCCCGAACTCGCTACGATGGGTGCCGGAAACGCACGTGCACATCCTCCTGCTCGAAGATGACCCGGTGACGGCGGACTCGCTCACGGCGGGGTTCGCGCGCTCGGGCTTCGAGGCGACGCGCGCGGCGACCCGCCGCGAGGCCGAGGAGCATCTCGCCACCACCCGCTTCGACGCCGTCGTGCTCGACGTCATGGTCCCGGACGGCAGTGGCTACGACGTGCTCGCCGCGCTGCGCGCGTCCGGCGACGACGTGCCGGTCCTCATCCTCACGGCGCGCGACCGGGTCCGCGACCGTGTCGACGGCCTCGAGCGCGGCGCCGACGACTATCTGGTGAAGCCGTTCGCGTTCGCCGAGCTGCTGGCACGGGTGCGCGCGCTGCTGCGCCGTCCGACCCGGCGCTTCGAGCCCCTCCGCATGGCGGGGCTCGAGATCGATCCCGTCCATCGCCACGTCACGGTCGGTGAGCGCCGGCTCGACCTCACCCGGGTCGAGTTCGACATCCTCTTCGCGCTCGCCGAGGAGGCGGGCGGCGCCGTCACGCGGCGCGCCCTGCTCGAGAAGGTCTGGGGCTATCGCTTCGAGCCGGGCACGAACGTCGTCGACGTGCACGTCGCGCGCCTGCGTCGGAAGCTCGAGCTCGCGGGCGCCGCGGATGCGATCCGCACGGTGCGCGGCGTCGGGTACGCCCTCGATGAGTGACCTCCGGCGGGTGTTCGCCCGCATCGACGTCCGGCTGGCGCTCCTCCTCGCCGTGATGGCCACGGCGTTCTCGTCGCTGCTGCTGGCGGGCTTCCTGGCCTTCGCGACGGTCGAGAGCCTGGAGGAGGAGGCGGTCCGCCTCGACGACGCGACCCGGGTGCTCGCCGCGGAGCCGGTGGGCGCCGCGGAGAGCACGACGCTCGCGCGCGGCGGCTTCAGCTTCCGGGTGCGCGACGCGGCGGGGCACGTCCTCGAGTCGGGCGGCACGTGGCCGGAGGCCGAGCACATGCACGGCCGCGTGTCCCTCGCCGAGGCGCTCGGCGCCGACGCCGCCGACTGGCTCGTGCGCGCGCGGCCGACACCGGACGGCGGCGTGGGCGAGGTCGCGCTCTCGCTGCGGCACTTCGTGCGCGAGCGCGGCGAGCTCGCCGGCCGCGCGCTCGTCGTCGCGCTCCTCGGGCTCGCAGGCGCGCTCGCGTTCGGCATCGTCGGCGCGCGGCGCGCGCTGCGCCCGCTGCGCGAGACGACGGCCGCGATCCGCGCCATCGACCCGAAGCGCCTCGATGCCCGCATCGCGCTCCGCGGCACCCACGACGACATCGACGCGCTCGCCGGCACCACCAACGAGGTGCTCGAGCGCCTGGCGTGGGCCTTCGCCCGCCTCTCCGCCTTCAGCGCGGACGCGGCGCACGAGCTGCGGACGCCGGTGAACCGCCTGCTCAACACGGCCGAGGTCGCGCTCACGACGACGGGCGACGTCGCCGCCAAGGACGACGCGCTCGAGTCCATCCGCGAGACCGCGCAGGCCCTCGGCCGGACGATCGAGCAGCTCCTGCTGCTCTCGGCGGGCGACGAGGGGCGGCTCGAGCTGTCGCGCGAGCCCGTCGAGCTCGGTGGCCTGGTCGCCGATCTTGCCGGCCTCTACGCGCCGGAAGCAGAGAGCCGAGGCCGGACGATCGAGCTTGCGGCCGCGGCCGTCGTCCTGCGCGCCGACCGCGGCCTCCTCGAGCGCGCGGTCGCGAACCTCCTCGACAACGCGCTCAAGTACGGCGTCGGCGGTCCGATCCGGGTCGGGGTGGAGTCGGCGGACGGCTGGGCGGCGATCGTCGTCGAGGACGCGGGGCCGGGGATCTCGGCGGCGGACCGGAGCCGCATCTTCGAGCGCTTCGTCCGCCTGGACGGCGGGCGCGCGACCGGCGGCGTCGGCCTCGGGCTCTCGATCGCGCGCATGGTGGCGCGCCTCCACGGCGGGGAGCTCGCCGTCGGATCGTCGGCGCTCGGCGGCGCGGCGTTCCGCCTGGCGCTTCGCCGCGACGTCGCCTGACCGGCCCCGCCAGACGCTCAGCCGTGCGTGGCGATCGCGATCGCGCCGATGCACAGGGCGGCGCCCACGAGGAACGTCACGAGCTGCAGCGACTTCGGCCCGAGGATGCTGACCGCGAAGCCCCCGAGGCCCATCGTGTAGAGCGACGGCGCGAGCGCGGCCTGCATCGTGTCGGCGGTGAGCGCCTCGTACACCTTCCAGACCGCGAGGGCGGCGATCGCCGCGAGCGCGAACGCGTGGCGCCGCAGAGAGGGCTCGGCGGAATCGTCGGGCGCGCTCATTTCTCGGCCCGCTCGCCGAGACGGCGCAGCTCGGCGGCATGGCGCCGCGCCTGCGCGGTCACGGTGACGCCGCCGAGCATGCGCGCGAGCTCCTCTACCCGCTCCGCGTCGGAGAGGCGCTCCGCCGACGAGCGGGTGCGGCCGCGGCCCGGCCGCTTGCGCACCACGTAGTGGTGCTCGGCACAGGCGGCGATCTGCGGCAGGTGGGTGATGCAGAGCACCTGGCGCCCCTGCGCGAGCTGGCGGAGCTTCCGCCCCACGACCTCCGCGACGCCGCCGCCGATGCCGGCGTCGACCTCGTCGAAGACGAGCGTCGGCACGTCGGAGCCGCCGGCCGTCGCCGCCTTGAGCGCCAGCATGACGCGCGACAGCTCGCCGCCCGACGCGATGCGCGCGAGCGGGCGCGGCGCCTCGCCGCGGTTCGGCTTGAAGAGGAAGACGACGCGCTCCGCCCCGTGGGCGCCGAGCGCCGCGCGCAGACGGTCGGCACCGAGCGGCTCGAGCACGATCGTGAGCTCCGCCCCCGCGAGCGCCAGCTCCTGCAGACCGGCAGTGATGCGCTTCCCGAGCGCCGCCGCCGCCCGCCGCCGTCCTGCGCTGAGCGCGTCGGCGGCCTGCCAGGCCGCTGCGAGCGCGCGCTCGGCTTCGCGCTCGAGCGCCGCGGGATCGGCGGCGTCCCCCTCGAGCGTCGCCAGCTCGCGCGTGAGCCGGGCCTGGCGCTCCGGCAGCTCGGCGATCTCGCACCCGAGCTTGCGGGCGAGGCTCTGTGCCAGGGCCAGACGCTCCTCGACCTGCTCGAGGCGCTCGGGGTCGGCCGCGATGGCGCGCGCCCGGGCCGCGAGGCGGAGCGCCGCCTCCTCGAGCGCGGGTCGTGCCTCGTCGAGCAGGCGCGCCGCCTCGCCGAGCTCCGGATCAATGGACGCCAGGGTCGCGAGGCGTCCGGCGTGCACCGTGACGGTCTCGACGACGGCGGCATCGCCGGCGTAGAGCGCCTGCTCCGCCTCGGCGGCGGCGCCGCGCAGGCGCTCCGCGTGGCGCAGGATCTCGCGCTCGCGGCCGAGCTCCTCGACCTCGCCCTCACGTAGAGCCGCGCGCGCCAGCTCGTCGGCGCGATGGCGTAGGAGCTCGCGCCGCGCCGCGAGCCCCTCGGCGCCTTCGCGCGCGGCACGCAGGCGCTCGTCCACCTCGGCGAGGGCCGCGTACGCCGTCGCCATCGCCGTCGCGAGCTCACCGAGACTGCTCGTGTCGTCCAGCAGCTCGCGCTGCGTCTCGGGGCGGATCAAGGTGTGGTGCTCGTGCTGACCGTAGACGTGCACGAGATGCTCGCCGATCTCGGCGAGACGCGCTGCCGTCACGAGCCGGTCGTTCACGTACGCCCGCTGGCGGCTCGCGGTGATCACGCGACGGATGGTCGCCTCGCCTTCCGGCAGGTCGAGCGCCGCCGCCACGGCTGGCCCGGTGAAGAGCGCTTCGACCTCGGCCTCGTCGGCGCCGGAGCGCAGCAGGTCGGCGCCGCCCCGATCACCGAGCAGGAGGCCGAGCGCCCGCATCAGAATGGTCTTGCCGGCGCCGGTCTCGCCGGTGATGACGTTCAGCCCGGGCTCGAAGGCGATCTCGAGATCCTCGATCACCGCGAGATTCCGGATGCGCAGATCGCTCAGCACGCGCTATCCGGACGTCAGCGAGCGCCCCAGTGCAGCTTCTCGCGCAGCACGGAGAGGAATCCCTCGCCGCCCGTCCGCACGAGCGCGACCGTGTGCGGCGACTTCGCGATCTCGACGACGTCGGCGTCGCGCAGCGGAATGCCCTCCTGGCCGTCGAGCGTGAGCACCACCTCCTGGTCGGGGGCGTGCAGCTCGACCTCGACCAGCGCCGTCTCGGGCACGACGAGGGGGCGCTGGGCCAGCGTGTGCGGACAGATCGGCGACAGCACGGTGACACCGACGGCCGGATGCACCACCGGGCCGCCGGCCGAGAGCGAGTACGCGGTGGAGCCGGTCGGCGTCGCGACGATCAGGCCGTCGGCCTTGTAGACGCAGAGGTACTTGCCGTCGACCGAGGCGCGCAAGTCGATGATGCGGGCGAGCGCGCTCTTGTTGATCACCGCGTCGTTCAGCACCTGCGACGCCGCAGTGATCGCGCCGCCGCGCCGCACGCGGACGGCGAGCGTCGTGCGACGATCCAGGTGGTACTCGCCAGCGAACACGCGGTCGATCGCGGCCACCGCCTCGCCCGTCGAGACCTCGGTCAGGAAGCCGAGGCCCCCGAGGTTGACGCCGAGGACGCGTAGCTCCCGCGCGCCGACGAGGCGCGCCACCGAGAGCAGCGTGCCGTCGCCGCCGAGCACCACCACGAGATCGGCGCGCGCGATCATCGCCTGCTTGTCGACGCTGCGCGTGCCCTGCAGCGAGGCCAGCGCGGGCTCGACCAGGATCTCGACGTCGTGCGTCCGCAGGCGCGCGACGACGTCCCGCGCGAGGGCCTCCGCTTCCGCGCGGTTGCGCTTGACCACCAGGCCAACGATGCGGGGCGCCTCGGGCACGTCTCGATTGTATGGTGGGCGGTCGGGGAAATAGCAACCGCCCCTCGCGAGCATCGCGGCGCGATATGGTAGCCTCGTGGCATGAAACGGCGCGATACGCGTCCCGACCTGTTCGGCGGCGTCGCCGAGCGCGAGCGCCGCAAAACGGCGCCGCTCGCGGAACGCATGCGGCCGGCGACGCTCGACGAGTTCGTCGGCCAGACGCACCTGCTCGGCCCCGGACGCCTGCTCCGCGAGATGGTCGAGAGCGGCGAGCTGCACTCGCTCATCCTCTGGGGCCCCCCGGGCACCGGCAAGACCAC
>DASXLI010000051.1:0-9308 GCA_036496285.1 Binatia bacterium
GTAGCGATGCACCACGCTCGTGCTCGTAGCACTCAGTGCGTGAGCGTATCCAGAACCCCGAGGATCCTCGCGACCTCCTCCGCTCGCAGCAGCGGGGCGTGGCAGAGGAAGTCGTTGGCGCGGAAGTCGTCCCAGGCGAACGCGTTCACCAGGCACGGGTCGAACGCGATGCTGCTGCATCCGTTCGGCAGCGTCGCGACCACGCGGACCGGCTGGAACGCCGCGCGCAGCTCCGCCGCCTCCGCCGACGTGAGCACGCGGCTTGCCCGGTCGAGATCGATGCACTGGAAGGGAATGTCGGCGCAACCGGCGTCGTCGCGCAGGATCGACCACTGTAGCGTCACCGCGCCGGCGGTGTCGGTCGTCGCCTCGAGGTCGAAGAGCCGGCCCGTCGGCGGACAGAAGCCGAACGCGGACTGTCGGCTGAAGGCGAAGGCGGTGAAGCCCGGGAGGTCGTGAGGGCTCGGCTCGATGAGGCACTGCGCGGAGCAACCGTCGCCGTCCCTGGTGTTGCCGTCGTCGCACTCCTCCTCGCCAGGTCCGCCGCTGAACCCGAGCTGCGGGACGCCGTCGCCGCAGACGTTCTCGGTGGACGTCGGGCAGACGAGGCCGGCGCGCAGCGCGTGCAGGTCGTCGACGAGGGGCCCGATGACCGCTAGGTACGCGTCGCGGTTGGCGGCGTCGAGGTGCCCGCGGTTGCTTGCGGCGGTCAGCCGGCGGCGCAGGTGGTCGAAGGACTCCGCGGCGCGCGCGAGCCGGGCCGTCGCGCGCGGGCGGGTGCGCTTCGCCGTGGAGTTGCACACGTCGGACGCGTCGAGGATCGCGATCTCGGCCGTCGACACGATGAAGGGTGATCGGCGGTCGAGCACGCCGAGCTCGGCGGCGATCTGCATCGCCTGCCCGAGCGCGGCGGCGCGGCACTCGATCGCGGGGAACGTCGCGACCGCGGGACAGCCCTCCGCGATCGCTGCCCGCGCCGTGTCCGCCGTCCCGGCGACAACGAGCGCCACCAGCACGATCGCTCCAGCCACCCGAGGACACCCCAACCGGACGCTGCCCGCGTGCGTCGACATACGCCACCCTCCTGCGGCCTCCGAGTCTCCCCACCGTGTACCCGCCGCGCGATAGCACGGACCGATCGACTTCACCGTACGCAGGCTCCGTCCGGCGAGTCAATTTTCGTTCCGACGGTGTGCGCTCCGGGCGCGCCCAGACTATAAGCGACGGACGTACGACGTGACGGAGGACCGATGCACTACTCGCTCGTGATGTTCCCGACCGACTACTCGATCCACCCCGCCGAGCTGGCGCGGGCGGCGGAGGAACGCGGCTTCGAGTCGCTTTTCTTCCCCGAGCACACCCACATTCCGGCCTCGCGACGCACGCCGTATCCGGGCGGCGGCGAGCTCCCGAAGGAGTACTCGCACAGCCAGGATCCGTTCGTGGCGTTGGCCATGGCGGCGGCCGTCACCACGACCCTGCGCGTCGCGACGGGCATCTGCCTCGTCGTCGAGCGCGATCCCATCGTCCTCGCCAAGGAGGTGGCGAGCCTCGACCACCTCTCCGGCGGCCGGGTGCTGTTCGGGATCGGCGGCGGGTGGAACGTCGAGGAGATGGAGAACCACGGGACCACCTTCAAGACGCGCTGGAAGCTGCTGCGCGAGCGCATCGAGGCGATGAAGGCGATCTGGGGGAACGAGGAGGCAGCCTATCGGGGCGAGCTCGTCCACTTCGACCCCATCTGGTCCTATCCGAAGCCGGTGCAGCGGCCCCATCCCCCGATCCTGCTCGGCGGACACGGCGAGGTCGCGCTCAAGCGCGTGGTCGCCTACTGCGACGGTTGGTTGCCGATCTCGTTGATGGCGGGCGACCTCGCCAAGGGCATCGCGGATCTCCGCCGTCTTGCCGAGGCGGCGAAGCGCGATCCGAAATCGATCTCGATCTCGGTCTTCTGGGCGCCGCCGGACACGGGCGCGATCGACGCCTACGCCAAGCTCGGCGTCGAGCGCGTCATCTTCGCGCTGCCGTCCGAGTCGCGGGAGACGGTGCTGCCGATGCTCGACGGGTACGCGAAGCTGATCCGGTAGCGCGGGCAGATCGGTGGGACGCGCTAGCGCTCGGAGCAGACGGCGAGCTGCTCGCGCGTGATCCGCAGCTCCGCCTGCGTCTCGTCGAGGGCGCGCTGCAGGGCACGCACCTGCCGCGCATCGGTATCCCGCGGCGGCCACAGGCTGGCGGTGTAGTCCAGATCGGCGTTGGTCACGTAGTGGCAGCCCGCGACGAAGGCGAGGAGCGGCAGGAGCAGGAAGAGGTGGCGGCGCATGGGCTGTCCGTACCATGCCCCGGCACCGCCCGCATCGTGCGGGGCGCCATGGCGCTCTCCCTACTTGCAGACGATCGGCCCGGTGCACTGATTCGGGCCCGCGTTGTCGTGTGCCGTGTTGCCGCCGCCGTCGGTGGCGTCGCCGGCGGCGTCGATGCCGTTGCCGTGGTTGGCGTCGGCGCGGTTCTTCGCGAAGGTGATCGTGGTGTGTCCGGGATTTAGGAGACCTTCACCCATGTTGCCGATCGCCGTGTTGCCGGTGAGCGTCGCCGACGCGGTGCCCATCTCGAGGAACACGCCGTCGGCGCGATTGCCGAGGAGCATGTTCTTGCTGATCGTCACCGACGTGGGCGCGAAGGTCTCGATCCCGTTCTGGCCGTTTCCGGTGGAGAGGTTTCCGCTGAGCGTGTCCGGTCCTTCCGACGCCAGCCGGATGCCTTGCACTTGATCGTGCAAGAGAAAGCTCTTGGTGAGGCTCACGGCCGAATGACCGCCGACCCGGATGCCGTCCGTACCGTTGCCCGCTACGATCGCTGCGACGATCTTCGCCATGCCGGCGCTCGTCGCGGCGAGCTCGAGCCCCGCCCCGGTGTTGGCGATCGCCGCGATCTTCGTGAACGTGCCCGACGATGCCGTCGAGTCGACGCCGTCGGCGCCGTTCTGCACGAAGTAGGTGGTGCTCACCTTCGCCGTGGCGCCGTCGCCGAGCAGCAGGCCGTTGCCCATGTTGCGAATCAGAGCGCTTCTCGCGAACGTCACCGCGCCGCTCTCGACATGGACCCCGTCGTGCATGGCGCTTCGCACCTCGACGTTGTCGATCTTCAACGTGTCGCCGGTCGTGAGCCGGATGCCGGTGTCGAAGCCGATGACCCTGCCGTTCTCGATCGTTACCTTCGTGTGCGCGCCGACGTCGATGCCGATGCCGCCCGCCGTCGGGTTGCCGTTCAGCGTGTGCCCGTTCAGGTCGATCGTGACCGTGTCGGCGTCGACGACGAGGCCGCCCTCGGCGCCGCAGAGGCCGAGGTCGTCGTCGAGCACGATGGAGCTCGTGATGTGCATGCCGCAGATCGAGATGAACGGTCCGCCGCCGGGGACGAAGGGGGGCGGGCACGCGACGCTGGCGCACGGGTCGATCGCGACGTTGCCGCGCGCCGTATTGCCGCCGCCGTCGATCGCGCCGGCGGCGAGGATGCCGTCACCCGTGTTCGCGTCCATGACGTTCTTGGTGAACGTGCTCGTCGTATCGGAGAGATCGAAGCCGGAGCCGGCGTTGCCCATCGACGTGTTGCTCTTGATCGTCGAGCCGGCGGAAGTGGCATCGCCCTGCATGCCGGTGCCTCCGTTTCCCATGAGGCGGTTCTTCGTGACGCTGTTGCCGATGGAGCCGTTCGTGAGCTTGATGCCGATGCCCCCGTTGCCGGCGATGAGGTTGCCGTCGATCACGTCGCCGACGCCTGGGGGACCGAAGCCGACGCCGGACTGATCGAGATCGACGCCGTCGCCCACATTGCCGACGATCGTGCTCTTGCTCACGGTCGCGGTCGCGTCGTTCACGCGCACGCCGCTCTCCGTGTTGTTGGTGCACGTCGCGCCCTTGATGCTCACAGCGTGGGTTCCCCCGGTGACGTGGATCCCTGGGCCGGCGTTGAGTGAGGCGATGACGTTGGACACCGTGATCTTGTCACCTTGCGGATTGAGGTACAGGCCGCCGAAGGAGCCGTTCGCGACGAACGAGCTCGCCGTCACCTTGCCGCCGTGAAGCTGGAGTCCACCGCTCCCGTTGGCGATGAACGCACAGTGGTCGACGGCGGTGCGCGACAGCGTCACGCCGAGATCGGCGTTGTCGCGCACGGTGAGGTGCGACAGCTTCTTCGGGGCGTCGCCCACGATGCCCCGGTTGAAGTGGCGGATCGTGCCGTTCTTGACCGTGACCCCGAAACGGCCGTTGAGGTCGATGCCGTTCCCGCTCGCGACCCCGTTGTTGCCGTTCAGCGTGAAGCCGCCCAGGTCGATCGTGATGCCGTCGGCCCCGACGGTGATGCCCTGGTCACAGGAGTGGTCGGCGGTGAGCGTCACGCTCTGCGTGATCATGCTGCCGCAGAACGGATCGGGCAGGGCGCCGACGCCCGGAGCCGTGCCCACCACGAGCGCGGCGGCGAGGGCTCCGGGAAGACGGATCGAGAAGGAACGACGCATCGTGGCACCTCTCCAGGGGGTGGTGGGGGGAGTCATGCTGAAGTTTCACGCCCGTGTCGAGACTTGCGCTTCCTCTTCCGCGCGGCCCGCGGAAGCCGTACGATTGCCGGGTGCGACCGCGAGGCGCCCGGCGAGGACGGCGATGACCCGCAAGGTTCCCGATGCCCGGGCCGCGAAGGACGCCGCGGGCTGCTACCAGACCGTGTTCGAGCAGGCTGCGGTCGGCATCGCGCGCGTGGACGCGGGCGGCGAGTTCCTCGAGGTCAACGACCGGTTCTGCGAGATCGTCGGCTATGCCCGCGAGCATCTCATGCGGGGAGGCTTCCAGCAGATCACGCATCCCGACGACCTCGCGGCCGACCTGGCGAACGTCGCGCGTCTGCTCGCGGACGAGGCGAGCTCCTTCGTCATGGAGAAGCGCTACGTGCGCTCCGACGGCGAGATCGTCTGGGTGACGTTGCACGTCGGACTGGTGCGCGATGCGGAGGGACGTCCGGCGAGCTTCGTCTCCGTGGTGAACGACATCACCGATGCCAAGCGCGCCGAGCAGATGCTGACCGACTACTCCGCGCGCCTGGAGAGCCTGTCGCGTCGGCTGCTCTCGGTGCAGGAGGAGGAGCGGCGCGCGCTTGCCCGCGAGCTGCACGATCAGGTGGGCCAGCAGCTCGCCGCCCTCAAGCTGAACCTGGAGAGGCTGCGCACGTCGCACCCGGAGCTCGCGAACGACGCGCGGCTCGCCGACAGCATCGAGATCACGGACCGGACCATCAACCAGATCGGCGATACGTCGCTGGACCTCCGGCCGTCGGTGCTCGACGATCTCGGTCTCCTGCCCGCGTTGCACTGGTATGCGCGCCGCCAGCAGGCGCGCTCGGGGTGCGAGATTGCGATCCACGGAAGCGTCGAGGAGCGTTTGCCGGGACACATCGAGACCGCCGCGTTCCGCATCGTGCAGGAGGCCGTCAACAACGCGATTCGGCACGGGCAGGCCGATCGCGTGTCCGTGGAGATCGTCGCCGACGCGGCCAGCGTGACCGTGGCGATCACTGACCACGGTCGCGGCTTCGATCCCGAGGCCGCGGCGACGTTCGACAGCGGCCGCTCCTGCCTCGGCCTGCTCAGTATGCGCGAGCGAGCCGAGCTTCTCGGCGGCGAGTTCCAGCTGCGGGCCGCCGTGGGGGAGGGCGTCGCGATCCTGGCGCGCCTTCCGCTCTAGCCCGCCCGTTGCTCGCCCGTCTCGTCTGCAGGCGGCGGGTTTCGTCCGGACGCCGTCAGCGCGAAGAAGATGACGTGCGCGAGGTTCGGGCTCGCCGGCACGACGAGAGGCGCCGCGTTCGGCGCCACGACGGCGCAGGCGCTGATCACGAGCATGCCGACGGCCGGATTCGCGAGCGCCATCCAGCGTGGGTACGGGCTCTCGCCGCGCAGCACGGGGATGGCGAACGCTGCCGAGCCGACGAGGGTCGCAACCGCGACGATCGTCCAGAGCGGCACCAGGTAAGCGGCGAACGGCTGCAGCGCAGCGACGCCGCCGCTACCGGCGGGCGTCGCCGCCAGCACGGCAACGGCCACGCCTGTCACGGCGTGGATGACTGCGCCGACTATGGCACCGCAGACGCCGAGGGCCGTCACGACGCGGCCGTAGGGAAGCGGAAGGCGGCGTGCGACGTGCCAATAGCCGAGCGCGTAGAGCGGGATCGCGAGGACACCGAGATAGTATGCCGCGACGAGCATCGCCGGGTGCAGGACGCCCCCCGTCATGTACGCCGGCGGAAGACCATCGCCTATGGCTAGGAGCAGCAGATCCCCCACGCTCGCCAGCGCGGCGGCGAGCGTGGCGACCATGCCGGCGACGCTTCGCATCGGCGGCGTCTACGCCGCCCGGCGGCTACTCGCAAGGACGAGCCAGTTGCAGGCTCAGGGATCCTCGCAGCCGACGCCGTTGCAGCTCGCGACGGTGAGGAAGCAGTCGCTCGTACAAGTCAGCGTGCCGGTTGCGCCGACGCAGAAGTCGTCGCAGGTGAAGCCGTCGAGGTTCGTGCCGTCGCAGTCCTCGCCGTCCTCGACGATGCCGTTGCCGCAGACGGCCGGCGGCGGCGTCCGCACCGGCGTCGGGGTCCGGGTTGCGCCGGGCGTCGCCGTCCGCGTGGCTCCCGGGGTTGGCGTCCGCGTGGGGGTCGGGGTCCGTACCGCGCCGGTCGGTGCCGCGCTCGGCGTCGTGTGCGAGGTGCCGAGGGGCGCCGTCGGCGTGGGGCCGCCGGGCGTCGCCGGCGTGGCGCCGCCGCCGCTCGGTGTCGCCGCCGGCGTCGGTTGCAGACAGAGCTCCATCGGGCCGAGCGCGCACGCGACCGACGATACGAAGGAGTCGGCCTGCATCTCCGTACCGGCCGGATCGTCGACGATGGCCGCGCACGCGCTCTTCGCCTCGATGCGCGCGAAGCATCCATGCTCCGGCTTCGCGCCGCCGTCGAACGACGCGTGTGCCTTCCCGAGGCAGGCGGCGCTCACGGGGAGGCTCTTGCGCTCCGCCGTCGCGTAGCAGCGCAGCAACGCCACGACGAGCTTGCTGACGCACGCCTGCTTCGACGCGGCACACTTGTCGAGCGCGAGC
The DNA here is from genome assembly GCA_036496285.1 of Binatia bacterium. GTDB lineage: Bacteria > Desulfobacterota > Binatia > UTPRO1 > UTPRO1 > DP-19. Next base: position 7,131 of record DASXLI010000051.1, read on the forward strand.
GTCGTCGTGCCGACGTCGAGGTCGGTGACGGCGCCGTTCACGAAGTCATCGATCGACGTGCCCATGGTCGCGGCGTCGTCGTTCGTCGCGCAGCCGCCTTTCGCCTCGACGCCGGGATAGCACGCCGTCCGGATGCCGGGGCCGTCCGCGAACTTCCCCTCCGCGCCGCCGAGGCAGTCGGGATCGACCGGCAGCCCCTTGCGTGTCGCCTTCACCCAGCAGCCGAGCGATTGCGCCAGGCGGCGCGAGACACAGCCGTTCTTGCGTGCCGCGCAGGTGGCCGGGGTCTGCGCGGCGGAGGCGCACGTCGCCGCGAGCAATAGTGCCGCACCCACCCCGGCCGCGAGATGCACCGAACGCCCCACGCAGCGATGTGCTGAGCAGGGGGCGTGCCGCGATGATCGCGCCCCCACGTGTCGCCGACTCGTGCAATTCGATCACGACCTACGAGATTGCGCGCTGCGCTACGCCCGCGCCTGCCGGTGGGAAGACGAGCGTGTGATCTCGCTCGCCACGGCGGTCCTGGCACGGGGCAGGGCTTCGGGCGGCAGAGCTTCAAGTGCGTGACGCCGGCATCCGTCGGATCCGACGAGCAGAAGGTGACGCCGCCCGGGAACATCGCCTCGAGCGTCTGCTGACCGTGCCGATCGGTCGTGACCGTCGCCGTGATGGTGCAGCCATAGACGCGGTCCTGGCCGATGCATCCGACGCAGCAGGGTGGGTTGTTGTCGAACCCGACCCCGACGAAGCCGCCCGGTGCGACCACGCCGCCGAAGAGGAGCGAGCACTGCGCACCGGCGGCGCTCCCCGTGCAGGGGATCTCGGTGTCGTTGCAGTACGCGAGGCGAAGGCCATTCGGCTCGGCGGTCACCGTGAGGTGCGCGCACAGCGGCTCGTCCGGGAGGCAGGTCAGCGTCGTGCCGAAGCCGCTGTCGAACTCGAACGTTCCCTGCCATTTGCCGAGGAGGTTCGGCGGATGCGTGTCGATGGTGAGGGTTCGGTCGCCGGTCGCGACCGCCCACGACTTCGGGAGCAGCGGCGCGAACGTCCGGATCGACGCGTCGAGGCCGAAGATGCTCATGACCCCCTGCACGGCGCTGCCCGCGGGGTTCACCGCGTTGAGGACGACGCGTGCGCCGGCCGGGAGCAGCGCCGCGATCGTGTCCTGGACGCCGACTGCCTCGTTGAAATTCTTGGCACGCGCCTCGACGTGTACGAGTCCGACGTAGACGTCCGTGAGGCACCTCTCGCCGGCGCAGCCTCCCGTTGCGTCGCCATCCACCGTGCTCGTGTCGGTGTTGGAGCCGTCGACGAGGCCGAGCGTCAGGTGGAAGACGTTGCTGAAGTCGGACGTGACCTCGACACGCCGCGCTCCCGCGGTCTCGAGCAGGGTCGCCGTGAAGGTGTGTCCTGCGCGCACGCGGGAATCCGAGTCCCCGACGCCGAAACCCGCATTCGAGTGGAACCCCGCGACGATCACCTGGGCGGTGCTCGGGTTGATGAGCTCCCAACTGGCGACATGCGGATCGGGCAGCGCGGGGTCGGCCGGGATCGCGAACGTGCCCGTGTGGGCGGCGCTACGGGGATGTACTCCGCCGGCCACGATGGACGAGACGTTCGCCGGGTCGAAGCTCAGCCCGAGCGGGCCGGACACGTCGAGCCGCACCTGCTCGAGGCCCGCCGCGATGATCGGAACCGCGTCGAGCAGGACCGGCGACGCGCCGACGAGCGTCGTTGCGAACCCATCGGCGTCGAGGAAGGCGTTCGTGTACCAGCTGCCCTGGAGCGAGAAGTCGCCGAGCGGCAGCGTCAGGATCGTCGGCGGCGTGAGATCGACGCCGATCGGCGCGCCGCCGCTTGGCGCGCGCGAGGATGCGAAGAATGCCCGTCATGCCCGTGCCGGTCGGCGCGCCGCCGGCGTCGTCGAGCGCGAGATCGACGGTCGACTTGAGCGCCTTGCCGCGGGAGCTGAGGCAGCTTCCCTGCGCGAGAAACGCCGTGATGCCGGTCGACGACGTGAGCGTCAGGTCCGCGGGGAGGCAGCCGTTCTCGCCGAGCGTGGTCGTCGCCTCGGCGGTACCGACGTCGATCGGGGGTGCAACGCAGCGCGGATCGCCGCCGGTGTCGAGGAGCCCGACGTCGCAGGGCGAGCGCGTGGCGCCGAACGTCGCCTTCACG
>DASXLI010000052.1:0-32563 GCA_036496285.1 Binatia bacterium
GACCGCACTATCTGGTGAAATCCGTCTTCAACGCCCCGTCCACGCGGGCAACCGCGGCGCCTCGGCCCGCGGAGCGCGAGGCCGGGCCGGACCAGCCCGGCCGATGAGCGACGCGAAGGTCACAACCTCGGGTGCATTCGACGCGGACGTACGCGCGAACGCGGGGTACCGCTACACCACCAATGCCCCGTTGAGCAGTGTCCTCGCCAATCGCCGGCTGACCGCGTTGACCCTGGCGATGGTGGACCTGCGCGGGCGTACGGTCATCGACGTCGGCTGTGGCGACGGAACGTATACGCACGACCTCTTCGTCGCCGGTGCACCCGCGCTCATGTTCGGCGTCGACGCGACGAAGCAGGCTGCCGTCCTGGCGGCAACGCGATACGCGTCAGCCGGGCCGACCTTACGCTTTGCCGTCGGCGACGCGACCGCTCTGCCGTGTCGGTCGCGGCGTTTCGACATCGCGATCGTCCGTGGCCTGCTCCATCATCTCGACGACGCGCCGAGGGCGCTCGCGGAGATCGGGCGGATCGCGTCCGAGGTCTGCGTCATCGAACCGAACGGATACAATCCCGGCCTGAAGATCATCGAGCGTCTGTCACGGTACCATCGTGAGCACGGCGAGAAATCGTATCCGGCACGCCGCATCCGCCGCTGGATCCGCGAGCTCGGTGGCACGATCGACCGCGAGGAGTACGCCGGGCTCGTACCGTTCTTCTGCCCGCGTTCGATCGCGCGCGCGCTCAAGGTTGCCGAATCGGTCGTCGAGCGCGTCCCGGTCGTGCGCAACGGCGCGTGCGCGGTGTTCGCGGTGCGCTACCGTCCACGATCGCCCCGGTGAGTCTCGTCTCCCGGTCGCCGTATCGTCGTATACTTTCGTCGAGCAACCGTTCCGAACACCCGCGACGCCTCGATGGCGATGACGGCGGCCGACGGAGGGCTCCCGGGACCGAGGCGGAGCGCTCAACGTCGGGTGATGATCGTGGGCGACTCGGTCGGCTGGACCGTCGGCGTCGGGCTCGACGCTATCAAAAACGACAGCGACGTGGCGGTTCGGAACAGCGGCATGTGGGGCTGCGGCATGAGTCGCGCCGACGGCTCGGTCCGCTTGAAGGACGACCAGATTCTCACCGAGCATGCCGAGTGTCCGCAGTGGCCGAGCGTTGGACGGGGGGCGCGAGATCCCTTCACCCTGGCGACGTAGAGTGCCTCAACGCGGACATTCGAATGGTCGCCGCCGTCGGCGGTGTGAACGTCATCGACCCGAACGGCTGGGTGTCCGGACCGTGCCTGCGTCACCACGGTCGACGGCACCGTGCTGCGCCCCGACGGCCTACACTACGATGACCCGGCGGTGCGATGAAGGCGGCCGGGATTCATCCATCGTGACCGGAATGGACCTCGAAGATCGCGAAGCGAGGATCTGTTTCTTGGTAGACCGGCTGTAGCTCGCCGGGATGTTCCCGCTGGAAATCTGTGAGGAGCTCGTACCACGCGTCTTCCTCGGGGAAGGCCGGCATCGGGGACACGAACAGATAGCGTGGGCGATAGGCGGCGAGGGCTTCCGAGAGGTCGTTCGTCGAGCCGAGCGGCGGTGTGGACGCGCCGTAGTAGAGCGAGCTCGGATGCGCGAGGAAGGGGCGAACCGTGGGATGGCCGGTGTAGAGCGCGGTCATCGAGTCGAAGCCGGCGGCGAACACGTCGCGGTCGGTGGAGTGCGCGCGGAGCCAGGCGAACGCCTCCTGATACGATGTCCAGGCGACCGCCGTATCCGGCAACATGAAGTAGGGATAGTGCGAGTCGGCACTCACCGATGCGTACTCGGAGAGCACCTGGACGTTCGGTGACACGACGAGGGCGAGCGCGAGGACCATGACGACCGGGCGGAGGCGCGGGGGGAGGAATCGGCGCGTTGCTCGGGCGGCAACCATGAAGGGCGCCGCGGCCAGAAAATACAGGATCGGGATCAGGAAACGATCGGGGGGCCACGGCCACGAGCAGACGAGGGCGAGATACGCGATGAGGGTCAACGGCAAGAGCTCGAGACGGCGTGCGCGCCACGCAATGGTGAGCCACGAAAGGGCGCCGAGCGCCAGCATCAGGAGCCACGCCTGCTCGCTGCGCGCGTACAGATATCGCATGGTTCCCTCGACGGTGATCTCGCCGACCGCGGTGCACGCCTTGACGATGTTGGCGCCGAAGATTGCCGCGGCGAGCGCGAGGCGCGATTGCGACGCGTATCCGAAGTATCCCGTCGACCAATGGCCGAGGTAGTCCTGCTGGTACCCCACGATCGGCTCGGCGGCGAGGCTGCCGATCCCACGGACCATCCAGAGGATCCAGGGCAGGGTGACGAATACGACGCCGGCCAGCAGCCACCGGACGGGACGCTTCGCCCGTGCGACGACGGCGAGCGCGACCAACGGGACGACGATTCCGGCGCTCCGGCAGAGAAACGGCAGGGCTGCGAGGATGCCCGTGCCGAGGGCGCGGCGCGGCGTCACCGACCCGACGCGGACGTACGCGTCGGTCGCCCACAGGCTCGCGATCAATAGGAGCGCGAACGGCATCTCGCTGAGCGTCTGTGTCGCGTAGTAGAGGAGATTCGGCGCCGACACGCAGAGCAGCCCGGCCGCGAATGCGGGCCAACGTTCGACGTAGCGGAAGCGGACCACGTACAGGTAGGCGGCCGCGATGGCGAGCGCAGCGGCGATGAGCGTCGCCACTTGCATCGCCACGAGCCGCGCGTCGAGCGTCGGTGCGGCGCGCCACAGAAGCGCGAGGACGGCGGGATAGAGGATCGGATACTTGGTTTGCGGCGGCGCGCCCGGCAGATTGATCAAGTGATAGCCGTCGCCCTCCGCGAGGGCCTTGGCGGTGATCGCATAGACAGCATCGTCGTGGAACCCACCGACCACCCCGGGGACGAGTCGGACGGACGCCGCGAGCACGAGTGTGAGGGCGAGAACGAGCGCTGCGGCGCCATCGCGTGCGGCGAGCCGGTCGTCGTCAGTCCCCGCGGCCACGCGACGGCGCTCGGTGTCCGCGGCGGCGGAGCCGCGGCGGATCGGTCGGTTCAGTCGCCGGGACATGCCGACTACTCACCCCAGCGATCTACCCAGTAGACATACGTTGAGCCTGCGGGTACGGCGATGGGCTCTTTCCGGCGCAGGAAGGCATACATGCGCTGCAGCTCCGGGGACAGATACGTTCCCTGGAGCTGGGTGGCACCGATGGCGACGTAGCCGGGAAGGACGGGCGTGCGCGGCCGATGGCCAATGGTGCCGAGATCGTCGAAGTCACCGAAGTGTGAGCCCGGAAGAGGCACGAAGGCGATACCGTAGGTCGCCGGGTCGGCGCTGCCGAAGTAGCAGAGATTCACGCGCTCGACGTGATTCGACGCCATCCAGCGGCGGAGCGCCGGGAGGCCTTGACCCCAGTCGAGGTTCGAGTCGGAGAGCAGGCGGAGGCCGCCACGCGAGCCTCCCGCGAGGACGTTGAAGAAAGGGAGGAAGTGGGGCCGGACGGCGAGGGCCTCGGCGGCGACGAGTAGGCAAGCGACACTCCCGACGGCAACCGCGGCACGCGATCCGAAACGGTGCCGCAGCACCGCCGGTACATAGCCGGCGAGCACGCAGAGCAGGGGCACGACGGGCAGGATGTGCCGGTAGCCGATGTTGACGTTCGACGTCATCGTTGCAAGGAGCACCACCGCCGCCGCGACGAGCAGAAACGTCGCTTCGCGGTGAGGCCCGTCACGCGGGTGCCCGAGCGTGCGGGCGACGCGTGCCGTCGCGAGCAGCACGATGGCGACGGCCGTCATGAGCAGCGTTGCAACGGGGGTCTTCACCAGCAGCGCGAACGGGAAGTACCATGTCCAACCGGTGAGCGAGATCCCGCCGAGCCAGTAGTTGGCGCGGATCTGTCCAAGCGCGCTCGCGACCGCGAGGCCGAACAGGTAGGCCTCCGGCATCAGTCGATGGCGCGCCGCCTGCTCGATGACGCGCTCCACCAGCAGGGGTGGGCGGGCGTCCGTGGCCTGAGCGAGCGCGTCGTCGTCCGGTGTCGGCTCGCCCCGCGCGAGCTGTTCCGCGAGCACCCGCTCCGATCGGATCCGTCGCGTCCACTGCGACAGCGGGAGTGACGTGCCGACGCCGGGGACTGCCGCATAGCGAAAGCCGTAGCACGCCCACACTGTCGACCAACTCGCCACGGACCAGAGGAGCAGCAGTGCGAGGGCCGTCATCGCGCGGCCGCTAGAGGTGGTGATCACGCGCGCGCCGCCATGGCCGACGGGCCAGGGTGTCGGGTCGAACAGGCGTACGAGGCCGAGCGCGAGCAGTACCGGTACCAGCAGCACGGCGGAGTGTTTGGAGGCGAAGGTCATTCCGAGCGCGCAACCGGCGGCGATCATGGAGATCGGAACGACCGCTCGGAACACACGCCGGACGAAGAAAAGCGTGGCGAAGAAGAACAGGGTGAAGCCGAGATCGGTGGTTGCGAGGGTTCCGTGGGCCAGGAGGTTCGGATCGAAGGCGGCGATGGCGCCGGCGACGGCGCCTCCCAGTACGCCGAAGGCATCGCGAGCCCACAGCGCGACGAGCAACACCAGAGCGGCCGCGAGCGCGAGCACCACCGCGCGCGCGCGCCACAGGAGCGGCTGGGGCTGGTTGTCTCGATAGAGAAACCGGTCGCCGAACACCTCCTGTGCCTCCGGACGCTCCAGGGTAGCGGCGAAGGCACGCTCGGTATCCGGGCTGACTCGTAGCGCGAGTGGCAGGAGCGGGAGCGCCAGGAGCGCTTTCACCAGCGGCGGGTGCTCCGAGCCGAGCCGGAAATCTCCGCGCGTCAGGAACGTGTAGCCCGAGGCGATATGGTAGGGCTCGTCGTACGTGCCGGAATTCTCCTGGAGTGCCGGCCACGCCATCGCCAGGAAGAGTAGCGGTACGACGAGGGCAGCCCGGCTCATCGTCGGGTCATGATCGGCGGCGAATGGCTAGCGCCCGGGCCGAGGCAGCGACGGCGAGCGACGGCGCGAGGGGGGGCCGGCCGTGGCGATCGCGGGTGCGGCTCCGGGAGTGCGCAGCAATGCCCCGATCTCACGACCGATGCCGAGAAACGTGCGGTGGTCGAGAGGAAACTCGAGCAGCACGTGCAGCCAGCTAAGGGCGAACAGCACGAGCATGCCAGTGCGGTAGTTCCACGCGTAGAGTCCGAGCGCGCCGACCCAAAGGACGACGTTCGCGACGGTCCAGGCGACGGGAATCTTGTGCCACTGGATGACCGACGTCTTCGAGAACCAGTTGAGGTAGTGGTACGTGTAAGCGAAAGCGATGAAGCGCATCAGCGCGATGCCCCCCGCGGATCCGTAGAGCGCGTCCGGCGCCTCGAGCGACGGCATGCGCAGCCAGGACGCGAGCGCCACGTTGACGTCGGCGAAGAGCGCGTAGGTGCTGCGCACGTACTCGCCAGGTAGCTGCAGGGCGGGCGGCGGCCGGAAGAGGAAGAAGCTCGTGCTGCACGCGACGAACACCGCGAGCGACGCGAGTCCGGTCCAGCTCACGCTCCGGCCGCGCAGCGATCCGTAGAGGATGAAGAGCGCCGTGAAGACGAACACGTGAATGATGGTCGGGACGAAGGTGAGAAGCAGGGTCTGCGTGGCGTCCATGCCGCTCACCCAAGCGGCCGCGACGAGTGCTGCGCCGACCAGGGCCGCCTTCAAGAGCGGCGTGGTCGTGAGGGTGAACGCGAGGGCGGCCACGAACAACACCAGCACGACCGCGGCCGCCCAGTCCGCGGCATTGTCCAGGTCGAGGACGAAGCGCAGCAAGAGGAGGGCAATCGCGCCGGCGCCGAGCGCCACGGCGTCGCCGCGGCTGCTGGTGAAGTAGCCGCGCGAGTGCAACCAGGAGATCTCCGTCAGATAGTGCAGCGGCCCGAGCACCGCGTAGGCGAGCAGGAAGAGCTCGAACGGGAAGCAGAACGCGGCGGCGCAGGACCCGAGCATCAAACCGATGTTGAGGATGTTGAGCTGGCGAAGACTCATGAGGTGCCCCGCGAGGCGGCTCAGGCTAGCGTAGGCAACGACGTCCGGTCCAGCCATTTCGGTAACCTATGGCACCCGCGGCGGTGAGCGATGCTTGGCCGCTCCGCGCGTACCCCCCTTCATAACCCTCCCGAGTTGCACTATTCGCCTGACGTGCCGTGCAGCACGAGCAACGGGTGAACGGGGCGGGATCATTCATAGGGCGGTCGTGTCGAGCGGCCGGCGCGGGGAGGAGAGGGCTGGTGCTCGTTCTCGTGGGGGCGTCGGTGCTGTCGTTGCCTCGTGCTGCCCGGTCACTCGACGTGACCGACTACGACGACGAGACGAAGCTCGCTGCCGCGCTCTGGCAGCACGCGCCCGAGGTGATCGACGCCCGGAGCGCGGCCGCCTCCGCGGCCGGGGATCTGCGGCGGGCGAGGACCCTGCCCAACCCGACCCTGGACTTCACCTGGGGCACGATGCCGATCGGCGAGACCAATCCGCCCGACCTGCACGATCCCTGGAGCCATGTGCCGAACTACACCGTCGGCATCTCCGAGCTGATCGAGCTCGGCAAGCGCGGGCCGCGGGCCGCGGCGGCCGCGGCGCAGCTTGAGCAGGCGCAGGCGCAAGCGCTGGCGACGCTCGGGACCCGCTTCTTCGCGCTCCTGGCGGCGATCGGCGACATCGCCAGGAGCCAGGCGCGGGCGGGGGTGCTGAACGCGCAGGTGCACGCCGGCGACGACACGATCGCGCTCGAGCGCGCGCGTGCCTCCAAGGGCGAGACCGCAACCGCCGATCTCGAGCGGGCAGAGCTCGAGCAGATGCGGCTCGTGGCCGCGCGCGACTCCGCGCGGAGCGACCTCGAGACCGCGCGCGGCGCGTGCGCCGCGATCGTCGCGAGCCCGTGCCCGGCGTTCCCCACCGCGCGCGCGGCGCGCGAGTATCTGCGACGCGAGGCGGCGGCGACGGCGCCGCGCACGTGGTCGCCCGAGCTCGAGAAGCAGCGGCCCGACATCGCGGCGCTCGACGCCGCTCTGCACGCCGCCGACGAGCAGGCGAGGCTGGCGCGCCGCAAGGCCATCCCCGACGTCACCGTGCGGGCCGGCTACACCTACGACACCTTCGAGGCGGCCGGAAACCAGCGGCAGAGCGCGGCGCTCGGCGTGCAGGTGCCGCTCCCGGTGTTCGACCGCGGGCAAGCCGATCTGCAGACCGCCGAGGCGGCGCTGGCCAAGGCGCGCGACACGCGTGCGGCGCTCGTCGAGACGGCGCGCACGACGCTCGAGACGGAGGCGCGGCAGCGCGTGCTGGTGGCGCGCCGCATCGAGCAGATGAGCCATGCGCTCGATACGGCACGCTCGGTGCGCTCCGCGATGGAGGGGGCGGCGCGCGAGGGCGGAACGTCGCAGCTCGACGTCCTCCTGGCGCAGCGCTCGCACCAGGACCTGCTGCTCGCGCGCACTGATCTCGACGGCGAGGCGTTCACCGCCGCGCTCAAGATTCGCGAGGCCGCGGGGGACTTCCCGCGCACCCGCTATCCGGAAGGAGCAGCACCGTGACGGTCAGCACGCAGGAGAGGTCCGCAGACACGAGCCGGAAGCGCCGCGCCTGGTTGATCGCCGGCGCCGTCCTCGCGCTCGCGGGCATCTGGATCATCCGCCGGGGGGCGAGCGCGCCCGCGGTCGCGGCACCGCCGCCGTTCGCGGTCGAGCGCGACACGATCAAGATCGCCGACGGCGCGGCGACCTGGAGCTATCTGGCATTCGCGACGGCGTCGCTCGGCGATCCGCTCGCGCCCGAGCCGGCGCCGGCGCACGTCGCGTTCGACGAGGCGCGCTCGACGCCGGTCGTGGCGCCGCTTTCCGGCCACGTCGAGAGCGTCGCGGTGCGGCTCGGCCAGCGGGTGGAGCGCGGCGAGCGCTTGATCGCGATCCGCTCGACGGCGCTGGTCGACGTCTACAAGGACCTGGAGCAGTCGAAGGCGGAGACGGCGGCGCGCGAGAAGGCGGTCGCCCGGTTGCGCTCGCTGGTCGCCCTCAAGGCGGAGCCCGAGAAGGACCTGCTCGCGGCGGAGCAGGATCTCCGGCAGTCGCAGCTCGCGCGTGATGCGGCCGAGCTGAAGCTCAAGAGCCTCGACGTCGCCGAGGTCGGGGAGAACCGCTACTGGCTCACCGCCGCGAGCGCGGGCGTCGTCGTCGAGCGTGCGGTCCTGGCCGGGCAGGAGGTCGGGCCCGACCGCACGGATCCCCTGCTGGTGATCGCCGATCTCGGCGAGGTGATCGTGACCGCCGACGTGCCCGAGGAGCAGGTCGCCTCCGTGCACGTGGGCCAGGCGGCACGCGTGCTGTCGCCGGCGTCGCCGGAGCAGCCGATCGAGGGCAAGGTGGAGTACGTCGGCGAGGTCGTCGATCCGACTCGCCGGATGGTCGAGGTGCGCGTGCGCGTCGCCAACGGCGATCACGCGCTCCGTCCGAATGCCTACGTGCAGGTGGCGCTGCAGGGCGGCGGTACGCCGCGCGTCGTCGTGCCGGCGGAGGCGCTCGTCAACGACGACGACAAGGCGTTCGTCTTCGTCCGGCCGGCCGAGCATCCCGGGACGCTCGAGCGGCGGCCGGTGACGCCGGGCTTCCAGCGCGCCGGCCAGGCCGAGATCGTGAGCGGCCTCGCGCCCGGCGAGGTGTTCGTCAGCAAGGGGGCGATCCTGCTGCTGAACGCGATCGACCTCGCGCAAGAGTAGGCGCGGACCGATGTTCGATCGCATCGTCCAGGGGTCGCTGCGCAACCGTGGCGCCGTCCTGTTCTTCACCCTGGTGGTGATCGTCGCGGGGGTCTACGCGTTCCGCGGCCTCACCATCGAGGCGTTCCCCGACCCGACCGACACGCAGGTCACGGTGATCACGCTCTTTCCCGGGCAGCCGACGGAGGAGGTGGAGCGCCAGATCGGGCTGCCGATCGAGCGTGCGCTGAACGGCACGCCGGGGCTCACCCGCCTCCGTAACCTCTCGCTCTTCGGCCTCTCCAACGTGACGCTCACCTTCGACGACGGCGTCGATGCGATCTTCGCGCGCGCCCAGGTGCTCGAGCGCCTGCGCGACGCCGACCTGCCGCCCGACGTCACGCCCGGGCTCGGCCCCCTCGCGACCCCGATCGGCGAGATCTACCGCTACACGGTGAGCGGCAGCGGCGGCGATCCGATGGCGCTCCGCACCCTGCAGGACTGGGTGGTGCGCCCGCGGCTCATGCGCGTGCAGGGCGTCGCCGACGTCGTGAGCTACGGCGGCCTCGTGCGCGAGGTGCACGTCGAGCCGGCCCCGTCGCGCCTCGCGGCCTACGGCCTCACGCTCGGCGACCTCGAGGGCGCGCTCACCAAGGCGTCGCGCAACGCGAGCGGCGGCGTCCTCGCGCGCGGCTCGGAGCAGATGGTCATCCGCTCGACCGGCCTCTTCCGTACGCTCGACGACGTCGCGACGACGCCGATTGCGAGCCGCGAGGGCACGCCGGTCACGGTGCGGAACGTCGCGTCGGTCGCCGACGGCTGGGCGCCGCGCCAGGGCGTGGTGAGCCGCGAGCGCCAGTACGACGCGGTCGAGGGCATCGTGCTCATGCGGCGGGCGGAGAACCCGACGATCGTGCTCGAGCGCGTGCGCGCGGCGGTCGCCGAGCTGAACGACCACCTCCTGCCCGGCGACGTGCGGGTCGACCCGTTCTACGACCGCACGGATCTCGTCGAGACGACGCTCCACACCGTCGGCCACAACCTGATCGAGGGCGGCGTCCTCGTCACGCTCGTCCTCTTCGTGTTCCTGCTCGACATCCGGGCCGCGCTGATCGTGGGCTCGCTGATCCCGCTCTCGCTGCTCTCGGCGTTCCTGTACCTGAAGGTGCGCGGCATGAGCGCCAACCTGCTCAGCATGGGCGCGGTCGACTTCGGCATCATCGTCGACGGCGCCGTCGTGATCGTCGAGAGCATCGTGCACCGCCTGTCGTCGCACGACCCGGCCCCGACCAACGACCTGACGGACCGCATCTACCGCGCGGTGACCGACGTGGTCCGGCCGACGATGTTCTCGCTGATGATCATCATCGCGGCGTACGTACCGATCTTCCTGCTCGAGCGGGTGGAGGGGCGCATCTTCGCGCCCATGGCGAATACGGTCGTCGCGGCGCTGGTCGGCGCACTGCTGTTCTCGGTCACCCTGATCCCCGTGCTCGCGACCTTCTGTTACCGCCGGCCCATCACGCACCGGGTGTCGCCGGTGCTCGGCTTCTTCCGGCGCGCCTACGAGCCGACGCTCGCCTGGGCGCTGCGCAACGGGCGCCTCGTCATTCTCGGGGCGGTCGCTGCGCTCGTGGTTGCCGTGCTGACCCTGTCGCAGCTGGGCTCGGAGTTCCTGCCGGAGCTGAACGAGGGCTCGCTCTACATCACCTTCACGCTGCCCTCGAGCATCAGCCTCGACGAGGCGCGCCGCCTCGTGCCGCGCATCACCGAGATCATCCGGAGCCGGCCCGAGGTGGCGGCGGTGATGTCGCAGCTCGGCCGGCCGGAGGACGGCACCGACCCGACCTTGCAGAACAACCTCGAGTTCAACGTGCGGCTGAAGCCGCCGGAGCAGTTCCCGCCCGACGTCCGCACCCTCTACGACAGCATGGACAAGATGAACGAGGCGCTGGCGGTGATCCCCGGGCTCGAGGCGAACTTCTCGCAGCCGATCCGCGACAACGTGAACGAGAACATCTCGGGCCAGTTCGGCCAGATCGCGCTCAAGCTTTACGGCGACGATCTGGTGCAGCTCCAGGACCTTGCGGAGAAGATCCAGAGCGCGGTCGCGAAGGTGCCGGGCGTCGCTGACCTGGGCATCGTGAAAAGCAGCGAGATCCCGCAGCTGCAGATCGAGCCCGACCGTCCGGCGCTCGGGCGCTACGGCCTCGACATGGACGGCTTCCAGCACGTCGTGCAGGCGGCCCTCGGCGGCCAGCCGGTCGGCGAGTTCTGGGACGGCGAGCGCCGCCACGACGTCGTGCTGCGCTACCCGACGGCGGCGCGCGACGACGTCGAGAAGATCCGCAAGCTGCAGGTGCCGGTGCAGGGCGGTATCACCGTGCCGATCGAGACCCTGGCGCACGTCTCGCTCGGCCGCGGCCGGGCGGCGATCAGCCGCGAGAACGGCCACCGCTACATCGGCATCCGCATGAACGTGCGCGGCCGCGACATGGGCTCGTTCGTGACCGACGCCAAGGCGGCAGTGGTCGCGGCCGTGCCACTGCCGAGCGGCACGACGCTCGAGTGGGGCGGCGAGTTCGAGAGCAAGGAGCGGGCGATGCACCGCCTGGCGCTGGTCGTGCCGGTGGCCCTGCTGATCACGCTGGCCCTGCTGTTCAACGCGTTCGGCTCGTTCCCGCCGGCGGCTCTCGTGCTCATGACGGTGCCGTTCGCGCTCATCGGCGGCGTCGCCGGGCTCTGGTGGATGGACATGCCGGTCTCGGTGTCGGCGGCGGTCGGCTTCATCGCGCTCATCGGGCAGGCGTCGCTGAACGGCGTGCTCGTGCTGTCGAGCATCCTCGAGCACCGCGGGCGCGGCGACGAGCTCGACGATGCCATCCGCCACGGCTGCACGGCGCGCCTCCGCGCCGTGTTGATGACGGCCGCGCTCGCCGCCCTCGGCCTCGTGCCGGCCGCGACGAGCCGCGCGATCGGCAGCGAGGTGCAGCGGCCGATCGCCGTCGTGATCGTCGGCGGGACGATCTCCGCCTGCCTCCTCACCCTGGTCGTCCTTCCGGTGATGTACCGCTTCTACGCGCAGACGGTCGCGCGCTACCCGGTGCGCCAGCTCGCGCCGGTCCGCGCGGTCCGCCGGGTCGCGTCGTCGCGCCGCGCCCGCTCCTGAAAAATCTCTTGCGCGTTCGTCCGCGCGGGCGCATAAACGACCCCCCGCGGTGGAGGAGGGGCGGTCGATGAGCTTCGTACATCTCCATCTTCACACCCAGTACAGCCTGCTCGACGGCGCCAACAAGATCGCGGCCCTGGTTCCGCGGGTGAAGGCGCTCGGCATGCCCGCCGTGGCGATCACCGACCATGGCAACATGTTCGGCGCGATCGAGTTCTACAAGACGTGCACGGCGGCGGGCGTGCAGCCCATCATCGGCTGCGAGATGTACCTCGCGCCGCGCTCGCGCAAGGAGCAGAAGGTCGCCGCCCGGAGCGACGACTACGAGGCGGGCGGCAACTTCCACATGATCCTGCTCGCCATGAACATGGAGGGCTACCAGAACCTCTGCAAGCTGGTCACCGCATCGTACACGGAGGGCTTCTACTTCAAGCCGCGCATCGACAAGGAGATCCTCGGCGAGCTGAACGGCGGCCTGATCGCGACGAGCGGCTGCCTCTCGGGCGAGATCAACCGCGCGTTCCAGGCCGGCAACTACGAGCGCGGCAAGGAGATCGCCGGCGACTACCTCCGCATGTTCGGCGACCGCTTCTACCTCGAGGTCCAGGACAACCACCTGCCGCAGCAGGTCACCTGCAACGAGATGCTGAAGCAGCTCGGACGCGAGATGGGCATCCCGCTGCTCGCCACCAACGATTGCCACTACCTCACCCCCGAGGACGCCAAGGCGCACGAGGTCCTGCTCTGCATCCAGACGGGCAAGACACTCTCCGATCCATCGCGTTGGAAGTTCGAGACCGATCAGCTCTACGTGAAGAGCCCCGACGAGGTGCATCGGGCGTTCGACGACGTGCCCGACGCCGTCACCAACACGGTCGAGGTCGCGAAGCGCTGCCAGCTCGAGCTGAAGACCAAGTACCAGTTTCCGGTCTACCGGGTGGAGAAGGGCGAGACGCTGGAGGACCGGCTGGAGCGCGACGCGCGCCGCGGCCTCGACGAGCGCCTCGCCGCCGGCTGCGGCGTGCAAGCGACGCCGCTCACCGGCGACGCCACGAAGCCCTACCGCGAGCGCCTCGAGTCGGAGCTGGCGATCATCAAGTCGATGGGCTTCGCTGGCTATTTCCTCATCGTCGCCGACTTCATCAACTGGGCGAAGGGGCAGGGCATCCCGGTCGGACCGGGCCGCGGCTCGGCGGCGGGCAGCATCGCCGCCTACGCGCTCCGCATCACCGACATCGACCCGCTGCCGTACAACCTGCTCTTCGAGCGCTTCCTCAACCCGGGACGACGGTCGATGCCCGACATCGACGTCGACTTCTGCTACGAGCGCCGCGACGAGGTCATCCGCTACGTGCGCGAGAAGTACGGCGACGACCGAGTCGCCGGCATCATCACCTTCGGGACGCTCAAGGGGAAGGCGGCCATCAAGGACGTCGGGCGCGTGCTCGAGTTCTCGTTCGGCGAGACCGACCGCATCGCCAAGCTCTACCCTGCGCCGGTGCAGGGCAAGGACCACCCGCTCGAGAAGGCGATGGACCTCGAGCCGCGCCTCAAGGAGCTGCGCGAGCGCGAGCGCGAGAAGCCGCTCTTCGACTACGCGTTCAAGCTCGAGGGCCTCCTGCGCCACGCGTCGAAGCACGCCGCCGGCATCGTCATCTCCGACCGGCCGCTCAGCGAGAACCTGCCGCTGTTCGTCGACAAGGACCGCGCCGTACTCACGCAGTACCCCTACGGCGACGTCGAGTGGATCGGCCTCATCAAGTTCGACTTCCTCGGGTTGAAGACGCTGACCTTCCTCGCCGACATCGTCCGCCTGGTGCGTGAGGACACCGAGACGACCGTCGATCTCGCGACCCTGCCGCTCACGGATGCCAAGACCTACCAGCTGCTCTGCAAGGGCGACACGACCGGCGTCTTCCAGATGGAAAGCGGCGGCATGCGGAAGATGGTGACGCAGCTCCGGCCGAGCTGTTTCGAGGATCTCATCGCCGCGCTCGCGCTCTTCCGGCCCGGTCCGCTCGAGAGCGGCATGGATCAGGACTTCATCAAGCGCAAGCACGGCAAGGAGAAGGTCGCGTACGAGCACCCGTTGCTCGAGAGCATCCTCAACGAGACCTACGGCACGCTCGTCTATCAAGAGCAGGTGATGCAGATCGCGCGCGTCCTCGCCGGCTACTCCATGGCCGACGCCGACAACCTGCGGCGCGCGATGGGCAAGAAGAAGAAGGAGGAGATGGACAAGGAGCGCGACCGCTTCCGTAAGGGCGCCGTCGAGCAGGGCCTGAAGGCCGACCTTGCCACCACCATCTTCGACCAGATGGAGAAGTTCGCGGCCTACGGCTTCAACAAGTCGCACAGCGCTGCGTACGCACTGATCTCGTTCCAGACGGCGTATCTCAAGGCGCACCACCGCCGGCAGTTCATGGCGGCGCTGCTCTCGCTCGAAATGGGCGAGATCGACAAGACCTACAAGAACATCGCCGAGTGCCGCTCCCATGGCATCCCGATCCTGGCGCCTGACATCAACGAGTCCGGCGAGCGCTTCACCGTCACCGAGAAGGGCATCCGCTTCGGCCTCGGCGCCGTAAAGGGCGTCGGCGCCAAGGCGATCGAGATCATCCTGACGGCACGCCGCGAGGGCGGGCCGTTCGTCGACCTGCCCGACTTCGCGAACCGGGTGCGGGGCCAGCAGATCAACCGCCGCGTGCTCGAGTGCCTCATCAAGTGCGGCGCCTTCGACTCGCTCGGCGCGTCGCGGGCGATGATGCTTTCCGAGGGACCGAGCGGCGAGCCGGCGTACATCGACAAGATCATGCAGTGGGCGTCGACCTCGGGCGAGGCGGCCGGGCAGATCACGCTCTTCGCGCTCGGCAGCGTGCCGCCTCCGCCGCCGACCCCCGGCATCACGCCCTGGTCCGACAAGCAGCGCCTCGCGGCGGAAAAAGAGACCGTCGGCTTCTACGTGAGCGGCCACCCGCTCGACAAGTTCGAGCGCGATCTGCGCCGCATCACGAGCGGCACGATCGCCGAGCTCGGGGCGCGCGGGCGCGCCGACCGCGAGAAGGTGAAGGTGGGAGGCGTCGTCCACACCTTGAAGCTCAAGAACAACAAGAAGGGCGACCGCTACGCCACGTTCAACCTGGAGGACAAGAGCGGCACGATCGAGGTCATCATCTGGCCCGAGGCCTACCGCAAGTACGAGACGATGATCGCCTCCGATGAGCCGATCTGCGTCGGCGGCATGCTCGAGGTGAGCGAGGAGCGCTCGCAGATCATCGCCGACGACATCGCGTCGCTCGCCGCCGTCCGCCAGCAGGCGGTGCGCGAGATTCGCCTGCGGCTCGACGAGGCCGCGCTCACCGCCGAGCGCGCGCACGAGCTGGCGCGCATGCTCGAGTCGCATCCGGGGAGCTGCACGGCCTCGATCGAGGTGCTGGCGGAGGGCTACGTCGCGAGCGTGCGGCTGCCGCGCTTCCGGGTGGCGGCGTCGGAGACGCTGGTCGACGCGGTCGAGGAGCTCTTCGGCGACCGGGTTGCATACCTGCAGTGAGCGCTACCCCGGCGGCCGGACTCGGCTTCACGACGCTCTTCCTCGACGCCGGCGGCGTCCTCGTCCACCCGAGCTGGACGCGCATCGCCGCCGCGCTCGCCCGCCAGGGAGTTGCGGTCGAGCCGGCAGCGCTCGTGCGCGCCGATCCCGAGGCGAAGCATGCGCTCGACGTGGCGCACGGCATCAGCCAGACGACCGATGCCGCGCGGGCCCCGCGCTACCTCGAGCTCGTGCTCGCGCACGCGGGCATTGCCGCGTCCGCGGCGACGCAGGCGGCATTGGCCGAGGTGCGCGACTACCACGCCCGCGAGAACCTCTGGGAGGAGCTCCCGTCGGAGATCGTGCCGGCGCTCGGCCGCCTGCGGCGCGCCGGCCTGCGGCTGGTCGTCGTGTCGAACGCCAACGGACGACTGCGCGCGCTCTTCGACCGCATCGGGCTCACGCCACTTCTCGACGACGTCATCGACTCGTTCGAGGTGGGCTACGAGAAGCCCGACCCCGCGATCTTCCGCCTGGCGCTGGCACGGGCCGGGGCCGAGCCCGGCCGGGCCGTGCACGTCGGCGACCTGTACCACGTCGACGTCGTCGGGGCCCGCGCGGCAGGCGTGCGCGGCGTGCTGCTCGACGCGGCCGGGCTCTATGCGGATCACGACTGCCCGCGCGTCCCGACGCTCGATGCGCTGGTCGGCCTGATCGAGGCGGCGGACCCGCGGCCTTTCGGTCCGGCCCCCGCTGTGCCAGCATGATCGGCAATGAAGGGTCGAACGCAGGACGTCGCCAGGCCGACGGAGCGCGCCGTCCTGGTCGGCATCGCCTACGCGTCGCGCCGTGACGCCGAGCCCGGCATCGGCGCCGAGGAGTCGCTGCGCGAGCTCGAGCGGCTGGCGCTGACGGCGGGCGTCGAGCCGGTCGCGACCGTGACGCAGACGCTGCGCCACATCACGCCCGCCACCTACATCGGCGCCGGCAAGGTGTCGGAGCTGAAGGAGGCGGTCGCGGCGGCGCGCGCCGGCGTCGTGCTGGTCGACGAGAACCTGAGCCCGGTCCAGCAGCGCAACCTCACGGAGCGCCTCGACGTGAAGGTGCTCGACCGGAGCCAGCTCATCCTCGACATCTTCGCGGCTCGGGCGCGGAGCCTCGAGGGCAAGCTGCAGGTCGAGCTGGCGCAGCTCGAGTACATGCTGCCGCGTCTGACGCGCGCGTGGACGCATCTCTCGCGTCTCGGCGGCGGCGGCGTCGGCACCCGCGGTCCCGGCGAGACCCAGCTCGAGGTCGACCGCCGGCGCGTCCGTGAGCGCATCGTGCGGTTGAAGCGGCGGCTCACCGAGGTCGAGCGTACGCGCGAGCTGCACCGCCAGGAGCGGGCGACCGTCCCGTACGTCACCATCGCGCTCGTCGGCTACACCAACGCGGGCAAGTCGACGTTGATGAACGCGCTCACCGACGCCGGCGTGCTGGTCGAGGACAAGCTCTTCGCCACCCTGGACCCGACGATCCGCCGGCTCGACCTGCCGCGCGGCGAGCGGGCGCTGCTCGTCGACACCGTCGGCTTCATCCACCGCCTGCCGCATCAGCTCATCGAGGCGTTCAAGAGCACGCTCGAGGAGGTGCGGCGCGCGGATCTGTTGCTGCACGTGGTCGACGCGACGAGCCCGGAGGCGGAGGAGCAGATCGGTGTCGTCGAGCGCGTGCTCACGGAGATCGGCGCCGGCGAGACCCCGACCGTGCTCGTCTGGAACAAGATCGATCGGGCCGCAGCGGCGCCGATCCGTCTCGTCTCGGCGGAGCGCGTGCACCTCGTCGGAACCTACGAGATCTCGGCGAGCACGCGGCGCGGCCTGCCGGAGCTGCTCGACGGGATCGAGCAGTGGATCGAGCGCGAGCGCGTCCGGCTCGACGTCGCCGTGCCGAGCTCGCGCGGCGATCTCGTCGCGTGGCTGCATCGGGGGACGCGCGTCGTCGCGGAGCGCTACGACAACGGACGGGCGGAGATCACGGCGATGGCGACGCCGAAGATGGCGGCACAGATCCGCAAGCGGCTGCGGGAGCTGGAGTGCTCAATCTCCCCAACCTCCTGACGATCGTCCGCATCCTCACCATCCCGGGGTTCCTGATCCTGCTCACGAGCGGGCGGCCCGGCCTCGCGCTCGTCGTCTTCTGCTTCGGCGGGGTGACCGACGCGCTCGACGGTGCGATCGCGCGGCTGACCGACAGCAAGACCGAGCTCGGCGCCATCCTCGACCCGCTTGCCGACAAGCTGCTCCTCCTGAGCTCGTTCTGCGTGCTCGCGCTGAACGGGCTCGTGCCCGCGTGGCTCACCGTGCTGGTCATCATCCGCGACGTGATCCTGCTCGCCGGCTACTTCACCCTCTTCATGGTGAGCGGCGAGCGCATGGCGGTGCGCCCGAGCGCGGTCGGCAAGGCGGCGACGTTCTTCCAGCTCGGCTCGGTCACGATCGTGCTGATCGGCGTCGTCTGGCCGCACGCCGCGTCGCCGGGGGTCCGCACGACGCTCTTCGTCCTGGCGGGCGCCGCGACCACGATCTCCGGCCTGCAGTACATGACCCGCGGCATGCTGTGGCTGCAGGGCCGCGGCACCGACGTGGCGGGCCCGTCGCTCTCGTGAGCGGCCCGGCCCTGCGCTATGCTGCGCGCATGACTGCGCCGTCCGTCGCCGCGTTGCTGCCGCTCGTGAAGGAGGCGGGCGAGGTCGCGCGCGGCTACTTCCAGAACGTCACCGCGGAGCGCAAGGCCGATCGCACGCTGGTCACCGAGGCCGACCGCGCCGTCGAGCAGTACCTGGTGGCGCGGCTCCCGGCGCTCGCGCCCGGCGTGCGGCTCCTCGGCGAGGAGTTCGGCGCCGTCGGCAGCGAGGATGCGGCGTGCACGCTCACGCTCGACCCGATCGACGGCACCTCGGCGTTCGTCGCCGGCCTCCCGACCTGGTGCGTGACGATCGGGCTGGTCTGCGGCGGGGAAGCCGTCGGCGGCATCACGTATCTGCCGATGACCGGCGAGACCTATCTCGCCGAGCAGGGCGAGGCGCGTTGGAACGGCCGGGTCATTCCCGCCGGCCGGCGCCCGCCGCACGAGGGCGACCTCTTCATCGCGACGCACTCGGATCTGCACCGCGGCTCGCCCATCACCTTCAAGGGCAAGGTGCGGGCGCTCGGCTCGACGGCGTACCACATGGCACTGGTCGCGCGCGGTGCCGCGGTCGCCGCGCTTCTCGGGCGGGCGCGCATCTGGGACATCGCCGCGGGGGCGGCGATGCTGGTGGCCGTCGGCGGCGAGCTGCGCTACCGATCCGGAGCACCCGTCGATCTCGCGGCACTGCTCGGCGGCGAGCGCGCCCCGGAGCACCTGGTGGCCGCGGCGCCGGGCATGATGGACGAGATCCTGCCGCAGCTGCGAGGCGCGTGAGGCGAGCCCGGGCATGGAGCTGAGCGGGCGCAGCGCGCTCGTGACCGGCGCGGCGCAGCGAGTCGGCCGGAGGATCGCGACCCGCCTCGCGGAGCGCGGTGCGCGCGTCGCGGTGCACTACGGACGCTCCGCGGGCGCGGCGTCGGCGCTGGTCGCGGAGCTGCGCGCGCGGGGACGCGAGGCGGAGGCCTTCGCCGCCGATCTCGGAGACCCGGCGGCGGTCGTCGCGCTCGCGGAGCGGGTGACCGCGACGCTCGGCGCGGTCGACGTGCTCGTCAACAACGCGTCGGTCTACGAGCGCTCGGAGCTCGCGACCCTCGGCGCCGACGCGTGGCAGCGCCATCTCGCGGTCAATCTCACGGCGCCCTATCTCCTGGCGCTGCATCTGGGCCGGGCGATGGCGGCGCGTGGCGCCGGCAAGATCGTCAACATCGGCGACGCGGGCGCCGACCCGCCGTACCGCGGCTACCTGCCGTATGCGGTCTCGAAGGCGGGCCTCGGGGCGCTCACGCGCGGGCTCGCCATGGAGCTGGCGCCGGCCGTGCAGGTGAACTGCGTCGCGCCGGGGCCGATCCTGCCGCCCGCCGGCGCGACGGCCGAGCAGGAGGCACGCATCCTCGCACGCACGCCGCTCGGCCGCTTCGGCGGCCCCGATGCGGTCGCGTCGGCGGTGCTGTACCTCGTCGAGGCGGACTTCGTGACCGGCACGACGCTCGTCGTCGACGGGGGACGGAGCCTTGACTGAGGGCGCCGCCTGCTCAGCCGCCGGCGAGGAAGGACGCCACCAGGTCGCGCCGGTTCTGCACGATCGCCTGCGCGAAGCGCGAGCCGTCCATCAGGTGGAGCGCGCCGGCGTCGTCGCGATAGAAGACCTTGAGCGCGAAGAGCTTGTCGCCGAGCAGCGCCAGGCCGTAGAGGTGGTTTGGCCGGAGCGGGGCGGGCGAGCCGCCGACGGGCTCGAGACGCCGCAGGCCCGGCGGCTCCGTGCCGTAGGTGACGGTGTCGACGACGGCGGGCGTCGCCGACTCCATGCAGGCCGGCGCCCACGAGTCGCATACGCTCGCGGCGAAGGCGTATTGCGCGGAGCCGTCCGGGGGCACGAACGAGACGTGGCTGTCGGGCCGGCGCGCGTCGTCGTAGTCGATGATCGCCACCACCCGCACCGGCGTCGGCGGGAAGCGGAAGCTCGGCGGGTCGGCGGCGAGGACGTCGACGTCGCGCTCGCTCTCGCGCACGAGCGACAGGAGCATGCGCTGCTGCATGCGCTGGCAGCCGGAGGGCGTGAGCACCGCGAACACGATCGCGGCGATGGCGGCGAGGACGAGGGTACGCACGCGGTGGGTCCGCGCGCCCGGATACGCGAGCGCCGCCGCAGGGTCAAGGCATGCGCTATCTGATCGGGCGACTCCTCTGGTCGCTCGTCATCCTGCTCGGCACGACCTGGATCACGTTCGCGATCGTGTTCCTGGTGCCGGGGGATCCCGCGCGGGTCGTCGCCGGGCCGCGCGCCGACGCGGCGACGATCGCCTCGATCCGCCGCGAGCTGGCGCTCGATCTGCCGATGCGCGTGCAGTACGCGCGCTATCTCGAGCGCGTGCTGCACGGCGACCTCGGTCGCTCCTACGCCACCCGCCAGCCGGTGACGGAGATCCTCGTCCGCCGGCTGCCGGCGACGGCGCTGCTCGCGTCGGCGGGACTCCTCGTGGCGATCGTGATCGGGCTCGCCGGTGGTCTCGTGACGGCGCCGCTCGCGGGCACATGGGTGGACCGGACGGCGCTGGTCGCCTCGCTCGTCGTGTTGTCGGCGCCGGTCTTCTGGCTCGGTCTCCTCGCGCTCTACTATTTCGGCTACCGCTGGCGCCTCCTGCCGCTCGGCGGGGCAGGGGACGTGCGCCACCTGATCCTTCCCGCGCTCGTCCTCGGCATCGGGAGCGGCGTCTACTACGCCCGCCTCCTGCACACGAACCTCGTCGCGGTGCTGGGGGAGGACTACATCCGGGCGGCGCGGGCCCGCGGCAACAGCCGACTGCGCACGGTGGCGGTGCACGCGCTGCGGAACGCCAGCCTGCCGCTCCTCACCGTCGTCGGCCTCGACTTCGCCTCGCTCCTGAACGGGGTCGTGCTGACCGAGACGGTCTTCCACTGGCCGGGGCTCGGACGGCTCGCCTTCGACGCGGTGCTCAACCTCGACGTCCCGGTGATCATGGGCACGGTGCTGCTGAGCGCGATCCTCGTCGTCGCGACCAACCTCGTGGTCGACGTTCTCTACCGGGTCGTCGACCCGCGTATCCGGCTCGGCTGAGTGCGCGCTCCGGCCTCGCTCCTTCGGCTCGGGCTCGCCATGGGGGCGCTGCTCGTGCTGATCGCGATCGTCGGGCCGTCGGTGGCGCCCTACGATCCGGCGGCGGCGGTCGCGCCGCAGCTCGCCGAGCCGATGCCGCCCGCGGCGCCATTCTATCTCGGGACGGACGATCTCGGGCGCGACGTGCTGTCGCGCCTCCTCTGCGGCGCGCGCATCTCGCTCCTCGTCGGCGCGGTCGCGATGGTCGTGACCATGGTGATCGGCACCGCGATCGGCATCGCCGCCGGCTACTTCGGCGGCGTCGTCGACGTGGTGTTGATGCGCGCGACCGACGTCATGCTGGCCTTCCCGGGGCTGCTGCTCGCGGTGGCGCTGGTCGCGGTGCTGCGGCCGAGCGTCTGGACGATCTTCGTCGTCATCGGCCTGGTGAGCTGGACCGGCGTCGCGCGCGTCATCCGCAGCGAGGTCCTGTCGCTGCGCGAGCGCGACTTCGTGCTCGCGGCGCGCGCGCTCGGCGCCCGCGACCGGCGCACGCTCTGGCGCCACGTCCTGCCGAACGTCGTGCCGACGATCGTCGTGATCGCGGCGCTCAGCACCTCGGGGACGATCCTGCTCGACGCGGGGCTCAGCTTCCTCGGCATCGGCGTGCCGCCGCCGACCCCGACCTGGGGGCGCATGATCCAGGAGGCGACGAGCTACTACCGCGCGGCGCCGTGGCTGATGCTCTTCCCGGGTGCGGCGCTGCTCTACGCCGTGCTGACGTTCAACTTCATCGCCTACGGCCTGCTCGGCGGGACGCGCGCGCCCGGTGCGTAGCCTCCGGCTGGCGGCGGCGCTGGCCGCGGCAGTGGCGCTCGCCGGCTGCACGCGCGACACGCTCGACTGGCCGAAGCGCGCTCCGGGCGAGCGGCGCGGCGGCGTGCTGCGCCTCTCTGCGCCCGACGACGTGCCGACCCTCGACCCGGCGCTCGGCTACGACACCCGCTCCTGGTTCTTCGAGGAGCATCTGTTCGAGACCCTCGTCGCCTACGACGACCAGGCGGCGCTCGTGCCGGGCCTCGCGGAGCGTTGGGAGGTCGCGCCGGACGGCCGCCGCTATCGCTTCGCCTTGCGCAACGGCCTCGTTTTCTCCGACGGCACGCCGCTCACCGCGGCCGACGCGGTCGGCAGCATCGAGCGGGTGCTCGACCCGAAGACCCGCTCCCAGGGTGCCGAGTACTTCCGCGACGTCGTCGGGGCAACGGCGTACGTCGAGGGCGGCGCGCCGCACGTCGCCGGCCTCCGCGCTCCCGATGCGCGGACCGTCGAGATCGAGCTGCAATCGCCGGATCCGCTCTTCCTGCACAAGCTCGCGCTCATGTTCGCGGCGGTCGTCCCCGTGGAGCGCGCGCGGGCGCTCGGCGACGACTTCACGACCCAGCCGCTCGGCAGCGGCCCGTTCGTGCTGCGCGAGTGGCGGCGCGGCGAGCGCATCGTGCTCGCGCGCAACCCGCGCTACCGGATCGCGGACCGCCCGTACCTCGACGGCGTCGTGCAGCAGGTCGGGGTCAACCCGGAGCTCTCATGGCTGATGTTCGAGAGCGGCGAGCTCGACGTGAGCGGCATCCCGCCGGCCGATTTCCCGTCGGTCATGCGCGATCCGGCACGCGCGGCGCTCACGGTGCACGCGACCGCGCTCGACACGATGTTCGTCGGCCTGAACTGCGAGATGCCGCCGCTCGACGATCGGCGCGTGCGCCAGGCCATCAACTATGCCGTGGACAAGGCGGGGGTCATCGCGCTGCTGAACGGGCGCGGCGTCGAGGCGCACGGCATCGTGCCGCCGAACATGCCCGGCTACCACGTCGATCTCGCCGGCTACCCGCACGATACGGAGAAGGCGCGAGCGCTGCTCGCGGCGGCGGGCCACGCCGACGGCTTCACGACCGAGATCTGGACGCAGGGCACCGACACCGACCTCAAGATCGCGCAGAAGATCCAGCAGGACCTCGCCAAGCTGGGCGTGGGCCTCGAGATCAAGAGCGTGGCCTGGAGCTCGTTCCTCGAGGCCATCCGCCAGCCGAAGACCGTGCCGGTCTTCGACCTGGGATGGTCGGCCGACTTCCCCGACCCGAGCAACTTCCTCGACGTGCTCTTCCACTCGGGCGGCGCGAACAACCACAGCTTCTACGCGAACGCCGAGCTCGACCGCCTGCTCGAGCGCGCCCGGACGATGCGCGACGAGCGCGCCCGCTTCGTGGTCGACGCCGAGGCCGAGCGCATCATCGTCGACGACGCGCCGATCCTCTTCCTGTACCACCCGATCACCTACGTGATGCACGACCGGCGGGTGCACGACTACACGATCCACCCGCTCTTGCCGTCGCGCCTGACCGACGTGTGGCTGGAGCCGGAGTGAGTCAGCCCGGCGGGATCCGGGCCAGCGCGGCGCTGAGCGGCGCCGTGTCGAAGTACTCCTCGAGACGTGTGATGCGTCGGCCCTCGACGCGCACGACGAGGCAGGCCGCGAAGCGGAAGGCGGCGCCGTTCGGCAGCGTGCCGCAGGTCGTGTGCTGCTCGACGAAACCTCCCGGTGTCGCCTGGCAGCGCACGTCCTCGTAGCGGAAGTCGCGGACGTTGGCCTTCACCCATCCGAGGACGGCGAGATTCTCCTCCGGGGTCCGCTCGGCGGGATCCTGCGCCGTCCAGATCACGGCGTCCGGCGCGTAGCACGCGCGCACGGTCTCGAGATCGCCGCGCGCGACCGCGTCGAAGAAGCGGCGGGCGAACGCCAGCATCGTCTGGTCGTCCGTGGTCATGGCGTGAGCGCCGGCTCGTACGCCGTGCGGCAGGGCGCCCCGTCGGCGAACCAGTGGCGCCAGCGGCGCTGGTCGTCGAGGAAGAGGATCGATGAGCAGCGGGTGCCGAACTGCTCGGTATGGACGCACAGCGCGCCGAGGGCGTCCGGCAGGCGCGGATCGGCGGCGACCGTGTGGTCGGCGAGGATGTCGCGGAGCGCCGCGCGGAAGGCGACGGCGTTGTGCGTCGCGCCGTAGGCCTCGCCGGCGCGGACGAAATGCTCGTGCGAGCGCGCGACCTTGGGGCAGATCGGATCGTCGGTGTCGAGGTTGCTGAGCACGTGCACGCCGCGCTCGAGTGGCACGACGTGGACGCCCGCGCGCCGGTTCTGCGCGACGAACGCCTCCTGCGCGTCGGCAACCATGAGGGTGAAGGCGTTGTAGGTGTCGGGCGGCACTGCGGCGAGGGCCCCCGCCGCCTCGGCGGCGCTGGCGAAGGCGAGGGTCTCGAGCAGGAGGAGGCCGCGCGAGCGCTTGCCGTCGACCGGCGCTTCGGAAGCGCGGCGATTCAGCAGGCCCGCGACGAGGCCGCGCTCCGAGATGCCGAGCCATGTGCCGCCGGCGAGGAGATCGCGTCCGCCGACGATCCGTGGTGCGGTGGCGAGCAGGAGGGGCGACGTCGCCGGCCGCGCGAAGAACTCGTCCCGATTGGCGGCGACCACCAGCGGAAGGCCCGGCAGGTGCCGCACGTAGACCGCGAGGGTGCACATGCCCGCGAAGTATATACGAATTGTGTCGGCCATACCTGCATGGTAGCGTCACGCCTCACTTTTTTTTGCGAGGAGCCAAACCCGTGAGCTTCCAATCCATCGAGGACGTCATCGAGCGGTTCGCCGCGCAGCAGTACATTTGCAGCCGCACGATCGCGACCGTCGTCTACCTGGCGAGCCACCTGCGGAAGCCGATCCTGGTCGAGGGGCCGGCCGGGGTAGGCAAGACCGAGCTCGCCAAGGTCCTCGCGGGCGCCCTCGGCCACGATCTGATCCGCCTCCAGTGCTACGAGGGCCTCGACGAGGCCAAGGCGCTCTACGAGTGGGAGTACGCCAAGCAGCTCCTCTACACCCAGATCCTGAAGGACAAGATCGGCGAGGTCCTGGAGGGTACGAAGACGCTGCGTGAGGCCGTCGACCGCATCAGCTCGCAGGACGACGTCTTCTTCTCCGAGCGCTTCATCCTGCCGCGGCCGCTCCTGCGCGCCATCTCCTCCGAGAAGCCGAGCGTCCTCCTGATCGACGAGATCGACAAGTCGGACACGGAGTTCGAGGCCTTCCTCCTCGAGGTGCTCTCCGACTTCCAGGTGAGCGTGCCGGAGCTCGGGACGCTGAAGGCGCGCCACGTGCCGCTCGTGGTGCTCACCAGCAACAATGCGCGCGAGATGTCCGACGCGCTGAAGCGCCGCTGCCTGCATCTCTACATCGACTTCCCCGACCGCGAGCAGGAGCTGGCGATCGTCCGCCTCAAGGTGCCGGAGGTCGCGGCGCGCCTCGTCGACGAGCTGGTCGGCGCCGTGCACGCCATCCGCAAGCTCGACCTCAAGAAGTCGCCGAGCATCAGCGAGACGCTCGACTGGGCGCGGGCGCTCACGCTCCTGAACATCGACACGCTCGGGAGCGAGCTCGTGAACGAGACGCTCAGCACGGTCCTCAAGTACGAGGGTGACATCCGGAAGGCGCAGCAGGAGCTGAAGGACTACGTCGCCAAGCAGAAGGCGAAGGCGGCGCGCCCCGGCGCGCCGGACGAGCCGTCGAAGGACGTCCTGCACTAGGCAGGACGGCGCGGGCGTGGACGGCAAGATCATCGAGTTCGCCGGGCTCCTGCGGCAGAACGGTATCCGCGTGTCGTTCGCCGAGAGCATCGACACCGTACGGGCGCTCGACCTGGTCGGCCTGCGGAACCGCACGGCGGTGAAGGACACGCTGCGTGCGACCCTGGTGAAGCGCGCCGTCGACATGCCGGCGTACGATGCGCTCTTCGACCTCTATTTCTCGGGCGGCGGCGACATCGTGAAGCGCAGCGAGACCGCCTCCATGGACGCCATGGAGATGACGCCGGCCGAGTTCCAGGCCCTTCTCGAGGAGCTGCAACGGCTCCTGCGCGAGCAGGGCATCGAGCCCTCCGAGCTGGCGCGCGCGCTCCTCGAGCAGGACTCGGGGCGCCTCGAGCAGCTCCTACGCCAGGCCGCCAGGGAGGCGGGCGTCGACCGCATCGAGCGCTCGTTCCAGGAGGGGCAGTTCGCGCAGGGCATGCAGCAGGCGCTCGGCGTCAGCGACGTCGCCCGCGAGCTGCAGGGCATCAGTGAGATGCTGCTCGGCGAGGGCGACACCGACCCGCGCCGGCGCGAGATGGCGCGCTTCGTCGACCGCCGCCTGCAGGAGCTGCAGGACATGATCCGGCGCTTCGTGCGCCGCGAGCTCGAGCAACGCGACGTCACCCAGCGCGACAACCTGCGCATGCAGGCGCTCGCCGAGAAGAGCTTCTACTACCTCTCCGAGGACGAGATCCGCCGCATGAAGGAGGCGGTGACGAAGCTGGCGCAGCGCCTGAAGAACGTGCTCGCGGTGAAGCGGCGCCATGCCCGGCGCGGCAAGTTCGACGTCAAGGACACCCTGCGGCGCAACCTCCAGTACGGCGGGGTGCCGTTCAAGATCCAGTTCGACGAGCGCAAGCGGGTGAAGCCGCAGGTCGTCGTGCTGTGCGACGTCTCCGACTCGGTGCGCAACGTCTCGCGGTTCATGCTGCAGTTCGTCTACTCGCTGCAGGACCTCTACTCGAAGGTACGGTCGTTCATCTTCGTCGCCGACATCGGCGAGATCACCAAGCTCTTCGAGGAGAGCGAGATCCATCAGGCGATCGACCAGGCGATCCGCGGCAACGTCATCAACGTCTACGCCCACTCCGACTTCGGGCGGGCGTTCCGGCTCTTCCACCGCGACCACCTCGCGGCGATCACGCGGCACACCACGGTCATCGTCCTCGGTGACGCGCGCAACAACTACAACCTGCCGCACGAGTGGGTGCTGCGCGAGATCAAACAGCGGGCGAAGCAGCTCATCTGGCTGAATCCGGAGAACCGCATGACGTGGGGATTCGGCGACAGTGAGATGGACCGGTATCTCCCGCATTGTGATGTGGTGGAGGAGTGCCGCAACCTGAACCAGCTGTACAAAGTGATCGATCGGCTGGTGCTCGTCTGAGCACCGCGGGCGCGTCCGTCGGGGCTTTGGGGATTGACCTCTCGGGGCCTTTTCGCGATGATGCGCGACGACCGTGACCACCATGAGCGGTGAGAACTTCATTCGGATGACCGTGGGCGGTCTCACGCTCGATCCGGTGACGAAGACGCCGATCGTCATCCTCAAGGATCCCGACAACAAGCTGAATCTGCCGATCTGGATCGGGCTGCTCGAGGCCACGGCCATGGCCACCGAGCTCGAGGGCATCAAGATGGCCCGGCCCATGACCCATGATCTGCTCACCAAGATCATCACCGATCTCGACGCGGCGGTCGACCGTGTCGAGGTCACCGATCTCAAGGACAACACGTACTTCGCGCTGATCTACCTGCAAGTCGGCGACCGCCAGGTCACCATCGACTCCCGCCCGAGCGATGCGATCTCGCTCGCGCTCCGTACCAAGAGCCCGATCTGGGTCGCCAAGAAGGTGCTGGAAGCCTCGAGCGTCCTGCAGCAGATAGAGGAGGGGAAGGAGCAGAACCTCTCCAACGTCTCGCGTGACAAATGGGCCGAGATCCTCGAAAAGATGGCCCCCGAGGACTTCAAGTACAAAATGTGAGGCCGGAGTCCCCGGCTTCACCTCCGGCCGTACGCTCCCACGCGGGGCGGCGACGGCCTTGAAAGCGAACACCCGTGTCCCAAACGCAGAGGATTCGCCGCAAGGATCTCCGGCAGCCGGACGAGTTCATCACGCTCAGCCGGCAGGTGGTGAGCTACGTCGAGGAGCGCCGGACGACGTTCCTCTTCGTCCTCGGCGGCATCGTGCTCCTGTTGGCGGCGATCGGCGCCTTCCGGGCCGTGCGCGCGAGCCGTGAGTCGAGCGCGGCGCAGGCCTACGTCCAGGCGCACGCGCTCCTCGACGACAAGAAATATGCCGAGGCGGCCACCGCCTTCCAGCAGCTCGCCGACGGCTACAGCAGCACCAGCTACGCCGACCTCGCGCTTCTCCAGGCGGCCAACGCGCAGCTCCTCGGCGGCCACGCCCAGGAGGCCGCGGTGACCTACCAGAAGGTGCTCGACGAGAACCCGGCCACCGAATATCTGCGCCAGCTCGCGCTCGTCCGCCTGGGCGAGGCGCAGGAGCAGAGCGACAAGGCGGCGGAGGCGGGACGCGCGTACGCGCAGGCCGCCGATCTGGCGGGGCCGTACGCCGAGGAGGCGCTCGCCGGGCAGGCGCGGACCGCGGAGATCGCGGGCGACACCGGCACGGCCAAGGATCTCTACCAGCGCTTCCTGCAGAAGTATCCCGAGTCCGACCGCGCGGGGCTCGTCACCTCGCGCCTCGTCGCGCTCGGTGCGCCGCCGTCACGCCAGGCCGCGGGCGAAGCCGCGGCGGCAGCGGCGGACGCCGCGGCAGGCGAGTAGACCGCGGCCTGCGCACGGGCTGCGCATGAACGCGATCCCGTTCCTCTCCGACGAGCAGGTGCGTGCCGTGCAGGCGCGCTTCGGGACTCCGGTCTTCGTCTACGACCAGCGGACGCTCGAGGCGCGGGCGCGGCTCGTGCTCGACTTCCCGAACGCGTTCGGCCTGACCGCGCGCTACGCGATGAAGGCGTGCCCGACCGCCGCCGTGATCCGCGTGCTCACCTCGGCTGGTCTCCACGTCGACGCGAGCAGCGGCTACGAGGCGAGCCGCGCGATGGCTGCCGGCGTTGCGCCCGATCGCATCCAGATCACGGCGCAGGAGCTGCCGAAGGACCTGCGCGCACTCGTCGCCGAGGGCGTCCGGTTCAACGCCTGCTCCCTGGCGCAGATTCGCGCCTTCGGCCAGGCGGTTCCCGGCGGCGCGCTCTCGGTCCGGGTGAACCCCGGCCTCGGGTCGGGTCACAACAACCGCACCAACGTCGGCGGTCCGGCGGCGAGCTTCGGCATCTGGCACGAGTACCTGCCGCAGGCGCTGGCGCTCGGGCGCGAGCACGGGCTGCGCATCGAGCGCATGCACACGCACATCGGCTCGGGCGGCGACCCGGAGACCTGGAAGCGGGTGGCGCTCATGTCGCTCGACATCTGCGCCCGCATCCCGGACGCGCGCGTGCTGAGCCTCGGCGGCGGCTTCAAGGTGGCGCCCGACGAGGAGACGGATCTCCAGCGCATCGGCGCCCCGATCGCCGACGCCTTCCGCACGTTCGCCACGAAGCACGACCGGAAGCTACGCCTCGAGGTGGAGCCCGGCACCTACCTCGTCGCCAATGCCTGCGCGCTCGTCGCCACCGCGATCGACGTCGTCGATACCGGTGCCGAGGGCTACCGCTTCATCAAGATCGACGCGGGCATGACGGAGATCGTGCGCCCGAGCATGTACGGCGCGCAGCACCCGCTCGCGGTCGTGCCGGCGGACGGCGCGCCGCGCGGCGAGGCCGACTACCTCGTGGTCGGGCACTGCTGCGAGAGCGGCGACGTCCTCACCCCGGCACCCGGCAACCCCGAGGGGCTTCTGCCGCGCCGGCTGGCGGAGACCCGCATCGGCGACGCCGTCGTCATCGGGCGCGCCGGCGCCTACTGCTCGGGCATGTCGACCAAGCACTACAACTCGTTCCCCGAGGCGGCGGAGGTGATGATCGCAAAGGACGGCTCGATGGAGCTGATCCGCCGCCGCCAGCCGCCGGAGCAGGTCACGCAGAACGAGATCATGCCGTCGTTCCTGTAGCCTCCCTCCCTTCACGCGGCGTGAAGCCGTCGATAGGCCGCGTCGCCCGCCTGGGTGCCCACCGCCAGCCCGAGCTCGTGCGCACCCAGTAGTCCCTGCCGCAGCACCGCGGCGCTCATCGCCGTCGGCATGTTGCCGATGAACGGAAACGCCAGCACCCCGTCGATCACGGTATCGAGGGCGCCGATGTCACGCGCGTCGATCGCCAGCTGTCCGAGGTGTACCGGCAGGCCGACCTTCGCGAAGAACTCCGCGACGCGCCGGGCCTCGTCGGGTCGCGCTTCCAGGACGAGCTGCGCGAGCGTGCCCAGCGCGACCATCTCGCCGTGCAGGTGCCGCGCGTGGGTCATGGGCAGGGCGGTGAAGCTCTGGGCGAAGCCGTGCGCGGCGGCGAGCCCGCCACTCTCGAAACCGAGGCCGCTCAAGAGCGTATTCGCTTCGACGACGGCCTCGAGCGCGTCGTTCACGACGCCGTCCGCGACGGCCGCGGCCGCGGCGGCGCCCTGCGCGAAAAGCGTCGTGGCGCAGGCCTCGCCGATGGCGGCGGATGCGATCGTCGGACGCGCGCCGAGCGTCGTCACACCGCTCGGGTTGCGGAGGCAGACGGCGGCCTCGTACCAGGTGGCCATCGCGTCGCCCATGCCGGAGACGAGGAACCGCTCGGATGCAGCGGCGACGATCGCGGTATCGACGACTACGAGCGCCGGGCTGCTCGGATAGAACTCGACGCCGGTGCTGACGCCGGCCGGTGAGTAGAGCACCGACAGGGCCGAGCAGGGCGCGTCGTTCGACGCGAGCGTCGGCACGATGACGACCGGCGCGGCGAGGCGGAAGGCGAGCGCCTTGCCGGCGTCGACGCACTTCCCTCCGCCGACGGCGATGACGCAATCGACGCGTTCGCTGCGCAGGGCCTCGGCGTGGGACCCGATCTCCTCGAGCGAGCATTCACCGGCAAAGATGCGGGTCACGAGCTCGATGCCAGCCTCGCGGAGGGCACCCTCGAGGACGCGACCGTGCCGTGCCTGCCCCCCGGCCGAGATCAGGATCGCCGCACGCCGCGCGCCGACGAGCGAGAGATAGCGGCCGATGTGCGCGAGGACGCCGGCGCCCTGAATGTAGCGCTGCGGCGCGATGAACGCGCGGGGCGCGCTCGGAGCGAAGACGACCGCGGGAAGATAGGCGTTCGAGACGTCCATGGTTGCTCTCCCTCTATGGGCGAGACGTTGCCGTCGTCAACCGCGTCGATACGCGCTCCCGAGGGTCGAGCCGAGGACGTCGGAGCGCCCTTCGCCGCCGGCGATTGCCCTTGGCGCAGGCGCTTGCGCGGATGCATTATGGAGGCTTGCACACGCCGCGCCGCGTCTTGCGGACATCCCGCCGGTAGGGGGAGGGTAATTTTTCACTTTTTAATCACGTGCGTCTGGGCGCGTCGTGTGATATCGAGGGCGCCGCTAAGGAGGATCGGTCATGAGATTCTTGGGCAGGAGTGCCGTGCTCGGTATCCCAGCGCTGGTCGCGTTGCTGGTCGTGGTGACCGCGGGCAGCGCGCAGGCGCAGAACAAATGTCTGGCGGGGAAGAACAAGTGCGCCAGCAAGAAGATCGCGGGTCTGTTGAAGTGCCACGCCAAGGCCGAGAAGTCCGGCACCGCTCTCGATCCGACCTGCACGCAGAAGGTCACCGACAAGTTCGACGGCGGCGCGGTGCCGGCCAAGGGCTGCTTCGCGAAGCTCGAGGCGAAGAATGTCGGGCCCTGCGTGACGACGAACGACACCGCCGCGGTCGAGACGACCGTCGACAACAACGTCACCGGCATCGTGACGCAGCTCGATCCGGGCTATCCGACTCCGGTCACGAACAAGTGCTCAGCGGGCAAGAAGCTCTGCGTGTCGAAGAAGATCGCCGCGATCATGAAGTGCCACGAGAAGGCCGTGAAGACGAACACTGCGCTCAACCCCGCGTGCGTGCAGAAGGCGATCGACAAGTACGATGGCGGCGCCACTCCGGCCAAGGGCTGCTTCGCCAAGCTCGAGGCGAAGAACACGTGCCTCACGACGAGCGACTTCGCCGCCCTCGAGACGACGGCCGACAACACGGTCCAGCAGGTGCTCTGCCAGCTGAACGACCCGACGATCGCGTGCGGGCCGCCGCCGACCCCGACGGCGACGATCACGCCGAGCCCGACCGCCACGCCGACGTGTGCGCCTGGCCCGGTCGTCGTCGGCTCGCTGACGCCGACGCTCGGCCGGTTCAACTACAACTCGGCGATCGGGCTTCCCGCCGCCAATGGGGCGTGCAGCACGAATTTCTCCGGCGCCCATGCCTGCACGTATTTCGAGCTGCAGTGCGCACAGGCGGCCGGGTCGCTCGTTGGCCTACAGGACACCGCGGCGACGAGCGTGACCTCCTTGTGGGCGATCGATCCGTCGGCCGCGGCGCTCTCGCAATGCGTCGATGATGCCGTGGGCGGCTCCAACCTGCGATGGGAATACGGTACTGCCCACACCGTCTCGCGCGGCGAGAGGGTGGCGCTCAACAACGGCGCCGGCACGCTCGGGCCGCTGCAGCTCGGGCAGTTGTGCGCCCTCGGCGGCACTACGAGCTGGGTTGGCTGCTGTCAGTGATCCTCGCGGCGTCGCCGGCACCTCGGTGCCGGCGAC
>DASXLI010000053.1:0-116973 GCA_036496285.1 Binatia bacterium
TCGTGGTCGTAGTCGTGGAAGAGCGGCTTGCCGTTGTTGTACTCGTAGTCCCAGCCGGTGAACGCGCGCGCGATCTGCACGATGTCGGCCTGCGTGTAGTTCGGGTTGCCGGCGAAATCGTACACGCCGAGCGTGAAGAGCTCCTGCAGCTCGCGCCCGTAGTTCTCGTTGGGGATGTCCTTGTGGTTGCGGACCGTGTCGAGGAACTCCACCAGGGCGGCGTCCTTGTTCATCGCCTTGACGAAGGTCTTCATGTTGCCCTTGCAGTTGATGTGCAGGGTGCGGATCTGATTGGCCATCAGCTTCGGGTGCTCGACCTTGTTGTTGCTGGTCGCGAAGTGGTCGTGCCAGAACAGCACGAGCTTCTGCTGCAGCGGGAAC
Organism: Binatia bacterium; assembly: GCA_036496285.1. Taxonomy (GTDB): domain Bacteria; phylum Desulfobacterota; class Binatia; order UTPRO1; family UTPRO1; genus DP-19. The sequence continues at coordinate 382 of DASXLI010000053.1, forward strand.
TTCGTCTTGATCATGTACTTCACCCACTTGTTGTGGGAGTCCTCGATGTACTTCCCGCTCGGCTTGAACGCCTTGCCCTTGAAGGTCAGCAGCTGGTCCGCCGCCTGCCCGCGGGTGAGCCCGGTGAAGTCGCGCACGTCGGCCGGCGACGCGCCGAAGCCGGCGCGACGGAGGAGATGCCGCGCCTCGAAGTCCTGGAGAACCGTGTTCTCGTCACCCATCTCGTCGTCCTCCTACTGATCCGTCCCCGGCACCCAACCGTTTCCGGCATCGGGCGCGCCGGCTGCGATCCACAGCTCGATTACGTTGATGAGGCTCTGATCGAGCTTCGGCTTGTCCTTCGGCATGCGGTCGCCGAACGTCTTCGGCGGCCCGTTGATCTTCGCGACGATGAGGCTGTGATCGGGGTCGCTGGGCAGCACGCGCCGCCAGATGCCGCCGTCGGCCGTTTGCGCCGCGCTGTTGTCGGGCGTCACGTTGATCAAGCTGCCGTACGCCGAGCCTTCCTCCAGCACCATGTTGCCGGTGTGGCTCTGCGAGTCGTGGCAGCCGCTCACCGCACAGCTCTTGTTGAAGATCTGCGTCTGGATGCGCTCGAACGTCCCGTCGAAGATGTCCGTCGCATTGCACGGATTCGACGCCGGGAGACAGGTCATCTTGACCTTGTCCTTGTCGGTGTAGATGTGGCCGCTGACCAGCTGCGAGAGGGTCGTGATCTTGAGGAGCTTCTTGCCCCTCTTGCAGACACCGTTCAGCGGGCCCGCGATGCTGACGTGGATCGTCGTCGGGTTGGTGCACTTGTCGGGCGTGCTGGTCGGCGGGTTGATGTCGCTGCCGACCCGGTTGAGCATCGCCTGGAACTCGGTGTCGAACTTGGGGTCGCCGTTGTCGAGCGAGTGATCGATCGCGATGCTCTGCACGCCGGCGAGCGAGCAATCCGCCGTGTCGTAGGTGCTGTTGGCGCAGAGCGAGATCTCGAAGGTGCACTCGCCGTTCACCACGCCGTCCGCGTCGCACGAGGAATCGCCGTCGGTGCACTCGATGTTCTTCGGCTTGGTGGGCGGGTCGTTCACCGGCGCGTCGAGCGCGACGAGGCAGTCGGTGCGTTTGCTGCCGCCGCCGCCGACGACGAGCGCCGCCGCCGGCCGGACGAAGCCGAGGAGCGCCACGGCGAGCAGCGCGACGCCCAGAACATGCTCCCATCTGGCGCAGCTCCGGTTCGTGGACAGGCAAATCCCAACGGAAAGACGGCGCTTCGACATGACGATCTCCTCGACGGACTCCCCCGAGACGGCACATCAGGGCGGGGTCCCGCTTTTATCACGGCGCGTGCCGCATAGGTCAACGAAAATCGCATGCGCACCGCCGTGCGTGTGAACCCGAGGTTACGGGTGGTTTGACGGAGGCACGGACCTGCCCTACGACGACCGCATGACCGTGAAGGGCAAGGCGGCGATCGCCGGGCTCGGGCTGACCGCGCAGGGCAAGGTGTATGACCGTACGCACGTCGGCTTCGCGGTCGAGGCGGTGCGTCTCGCGCTCGAGGACGCGGGACTCGAGCGCCGCGACCTCGACGGCCTCCTGCTGAATCCCGGCCTCGCCTGGGGCGACGCCGCGATGGGATCCTTTATGCTCCAGCAGGCGCTCGGCCTCCGCGACCTGCGCCTCTCGGCGACGATGAACCTCGGCGGCGCGACCGCGGCCGCGATGATCCAGCAGGCCGTGCTCGCGATCGCCGCGGGCATGTGCGAGACGGTCGCCTGCGTCTTCTCCGATCGCCCGCTCAAGCCGCCCGAGGAGCGGCGCAGCCGCGCCGGCGAGCCGACGGGCTCGGCGGGCGCCTACGCCTTCGCGCGCGGCCTCGACGCCGCCTACGGCCAGTTCGGCATCAACGCGATCTACGCGATGGTCGCGCGCCGCCACATGCACGCCTATGGCACGACGCAGGACGACCTCGGCGCGGTCGCGGTGGCGCAGCGCCGCTGGGCGGTGATGAACCCGGCCGCGCAGCTCCGCACGCCGCTCACCCTCGCCGACTACCATGTGTCGCGCTGGGTCGTGGAGCCGTTCCACGTGCTCGACTGCTGCCTGGTCTCGAACGGCGGCGCGGCCGTGATCGTCACGTCGGCGGAGCGGGCGCGTCACCTGCGCAAGCCGCCGGTCTACGTCTGGGGCATGGGCCAGGGGCATCCCGGCGGCGATCCCGCCGAGTCCCTCACCTCGGGCGCGCCGCTCGCCAAGCGCACCGCGTTCGCCATGGCCGGGATCGAGAGCCGCGATATCCAGCTCTGCGAGCTCTACGACTGCTACTCGTTCACCGTGCTCGTGACGCTCGAGGACTACGGCTTCTGCCGGAAGGGCGAGGCCGGGGCGCTGGTTGCGTCGGGCGCGACCGCCCCGGGCGGCGCGCTGCCGATCAACACCGGCGGCGGCCAGCTCTCGTCCTTCTACATGTGGGGCATGACCCCGGTCGTCGAGGCCGTGATCCAGACACGCGGCGAGGCGGGCGAGCGCCAGGTGCCGCGCCGCGACGTCGTGCTGGTGAGCGGCAACGGCGGCCTTCTCTCCACCCACTCCGCCCTCGTCCTGAGCCCGCTCGCCGCATGACCGACGCCGCCACCCGACCCGTCCCCGAGGTGACCCCTCATCTCGCACCCTTCTTCGCGGCCGCGCGCGAGGAGCGGCTCGTGGTGCAGCGGTGCGGCGGCTGCGGTGCGCTGCGCTTCCCGCCGCGCGAGATCTGCAGCGCCTGTCTCTCGACCGAGGCCTCGTGGCAGCCGGTCTCCGGCCGCGGCGAGATCTTCAGCTTCAACGTGATGCACCAGATCTACCACCCGGGCTTCGCCGCGGCGGTGCCGTACGCGGTCGTCGTCGTGAAGCTCGAGGAGGGCCCGAAGATCACGTCGAACCTCGTCGACTGCCCGCTCGACCGGATCGCGGTGGGCATGCCGGTCGAGGTGGTCTTCGAGCGGGTCTCGCCCGAGGTGACGCTGCCCAAATTCCGCCCGCGCCGCCCGCGCGCGGAGATTGCTCAGCTGCCGCCGTAACGGTCGTCGGCGGTACGGATGTAGTGCTCGAGCAGGCGCTGCTCGGCGGCGCGGTAGGCGAGCTGCTTCAGCATCTCCTGCGCCTGCGAGGCGAGCGGCACCGAGGCAAGGAGCCCGACGAGATCGGCCGGCGAGAGCTTCTCGATCGCCTCCTCCATGCCGGCCACCGCCTCCTCCGGCACGTCCTTCAGTTCGAGCTGCTTCAGCGCGTCGAGCAGCGTCGAGAAGCGATCCTCGAAGCGGCGCTTCGCCTCCTCCTTCTCCTCGGGGCTGCAGTGCACCGCGAGCTTCGTCGCCGCCTTGTCGAACAAGCGGTCGAAAGCGTGCAGCATCACCTCTCTGCCGGTCATGCGTCGCTCGCGTTCAGAACTCGACGAGGAAGCCTTCGCTCTCGTCGGTCGCGGTGTCGACCAGGTTGGCGCGCGCCCGCGTGTAGGTGCCGGTGGGGAAGTACACGAACCCCTCCGCCTGATCACCGGGACGGAGCGTGCGCGGCGCGAGCGCGCGCTCGCGCAAGAGCGCCTCCGTGCGTGCCGGATCCGGCGGCGGACCGCCCGGCCCGGCATCGGCGGACGACGCCTTCGCCAGCGCGCTCGCCGCCTGCGCGAGCGGGATCTGCGACACGCTGTCGTCCTTGGCGTTGCGCAGCTCGATCGCGGCGGGATCGAGCTTGTAGGTGATGTTGCTACCGTTCTGGATCTTCACCTTGACGGCGAGGATGCCGCCGGAAGCGAGATCCTCGCCGAAGTCGAGCTTGCTCTCGAGCCCGATCTGCGGCCGGATGTCGAACTTGGCGCCACCGCTGGCGGTGCCGCCCGTCTCCTTCTCGTGGTACGCGGCGTTCTCGGTCGAGTGGTCCACGAGACCCGTAAAGGCGAGGAAGAAGCCGCGGCTGAAGGTCATGTCCTCCTTGAGGATCGACTCGTCCTTGCTGCCGAACGCCTCGACGCCGCCCGACTCGCACTTGATGTCGACGGTGACGTGGTCGGTGCCGCCGCGATCGGTCGGCTTCTCGCCCTTGATGAGGCCGGGCGCGCCGACCTTGGCCGGGCGGAACTGGCCGACCGAGTAGCCGAGGCTGCGCATGCTGTCGAAGGCGTAGCGGTTGGCGTCGTCGCACGACAGATTCGCGCGATGCACGACGTACTGCTGTTGCACCGACGGGCAGCCGGCGACGAGCGCCGCCAGCGCGAGAAGGGCGAGCCGCCGCATCGGCCCCGTTGTAGGAGCCGCCCGCGCGGCAAGTCAAGGCGACCCGCGCGCCGCGGCACCGTCGAGTTGTGTCGCTCCCGGGCGGGCGTTATCGTCCGCCGCCGTGCGCGCGTCCTCGTCCGGAACTCCGTCGGCCGACGCGGATCATCCGGGCCGCCGCGGCCCTCCGCACGCGCTCGTGCGCGTCCTCCCATGGGTCTTCACGGTCCTCGTCTTCACCCTGATCTTCAAGCGCATCCCGTTCGCCAGCGTCTGGCAGGCGCTCGCCGGCGCGCGGCTCGCGCCGTATCTCGCGATCATGGCGCCGTACTCGGTGCTCTACCTCGCCGTCGACACGTTCTGCCTGACGCGCGTCATCAACTGGTTCAACTGCAGGGTCGCGTACGGCGACGTACTGCCGATCCGCGCCACGACGTACCTGCTCACCCTGGTGAACTCGAACCTCGGCCAGGGTGGCATCGCGCTCTACCTGCACCGCCGCGAGGGTGTGCCGTTCCTCGAGATCGCGGGCTCGGTGCTGTTCCTGATGTTCGTCGAGCTCTATCAGCTGACGTTCTTCTCAAGCCTCGGCGTCGCCCTCGCGCCGCGCGCCGTCGACCTGCCGCTCGGCACCGTCTACGCCGCGCTCTACGCCTACCTCGTCGTGCACCTCGCCTTCTTCCACCTCGCGGGCGACTGGATCGCGCGCAAGCCGGCGCTGCGCATCCTGCGCACGTTCCGCCTGGCGCACGTCCGCCACTACCTCCTGCTCGCGCTCTACAAGAGCCCGAACTTCCTCATGGCGACGGTCGTCTACTACTTCGCGCTGCAGTGCTTCGGCATGCACCTGCCGTACCTGGAGCTCGTCATGTACCTGCCGATCATCTTCTTCTCGGCGGCGCTGCCGATCGGCGTGGCGCACCTCGGCGCGCCGCAGCTCCTCTGGATCTATTTCTTCGGCGCTCAGGCGCCGGAGGCGAGCCTGCTCGCGTTCAGCCTGGCGACGCACTTCATCTTCATGATCATGAACGCGGCGCTCGGCGTGCCGTTCCTGCCGCGCGCGACGCGCGAGCTGATGCGGGGCGCCACGCCGGCCTGACCCCGCGGCCGCGCTCAGGCGCCGCTCGGCGCCTGGTCGGCGGCAAGCATGGTCTGCACGCGGTCGAAGGCGGCGGCGAGGTTGAGCGCCGCAGCCGCGATGCCGGCGGCGTAGGCCGCGGTCGCGAGCGGTGCCGAGCCGAGCCAGAGCGCGCCCGTCGCGAGCAGGGCGACGGCATAGTTGGCGATCCCCGCGGCCGCGCCCGGCCGGCTCGGCGTGAGCGCGACGCCGCGGCCGCGCGCGCGGCGCCAGCCGTCGAGCGCGTAGAGCGCGAAGGCGATCCCTGCTGCCCACGGCAGCACCAGCGGCACGCGCCGTACGCGTGCGAGCACGCCGAGCCCGGGCAGCAGGAACAGGATGTCGGCGCCGTGATCGAAGATGCGGCGCGCGTCCGAGGCGCGGCCGCTGGCGCGGGCGAGGCGACCGTCGGCGAAGTCGGTCACGACCGCGGCGACGCAGATCGCGAACGCGCGCCCGCCGCCGCCGGCTGCCGCGAGCGCGAAGAAAGGCGCCAGCACGATGCGCAGCCAGGTGAGCGCGTCGGCGAGGACGCTCATCGCAGGCCGGCGCGCCGGTGCGTGGCCGAGATCACTCGCGCCGGCTCCCCTCGAGCACCGTGATCGGCTCGCGCGCGCCGCGCTTGCGGCGCAGCAGGACGTAGAGCGCGCCCGTGCCGCCGTCGATCGGACGCGCCGAGCTGAACGCGAGGACGATGCGTCCCGTCTGCCCGCGCGCGAGCCAGCTCTTCAGCCGCTCCTTCAGGACGGGCACGTTGTCCTTCGAGTTGTGGCCGCGCCCGTGCACGATGAGCACGGCGCGATGGCCGGCGTTGAAGGCATCGCCGACGAAACGTGCCACCACGTCGCGCGCCGCCGCCGTGCTCATGCCGTGCAGGTCGACCCAGGCCTGGTAGGCGAACTCCCCGCGCCGCAGGCGGCGCAGGACGCGCGGATCGAGCCCGACGACGGCGCCCTCGACGTACTCGGTCGAGTCGCTCACGTCGAACGCGCCGCTGCCGGCGACGAACTCGGAGAGCGCCGCGAGCGCCTCGGCGTCCTCGCTGACCGGCGCGCGGCGCACATCGAGCGCCGGCGGCGGCGCGTCGATGCGGCGCGCGGCGTCGAGCCGGCGGACGTCGGCCATGGCGCGGGCGAAGGACGCGGCGTCGTCCTCGGCGGCGGCCGCGGGCTCGCGTGCCGTGGCCGGCGGCTTCGCCACGGCCCGCCCGGGCTTCGCCTTCGCTGGCGCCGCCGAACGACTCGGCGCCGTCGGGCGTGCTGCGCCCGCCTTCTTCAGCGTGCGGGCGAGATCGCGAAACGGGGTGTGGAAGGCGTCCGCCTCGAGCTTCGGCGTCTGCGGTTCGTCATCGTGGCGTCGCGCCATCGGCGCCTCGCTCGGCGTGAGGTGACGCGAGAATAGGGCCTCGAGATCGGACGCGCAACCCGGAGGGCAGGATGATGCCGCGCCCGGCGACGGCACGCGCCGGGCGCGGAACGCTTGCCCCGGGACCGCCCTGCGGTCCCGGGGATCCCGTTACTGGTGGGGGTGGTGGGAATCCATCACGAGGCCCGACTCGGCACCGAGCCCGTCGGCCGTGGCGGCATTGTGGCGTTCCGCGCCGCCGGTCGTGCCTTCACGGCGCGGTGCTCCACGGCGCGCCAGCGCCTCGATCGCGCGCCGCGCCAGCTTGCTCGGCTTGGCGTGACCGTTCTCCCAACGATTCACCGTCGAGAAGGTCACCGCGACCGCATGCGCGAACTCTTCCTGGGTCATGCCCAGGCGGAGTCGCAGCTCCCTGATGCTCTTGTTTACGTTCTCGTCGCTCATGGCTCTGTTCCTCCTATAGTGGCGCGTAGCGCCGCAGCTATAGAGGCGTTGAGCAAAGGGCGGACCATCGAAAGGCGCCTAAAAACACTGGGAAAGCACTCGCCTGTGCCCACGCTTCCGGGCGCATGCGCGCGCCCATGGCACACTCCCCGTGCCGTCGGCGCCCCTGGGCGCTCAAATTTCCCCGTCTCCTCCCGCATGCTATGCCTTCCGTGATGACGACGCCGCACGAGCTTCTGGAAGTGCTGAAGCAGGTGAAGTACCCGGGCTTCTCGCGCGACATCGTCTCCTTCGGCATCGTCCGCGACATCCAGATCGGCTCGCACGGGGTGACCGTGGAGCTCGGCGCGCCCGCCGCCGACGACGCCGTCGTCGAGCAGATCCAGCGCGACGTGCAGACCGCGCTCGCCAAGGTCACCGATCTGCCCATCGCGATCGAGATCGAGCGGGCGCCGCGGCCTGCGCCGGTCGGGCCGCGCCCCGCCAAGCAGGGCCTCCCCGGCATCGCTGCGATCGTGGCGGTCGCGTCGGGCAAGGGCGGCGTCGGCAAGTCGACCGTCGCGGTCAACGTCGCCTGCGCGCTCGCGGCGCAGGGCGCCCGCGTCGGCCTCCTCGACGCCGACGTCTACGGGCCGAGCGTCCCGATCATGCTCGGCGTCGGCGACGAGCGTCCGGAGGTGCGGTCCGACCGCCGCATCGTGCCGATCGAGAAGTACGGGCTGAAGGCCATCTCGATGGGCATGTTCGTCGGCGAGCGCACGCCGGTCATCTGGCGCGGGCCCATGGTCACGAAGCTCATCACCGAGTTCTTCAAGAACGTCGTCTGGGGCGAGCTCGACTTCCTCATCCTCGACCTGCCGCCCGGCACCGGCGACGCACAGCTCACGGTGGCGCAGCAGGTGCCGCTGGCGGGCGGCATCATCGTCACGACGCCGCAGGACGTGGCGCTGCTTGACGTGAAGCGCGGCATCACCATGTTCAACCAGGTGCAGGCGCCGATCCTCGGGGTGGTCGAGAACATGAGCTACCACGTCTGCTCGCAGTGCGGCCGGCGCGCCGACGTCTTCAGCCACGGCGGCGGCGAGGCCATGGCGCGCCAGTTCGGCGTCCCGTTCCTCGGCGCCATTCCGCTGGTGCGCGAGATCCGCGCCGCCGGCGACCGTGGCGTGCCGCTCGTCGTCGCCGATCCACAGCACCCGCAGAGCCGCGCCTTCGCCGACATCGCGGGCGCGGTGCGCACGCAGATCGACGAGCGCGCGGCCGGCATGCCGGGCCACGCGCCCACGCACGACCATCCGCACCAGCACTAGCAGGGCGGGCCGCACTCAGGGGCCGGCAGGGGCGAGCGGCGGAGCGGCCCAGTCCGTCGCGGGCATCTGCGCCCTAAATGGGCGCGCTTACGCCGCGCGCCGCCGCTGCAAGGACTCGGCGAGTAGGAGCTTGATCAGGGCCTAATAGGGCACGTCGCGCTCCGAGGCGAAAACCTTCAGCTGGTTGAGCAACGCCGACGGGAGGCGGATCGACACGACCTGCGTGGGCGGAGCCTTCGGAAGCTCGAGACCGAGCTGCTTCAGCGTCAACGGCTTGGCCGTGTCGATCATGGTCGAGGTGTCCTGCGTATCGTAGTCCGGGATCGCGGTTCGCCGCCGCTTGGCGCCACTAGGCTTCCGCTTCATAGGTCTGCCGCTCCTTGCGCGATGCCGCGCGTGCCGTGATCACCCAAACCTTCCGCAGAGAATGTAGCGGGATTCGCGGGAGCTGGAGTGTTGCAGATCCTCGAAGAGACGATGCCGTGGCTCGTAGAAGGCACTCTCCGCTTCGAGGCGCGACACGCCATGTTTGTCCTCGTTTTCCCGGACGTTCCGATCTCCCCCATCCGGCCGCTCGGTCGAGCGTTACTGTGTCGCGATTGTAGCGCAACCCACTACAAGCTCAGGCTCCCGGCGTTAGTCGCGCAGCTCCTCGATCGCCTGCATGAGGCGCGCGAGCGCCCGCAGCTGCTCGTCGCGATCGGCCACGGCGTTCTCCGCGACGGCCATCGGCTCGCCGAAGCGGATCCGCACCGGCCTCGGCAGCGGCACGCGCGCCTCGCGCGGAAACGCCTCGAAGGCGCCGTGCACGCCGGCGGGCACGATCGGGACGCCGGCGCGCGCGGCCATCGCGATGATGCCCGGCTCGCCCGGGGCGAGGGCACCGTCGCGGGTGATGCGGCCCTCCGGGAAGACGCCGACGATCTCGCCGCGCTTCAGCGTCGTGAGCAGCTGGCGTACCGCCGACAGCTCGATCGCGCCGTCGCGGATCGGGATCACGCCGAGGCTGCGGTAGGCCCAGGTGAGACCCGGTTGATCGAAGAACTCGCGCGAGAGCACGAAGCGCACGGGCCGCGCGACGAAGCGCGCGACGAACAGCCAGTCGAGCATCGACGAGTGATTGGCCGCCAGGATGAAGGGCCCCGCCGGCAGGCGATCGTGTCCTTCGCCGCGCAGCGAGAAGTACCAGTCGGCGAGCGGCGCCAGGCCGAGCTTCATCGAGGCGTAGAGGCTGGGCACGATGGAGCCCCTGCTACCACGGATGATACAAGAGCGGGATGGAACGGATCACGATCGGCGACGGCTTCGACCGCGTGGCACGCGGCACCCCCGATCGTGAGGCCTTCGCCTTTCCCCGGCAGGAGGTACGCTGGACCTTCCGCGGCGCGCTCGGCCGCGTGCAGCGGCTGGCGAAGGCGCTGATCGGCCTCGGCGTCGAGCGCGGTGACCACGTCGCGCTCTGGGCAACGAGCCGGCCCGAGTGGGTCCTGGTACAGCTCGCCGCGGCCAAAATCGGCGCGGTGCTGGTACCGGTGAGCACGGCCTACGGCGCGGCGGAGCTCGGCTACGCGCTCGAGCAGTCCGACGCGACGACGCTCTTCACGCTCGATCGCATCGGCGACGTCGATTGCCTGGCGCTCCTCGCCGAGTGCTGCCCCGAGATGCCGGGCGCCCGGCCGGGACGGATTGCGAGCCGCCGCCTGCCGCTCCTGAAGCGCGTGGCCCTCCTGGACGACCGCCGCGCGCCCGGCGTGCTCTCGTGGTCCGAGGTACTGGCCGCGAGCGCCGGCATCACCGACCACATGCTACGCCGCCGGCAGGAGACGGTCGCCCCCGACGATCCCGCGACCGTCGTCTATACCTCGGGGACGACGGGACCGCCGCGCGGCGCCGAGTTCACCCATCTCAGCCTGGTGAACACGGCGCACTACGCGGGCGAGTGCATGCGGCTGTCGGCGCGCGACTCGCTGTGCGTGCCGGTGCCGCTCCATGACCCGCTCGGCCACGTACTCGGCACGCTGGTGAGCGCCGTCCGCGGCCTCACCATGGTCGTCCCCGCTGAGACCTTCGACGCGGGCGCGACGCTCCAGGCGGTCGCGCAGGAGCGCTGCACGGCCCTCCACGGCACGCCCGCGATGTTCACGGCGATGCTGGCGCAGCCCCGCCTGCTCGATCTCGACGTCTCGTCGCTGCGGACCGGCATCCTGCAGGCGACCGCGGGCGCGGGCGGCGTGCTGCAGCAGGTCGCAGGGCGGACGCGGTGCCGCGAGCTGACCGTCGCCTACGGCCGGACCGAGGGCTCATCGGTCATCACCCAGACCCGTGCGGAGGACCCGCTGGAGGTGCGCCTGGCGAGCGCCGGGCGCCCGCTCCCCCACGTGGAGGTCAGGATCATCGATCCCACCGGGCGCGAGCTTGGGCGCGGCGAGGAGGGCGAGCTCTGCTGCCGCGGCTACGTCGTCATGCGCGGCTACTACAAGATGCCCGAGGCCACTGCGCAGGCGATCGACGGCGCCGGCTGGCTGCACACCGGCGACCTCGCCACCATGGACGAGCACGGCTACTGCCGCATCACCGGCCGCGTGAGCGACGTCGTCGTGCGCGCCGGTGAGCGCGTCGACGCCCGTGAAGTGCGGGCGCTCCTGGCGTCGCATCCGAAGGTGCGCGACGCGCAGGTCTTCGGGGTGCCGGACTCGCTCTTCGGCGAGGAGGTCGCGGCCTGGATTCGCCTGCGCGAGGGCGAGACTGCGACTATCGAGGAGATGCGCGACTACTGCCGGGCGCGGCTCGCGGCGTCGAAGGTGCCGCGGCACGTGCGCTTCGTCGACCGCTATCCCACCACACCGGCCGGAACGGTGCAGACGTTCCGGCTGCGGGAGATCACGGTCGCGCGCTGAGCGCCGTCTCGCGGCTACTCGATGCGGGCGCCGCGGAAGTTGCCGATCAGACGCACGCGACCGCTATTCACGAGGTGTCGGACCACGCTCACGACCTCCGCCTCGGAGTCGGTCACCTCGGCGACGGCCTCGATCAGGTCCAGCAGTGTGAGGTGCGACTGCGCTTCGGTTTGCGACGCTCGTTCTGGCATTGCGATCATGGCTCACTCCCGCAGCAAAGGATGTGCCGCCGGCCAGCCACGCGGCCAGAGGACGGCGCTCATCCGGATATCGAAGCGTTACGACGGTGAAGGTGGCGTTCGGCATGTCGGAAGCGTAGCGAGCGTCACGCGGACGCCCGCAGACCCTCCACTTCGAGCGCCATGAGAGGCGCAGGATTTGGCAACCGGACGACAAAACGTGTCCCTCTCGCGGGCGCGCTCTCGACGTCGATCGAGGCGCCCAGCAAGTCGCACAGTCTCCGTGCAAGGGTGAGGCCGAGGCCGATGCCGCCGAAGGGGCGTGTGGTCGAGCCGGCGAGCTGGCGGAAGTCGTCGAAGATGCGCTCCTGGTCGCTCGCGCTCATGCCGACCCCGGTGTCGGAGACGGCGATCTCGATGCCGCAGGCGTCGGCGGCGCGCGTCGCGGAGAGGCGAATCTCGCCCGCCGCGGTGAATTTGGCCGAGTTGGCGAGCAGGTTCATCACCACCTGCCGGAGCTTCGAACGGTCGGTCTCGACCGGGGGAAGATCGGACGCGGCCTCCCAGGAGAAGGCGACCGGCTTCTCGTCGATCAGGCGGCCGACCCAGGGCTCGATCTCGTCGAACAGCTCGGCCAGGCGCACGGTTCCGGGGCGCAGCTCACCCGCGCCCGCGGCGACCGAGGAGTACTCGAGCAGGTTGTTGACCGCGCAGGTGAGGCTGACGGCGTTCGCCAGGATGCGCGCGACCATCTGCTGGCGGTCGCCCGCGTCGATGTCCGCCATCGACTCCAGGATCTCCGCGTAGCCGAGAATGGCGTTGAGCGGCGTCCGCAGCTCGTGCGAGACGTTGCTCATGAGCTCGGTCTTGTAGCGACGAGCGCCTTCGGAGGCGTCCGCCGAGCGTTCCAGGCTGCGCAGCGCCGCGACCGCGATGCCGACGGTCAGCGCGAGAGCGCCGACGACGAGGGAGGTCGCCGCGGGGCTGAGCGTGCCACGGATGGTGACGAGCGCCGCTGCGGCCGCAGCGACGGCGCTCAGTTGCATCAGGAGGTGGGTGCGGCCCGTGGACATGGCAGGAGGCGAACAGAGCAACGCCCGAGCCACCGGCAGAACTCAATGATTCCAAGGTCATGGCGGTGTCGCCACGTGCCTATGGCGCGCACTGTGTGCCACGCGCGCCCACGCGGCACAGGCGGGCGGCTCCGTGGGCGCCGCGCGGCGCGCCGGGACGCGATCTAGGAGAAGACGCCGTCGCGCCGGCGCAGGAGCGCCCGCACCATGCGCTGGACGCGCACGCGGACCTGCTCGGCGAGCGCTCGGACCGTGGCGCCGTCGTGGCTCTGGCGTGCGCTCCCGTCGAAGACGATCGGCGTCCCGAAGCGCATCATCCACTTGCTCGGCAGCGGGATCATCCCGAGCGGGCCGAGGAGCGGGAAGAACGGGGTCACCGGCAGGTACGGCGCCCCCACGAGCTTGCCGAGCGCGCGTACGCGGCCGACGAGCGGATAGATCTCCTCCGCGCCGACCACCGCCACCGGCACGATCGTCGCGTGATGGCGCAGCGCCAGGCGCACGAAGCCGCTGCTGAACGGCTGCAGCACGTAGCGCTCGGAGAAGAGCTTCGAGAGGCCGGCGACGCCCTCGGGGAAGAGGCCGACCAGCTCGCCCTTCTCGAGCAGGCGCTCGGCGTTGGCGTGGCTCGCGACGACGCCGCCGGCGCGCTGGTAGAACTGCGGGATGAGCGGCAGGTTCTCGACGAAGCGGTCGTAGAGGAAGCGCGCGGCGCGCGGATGCTTGGCGGTATGCAGCGCGCACGCGATCATGGTCGCGTCGAAGGGCAGCGCACCCGAGTGATTGGAGACGAGGATCGTCGGTCCCCGGCGTGGCACGTTGCGGACGCCGCTCGCCTCGACCCGCCAGTACTTGTCGTAGAGCAGGCGGAAGAGCGGCAGCACGCGCTCGCGGAACTCGGGATCGAGCCCGAACTCGTCGGGCGTCGGCGCGACGCGGCGCCGGCGCGGGGCACGGCCCGGCGCCTGCGGATGTGAGCGCGTGCGGGGAACCGTGCGGAGAGGCGCGGCCACCGCGCCTCCCTAGCAACCGGCGCGCGCCGAGACAACGCCAGACAGCGCCGGACGACGCCGCTCAGCTCTGGCGCTGCATCAGCCGGCGGAACATCCCGGGCGCGATGGTCTTGAGAATGGTGCCGAGCGCGAAGTAGGCGGGCACGGTCACCTCGACGTCGCCCCGGCGGAGCGCGCGCACGATGGCCGCGGCGACCACCTCGGGGGTGATCGCGCGGCGGCGGGCCCGCGCCGGAAAGTCGGCGAACGACGCGTGCTCGAAGAAGGGCGTCGCGATGATGCCGGGGTTCACCAGGGTCACGCCGACGCCGGTGCCCTCGAGCTCGTAGACGAGGCTCTCCGAGAGCCCCGCGAGCGCGAACTTCGAGGCGCAGTACACGGCGTGGTTGCGCGAGCCGATCCGTCCGGCGATCGACGCGACGTTCACCACGTGCCCGCGGTGGCGCTCGAGCATCGCGGGGAGCAGCGCCCGGGTGAAGTGCAGCGCCGCGAGCAGGTTGGTCTCGAGGATGGCGGCGGTCTCGGCGGCGTCGGTGTCGACGAACGCCAGGTAGCGCCCGATGCCGGCATTGTTGACCAGGATGTCGATCGGGCCGAGCCGTGCGCCGGCCGCGGCGACGGTCGCGTCGATGGCCCGCGCATCGCGCACGTCGCAGGGCAGGACCACGTGCCGGCCGACGTTGCTTGGCGCGAGCGTCGCCGCCACCTCGGCCAGGCGGTCGGCACGGCGGGCGACCAGCGCGACGGTCGCGCCCGCCTGCGCGAGCGCCCGGCAGACCGCGGCGCCGATGCCGCTCGACGCGCCGGTGACGAGCGCGGTTGCGCCAGCGGGCTCCACGGGCGCATTGTCGCGTGCGCGGCGGCGATTTGCCACCGCGGGTGCCGATCGAGTACCTCGCCTACATGCGGCCCCGCGACCTCGAGGTACTGGCCTTTCCGCAGGTGCTGGACGCCGTGGCCGCGCTCGCCCTGTCGACCGTCGGCGCGGAGGCGTGCCGCGCGCTCCGCCCGCTGCACGACCGCGCCGCCGCCGCCGAGGCCCTGGCGGCGCAGTGGAGTCTCTTCCGCATCGCCGAGACGAGCGGCGCGATCCCGTTGGCGCCGTTCCCCGACGTGCGCGAGGCGCTCACGCTCGCGAGCCACGACGGCGCAATCCTCGGGGGCGAGCGCCTGGTCGAGATCCGGACCGTGCTGCGCCAGGCGCGGACGGCGCGGCAGTTCCTCGCGCCGAAGACGGCCGAGCACCCGGCGCTCGCCCACCTGCCGCGCCGCCTCGAGGCCTTCCCCGAGATCGAGGCCGCGCTGTCGCGCATGCTCGACGACGCCGGCCTGCTGCTCGACAGCGCGAGCCCGCTCCTCGCCGAGCTGCGCGGGCGCCTGCGCGACATGCGCCAGGAGCTCGAGACCCGTCTGCAGCGCCTCGTGAGCCGCGACACCGCCGACGAGCGCATGGCGGACCGCTACGTCACCGTGCGCAACAACCGCTTCGTCGTGCCGATGAAGGCCGCCGCCGCGCCGCAGATCGACGGCGTCGTCCAGGACCGCTCGGCATCGGGCGAGACGCTCTTCGTCGAGCCGCTCTTCGCGATCGAGCTCAACAACCGCCTCCTGCTGACCCGGAAGGAGGAGGAAGCGGAGGAGCTGCGCCTGCTCTCGCTGCTGACGGCGCAGATCGGCGCCGTCCGCCACGAGATCGGCACGACTCTCGCGGCGCTCGCCGAGCTCGACCGCCTCGCGGCCGGCGCCGCGTTCGCCCGCCGCTACGGCTGCACCGCGCCGCGCATCGGCGACGACGTCGTCGATTTGCGGCAGGCGCGCCATCCGGAGCTGCTGATTGCCGGGCGCGCCGTCGTACCGATCGACGTCCGCCTCGGCGACGTCCGCCGCGCGCTCGTCCTGACCGGCCCCAACACGGGGGGCAAGAGCGTCGCGCTGAAGACGCTCGGCCTCCTCACCGCCATGGCCCACGCAGGCCTGCTCGTGCCGGCGGACGAGGGCAGCACGGTGCCCCACGTGCGCGCCATCTACACCGACCTCGGCGACGAGCAGAGCATCGAGCGTAACCTCTCGACATTCTCCTCGCACGTCGTGAACCTGGTCGACATCTTCGAGCACCTGGAGGCGCCTGCGCTCGTCCTGCTCGACGAGCCGGGCGTCGGCACCGACCCCGACGAGGGCGCCGCGCTCGCGATCGCCCTCATCGAGCACGCGATCGGCTCGGGCGCGCTCGTGGCCGCGACTACCCACTACGCGCCGGTCAAGCTCTATGCGTCGAACGACCCGCGCATCGAGCTGGCCGCGGTCGACGTCGATCCGGTGCGCTTCGCGCCGCGCTACCGCCTCGTCTACGGGTCGCTCGGCGAGAGCCTCGGTCTCGCGATGGCGCGGAGCCTCGGCCTCCCCGCGAGCGTGCTGCGGGAAGCGGAGACGCGGCGCAGCACGTCGGCGCGCGAGCTCGCCGACGCCATCGGCCGCCTCGAGGCGAGCCGGCGCCGCCACGAGCAGGAGCACGAAGCGATCGTCGAGGAGCGGCGCGCGCTCGCCGAGCTCGAGCGCGAGCACGCGCGGCTCGTCGCCGAGCTGCGCGAGCGCCGGCGCGCGCAGTGGAGCGCGGAGCTCGACGAGGCGCGTGCGTTCGTGCGCCAGCTGAAGGCCGAGGGTCGCGAGCTGCTCGAGGTCGTACGGCGGCGCGGACCGAACGCGGCACGCACCCTCGGCGAGTTCGTGCGCGAGCGCGAGGAGGCGATCGTCGCGCGCGCGGCGGACGCCCGCGAGGAGGCGGCGCCGGCGAGCGGCGCGCCGCCGGCCGTCGGCAGCGAGGTCGAGGTGCGCGGCTCGAGCATCCGCGGCGAGCTCGCCGAGATCACGGGCGACGTGGCGCGCATCCGGCGCGGCGCCGTGAGCTTCCGTGTGCCGCTCGCCAGCGTGCGCGCCGTCGGCGGGACGAAGGGCGGTCCGGTGACTCCGGCGCGGCGGCACGGCGCCTCGGGCGCGGCCTCCGGTGGGTCGCGCTACGTCGATGGGCTCGACGACGCGCCTTCGGAGATCCGCCTGATCGGCCTGCGCGCCGCCGAGGCCCTCGAGCAGCTCGGCCGCTTCCTCGATCGCGCCCAGTCCCTCGGACTCCCGTCCGTACGGATCGTGCACGGCGTCGGCACCGGCGCCTTGAAGCGCGCCGTCGCGGAGTACCTCGGGAGGACGAGCTACTGCACGCGCTTCGCCGATGCCGATCCGGCGCAGGGTGGCGTCGGCGTCACCGTTGCCGAGCTGCTGTGAGCGCGCGAACGTGTGGAGTTCTGCGGAGCTCTGGGGAGTTCTGCGCGGGCGTGGCGGGCGGGAGCCCACTCCGCGCCGCCACGCCCTGAAACGCACCGTTGCCACCGGAGGTAGGTGGTTGGTGCCACGCAGGCCCCACTGATCTCAAAGCAACGCGTGGGCCAAGATGACGAAACCGGATTTCACGCACTTGACGTTCACGACGCGGCGCGGTGCCCACGAAAGGGGCGGCGCTGCGCTCGCAGTAGTCACGGCGCCCGTGGCGAGCCGCCGCGCCGTAACCGAACGGTAACCTGCGGGCTCAGCCGGCGACGGCGCCGACCAGGACGATCCGCCCCGTCGGCTGCCGCGACCCGGCCGCGGGCTCGATCGAGACAGCGAACGCCGTCACCTCGGCCAGACGATCGACCGGCGCGACGGAGCCTACGAGCGCACGCGCGTCGCTCGACGCGAAGAGGCCGGCCGGCTCTGGCGGCCGGTCGCCGCGGATCGCCCAGAGCTCGTAGATCTGCCCCCCGCCGAGCGGCTCGAGGCCGGAGACGACGATCGCGCCCTCGCCCGTCGCCGCGTCGAGCACGACGCGGCCACTCGCGCTCACGCCCTCCTTCGGGCCGAGCGCCGCCGTCACCGTGCGCGGGCCGGCGAGGACGCGCAGCACCTGTGCCTGCGCCGCGACCGACTCACGGAGACCGGCGAGCGTCCGGCCCTGCTCGTCGAGGCGCGCGGTGAGCTCGCCGTTGGCGCTGGCGAGCGCGGCGAGCTGCGCCGTACGCAGGTCGAGCGTCTCCCCCTGACGCACGGCCCAGCCGAGAAGCGCGAGCGCGGCGCCCGCGGCGACCGCGCCGACCGCCCGCCAGCGGACGAGCGCGCGGCCGGCCCGGCGCGTCTCCGCCTCCGCCCGGTCGCGCCCCGCGCTCTCCAGCAGTCGCCGGCGCAGGCGGGGGGGCGGCACGGCGGCATGCGCCTCGGCCAGCGCCTCGAGCCCGGCGTCGTCGAGCTCGCGATCCTGGAGACCGATCATCGGATCGTCACGCATTGGGCACCTGGCGGGCGAACCCGGCGCGCAGGCGCAGCACGCCGTCGCGTATCCGCGTCTTCACCGTGCCGAGTGGCGTCCCCTCGCGCTCGGCGATCTCGCTGTGGCTCAGCCCCTCGAAGTAGGCGATCTCGATCACGCGGCGCTGCTCGGGCGGCAGCGTGTCGAGCGCCGCGCGGATCACCTCGCGCCGCTCCTTCCGCAGCAGGAGATCCTCGGGCCGCTCGGGCGCCGGCAGCTGCTCGTGCTCCTGCACCCCGCCGCGCTGCTCGGCCCGGGCACGCGCCCCGCGGCTCCGCAGATGGTCGATCGCGACGTTGCGGACGAGACGCAGCAGCCAGGGCCGCGGCGCCCCACGGCCGGCCTCGTAGCGGTCGGCGCGGCGCCAGACGCGCAGGAACGCCTCCTGGACGGTGTCCTCCGCCCCGTCGGCGTCGCCCATGATGCGGAGCGCGAGTCCGTACGCGACTGGTGCCATGCGATCGTAGAGCGCGCCGAGCGCGCGCTCGTCGCCGGCGGCGACGCGCGCCAGCAACTCGGCCTCGTCGGCTGGGGTGTCGACCGTCATCTGCGGCAACCGCGGATGCGCTGAGCCTCCTCCCCCTATGTACGAACGTCCAGGGGCGGATGGATTGCCGCCAATCCGATCACCCCGGGGGCCCGTATACCGGGTTGATGGACACCTTCGATCTCGACGCCTACACGAGCCGCTCGCGGGCGCTCGATCTGTCGGACATCGACTGGAGCGAGGTGGCCCGCCACCCGCTGCCGCCCGAGGCCGTGCGCACCTTGCGCTACATGCAGGACATCGAGACGCATACGATCGTGTACCTGCGGACGCTGCTCTCGACGCGCGCGATCGACGACCCCGAGGTCGCCACCTTCCTCGCGTGCTGGCTCTACGAGGAGACCTTCCACGGCCGCGCGCTCGCGCGCTTCCTCGAGGCGGCCGGTGCCGACATCGTGCAGCGCACGCGCTCCATGCGCCCCTGGCGCGAGCGCCTCGAGGTGGTGCTCACGAGCGCCCTCGCGCGCACGTGGCCCGACTTCTGCGGCGTCCACATGGCCTGGGGCGCGATCAACGAGCTCACGACCCTGACCGGCTACCAGCGCCTCGCGGCGATCGCCGACCACCCGATCCTCTCGGAGATCCTCCGCCGCATCATCCGCGACGAGTCGCGGCACTTCTTCTTCTACTATCGCCAGGCGGCGCTGCGCCTGCGGCGGCCGCGGGCGGGACGCGTGGCGCGCTTCCTGGTCGAGCGCTTCTGGGGACCGGTCGGGACCGGCGTGCAGCCGGCGAGCGAGACCCGCTTCCTCGCCTCGTACCTCTTCTCGGGCGCCGAGGGCCGGGCGGCGGCCCGCCGCGTCGACGAGCACATCCGGCAGCTCCCCGGCTTCGCGGACATCCCGCTGCTCGAGGCCTGGATTGACCGGATAGACCGGACCGACCGGACGGCGGCGCGCGCTGGGCGCCGCTACGCCGAGCCGGCGGGCTCGGCGTTGAGCATCTCCAGCTCCTCCGCGCTCACCACGTAGCGCTCGGCGCAGAACTCGCAGGTGACCTCGGCGCCGCCGTCGCGCGCGACCATGTCGGCGATCTCGTCGTGGCCGAGCAGCAGGATCGCGCCGTGCACCCGCGCCCGGGTGCACGAGCAGGCGAAGCGCGCCGGGTACGTCTCGAGGGGCGTCGTCTCGATGCCCGCCAGGACCGCCGCGAGGATGTCCGTGGCGCCAGCGCCCTCGCGGACCAGCGTCGTCACCGCCGGCAGCGCAGCGACGTTCCGCTCGACGTGACGCAGGAGCGCGGTGTCGGCGCCGTCGAGGAGCTGCACGAGGTAGCCGGCCGCGGCGCCCACGTCGCCCTCGCGGTTCACGAAGACGCCGAGGGCGATCGCCGACGGGACCTGCTCCGAGGTGACGAGATAGTGCGCCAGATCCTCGGCGATCTCGCCCGAGACGAGCTGCATGATGCTGCGGTACGGCTCCTTGTTCCAGGGCTGGGTACGGATCACGCAGAGCATGCCGCTGCCGACGACGCCCGCCACGTCGAGCTTGCCGCGCTTCGACGGCAAGTGCGCGGACGGGTTCGCGACGTAGCCGCGCACCTGCCCGGCGCCGGTCGTCGTGGCCATCGCCCGGCGCAGCGGCCCGTCGCCGACGAGCTCGATCGAGAGGCGCTCCTCGTCCTTCATGGTGCCGCCGAGCAGCAGGGCGCCGGTGAGCGTCCGGCCGAGCGCGGCCGTCGCGGTCGGATACGTGCCGTGGCGGCGGCGCGCCTCCTCGACGACGCCGGTCGTGAGCGCGGCGAGCGCACGGACCCGTCCGGCCGCCGCGCTCACCTTGACGACGGTGCCCTCGTGGACGTGGAGCGGGCCGTCCACCGCCTCCCGCGCGTCGCTCATCGCCGTGCCTGCATCAGGCCGAGCAGTCGCTCGGGCTCGACGAAGCCGACCTCGCGCGCCTCCTCGCCGCCCCGCGGGCCGAAGAGGAGGATCGTCGGTACGCCCAGGATCCTGAAGCGCTGCATCCAGTCCTCGCGATCGGGGGTCATCTCGGTCACGTCGGCCCGCAGCATCACGAACCGCTCCGCCTCGGCAGCGATCGTGCGGTCGGCGAAGGTCACTCTATCGTTTTCGCCGCACGGGAGACACCACTTCGCGGTGAAGTCGACGAGCGCCGGCTTGCCGCTCCGCGCCGCGCGCGCCAGCGCGTCCGGCGAGAACGGCTCCCACGGCAGGGCGCTCACCGCGCGCGGCGCCGCGGCGATCCAGATCGCGACCGCGACGCCGGCCGCGCCGAGCACGCGACGCGCCACCGCGAAGCGGGGCAGGGTGCTGCCGGCGGCGTCGATGAAGCCGAGGTACACGCCCGCGCCGCCGATCAGGAGCGGGGTCGCAACCGCGACGACGCGCCCGCCGAGGAGCGGGGCCGCGAAGTAGAGCGCCATGCCGAGGAGGACCCAGCCGAAGAGATGCTCGACCCAGGTCAGCCACTCACCCGACCGCGGCAGGCGGCGGATCGACCCCGCGGCGGTCGCGAGCGCGAGGTACGGCAGGCCCATGCCGATCGCGAGCGCGAAGAAGAGCGCGAAGCCGAGGAGCGCGTCGTGACGGGCCGCGACGAAGAGGAGCAGCGCGATCACCACCGGCCCGACGCACGGCGCGGCGACGACTCCCATGGTGAGGCCCATCGCGAGCGCGCCGGCCAGGCCCGTCGACGCCTTGCCGGTGCGGCTGGCGAGCGCCACCGGCATGCGGATCTGGTAGAGGCCGAAGTTGCTGGCCGCGAGGGCCGCCAGCACGACCGCGATGCCGGCGAGCACGGCGGGGCGCTGCATCGCGGCACCGAAGAGGCCGCCCGAAAGCGCCGCCGTCACGCCGAGCGCCGAGAACGTGAGCGCGATGCCGAGCACGTACGCGGCCGCGAGGCCGAGCACCCGACCGCTCGCGCTCCGGCTCTGCCCCCCGAAGTACGCGATCGTGACCGAGATGAGCGGGTAGACGCACGGCGTGAGGTTGAGCGCGAGGCCGAAGACGACGGCGAGGGCGAGCGTCGGGAGGAGGCCGTGCTGCTGCATCCACTGCTCGATGCGCGACGTCTCCTGCGGGGCGGCAGCCGCGGCGGGCGGCGGCACGCTCGCGCCGCCGAGCGCGATCGTCGTCTCGAGCGTGCGCGGCGGCAGGCAGGTCTCGTCGCTGCAGGCCTGGTAACGCAGGCGGCCGGTGACGTTCCCCGTCGCGGCCCCGCTCAGCCGGACGGCGATCGTGAACCGCCCCTCGTAGAGCCGCAGGGGCTCGCCGGGCGCGAAGCGCAACGTGCGCAGCACGGCCTCGGGGTAGTCGATGCCGGCGACGGTCGCGCCCGCCGGCGGCGCGACGGTCAGATCGGTCGCGATCAGGTACGGCCGGTTCGGATCGTGCGCGTTCACGTGCCAGCCGTCGCGGACACGCACGTCGAGCGCGAGCGTCCGTCCGTCCTCCGCCGTCGCGGGGACGCGGCGCCATTCCGCCTCGAGCGGGTTGCGCTCGTCGGCGTGCGCTGCCAGCGCGCCGGCAGCCAGCAGCCACACGAGCACCGCGAGGAGCGCGAGCAGGCGCGCCGACGAGACCCCGCAAAGTTCGTAGCCCGTATTGCGCCTGCCCCGCCTACCCGATACAGCCACCCGCGCATGAGACGCGCGGGAGTCGTTCTGGCGGCGGCGCTGCTGGGAATGATGCTGAGCCTCTCGCCGACCGCGAGCCGCGCCGACGAGCCGTCCGACGCCGCCGCGCCGCGGGCCGCAGCCCCGGCCGACACCGCGGCGACGACCAGCAGCGACGAAAGCTGCAAGCCGCGGCTCGCCGAATGGTCGCTGCGCTTCGCCGGCGGGCTCAATCCCGAGAACGTCATCCAGTACTACGCGCTGCACGCCACCTTCGGCTTCCCGTTCTGGCAGAGCGCCGATCGTTGGTTCAGCGGCCACGGCATGACCGCGCGCTGGGAGATGGAGCCCTGGGCGGCGTACGTCGTCGATCATCACGGCATCCACCAGACGGCGAGCTTCGAGATCGGCCTGAGCCCGCTCTTCGGCAAGATCCTCTTCGGCGACTGGCGTCTGCGGCCGTTCATCGAGGGTGGCGAGGGCATCATGTACACGGACCTGCGCAAGCAGCGCTTCGGCACGCCGATCAACTTCTCGTCGCAGTTCGGCGCCGGCCTCGAGTACGAGATCCGGCCCGGCCTGGACTTCACCTTCGCCGCCCGCATCCGCCACATGTCGAACGCCGGCCTCGCGAGCAGCAACCCGGGCGTCAACACGTATTTCGGGCTCGTCGGTCTGACCTTTCGCTGAGGCGCGCAGCGCGCCCGCTTCCGGGCGTCAGCGCAGCTTCGCCACCTTGGATGCGCTGTCCTCGGGTGTGGGTGCGGCCGGACCGACCGACAGCGGCACGCACTCGACGATCTCCAGGCCGTAGCCGGGCAGGCTTACCAGGCGCCGCGGATAGTTGGTGAGCAGGCGGATCTTGCCGACGCCGAGATCGCGCAGGATCTGCGCGCCGATGCCGTAGTCGCGGAAGTCGCGCAGGCGCGTCCCCGGGTTGGTGCTGGGTGCGTTCTGCAGCTGCGTCTGGTTCTCGTCGCCGCCGAAGACGTCCATGCCGTGCGCCTCGCGGCGCAGGTAGAGGATGACGCCGCGGTCCTCCGCCGCGATGACCTGCATCGCCCGCTGCAGGACCGAGCCGGTGTTGCGGCGCGCGTAGCCGAAGACGTCGCCGGGCAGATACTCGGCGTGCGTCCGCACCAGGGTCGGGACGTCGGGCGTGATCGTGCCGCGCACGAGCGCCAGGTGCTCGCCGCCGTCGACGTCACTGCCGTAGACGACCGCGCGGAAGTCGCCGCCGAAGCGGGTCGGCAGCCGGGCCTCGGCGATCCGGTGGACGAGCGAGTCGTGGCGCAGGCGGTACTGGATCAGGTCGGCGACGGTCGCGATCTTGAGGTTGTGCACGGCGGCGAAACGCTCGAGGTCGGCGAAGCGCGCCATCGTCCCGTCGTCCTTCATGATCTCGCAGATGACGCCGGCGGGCTTCAGCCCGGCGAGGCGCGCGAGATCGACCGAGCCCTCGGTCTGCCCGGTGCGCACGAGGACGCCGCCGCGCCGCGCGCGCAGCGGAAACACGTGGCCCGGCGTGACGACGTCGCTCGGGCCGGCGCCATCGCGGCTGACGGTGAGGATGGTCGTCGCCCGGTCGGCGGCGGACATGCCCGAGCCGACGCCGCGGCGCCCGTCGATCGACACCGTGAAGGCCGTGCCGAGCGGCGTGCTGTTCTCCGCGACCATCATCGGCAGGGCGAGCTCGGCGAGCTTCTCCTCGGTGAGCGGCAGGCAGATCAGGCCGCGCGCGTACTTGGCCATGAAGGCAATCGCCTCGGGCGTCACCTTCTCGGCCGCCATGCAGAGGTCGCCCTCGTTCTCGCGGTCCTCGTCGTCCATGAGGATGATCATCCGTCCGGAGCGGATCTCGGCGATCGCTTCCTCGATCGAGACGACGTGGGGGCTGCGCGTCTTCCTGGGGTACATCGGCCCTTAGGATAGCCTGGGCGGACTGCTGTGGGAATCCGGCCCTAGCGGGCGGTCCGCTGCGCCATGATCTCCTCCTCCACGTCGCGCAGGCGGTCCTTGCCGAAGAAGATCTCGTCGCCGACGAAGAAGGTCGGGATGCCGAAGGCGCCGCGCTCGAAGGCGCGCTGGGTATTGGCGGCGAGCCGATCCTTCACGTCCTGCTCCTGCGCGCGCGCGATCAGGCGAGCGGCGTCGAGGCCGGATTCGAGGAGCGCCGCCCGGAAGACTTCCGGATCGTCCATCTTCTTCGGCCGCTCCCACATGTGCTGGTAGACCGCCTCGACGTACGCGGGCAGCGTGCCGTCGGTCTCGGCGGCGACCGCCGCGCGCATGAGCTGCAACGTGTTCACCGGGAAGTGCGGGTTGAAGGTGAACTTGGTGAGCTGGTGGCGCGCCACGAAGCGGCGCGTCTCGAGCATTTCGTAGGGCAGCTTGTTCTTGATGTTGCCGAACGCGACCATCGGCGGCTTATTGCCGGTGAGCTTGAAGAGCCCGCCGAGCAGCACCGGCACATAGGTGAAGCGGACGCCGGTGCGCGCCTCGATCTCCGGGATGACGCGGTGGCTGAGATACGCGTTGGGGCTGCCGAAATCGAACAGGAACTCGACGGGTGTCGTCATCGGGTCACCATCGCTCCGACCAGGGCCGCAGGTCGAGCTCGAACGTCCACGTGTCGCGCGGCTGCGCGTGCAGCATCCAGAAGTGCTCGGCGATGTGATCGGGATCGAGGATCCCGCCCTCCGCCTTGCGGGCGTAGGTTTCCGGGAAGGTCGTGCGGATGAACTCGGTGTCGATCGCGCCATCGATCACCACGTGGGCGACGTGAATGCCCTGCGGGCCGAGCTCGCGCGCCATGCTCTGCGCCAGCGCCCGCAACGCGTGCTTGGCGCCGGAGAACGCCGCGAAGTGCTCCCGCCCGCGGATCGAGGCGGTGGCGCCGGTGTAGAGGATGCTGCCGCGTTTGCGGCCGACCATGCGGCGCGCCACCTCGCGTCCCATGAGGAAGCCGCCGAAGCAGGCCATCTCCCAGATCTTGAAGTATTTGCGCGCAGTCTCCTCGAGGATGCTCGCGGGCACGTTGGCGCCGACGTTGAAGACCGCCACTTCGATCGGGCCGACGTCGCGCTCGATCTCCTCGACCAGCGCCACCATCTGCTCCTCGCGGCGCGCGTCGGCTCCGAAGGCGCGGGCGCGGCCGCCGACCGCCTCGATCTCGCGCACGAGCGGCTGCAGCTTCTCGGCGGTGCGGCGTGCGACGCAAGCAACGAAGCCCTCGCGCGCGAAGCGCCTCGCGATCGCCCCGCCCGTGCCGTCGCCGGCACCGATGACGAGCGCGACCTTGTCCGACTGCGTGCCCGCCACGGGCCGTCCTCCCAGGGCTCGCGTAACAGCGCCTCCCCGGTGACGCAAGGCGCGTCGGCACGCGATGCTCTACCGACGTCCCGGCGGTCGTGCTAGCCGGATGCATGCGATTCGGAATCCAGCTCGGCATCGGCCTCGGCGACATCACCGAACTCCACGACACCGCGCAGCTCGTGGAGGAGCTCGGCTACGACGTCATCTACTTCCCCGACCACCTCGTGCTCGAGGGCCCCGAGCGCCAGCGCATGGGCGGCCCGGTCTTCGACTCGATGGCTATGGCGACGATCGCCGCGCAGGCAACCCGGCGCGTGCGGATCGGCCACATGGTGCTGTGCAACCTGTTCCGTCATCCCGCGATCACCGCGCAGAGCCTGGCGACGCTCGATCAGCTCTCGGGCGGTCGCGCCCTCGCCGGACTCGGGTCGGGCTGGACGGAGACCGAGTTCAGCATGACCGGCATCGCGTTCCCTCCCATCACGGAGCGCTTGCGGATGCTGGATGAGTCACTCACGTGCATCCGCGGCGTCTGGGGCGACACGCCTTTCACGCACGCAGGGGAGTTCTACCGGTTCCGCGAGGCCGATCTCCTCCCGAAGCCGGTGCAGAAGCCGCATCCGCGCATCGTGCTCGGCGGCGGCGGCAAGGGGCTGCTGCGCGTCGCCGCAAAACACGCCGACGTGCTGAACATCATCTCCGAGGTCGGCAAGCAAGGATACATCTCGATGGCCGGTGCGGCCAAGCTCGATGAGGACGCGGTGCGGTCGAAGATCGATTTCGTCCGCGCCGAGGCCGCGAAGCTGGGTCGCGATCCGCAGGCGATCGAGATCAGCAACTTCGCGTTCACGGTGATGCTGGTCGACTCGCCCGACGCGTCACGGGCGATGCGCGAGGGTGCCGCCGGTGCCCTCGGGTCGACCCCCGACGCGGTGGGCCGCGCCCCGATGGTGCTGATCGGCACGCCGGAAGAGATGGTCGCCGAGCTCCGGCGCCGGGCGAAGGACTGGGGCGTGCGTGAGGTCGTGCTCCAATTCCAGGACGAGGGCACGGCGACGCGCTTCGCGCGGGAAGTGGCGCCGGCGCTACGGAGCTAGCCGCTACTCGACGGTGACGCTCTTCGCGAGATTGCGCGGCTGGTCGACGTCCGTGCCGCGGTAGTCCGCGATGTAGTACGCGAGGAGCTGGAGCGGGATCGTGAGCAGGACCGGGAGCAGCCACGGGTTGCTGGTCGGCACCTGCAGGATCTCCCAGGCGATGTCCTCGAGCTCGGGCGACGGCGAGTCGGTGATCACGATGATGCGCCCGCCGCGCGACTCGACCTCCTTCATGTTCGAGAGGCTCTTCTGGTAGACGCCGTCCTTCGGCAGCAGGACGACGACCGGCACCTCCTCGTTGATGAGGGCGATCGGTCCGTGCTTCATCTCGCCGGCGGCGTAGCCCTCGGCGTGGATGTAGGAGATCTCCTTCAGCTTGAGGGCGCCCTCGAGCGCGATCGGGAAGTTGATGCCCCGCCCGAGATAGAGGAAATCGCGCGCGTTGCCGTACTTCTTGGCGACCTTCTCGATCGCGCGCTCGCGCTTCAGGCACTCCTCGATGTGCGACGGCAGGTTCACGAGGTCGTGGATGAGCGCGCGCGCGGCCGGCTCGGAGCAGACGCCGCGGCGCCTCGCGAGGTAGATGCCGAGCAGGTACAGCACAGTGAGCTGGGTCGTGAAGGCCTTGGTGCTGGCGACCGAGATCTCCGGGCCGGCATGGGTGTAGATCACCGCGTCGGACTTGCGGGCGATGCTCGAGTCGACGACGTTGCAGATCGCGAGCACCTTGGCGCCGCGCTCGCGCGCGGTCTCGACCGCGGCCAACGTGTCCGCCGTCTCGCCTGACTGCGAGATCACGACCAGGACGGTGCCCTCCTCCATCACCGGGTCGCGCGAGCGGAACTCGCTGCCGTAGTCGACCTCGGCGGGAATGCGGGCGATGTGCTCGATGAAGTACTTGCCGACCAGGCACGCGTGCGACGCGGTGCCGCAAGCGACGAGCATGATGCGGCGCGCGTTCGCCAGCCAGTCGGCGCCGGCGAGCTCGGCGAGATCGACGTCGGACGTCTCCTGCAGGATGCGGCCGCGCATCGTGTCGATGATGGCCTGCGGCTGCTCGTGGATCTCCTTCAGCAGGAAGTGGCGATAGCCGCCCTTCTGTGCCGTCACCGGATCCCACGCGACGGTGCGCGGCTCGCGCGCAACCGCCTGGCCCGCGAACGTCGAGACCGTCACGTGGTCGCGTGTCACCTCGGCGATCTCGCCGTCCTCGAGGAAGAGGATGCGGCGGGTGTGATCGAGGATCGCCGGGATGTCGGAGGCGACGAAGTTCTCGTTCTCGCCGAGGCCGATGACGATCGGCGTCGCGCTCTTCGCGGCGACCAGCCGGTCGGGACTGTCCTCGTGCATGACGACGATCGAGAACGAGCCCTCGAGCTGTTGCACGACGGCACGGGTCGCGCGCAGGAGGTCCTCGCCCTTCTGCACGTGCTCGTCGATCAGGTGCGAGATGACCTCGGTGTCGGTCTCCGAGGAGAACGTGCGGCCGCGGCCCTGCAGCTCGGCGCGCAGCTCCAGGTAGTTCTCGATGATGCCGTTGTGGATGACGACGATCTTGCCGGCGCGGTGCGGGTGCGCGTTCTGCTCCGAGGGACGGCCGTGCGTCGCCCAGCGGGTATGGCCGATGCCGACCGAGCCGGCGACCGGCGCCTCACGCAGCAGCTTCTCGAGGTTCTCGAGCTTGCCGAGGCAGCGCCGGATGGTGATCGATCCGTCCTGGAACGTCGCGATGCCAGCGGAGTCATAGCCGCGGTACTCGAGCCGCTTCAGGCCCTGGACGAGAATGAAGCTCGCGTCGCGCTCCCCCACATATCCGATGATGCCGCACATCAGCGTTTCCCTCGTCGCGCGCCGGTGGCGCGGGCGCGTTTGCGCGGCGGCTGCCGCGACGGTTTGGCGGCCGCTTTGGCGCGGCCCTTCTTGGTGCGTCGTCCCGAGCCGGACGACGGCTTGGTGGTGCGCGCGAGCGGTGTGACCTTCGCGCTGTCGCGCGCACGGGCCACGGCCGGCGCCGCCTCCGTCGCCCCCGTAGCCTTGGCCCGGCGGCGGCTCACCCAGCCCGCGACCTGGCGCTGCGGCACCCGGCTCACGACCAGGTGGCCCTCCGGTACGTCATGCGTCACGGTGGTGCCGGCGCCGATGTAGACGTCGTCGGCGATCGTGACCGGCGCCACGAGCTGCGTGTCGCTCCCGATCTGCACCCGACTGCCGATCACCGTGCGGTGTTTGGCGAAGCCGTCGTAGTTGCAGGTGATGGTGCCCGCGCCGACGTTCGTGTCCTCGCCGATCTCGACGTCGCCGAGGTAGGTCAGGTGATTCGCCTTGGTGCCCTTGCCGAGCCGCGCCTTCTTCGTCTCGACGAAGTTGCCGATGTGCACGGACGGCCCGAGCTCGCTGCCCGGACGCAGGTGCGCGAACGGCCCGACGGTCGAACCGTCGCCGATCCGGCACTCGGTTGCGACGGTACCGAGGCGGAGCAGCACCCCGTCGCCGACCTCGACGTCGCGCAGCAGCGCCATGCCGTCGATCCGGCAGCCGCGGCCGATGCGCGTCGCGCCGAGGAGCTGGACGTTCGGGCCGATCTCGGTGTCGGGGCCGATCGTCACGCTCTCCTCGAGGTAGGCGCTCGCCGGGTCGCGGAACGTGACGCCCGCGCGCATCCAGTCCTCGACGAGCGCGCGGCGCACGCCGGCCTCGAGCGCCGCGAGCTCGGCGCGTGAGTTGATCCCCGCGACCTCGTCCGGATCCTCGACGGCGACGGACGTGACCGTGCCACCCTCGGCGACGGCGGTCGCCACGATGTCGGTGAGGTAGTACTCGCGCTGCGCGTTGTCGTTGCTCAGGCGTGCCAGCGCCTTCGCCAGGAACGCGGCGGAGGTGCAGTAGATGCCGGGGTTGATCTCACGGATCGCGCGCTCGGCCGGGGCGAGGTCGCGCTCCTCGACGATCGCGACCACGTCGCCGCCGGCGTTCCGGCGGATGCGCCCGTAGCCCGTCGGCTCGTCGACCGTCGTGGTGAGGAGCGAGAGCAGCGCGCCGGTCTCGCGGTGGCGGGCGACGAGCCTCGCGATGGTCTCCGACGTGAGCGCCGGCGTGTCGCCGTAGAGGATCACGACGTCGCCGGAGACGTCGGCGAGCGCTGGCAGCGCGACGCGCACGGCGTCGCCGGTGCCGCGCTGCTCGGTCTGCAGCGGGTACGCGAGCCGCGCCCCGCCTGTGTCGCGCGCCGTGAGATGGCGCTCGCACACGCGGCGCACCTCGTCCGCCTCGTGGCCGACGACGACCGCCACCCGGCCCGGGCCGAGGGCGAGCGCAGCGTCGAGCACCCAGAGGACGAGCGGCTTCCCGGCGATCGTATGCAGCACCTTGGCGCGCTCGGAGCGCATCCGGGTGCCGCGGCCCGCCGCCAGGACGACGACCGCGAGGTTCCCTCCTGCTGTGGTCATGGGTGCCGAAACTCTATACCGCTGTGCAGCGCTTTCCCACGGGGAAAACGCCGTGCCGGCCGCGGTTGCGGCCGGTCAGTCGTGGTGTAGCTGGTGGTACTTGCCGCGGAAGAACAGCAGCGGACGGCCGTCGCGGCCGTCGGCACTCTCGACCTCGCCGATGTAGATGGTGTGGTCGCCGGCGTCGTGGGTCGCGACCACCCGGCACTCGACGTGCGCCAGGGCACCCTCGAGGATCGGGGCGCCGGTGCCGCCGTTCCGGCAGGGCAGGTTCACGAACTTGTCGCCGCCCGAGACCGCGAAGTGGCGCGACATCTCCTCCTGCCCATCGGCCAGGATGTTGACCACGAACGCCTGCGACAGGCCGAACGCCGGATGGCTCTCCGCCCGCTTGTCGACGCACACGAGGATGAGTGGCGGATCGAGCGACACGGAGCAGACGGCGTTCGCGGTGAGGCCGTAGCAGCGCCCGCTGCCGTCGTGTGTCGTGACGACGGTCACCCCGGTTGCGAAGTGCCCCATCACTCTCCGAAGCTCGTTGCGGTCGAACGGCATCGTGATTCGTCTTGCTACGTAGCCCGTCTTATTGCAAATTATCGGGGGTGATGGCGTCACGGGTTGGCATTGGGGTGGTGCTGGGCGTCGTCTGCGCGCTGTCGACTGCAGCGTGCAGTCTCTTCTCGCGCACGACCCAACCGCTCCCGATCTACGATCCAACGCTCTACTCGATGGGCGCGACACCCGCGCCTTCGCCGTCACCCGGAGCGTTTGCCTGGGCGAACGGTGCGCCCTACGCGATCGTCGTGCGCAAGCACGAGCACACCCTCACGGTCTATCGCGGCGCCGAGCAGATCAAGGTCTACCCGGTCGTGATCGGCATCTCGCCGATGGGACCGAAGACCTATCGCGGCGATCTGCGCACGCCGGAGGGCGTCTACCGCATCATCGGCAAGCGCGTGCACGAGCGCTGGTCGCGCTTCATGCTGCTCAGCTACCCGAACGAGGAAGACCTCCACCGCTACGCGATGGCGTTGACGGACGGGCGCGTGCCGATCGTCGACGGCCTCGCGCCCGGACCGGGCAACGCCGTCGGCATCCACGGCACCGATCGCACCGACGCGAACGTGCGCGGCGTCGATTGGACCTGGGGCTGCATCTCGCTCCTCAACCCGCACATCGAGGAGCTCTACGAGATCGTGCCCGTCGGCACGCCGGTGAAGATCGAGGAGTGAGCCCCGCGGCGCGGCGACCCTGCCGCGCTCCGCTCACCCGTCGCCGCCACCCATCAGCGCGCGCAGCTTCGTCTCGAGCTCGCCGAGCCATGCCGTCACCGTGGTCGTCTCCGGGACGACGATCTCCACCTTCTGATCCGGCAGCACCTGCACCCCGCCCGGATCACGCTTCTTCAGGGGAATCGTCACTGCCTCGCGCGAGATGCCGAGACGTTCGAGCACCGTGAAGATCTCCTCGATCTCGGGAAGCCTGATCACTGCCATGCGATCCTCCGGGCACGCCCCTTGCTGCTCCGTCAGGGCGGTAGAGCCAAGCCGCTCAACCACACGGGACACGGTCACGAGAGTGTATCGTTTCGGCACCCTCGTGACACACGTGTGCCGCGTCCGGCAACGCGCAGAGAACGACATGGAGAATGCCTCCCCCGACGACACGACCCTGACCGCGCGCCGCCCGGCGATCGCCGACCGCCTGCAGACGGGAGCGCTCGTGCTGGCGGCGATCCTCCTCGCCACCGGCGTGGTCGACGTCTGGCGCCGACCGGGGGGCATCGTCCCGGTCGCCTGGATCTACCTCTGCCATCTCGCGCTCGTCGCGCTCGTGCTGATCGCGACCCGGCGCGCACCCGTCGCCAACCTCAACCGCCTCGCCGCCGCCGCCGTGATGGTGTGGAACGCGCTCTTCTGCAGCTACGCCCTGCACACCCCGCAGGAGATGAGCGCGCTCGTCGCGCCGTCGATCGTGCTCCTCTGCTCGGCCGCGATGATGTTCCCCTGGGGCATCCGCACCCAGGCGCTCGTCTCGCTCGTCTGCGTGCTCACCTATCTCGGCGCCTGCGCGCTCTCGGGCCGGTCGGCCGATCTCGGCATGTTCTACGCCTGCATGAGCCTCGCCGGCGCTGCCGTCATCTCCTGCGCCGGAGCGTACGTCATCGACCAGCACGGCCGGATCATCGACGAGCAGACGTGTCGGCTCACCGAGCAGAATCGCCTGATGCGCGAGGCCGGCGTCCGCAAGGACGAGTTCCTCGCCAGCGTCTCGCACGAGCTGCGGACGCCGCTGAACGTCGTCCTCGGCTACGTCGATCTGCTGCTCGAGCACTCGTTTGGTCCGCTCGAGCCGAGCCAGCGCGACATCCTGCACCGCATCACCAAGAACGCCAGCAACCTGTCGCACCTGATCAACGATCTGATCGACCTGTCACGCATCGATGCCGGCCGCCTGAAGGTCGAGATCGCGAGCGTCGAGCTCGCACCGCTCTTCGGCGACATGCGGAGCGTGATGGAGGTGCTGCTCGGCGGCCACGACGTCATCTTCGAGTCGCACCTCGCGCCCGCGTGCGGTCGCGTCCTCGCCGATCCCGACCGCTTGAAGCAGATCGTCTCGAACCTCCTGGTGAACGCGGTGAAGTTCACCGAGCAGGGCTCGATCACCCTGCGCGCCGAGCCCCGTGAGGGCTACGTCGCGGTGACCGTCAGCGATACGGGCATCGGCATTCCGGAGGCGGCGCACCGCGCGATCTTCGAGCCCTTCCGCCAGGTGCACGACCGGTCCCGCCGGGCCCCGGGCGCCGGCATCGGTCTCTCGATCTCGTCGCGGCTCGCCCATCTCATGGGAGGGACGCTGGTCGTCGCCAGCGAGCCCGGCCGGGGCTCGCAGTTCACGCTGACGGTGCCGCGCGCGCCGGCCGACGCGGAGTCCGACGCCGCCGTCGCGTAGCCATCGTTTTCGCTTGAGCTGCAGCGCCGGGGCGTCTACTCTCGGCCACGATTCAACCCCCCCTTGAGGAGGGGACATCGCCTGGAGCTGCTTCGATCGTCGGACCGTCGCGACCGCATCGGTCGCCGTCCTTTTCGCCATCGGATCGCGCGGCATCGCCGCCGCCGATGCGGTCAAGTGTGAGACGGCGATCGTCAAGGCGGCGAGCGTCTTCGTGCAGGCGAAGATCAAAGCGCTCGGCGCGTGCGAGCAGGCAGTCATCAAGCGCAAGCTCGCCGAGGGCACCGACTGCCACGCCAACCCCAAGGTCGCCTCCGCGATCGGCAAGGCAACGACCAACCTGACGTCCGCCATCGCGAAGGCGTGCGGCGGGAAGGACAAGAGCTGCGGGACCGTGGACGACGACGCCCTCGCCTCGATCGGCTGGACCATCGCGCAGTGTCCGAACCTCGAGAACGGCGGCTGCACCAACGGCATCGCCGATTGCGGCGGGATCGGCACCTGCATCGGCTGCATCGGCGAGCAGGCGGTCGATCAGGCGAACGCGCTCTACTACGGCTCGCGCCTCCCGAGCGATCCGAAGACCGAGAAGGCGCTCAACAAGTGCCAGAGCACGATCGGCAAGGCCGCGGCGGCGTTCCTCGCCACCAAGAGCAAGCTGCTCGCGAAATGCTTCGCTGCCGTCGCCAAGGCCGGCTCGGGCACCTGCCCCGACGCGAAGACCGCGACCGCTCTCGCCAAGGCCTCGACGAAGAAGAGCGCCGCGATCGCCAAGGCCTGCGAGGGCCCCGATAAGACCCTCGGCACTGGCGACGACCTGACGCCGGCGCAGATCGGCTTTCCCGCGACTTGCCTCGATGCCAGCGTCCCCATCTGCGCGGGGCCGGTCACGACCCTGCAGCAGCTCATCGACTGCGTCGACTGCGTGACCGAGTTCAAGGTCGATTGCGTCGTCGCCGCCGCGGTGCCGGCGTTCGTGAGCCCCTACCCGTCGCAGTGCAACCAGGGCACGCTGCCGACCACGCCGACCGCGACGGTCACCGCGACCGCTGGCGCCACCCCGACCGTCACGGCCACGGCCGCCGGGACACCGGCCCCGACCTCCTCAGGCGTGGCGACTCCCACTGCTACCGCAATCGCACCCGTCGCGACTGCGACGCCCACCGAGACGGCGACGCCGACCCCGGCCGCGCCCACTCAGACGGCGACGGCGACGCTGACGCCGACGGTCACGCCGACGGCGATGCTCGCCTGTTCCGGCGGCCAAACGCATCTCACGATCACGATGGCTGCTGCACAGGGCAACATGGGATGGCTCGCCGGTCACGATACTTCGGCGCGTCACGCGGATACCTGCACCGGCGGTACGAATGCTGATGCGGTCTGTTATCAGATCAAAGAAGGGAAGTGTTGGGGTGGCCCCAATGATGGAGCGGTATGCACCAGCGATTCCCAATGCCCCGGGGGGACGATCCCCGGCAACGAATGCGCCTGCGCCGGTGCTGCGACCTGCACGTCGAAGTGCATCGGCGGGACGAATCACGGCGCCACGTGCTCGGTGGCAACACAGTCGCAGTGCCCGGGCGGCGCCTGCACCTGCGTCGATGGCACGACGTGCATGGATCAGGACTCGCAGATCTGTAACGGAGGTACGAACGTCAACGGGAGTTGCGCGGCGGACAGCGCCTGTCCGGGGGGCGTTTGCTACGCCGCGCACAATACCTGGACGACCCAAGCCTGCGATGCCGTCGGCACCGATCCGGCTGGCAGCGGGTACTTCCCGGCCTACAAGATCCACCACACCACGGCGACGAATTTCAAGGAAACGGGCTCGTCCTACGAGGTCTGGTTCCGCTTCGACACCAGCGGCATCCCCTCCGGTAGTATCGTGAACTCAGCGGCCTTTTCCGTGCTCGCCACCAGCGTCGTTCACGAAGACACGCCGACGCGCAATTTTGTCGGAAGCTACTACAGCGATCCCGGCACCTTCGACTGCGGCGACTGGGTACTCGACCAGACCGGGACGGCCGCATGGAGCAGCAGCCTCAGCTCCATCGTGGCGGGCCAGATCAATACGTTCCCGCTGAGCAATGTCAGCTCGATCGTGAAGGGCGCCGGCGCCAAGACGGCGTTCCGTGGTTGGATCGATGGCGGGGCTCCGGGGCCTCTATGCCTCGGTGGGACGAACAATGACGGACACTGCAGTGCGCAGGGCTCCACCAGCGAATGTCCGGGTGGATGGTGCGACGTCGGCAATGACAACGCGGTCTTCTTCCTAAGCTCGACCAGCAATCCGAACCCAATCCTCGAGGTCTGCACGACCCCATGATTCTGGTGAACGCGCCCCGGGCGACGGCATCGGTCTCTCGATCTCGTCGCGGCTCGCCCAGCTCACGGGCGGGACGCATTTGCCCTTGAGCGGCGGCGCCTCGGCGTCTAGTCTCGGCGGCGGTGTGGAGGAGGGGATATGGGCTGGAGCTGCTTCGATCGTCGGACCGTCGCGACCGCATCGGTCGCCGTCCTCGTCGTCATCGCGTCGCGCGGCACCGCCGCCGCCGAAGCGGTCAAGTGTGAGACGGCGATCGTCAACGCGGCGAGCGTCTTCGTGCAGGCGAAGATCAAGGCGCTCGGCGCGTGCGAGCAGACCGTCATCAAGGGCAAGCTCCCCCAGGGCACCGACTGCCACGCCGACCCCAAGGCTGCCGCTGCGATCGGCAAGGCGACGACGAAGCTGACGTCCACCGTCGCGAAGGCCTGCGGCGGGAAGGACAAGACCTGCGGCACCGCGGACGACGACGCCCTCGCCTCGATCGGCTGGAGCATCGCGCAATGTCCGAACCTCGAGAACGGCGGCTGCACGAGCGGCATCGCCGATTGCGGCGGGATCGGCACCTGCATCGGCTGCATCGGCGAGCAGGCGGTCGATCAGGCGAACGCGCTCTACTACGGCTCGCGCCTCGCGAGCGACCCGAAAACGCAGAAGGCGCTCAACAAGTGCCAGGGGACGATCGGCAAGGCCGCGGCCACGTTCCTCGCCGCGAAGAGCAAGCTGCTCGCGAAATGCTTCGCCGCCGTCGCCAAGGCCGGCTCGGGCACCTGCCCCGACGCGAAGGCCGCGACCGCGCTCGCCAAGGCCTCGACGAAGGAGAGCGCCGCGATCGCCAAGGCCTGCGAAGGCCCCGACAAGACCGTCGGCACCGGCGACGACCTGACGCCGGCGCAGATCGGCTTTCCCACGACCTGCCTCGACGCCAGCGTTCCCATCTGCGCGGGTCCCGTCACGACCCTGCAGCAGCTGATCGACTGCGTCGACTGCGTGACCGAGTTCAAGGTCGATTGCGTCGTCGCCGCGGCGGTGCCGGCGTTCGTGAGCCCGTACCCGTCGCAGTGCAACCAAGGCACGCTGCCGGCCACGCCGACCGCGACAGTCACCGCGTCCGCCGGCGCCACCCCGACCGTCACGGTGACGGCCGCCGGGACACCAACCCCGTCAGGCGGCGCGACCTCCACTGCTACCGCAACCGCGCCCGTCGCAACTGCGACGCCCAGCAAGACGGCGACGCCGACCCCCACGGCCACAGGCGCAGGCGCCACCGCGACGCCGACCAGAACAGCGACGCCGACCAGTACGGCCACGCCCACTCAGACGGCGACGGCAACGCCGACTCCAACGCCGACGCGCACGCCGACCCCGACCCACACGCCGAGCGTCACGCCGACGCCGACGGGCGGGACGCCGACGCCTGGCCCCTGCGCCACGAGCGGCGTGGCGTGCGGCAGCTGCGGCAACGGCCTCTGCGTCGTCCACTGCGGCGCGCCGGGAACCCCGCTCATCTGCGTCGACCAGTCGGCGGGAACGACAGGCTTCTGCTCATCGGACGCCGATTGCACGGGAGGAGACGAGTGCGCAGGCGTCACGACCCAGTGCAACAGCAGCGCCTGCCTCGTACCGTGCCCCTGAGGGGGCCGGCGCGGCCCACGCGGATCAGGATCAGCCTCGGGCTTTGGACTCGTTCAAGGCCACGGCGGCGCGAACGAGCGCTTTCAACGCCTTCTCGTCGATCTTGTCGCCCTCGCGGAAGTCGATGGCCCGCCGCGTTTTCCCCTCGAGGCTGGAGTTGAAGAGGCCCGACGGATCCTTCAGGGCCGCCCCCCTGGCGAAGGTCATCTTCACGACGCCCTTGTAGGTCTCGCCCGTGCAAATGATCCCGTCGTGTGACCAGACCGGGACCCCCCTCCACTTCCACTCCTCGACGACCTCGGGATCGGCTTCCTTGACCAGGCTACGGAGCCGGCCGAGCATCTTGCCCCGCCAGTCGCCGAGCTCCTCGATCCTCGCGTCGATCAGCTTGGAAGGAGACTTGCCCTTCGGCGCCCCGCTCTTCGTGGCCATGCCGATTCCCCCTCAGGCGCGGCCGCGCAGCGCCAGCCAATGGAAGGCGACGACCACGAGCGCATGAATGATCTCGCCGCTCCGCATGAGGTCGGGGATGCGCGTGAGGGGCACCAGCACGACCTCGGTCTCCTCGGTCGAGTCGAAGGACGGGACGTGGCGATGTTCGACGTCGAACGCCACGAACGAGTGGCAGCGGTTCGACTGGATCGCCGGGTTCGGGTGGATGACCCCGAGCGGCTCGACCCGCTCCGCGTCGTAGCCGCTCTCCTCGACCATCTCGCGCCGCGCGGCGACGAGAGGCTCCTCGCCGGGGTCGATCAGGCCGCCCGGCACCTCCAGCGTGTAGCCGCGAAGGCCGTGGCGGAACTGCCGCACCATGAC
The DNA here is from genome assembly GCA_036496285.1 of Binatia bacterium. Taxonomy (GTDB): domain Bacteria; phylum Desulfobacterota; class Binatia; order UTPRO1; family UTPRO1; genus DP-19. The sequence continues at coordinate 38,061 of DASXLI010000053.1, forward strand.
GACCTGCTCGTCGTGGGTGAGCGGGATGATGTTGCACCAGTCGGGCGACTCGAGGACGTGGAACTCGTGCTCGCGCTCGTCGCGCGAGAAGCGGCTACGGTCGCGGCGGAGCGAGAAGATGCGGCACTCGTAGACGATGTCGGCGGCGATCCGCTCCCAGGTGTGGAGGGGCCGGCGGCTCACCGTGGCGCCCCCCGGCCGTAGCTGAAGAGCCGCGGGTACTCGATCGCCGGGCAGCGGTCCATGACGACCGTGAGCCCGGCCGCCTGGGCGCGCCGGGCCGCCTCGACGTGGATCACCCCGAGCTGGAGCCAGAGGATCGGCGCGCCGATCGCGATCGCGTCGTCGACGAGCGCGGGCACGGCGTCCGGCCGGCGGAACACGTCCACGACGTCCACCCGCTCGCCGATCGCCTGCAGCGCCAACAGGGAGGGGTGACAGCGCTCGCCGAGGATGGTCTCCGCGCCCGGGTTCACCGGGATGATCCGGTGGCCGCGCTCGCGCCAGAGGCGGGCGATGCTGTGGCTGTCGCGCGCCGGATCGGGTGAGCAGCCGACGACCGCGACCGTGCGCGGCGATGCGAGGATGGCGCGGATCGCCTCGTCCGGGGGATTTGCGAATTCCACCGCCACGCTCCCCGCTTTACTCGCGGTTCGCCGGGGGCGCCAGACGGTCGAACGCCTTCGCCAGGCAGCGGCGAATTTCGTCGCGGCTGGCACGATGGAAGTCCGCCTCGCGACCGGCCGGGTCGGCGATGTCGCCGGTCTCGCCGGCGGCCTCGCGCAGGGTGACGACCTCCTTGCCGTCGGCCTCGCGGAACGAGCCGAGCATACGCCGCTGGTCGTCGGTCATGACGACGATCAGGTCGGCCTCGGCAAGCAGCTCGCGGTGCGCCTTCAGGTCGCAGGAGGTGGCGTCGGGCGGGATGTCGATGCCGTCCTCACGCAGCAGGAGGCGGGTGTCGAGCGAGATCAGGCTCGAGTCGCGCGCGTAGGGCGCGATCCCGCCCGAGCGCACGACGACGTCGTCGCGCGCCCGGGCCGCCAGCATGCGCCTCAGCAGCGCCTCGGTGACGATGCTCCGGCTGGTGTTCGCGTGGCAGACGATCAGGACGCGCCGCTGCCCCGGCGCGTCCTCTTCAAACCGTTTGCCCGTCTCAGAGCCCTTCCGCGAAGACGTCGCCCATCGTCTCCTTGCGGGTACCGCCCTTGGCGAGCTCGGCCTTGAGCTTCTCCCCGAGCTGCGCCGGCTCCCACACCGCCTTCTGCTGCACCTTGCCGACCGAGTGCCAGCCCTGCATCAGCCACACCGTGCCGCCGCCGACGCGGAACACCTCGCCGTGGACGTTGGCGGCATCGTCGCTCGCGAGCCAGGCGACCAGCGGCGCGATGTTGCGCGGGCTGAACACGTCGAACTCGCCCTCGGCGACCTGCTGGCCCATGAGCGCCGCGGTCGCTGGCGTGGCGTCCACCGTGAGGCGGGTGCGGGCGACCGGCGCGATCGTGTTCACGCAGACGCCATACTTCGCCATCTCGCGGTCGGCGATGATCGAGAAGGCGGCGATCGCGGCCTTGGCGGCGCCGTAGTTGCTCTGGCTCGGGTTGCCGAGGAGGCCGGAGTCCGACGCGGTGTTGACGATGCGGCCGTTCAGCACGTTGCCCACCTTGTGCTGCTCGCGCCAGTAGACGGAGGCGTGGCGGGTGACGTTGAACGTGCCCTTCAGGTGGACCGCGACGACCGAGTCCCAGTCGTCCTCGGACATGTTGAAGATCATCCGGTCGCGCAGGATGCCGGCGTTGTTCACCACCGCGGTCAGCTTGCCGAAGTGGTCGAGGGCGCACTGGACGATGCGCTCGGCGCCCTTGAAGTCGCTCACGCTGTCGCCGTTCACCACGGCCTCGCCGCCGCCCTTCTTGATCTCGTCCACCACCTCTTGCGCCGGGCCCGTGCTGGCGCCGGTGCCGTCGAAGTGGGCGCCGAGGTCGTTGACGACGACCTTCGCGCCGAGCTTGCCCATGAGGAGGGCTTCCTCGCGGCCGATACCGCGGCCTGCACCGGTGATGATGACAACCTTGCCGTCGAGCAACATGGAGCGTCCTCCTCGGGGAGTCCCCGCAACGCGCTGAGAGTTTGGTAGGGTGATTGGTGTCGTGCCGCCAGGGCCGGCGCGGCCTTTTTTCGTGCCCCAGGCCTCGCACCTTGTCAAGAATCGGCGGGACGTCGGGCCGGTTCGTGACCATGCGCCCGCGCCTCCGATGGCCGTCGCGCCTTGTCATCCCGAGGGGGGTGTGCCAACGTCCGCCTCGCGCCAGAGGCCTCCACGCTCGCAGCCGCGGGCCGCCCTCCGGATGGACCGCACACGATTCGCACGCCTGGTGACCGAAGTGCTGAACGACCTCCCGGAGGAGTTCTCGAGCCGCCTCACCAACGTCGAGGTGGTCATCGAGGACGCACCGACCAAGGCGCAGCTACGGAGCGTCGGCCTCGACCCCGTCAACGACACGCTCTTCGGGCTCTACGAGGGCGTCCCGCTCGAGGAGCGCGCCCTGGACGCGCCGCTCCTGCCGGACAAGATCTCGCTCTTCTACCGGCCGATCGTCGAGGAGTGCGCCGACGAGGACGAGATCCGCGCCGAGATCCGCACGACGGTGCTGCACGAGATCGCGCACTTCTTCGGCATGGACGACGACGAGCTGGAGCGCTGGGGCTACTGATGGCGCCGCGGGACCATGGCGGGCTTTGAGCCGACGACGCGCGCGCGCAACCTCGGCCGCCTGGAGTCGGAGACGTTCGACGTCCTGGTCGTCGGCGGCGGCATCACCGGCGCCGGCGTCGCGCGCGAGGCGGCGCTGCGCGGGCTGCGCGTCGCGCTGGTCGAGGCGCGCGATTTCGCGTCCGGAACCAGCAGCCGCTCGTCGAAGCTGATCCACGGTGGTCTGCGCTACCTCGAGCAGGGCGAGATCGCGCTCGTCCGCGAGGCGGCGACCGAGCGCACGGTCCTGCGCCGGATCGCGCCGCACCTGACCGAGACGGCGCCGATGTTCGTGCCGGTCTACGGGCGGACCAGCGCCGGCATCTACAAGCTGAAGGTCGGCCTCGCGCTCTTCGACAAGCTCGCCGCCGTCGGCCGGAGCGAGCGCCATCGCATCCTGTCGCGCGCCGACGCGCTCGCGGCCGAGCCGCACATCGAGCCCGAGCGCCTGCAAGGCGCCGCGGTCTACCCAGAGTACGTGACCGACGACGCCCGCCTCGTCCTCGACACCTTGAAGAGCGCGCACCGCGAAGGGGCCGTGGTCGTGAACTACGCGCCGGTCGTCGGCCTCGCTGGCGGCGCCGAGCGCCGCACCGAGGTGCGCGACCTCGAGAGCGGCGCCACCGTCACGGTGCGGGCGCGGGTCGTGGTAAACGCCGCCGGCCCCTGGGTTGAAGCGGTGCGCCGGCTCGACGCCGACGAAAAGGGCCCGGCGCTCCACCTCACGAAGGGCATCCACCTCGTCTTCCGCCGCGAGGACTTGCCGGGCCAGCATTGCGTCGTGATGCGCGCGAGCGACGGCCGGCCGCTCTTCACCGTGCCGCGCGGGCCGTACGTCTACGTCGGCACCACCGACACGAGCTACGAGGGCCCGCTCGACGAGCCGGGGGTGACTCCCGAGGACGCCGCGTACGTCTTCGAGACCCTGCGCCGCACCTTCCCCGCGCTGGCGCTCGGCCCCGAGCACGTGATCGGCACCTGGGCGGGGGTGCGGCCGCTGGTGTACGAGGAAGGCCGGAAGCCCTCCGAGATCTCGCGTAAGGACGAGGTCGCGGTGAGCGCCAACGGCCTCGTCACCATTGCCGGCGGCAAGCTCACCACGTACCGCCGCATGGCCGAGCGCGTGCTCGAGGCGGCGACGCCACTCCTCGATCGCGTCGGTCCGGCCGGCCGCTCCGGCACGGAGCCGCTCGCGGGCGGCGGCCCAGCGGACGCCGTCGGCGTCGCGACGGCGCCGGAAGAGACCCGGGCGCGCCTGCTCGCGACCTACGGCAGCGACGCCGGCGAGGTCGTGGCCTGCGCCGCCGACGCCGCCGAGCTCGCGCCGCTCGCGGCCGGCGTTCCGCTCAGCACGGCCGAGGTGCGGCACGCGGTGCGGCGCGAGATGGCGCGCACCCTCACCGACACGCTCGAGCGGCGGAGCCGTCTCGCCCTCTTCGGAACGGCGAGCGCGCAGGCGGTCAGCGCGCGGGTCGCGGCGATCGTCGCGGAGGAGCTCGGCTGGAGCGCGCAGCGCCGCGCCGACGAGATCGCGGCCTTCGCCCGCCAGTGCGAGGCGCGCCTCGCGTGGCGCGACGCGCCGGGGGAGACAGGCGGGCGCGCTGCAGCAGGGAGGAACGCATGAGCGGCCGTTCCCCGGATGCACTCCGCGCCGACGTCGCGCGTCTCGTCGGCGCCGACCGCGTCGTCGACGACCCAGCGCGCATCGCGCGCGCGAGCCGCGACACCTGGGTGGTCTCGGTGTGGCGGAGCCTGCAGCCAACGCCGCCCGTGCCCGCAGCCTGCGTCGTCCAGCCGCGCACGACGGCCGAGGTCTCGACGCTCCTCGCCTACGCGACGCGCGAGCGCGTGCCGGTCGTCCCGTTCGGCGCCGGCTCGGGCGTGTGCGGCGGCGTCCTCGCCGCGGCGGACGCCCTCGTCGTCGATCTCGGCGCGATGCGCGCGCTCCGCGCCATCGACGGCCAGAACCTACTCGCGACCGCGGAGGCCGGTCTCATGGGCGACGACTTCGAGGCGCAGCTCAACGCCGCCGGCTACTCGATGGGGCACTTTCCGCAGTCGATCGCGCTCTCCTCGGTCGGCGGCTGGGTGGCGACGCGCGCCGCCGGGCAGTTCTCCACCAAGTACGGCAACATCGAGGACATGCTGGTCGCCTTCGAGGCGGTGCTGCCGTCGGGCGCGGTGATCCGCACCCGGCCGATCCCGCGCGCCTCGACCGGCCCCGATCTGCGCCACGTCTTCCTCGGAGCCGAGGGCACGACCGGCATCGTCACCGAGGTGACCTTCGAGATCCATCCGCTCGCGCCCGCGACCGCGCACCAGTCGGTCGCGTTCCCGAGCATGCGCGCCGGGCTCGAGACCCTGCGGCGCATCGTACGCGACGGCTGGCGGCCCGCCGTGCTGCGGCTCTACGACGAGATCGAGGCCGGGCGCGCGTTCGCCGGCGCCGCCGGTGCGAGCGAAGCTCTCCTCCTCGTGCTCTGCGAGGGGCCCGCGACGATGGTCGCGACCGAGCGCGCCGCCGTCGAGGCGATCGCGACCGAGTGCGGCGGGCGGCTCGTCGGGCCAGGCCCGGTCGAGAGCTGGCTGCACCACCGGAACGCGGTCCCGGGCTTCGAGACCTTCCTCAAGCAGGTCATGGTCGTCGACACGATCGAGGTCGCCGCGACGTGGGACCGCATCGACGCGCTCTTCGACGGCGTCCTCGCGGCCATGCGCGCCGTGCCGGGCCTGATCGTCGCCTCGGGCCACAGCTCGCACACCTACCCGACCGGCACGAACATCTACTTCACGTTCGCCGCGAAGCCCGAAGGCCCCGAGGACCTCGAGCCGCTCTACTTCCGCATCTGGGACGCCGCGATGGGGGCGACGCTCGCCGCCGGCGGCACGATCTCGCACCACCACGGCATCGGCCGGGTGCGCCGCGACTGGCTGCCGAGGGAGCTCGGCCCGGCATACGAGGCGCTGGTCACGTTGCAGCGCGCGTTCGACCCGGCCGGCATCATGAACCCCGGGGCGCTTCTCACGGGCCGATGAGCTCGCACGTCCTCGCGATCGACGAGGGGGGCACCGGGGTCCGCGCGTACGTCTTCGGCCACGACGGCAGCGAGGTCGCGTCGGCGTACGCGGAGATCGGCCTCTCCTGCCCGCGGCCCGGCTGGGTCGAGCACGATCCGCTCGCGCTCTGGGAGTTCACGCTCGCGGTCACGAACCACGCGATCGCCCGCGCCAATCTGGCGCCGCACGATCTGCACGCGATCGGCATCACCAACCAGCGCGCCTCCGCGCTCGTCTGGGACGCCGACAGCGGCGTGCCCCTCTATCCGGCGATCGGCTGGCAGGACCTGCGCACCGTCGCCGAGTGCGAGGCGCTCGGGCGGCGCGGCTACGTCATCAACCCGATGCAGACCGCGTCGAAATGGGCGTGGATCCTCGCCAACGTCGCGGGCGCCCGCGAGCGCGCCGCGACCGGCCGACTGCGTCTCGGCACGATCGACACCTGGATCGGCTGGAAGCTCTCCGGCGGGGCGAGCCACGTGACCGACGCGTCGAACGCCTCCTGCACGGGCGTCTACGATTTCTTCAGCCACGGGTGGGACGCGGCCCTGCTCGAGACGCTCGAGCTGCCGCCCGCCTGCCTGCCGACGATCGTCCCGACGAGCGCCGTCGCGGGCGCCACCGCCACCGCCGTGCTCGGCGCCGAGGTGCCCCTCGCCGCGCGCGCCGGCGATCAGCAGGCGGCGATGTTCGGCCAGCTCCGCACCGAGCCGGGCATGATGAAGATCACCTACGGCACCGCGGCGATGATGGACCTGAACGTCGGGCCGTCGATCCGGCTCTCACCGCGCGGCGCCTTCCCGCTCGTGCTCTGGGGCCTCGACGACGGCATCACGTTCTGCCTCGAGGGCAGCGCCGTCACGGCAGGCGCCGCGGTGCAGTGGTTGCGCGACGGGCTCGGCCTCATCGCCGACCCGGCGGAGTCCGAGGCGCTCGCCACCAGCGTGCCCGACTCGGGCGGCGCGTGGTGCGTGCCGGCGTTCCAGGGCCTCGGCACCCCGTATCTCGACGTCAACGCGCGGGCGCTGATCGGCGGCCTCTCCCGCGGCACCGGCCGCGCCCAGATCGCGCGCGCCGTGCTGGAGGGCGTCGCGTACCGCTGCGCCGAGGTGATCGAGGCGCTGCGCGCCGACTCGCCGACCGAGGACGTTGGCGTCCTGCGCGTCGACGGCGGCGCCTCGCGCAACGACTTCCTGATGCAGTGCCAGGCCGACACGATCGGGCTCGTCATCGAGCGGCCGCGCATCGTCGACGCCGCGAGCCTCGGCGCCGCCTACCACGCGGGCCTCGCGACCGGCTTCTGGCGCGACCGTGACGAGGTCGGCCGCTGCTGGCAGCGCGATCGGCTCTTCGAGCCGCGCACGAGCGTGGACGAGCGCACGGCGATGCTGGAGCGCTGGAGGCGTCGCGTAACGTTGGCGCGCGACGAGGCATGAGCCTCTCGCGGCCGGCACCGACCAGCCTCCCGACCGGCGACGCCCTCCGTCTCGCGATCTTCGATTGCGACGGCGTGCTGTTCGACTCGTGGAAGGCGAACGTCGCCTTCTACAACGCCGTCCTCGCGGCCTGCGAACGGCCGCCGCTCGACGCGGAGACCCTCCACCTCTGCCACACGCTCTCGAGCCCGCAGCTCTACGCCCACCTCTTCCCCGACGACACGCCGATGCAGCGGCGGATCGCCGAGGTGGCGCGCGCCACCGACTACGGGCCGTTCTACGGCTTGATGGAGCCGGTCGCGGAGCTGGAGGCGACCCTGGCGCGGCTGGCGCGGCACTGCCCGCTGGCGCTCGCCACGAACCGCGGCACGACGGTGAACGGCGTCCTCGAGCGCTTCGGCCTCGCGCCGTACTTCCCGATCCGCTTCGGCATCCTCGACGTCGCGCGGCCGAAGCCCGCGCCCGACCTGCTGCTCGCCTGCCTGGAGCGGGCCGGAGTGGCCGCCGACGCGGCGATCTACGTCGGCGACACCGAGCTCGACCGTGAGGCGGCGCGGGCCGCCGGGGTCGCGTACGTCGGGGTCGGGCCGGCGAGCGGCGCCGAGCTCCGCATCACGGGCATCCGCGAGCTGCCGGCGCTCCTCCTCGACGGGGTCTGAGCCGCCCGTCGAAACCGTGTGACGTCAGCGTGGTTTGACGTCGAACGCCTGCGAGCCCTTCTCGGCCGGGCGAACCTTCTTGATGGTGCCGGTCATGTCACCGCTGCACGATGCGGGCCGGCAGATCGACCTGGGCCGCCATCGTCCGCACGGCCGATTCGGCCTGGCCGCGGCTCGGATAGGTACCCACCCGGACGTGATACTCGGTCTTCTTGTTGCGGCCCTTGCCGGTCGCGACGCGGTTGATCGACGAGTCGTAGCCGCGCCGGCCGAGCGCGTGCTGCAGGCGCTGCGCGCGCTCCATCTGGTCGAAGGTGCCGACCTGGATCGCGTACTTGGCGGCGCTGTCGTCCGACTTCGCCGCCGCCGTCCGGGCCGGCCGCTTGCCGCGTCCCGCGCGGTGCGGCGCGTGCGCCGGCCGCAGGGTCGCGTGCTGGATGAGCGGTGCCGACGGCATCGCGTCGCCGAAGCCGAACTCGAAGAGGCGCTTCGTGTCGCCCCAGAGGTCGCGCGAGCCGAGCACCGACACGAGAATCTCGCGGCCGTCGAGCACGCCCGCGCCGACGAAGCACTTCTTCGCCGGGATCGTGAAGCCGGTCTTGCCGATCACCGGCACCCGGTAGCCCTCGAGCAGACGGTTGTGGCTGTGGAGCGCGATCATCCGCGACTCGTTCTCGACCGGCACGACGACGGCCTTCGTCCCGATGATGGTGCGGAACTTCGGCACGTGCAGCGCGTGGCGGAAGATCGTCGCGAGATCGCGCGCCGACGAATAGTGGCCGTCGGCGGTGAGGCCGTGCGGATTCTCGAAATGCGTGTGCAGCGCCCCGAGCTGGCGGGCCCGGGCGTTCATGCGGTCGGCGAACTCGGGCACCGAGCCGGCGAGGCTCTCGGCGATCACGACGCTCGCGTCGTTGGCCGAGTTGAGGAGGATCGCGTAGACGAGATCCTCGAGATCGAGGCGCTGCCCGGGGTGCAGATTGATCTTGCTCGGCGAGACCGAGCAGGCCTCGGCGCTGGCCGGGAAGCTGCGCCCGAGCGATCCGCTCTCGAGCGCGAGGATCGCGGTCATGACCTTGGTCGTACTCGCCGGCGGCAGCTCGTCGTCGGCGTTGCGCTCCCAGAGGACCGTCCCGGTCTCGGCGTCCATGACGAGCGCTGCCTTCGCCGTGATGTTCGGCGGATCGCCGATGAACGCCGGCGCGCGCGCGGGTATCACCACCAGCCCGAATACCATCCCCACCACCACTCCACCCCAATTCCTCATCCCCGACCTCCCGCTCCAGTTTCGCAGGTCCACCACCACCGAAAAGTATTCCACATATCATTCGACCGCGACAAGCATTTGCCGTCGGCGCGCGGCTTTGGGCCGGAAGGCAATTGTCGAGGCGTCGCCGTGCTGCTTAAATTGCGACTCGCGACGCACGGACGCGCAAGGGGGGTATCGGGGATGCTGCAGCGTTGGCTGGTCGGGTTGTTGGGGGCGATCGCGCTCGTCGCGGTCCTGCATGGGCACGAGGCACGCGCCACCTGGTCGGAGGATGACTTCGCACAGCGTGTCGCAAACAACTACCCGTTCACCGCACCGGGCCGGGGGGACGAGCGGACCGTGGTCGGCTCCCTGGGCACCTGGGTCGTCCGCCCGGGCGATACGGTGCTCGACGTCGGCCGCCACTTCGACCTCGGCTACAACGAGATGACGGGTGCCAATCCCGGCGTCGAGCCCTGGCTTCCGCCGCCCGGCGAGGTGCTCCTGATCCCGACGGAGTACGTGCTGCCCGAGGCGCGCTACGACGGCGTCGTCGTCAACATCCCCGAGATGCGCCTCTACTACTTCCACGGCGGCGACAAACACGGCGAAGGTGGCCAGGTGACGACCTATCCGGTCGGCCTCGGCCGCGACGACTGGCGCACGCCGACGGGCAGCTTCAAGGTCCGCGGCAAGACCGAGCGCCCCACCTGGGTCATCCCCGAGTCGATCCGCGCCGAGCACATCCGCGAGCGCGGCGACGATCGCAAGGAGATCGCGGGCGGCGACCCCGATAATCCGCTCGGCCTCTACCGCCTCGAGCTCACGCTGCCGCTCTACATGCTCCACGGCTCGAACATGCCGTGGGGGGTGGGCATGCAGGTGAGCCACGGCTGCATCCGGCTCTACAACGAGGACATCGTCCTGCTCTTCAACGCCGTCCGGGTCGGAACCCCCGGCGAGTTCGTCTACGAGCCGGTCAAGGTCGGCATGCGCGACGGCACGATCTACGTCGAGGTGCACCCCGACATCTACCAGCTGCACCAGAGCCTCGCGTCCGACGCGGACGCGCTGCTCGCGAAGCACGGCTGGGCCGACCGCGTCGATCGCGAACGGCTCCGCCAGGCGGTCGAGGAGCAGAGCGGGGTGCCGATGGCGATCTCGCTCGACGCGTCGCTCGAGACCGCCACCGCGAACTGAGCGATCTCCCGCCGGGCGTGCCCGGTGAATCGACTGACGCGGACTCGCGACGGCCCCGCTCAGGCCGTCGCTCGTCCGGGCAAACGTCGGGGCAACCGCCTAGGACGCGTTCTGCAGCGTCTCTTCGTAGCGCAGCTCGGCGTGACGCATCGCCGCCGCCGTGAGCTGCCGGCGCCACTTGTCGAGACCCGAGCGCAGATAGTCCGGGTTCATGTCGAGGACGTCGCAGACGTTCTCGAACGCGAAGAGCCAGGAACGGTCCTCGGAGAGGAACCACTCGCGGGCCTCGAGGAAGCAGGCCTGCTCGCGCGGGTCCCGCGCCAGGGCGTACTTGCGGTAGCTGTCAACGGCGTCCTCGAGTACGGCCAACATCAGACGCCGCTCACCCTCGACCGCGCGGCCTCGACGGAACGCCGCAAAGTATTGATTTGGAAGTAGAACATCCGGTTCGAACAGGCCAGCGCCAGTCCCGCCCTCGTTCTTCTTGGTGCGTGCTTGCATGGGGCCCCCTTCTGTTTGCCGCATTGCGGCAACGTAGCCCCGACGACCCCGGCGTTGAAATGAAAAATGCTACATAGGTCCATTAGCCGAGCTTAAAAAGCCCGCGCAATTGGAGGAGAAGGACTACTCGGTGACCGTGGCGTTATCGCCCTCGGTGCTCGATTCCCCGCAACTGACGCATGGTGCGTGCCGCCTCGTCGAGGAGTGCCTTCTTGAGCCGCGGATGCCGCGTCTCGACGTACGTCGCGTGCAGGGCGCGGAGGCTCTGCGCCAGGCCTCGGACCTCCTGCGCGCGCCGCCCGTCGACGCCGATCCGCGCCGCGACGCGATCGCTCTCCGCGACGTTCTGCTCGAGGATGCGCGCCGCGAGGTCGGTCGTGCCACGCTCCTGCGGCCGCGCCGGCGTCGGCTTCGGCTGAGCGGACGGGCGGAAGCCCTGCTTGCGCAGCACGCCAACCACGACGCCCCGGATGTGGACGTGCTCGCCGCGCACCACGAGCGGCAGCAAGCGGTCGTTGGCGGGCTGCAGCCGCACCTTGCCGCCGCGCTCGCGGTAGAAGCGCTTCACGGTCGCCTGCCCGTCGACGTCGGCGATGACGGTCTGCCCGTCGCTGACCTCGCTCCGCCGCTCGACGACCAGGTAGTCGCCGTCGAGGATGCCGTCGTCGATCATCGAGGTCCCGCGCACGCGCAGCGCGAAGACCTCCCGATCGCGCCAGCTCCCACCCGGCACGTCGATGCTCTCCAGCACCTGGAACGCCGGCAATGGCACTCCAGCCGCAATCGTCCCAAGCAGCGGAATCCGCCGCCCCGGCTCGACCCGAACGTCGACGATCTCGAAGGTGCGCCGCAGGTCCGGCGCGAGCTGTCCGTCATGCATGGCGTGTTCTCCTGTGGCCCTTGTAGACGAAAGGAAGGCGAAAGTATACCCCGCGCTTGGGAATCCTACCTCGATGAGCGCGGCCGCTGGGGGATGACCCGCCGTCAGCGGTATGCCGTGATTTCGGTAGGACTGGCGTTCGCCTGGGCGTTCGCCGTTATCGCAGCGTTCGCTCTCGCGCCGCGCTCCCGCTAGCTCACGCCGCCTGCGGCAGGCGATAGCTCGTGTGCGCGATCAGCTTCTGCATGTCGCGCTGCCACTCGCCTTCCCAGCGCTCGGCGAGGAGGCGGCCCTGGGACTTGCCGTGGCGGACGAGCTCCTCGAGGCGCTCGAGGTAGATGCGCTCGTCCTCGCCGCGGGCGTTCACCTGGCCCTGGCGCTTCAAGCCGCTCGCCGCGACGACGAGGAGCTCGCGCGCGATCTCGGCGAGCGCGATGCCGCGGATCTTCGCCTTCAGGCCCTCGCGGTGGGCGTCCTTGTAGAGCGCGACGCGCTCCTCCCACGTCCAGCGGCGGACGAGATCCCACGCGCCGTCGAGCGAATCGGACTCGTAGAGGATGCCCTTCATGACCGCCGGCATCGAGAGCATCATCTCGGGCGGCTGGCTGTCGGCGCTCCGCACCTCGATGTAGCGCTTGAGGCGCACCTCGGGGAAGAGCGTCGTCAGGTGCAGCGCCCAGTCCTCCATCGTTGCGCGCTCGCCGCGGAAGCCGTCGCGCATGTACTGACGGAAGGTGACCGAGGTCGCCGGAACGTAGTCGTCGTTGCGGATGATGAAGTACATCGGCACGTCGAGCGCCCACTCGACGTAGTCCTCGATGCCGGCGTCGTTGTCGAACAGGAAGCGCAGCATGCCCGACCGCGCGTTGTCGGTGTCGGTCCAGATGTGGCCGCGCAGGGTCATGAAGCCGTTCAGCTTGCCCTCGCTCAGCGACGAGTTCGCGAACATCGCGGAGACGAGCGGCACGAGGCCCATGGCGACGCGCATCTTCTGCACGGCGTCGCGCTCGTCGCCGAAATCGAAGTTGGCCTGCACGGTCGCGGTCTGCTTCATCATGCGCTGGCCCATGGTGCCGACCTGCAACATGTACGGGCCCATGATCTCGTACCGCCGCTTCGGCACCCACTCGATCTGCTGCACCGCGCTGAGCGGCTGGATGCCGAGGCCGAGGAACACGATGCCGAGATCGGCGCTGACCGTGAGGATCTCGCGGACGTGCCCGGACAGCTCGTCGTGAGCGCAATGGATGCTCTCGCACTGCTCGCCGCTCAGCTCGAGCTGGCCGCCGGGCTCGACGGTGACGTTCGCCTGGCGGCCGTAGAGTGCGATCACGCGGCCGCGGTCGCGCTTCGGCTCCCAGCCGTAGCGCTCGGCGAGATTGAGCAGCACGCGCTCGATGCCGTGCGGACCGCTGAAGGGCGCGGCCTCGCCGGTCGCGCGCAGGACGCCGACCTTCTCGTACTCGGTGCCGACACGCCACTCGCTGCGCGGCTTCGCGCCGGCCCGGATGTAGTCGACGAGCTGCGCGACGCCGGTGATCGGCTCGCGCGCATCGGGGTCGCTCCCGGCCTGGAATTCCGACATGCGGCCGGGGAAGCTACCAGAACGCCGCGCTCTCGCAATCGGCCGAGCGGACAGCGCATTGCGTCGTATCGCCTGGAATCGGGAGGCCGCGTGTGCACCGATTGGACCACGAACGAGGCGGCCAAGTGGCCTCACCCGATTGTCGCATTTCGCCACCGGCCTGGTGGCGTTTCACTGCCTGTACGTCCAACCCGTCGAGGGTCGCCGACGTCGGCCTCTCGACACGTCCGCTAGTTACCTGCGGCGCGGCGTCGCGCACCTCGCGCTCGCGGATGGCATCTATCCTGCTCAATGCGATGACGTTCGGTCGTCTTGGACGCGGAAGAGGCTGCGTCGACGCGACCGGGACAGGAGGCCCCTCATGAATGCGCGAGTCGCGAAGCTGGTCGAAGATCAAAGCGTAACGCTGTTCAGCCCCGACACGTTGGTTCCGACGCAGTACTTCGATCGTGTCGGTGCCGATGCAGCGTTCCAGCCGGAGAAACGTCTGATGCTCGCCGTGCTCGAGGAGGCCATCGCCACGTTCCAGCGTCACGTCGTCGCGGGGACGCGTCGTAGCCAGCGTCTCGTCGAAGAGGTCGAGGAGTGGGTCGACGGGCGCGTCAGCGACTGGCCGTTCTCGTTCGAGAACGTGTGCGCGGCGCTCGACATCGAGGCGGAGTACCTGCGGAACGGCATGGCGCGGTGGAAGGACACCGAGCAGCGCCGGACGTCCGGTGGTCAGGCGAGCGTGTACCGCTTCCCGTTCCGCCGGGTGAACGGCCGCCGGCACAGCATCACGGGACCGCGCGAGTACCTGAAGAAGAGCGCCTGAGGCGCTGCGGGCGACCCATGCACGTCGCCGATGAGATACGCCGCTGGCGGCAGGCTCGACGTATGACGCCGAGCCTGCCGCCGTCCTCGACGGCGTCGCGTATCGCCGTTGCCGACCACGAGGTGGTCGTCATCCGGCGTCGCACCCTACGACTCAGCGAACGTCCACGCGCGGACCGATCGTCGCCGGCCGGTCAGTGACCGGCGGGCGCCGCGCTGCAGGCGTCGTCGAAGAAGATCTCGCCCTCGAAGATGAGAGCGTTCACCACGTTGTTGAGGCTCGTGAGCGCCGTCCCGTCGAGCTTGTAGTGACGGACGCCACGCTTCATCGCGTCCGAGAGCTCGGCCAGAAGGAAGAGCGTCTCGTACGACGTACGGAAGTCGAGCTGCATGTCGGAGATGAGAGGCGCTTTGATGGAAGGGGTGCGGGTGGCATCACCGAAGGAAGCGCCGAAGATCCGCATCGTCGACTCGAGGTCCACGCCTGCTCCTTGATCCCGCGCTGAAACGCGCGTTGTCGCGGTCTGGTTGGTTGGTTGCCGCGAGCGAGAGGTCTGGGAGTGGGGCTAGACCAAGTTCCGTGCCACGGTGCCGTCTCGACGACGACGCGTGGCGCAACACGCGTAGCGGGATGCGCGCGAACGAGCGTCGCACGCGGCGAGCGAATCGAACCGCGTACTTGTGGGCATCACGCGCGCGTACAACTTTCTCGCGCGTGAGCACCGACGCACGGAGTGCGCGGGAGTCCGCTACGAGCTGTGGGGAAGGGCGGCCCGGGGCCGGAGCTTGCAGAACTGCGCGTTCGGCCGGAAACCCTGCGCCGTCACCCGATCCGGGGATCGATCCGGGACCGGGCGACGACGCAGTGCTCGATCACTTCGCGTGGTGCTTGACGCGGCCGACGTGCCGGCGCGTCGTTGCAACCGCACGCGCTTCCGTGTGCACGGCCTCGTCGGCGGAGTCGGTCGACACCGCGGCGAGATGCTCGGCTTGCTCGGCCGACGCCTCGGCGCGCACGGCTGCAACCTCGGCGCGACGCGCGGGCGACGCGGCGAGATACCACGTAACGATGCGCGCGCGCATTGCCGGATCGAGCGGATGCACGAACTGGCGCAGGCCGATCTCGGGACGGCCGAGGATGGAAGCGCGAGCGAACGCGTACTCGCTGTTCAGTCGCAGGTAGTAGAGATGGATCTCGTACGCATCGAGCGGCGGAACGTTGTCGACCTCGATGCGCTCCACCCAGTCCGGGTAGCCCCGGCGCTCGATGAGCAGCGCGATCTCGGGATTCCTCTTCATCTCGAGCTCGAGTGCCCGCGGTCCGAGCGCAATCGGGGGTCCGACGGGATTGCTCGTCGCCAAGGAGACCGCCGCCGCACAGAGGACCGAGGCCAACACCGACCCGATCGTCACCACCAAACGTCCGTTTCGCATACGCACCCTCCTCCTCGTCGTCCCACGAACTTAGCCGATGGCGCGCGCGCCTGTCAGCCCTCGAAGTAGGCCCCGGATCCGACCCTTGCGCCCTCCACGCGGCTTTCTATACAGTCAAACGTCCCGCCGATGCTCGCGCGACCCATGAGCAGCCCGCCCCTCGCGGCCCCTCCGGGTTTCCGCGCATGAGCGTTGGCACCTCGCTGATCCTCGCGATTCTCATCGTACTTTTCAACGCTTTTTTCGTGGCAACCGAGTTCGCGATCGTCAAGGCCCGGGCGAGCCGGGTCCAGGAGCTGCTGCGCGAGGGGGCCCGCGGGGCGGCCGCCGCCGAGGAGGTCCTGCAGAACCTCGACTCCTACCTCTCGGCGACGCAGCTCGGGGTGACCCTCGCCAGCCTGGCGCTCGGTTGGGTCGGCGAGCCGGCGTTCGCGGCAGTCCTATGGCCGGTATTCGACTCGCTCGGCGTCTGGTCACCGGCCGTGGTCCACAGCATCTCCCTCACCCTGGCCTTCGCCGTGATCACGTTCCTGCACATCGTCCTCGGCGAGCTGACCCCCAAGTTCTTCGCGATCTCGCGCCCGGAGGAGGTCGCCCTGGTAGCCGCGGCGCCACTCCGCGCCTTCCGCCGGCTCTGCGCGCCCGGGCTCTGGCTGCTCAACAACTCCGCCAATGCCTTCATGCGCCTGCTCGGCATCCGACGGGCCTCCAGTCTGGAGCTGGCCCACTCGGAGGAGGAGCTGCGCATCCTGCTCACCGAGTCGCATCGCACGGGGACGCTCTCGGCGTCGAAGCGGAAGCTGTTGGAGAACGTCTTCGACTACACGCACCGTTCCGCCAAGCACATCATGGTGCCGCGCGCCGAGATCATCTACCTGACCTTGCGCAAGACGTTCGCCGAGAACCTCGACACCATCCGCAACAACCAGCATACGCGTTACCCGCTCTGCGAGACCGACATCGACCACGTCGTCGGCATGATCCACGTGAAGGACCTCTTTCAGCCCGCCGAGGGCGAGGCGCAGGTGTCCGACCTGTTGCGCGTCAAGCGCGAGCTGCTGTTCGTCCCCGAGACGCGGCCGCTCGAGCTGCTGCAGCGCGACTTCCAGCAGCGCCGCATCCACATGGCGCTCGTCGTCGACGAGTACGGCAGCACGACGGGCCTGGTCACGCTCGAGGACATCCTCGAGGAGATCGTCGGCGAGATCCAGGACGAGTTCGATGCCGAACCACCGAAGATGGCGGCGAGCGGTAGCGGCTACGTCGTCGACGGTCTCGTGCTGATCGACGACATCGCCGAGCGGCTCGGCATCGAGGTCGTGGAGCCGGAGAGCAACACCCTCGGTGGCTTCGTCATCTCGCGGCTCGGGCGCATCGCCCGCGTCGGCGACGTGGTGAAGCTCGACGGATACGACGTGAAGGTCATCGAGTTGAGGGGCCGGCGCGTGAGCAAGCTGCTGCTCACGCCGATCGCCGGCCACGAACGCGCGCCGAAATCGGCGTAGGAGGCAGGACGACCCGACATGCTGAGCTTCGAACTCACGCCCGAGCAGGAGCAGTTGAAGACCACCGCGCGCCGCTTCGCCGAGGAGGTGATCGTCCCGGCCGCGCCGCGCCACGACGAGGAGGAATCGTTCCCGCACGAGGTCTGCCGCAAGGCGTGGGAGCTCGGCTTGATGAACGTCGGGATACCCCGCGAGTACGGCGGGCTCGGCCTGGGCGAGCTCGACACCTGTCTCCTCGTGGAGCAGCTCAACTGGGGCTGCTCCGGGATCGCAAACGCGCTCGCGGCGAACGGCCTCGCGACGCACCCGCTCCTGATCGCCGGCAGCGACGAGCAGAAGCGGACCTATCTGAGCCAGCTCACCGACGACTGCGGCTACGCGGCGTTCGCGATCACCGAGCCCGGCGCGGGCTCCGACGTCGCCGGCATGCAGACCACCTTCAAGCGGGTCGGCGACGAGTACGTCATCACCGGCACCAAGCACTTCATCTCGAACGGCACCGTCGCCAACTGGTACACGGTCTTCGCCCGCCCGGAGAAGACGAAGCGCCACGAGGGCATCACGTGCTTCGTGTTCCCCTCCGACTTGCCCGGTATCACCCGCAACAAGATGAAGCACAAGCTCGGGCAGCGCGCCGCGGACACCGCCGAGATCGTCTTCGAGGAGGTGCGGATTCCGCGCAGCGCGCTCGTCGGCGAGGAAGGGCAGGGCTTCAAGATCGCCATGCAGACCTTCGACCGCTCGCGGCCGGAGATCGCCGCGATCGCGATCGGGCTCTCGCAGCGCGCCCTCGACGAGTGCGTGCGCTATGCCCAGGAGCGGCAGCAGTTCGGGCAGGCGATCGCCAGCTTCCAGGCGATCCAGTTCATGCTCGCGGACATGGCCGTCGCGGTCGAGGCCATGCGACTTCTCACGTACAAGGCGGCCTGGATGATCGACAGCGGCGCCCCGGCGTCGATCGTGTCGAGCTACGCCAAGGCCTTCGGCGCCGACCAGGCGATGCGCATCGCCACGGACGCGGTGCAAGTGTTCGGCGGCTACGGCTACATGAAGGAATATCCCGTCGAGAAGCTCATGCGGGATGCCAAGCTGCTGCAGATCTACGAGGGCACGTCGCAGATCCAGCGGGTCGTGATCGCCCGCAACCTGCTGCGCGGGTAGGCGCCCGGCCGCCGCGCGCCCGTGACACACTCGGGCGCCCGGCGGCGGCTCCTGGCACCTGCCATGTGCCAGGAGAGGCGCATGCGGCTCTCCCGATCGCCGCCAATACTGGGGTCCCGCCTGGCTCGGGCCTTGCTCCACCGTCCTCCAGCAGCCACGACGCGCCGGAAAGGACACCCCCATGCCAGCCCTCTCGATCGATCGGAGCCCCATGCAGCGGAACACCGTCGTCATCGACGGGCAGTCGCTCGAGCTCTGGGCCCCGCAGGTGGCGGACTTCTCCTGCATGCCCGACGACCTGAAGTCCTACATGGCCCGCGGACGCTGGGATCTCGTGTTCAACGCCCTCTGCTACCTCGCCGACGCCGTCCCGGAGGGCCAGGCCTAGCTCGCCGGCGGCGCACTCGTCTCAGAGCGCGCCGAGCGTCGCATCGACGCGCTTGCGGGTCCGTCGCAACACCCGCCCGAGCCGCTTGCGCTCGGCCTCGTCGAGGACGGCCGCGTCCAGCCCGCGGAGCTTGCGGTTCAGTCGGCGCGCCGCCGCCATGACCTCGCCCGCCGTCTGCGGCGGTGCGACCTGGCGCGACTCGCGGAACTTGTGCACCGAGAGGTTCGCGAGCTTCACCCGCCGCCAGAGCTTCAGCATGTCCGACTCGGAGCCCTGGCGCGCGATCGCCATCAGGATTTCGCGCGAGATCGAGGGATAGCGGTGGATCTCCGCCTTCACCTCGGCCGGGAGCCGGGTGAGGACGAGCATGTTCGAGACGTAGGGCCGGCTCTTGTGGAGGAGCTGTGCCAGCACCTGGTGGGTGTAGCCGTAGCGCGCCACCATCGCGCCGAGGCCTTCGGCCTCTTCCAGCGCCGTCAGATCCTCGCGCTGGAGGTTCTCGATCAGGGCGATCTCGTTCGGATCGTCGTCGCGGATGATCGCCGGCATCGAGCGCAAGCCGGCGTTCATGGCCGCCCGATAGCGGCGCTCGCCGGCCATGATCATGAAGCCGTCGTTGTTCCGCTTCACGATGATCGGCTGCAGGATGCCCCGCATGCGCACCGATTCCGTGAGCTCCTCGAGCGCCTGCGGATCGATGAAACGCCGCGGCTGGTTGGGGTTCGGGTGAATCTGCTCGATCGGGATCGCTGCCAGCAGGACCCGATGTCCACCGAGGAATTGGCCCGCAGCAAGGCCGTTCGCTCGTGCTGCTCCTGCGATTGCTTCCACCGCAGCCTCCCTTCCACCCAACCTGCGCGTCACGAGGACGCGACCCGTGACCAGGAGCCTTCGGGATCGTCGCGCGGGAGCATACCGTGATTCGGTGGGACGCCCAAGGGTTTTCTGCCGGTCGGGACAAAAAAAGGGGGGCGGTTGCCCGCCCCCCTTTTCACCGACGGGCGCCGTCACCGGCGCCGTCATCGTCAGATCTTGCCCTGGAGGAAGAACGCGATGACGAGCGCGTACAGACAGAGCGCCTCCATGAGCGCGAGGCCGAGGATCATCGGCACAAAGATGCGGTCGGCAGAGTTCGGGTTGCGGCCGATGCTCTCCATGGCCGCCGCCGTCGCCCGGCCCTGACCGAGCGCGACGCCGAAGGCCGCGATGCCGATGCCGAGACCGGCCGCGAGGGCGATCAGCCCGCCGTTGCCGGCTGCGGCCCCTTCCGCGGCGAAGCTCGGCACCGCAACCAGCAGAAACGCCAGTACGAACATGATGCTCGATACGACTTTGGACATCTGTCCTCCTTGGTTGATGCCCTCGCGCGGCCCGCTCCGCACCACTCCTCTGTCCTCTTCCCCGCGCGGCGCCGAGAGCCGTTGAAGCCGTTGCCGACTAGTGATCGTGGCTGATCGCCAGGGCGACGTAGACCATGGTGAGCAGCGTGAAGACGAGCGCCTGGACCAGCGAGACGAAGGTCCCGAGCAGGTAGAACATCACCGGGATGACCACTTTCGTCAGGTCGGTGAAGATACCGAGCACGAGGTGATCGGCGAACATGTTGCCGTAGAGCCGGATGGCGAGCGAAGCCGGCCGGAACAGGTGGCTGAAGCCCTCGACGATGATCATGAGGGGCGCCAGCACGAGGAGCGGGCCGGTGAACTGCTTCAGGTAGGCCGCGCCGTGCGCCCGGATGCCGTAGAAATTGTAGGCCAGGAACGACACGAACCCGAGGCCGAACGTGATGTTGAAGTTGTCGGTCGGCGGCGTGAAACCCGGCAGCAACCCCACCAGGTTCGCGCAGAGGATGAAGAGGAAGAAGCTGCCGAAGAGCGGCACGTACTTCGGCGCGTCGTGCCCCATCACGCCCTCGGCGAGGCTCGTCATGAACTCGGTCACGACCTCGGCGAGATTGCGCGCGCTGAAGCCCGTGTCCGGTACCGTCGGATCCGTCGCGGCCGCGAGCTGCGCCCGCGCCCGCAGACCGAAGACGAACAGCAGCACCATCACGAGCAGGGCGGTTGCGAGGTGCGGCGGCAGCGCCGACAGCCCCGGAATGACCCCCACCCAGGTGAATCCGTGTTCCATGCGTCCCTGCTCCTTCTAGGCCCGGCCGTGCGCCGCAAGCGGCATGCACGCATCGAGCACGACGGCGACCGGCAGCGTCGTCACCCCGATCGCGAACGAGATCCCGTCCACCAGCGAGCGCGGCAGCAGCAGCGCCGACGCCGGAATTGCCAGCAGCACGACCGATTTCGCGAGCGCCATCGAGATGATCCGTGCGAGCGGCGTGTGGCGCGTCAGCACGGCTGCCCCGAGACGGCGGATCATCGTGAAATCGAGGAGCGCCGCGGCGCCGCCGAGTGCCACGCCGAACGGCCGCGCGATGCCAGTCGCGAGCACGAGCGCCGCCGCGACCAGGGTCATGGTCGTCATCAGCCATTCGATACGGACCAGCCGCTGCGTCATGATTCGTTGCGCTCGTACCGTTGTAGGATTTGCACCATGCGATAGAAGCCGATCACCGTACCCGCGATGATCATCGCCAGGGCCAGCCAGCCCCCGGTGCCGAGCCAGCGATCTAGCGCAATTCCCCCGACAATTCCACCGAAGACGCTGCCGATGAACTCGAACGCGACCGCCCAGTACTTGGCGGAGCGGACGATCGGGTTGTTCGGTCCCAGCCCGTCGTCAGGGAGCACGCAGGACCTCGTCCGCGGCGGCAATCGTCTCGTCGACGTCGGTCTCGCTGTGCCCGAGGGAGAGGAACATGGCCTCGAACGGCGACGGCGGCAGATAGAAGCCGCGCTCGAGCATCCCGTAGAAGAAGCTGCGGAAGCGGGCGCGATCGAGCTGCTCGACCTCGGCGAGACTCTGCGCCTGCCCGAGCCCGAAGAAGAGTGTCAGCAGGGATCCGACGCGCTGCACGCAGCCGGCAACCCCGCGCGCGGCGAGGGCGCGTTCGAGACCGGCCGCGAGGCGGGCGCCGAGCGCCTCGAGCCGCGCGTAGGCGGCCTCGTCGAGCAGGCTCAGCGTCTCGCGCCCGGCCGCCATCGTCACCGGATTCCCGGCGAGCGTGCCCGCCTGGTAGACGGGACCGAGCGGCGCGAGCTGCTCCATGACGTCGGCGCGGCCGCCGAAGGCGCCGACCGGCAGCCCGCCGCCAATGATCTTCCCGAGGCACGTGAGGTCGGGCGTCACGCCGAACCGTCCCTGGGCGCCGCCGCGCCCGAGGCGGAAGCCGGTGATCACCTCGTCGAAGATGAGGAGGGCACCGGACGCTGCCGTCGCCTCGCGCAGCGCGGCGAGGAAGCCCGGCGCCGGCGGCACGACGCCCATGTTCGCGGCGACCGGCTCGACGATCACCGCTGCGAGCTCGGCGCCGCGCGCCGCGACGAACGTACGCACCTCGTCGATCGCGTTGTAGCCGGCGACGACCGTGTGCATCGTGACCGACTCCGGCACGCCGGCGCTGTCCGGCAGCGCGAACGTCATCGGCCCCGAGCCGGCGCGTACGAGGAGGCCGTCGGAGTGGCCGTGATAGCACCCCGCGAACTTGAGGATGGTCGAGCGCTTGGTGAAGGCGCGCGCGACGCGCACCGCCGACATCGTCGCCTCCGTGCCCGACGTGACCATGCGCAGCCGCTCGATCGACGGCAGGGCGGCTCGGATCGTCCGCCCGAGATCGATCTCGACCGGCGTCGGCGCGCCGTAGCCGAGCCCGGCCGCAGCCTGCTGCTGCACCGCCTGCACGACGCGCGGGTGCGCGTGGCCTGCGATCGCCGCGCCCCACGAGCCGACGTAGTCGCGATAGCTGCGCCCATCGGCGTCGGTGATCGTGGCGCCGCGCGCGCGCGTGATGAAGAGCGGCGTGCCGTCGACGTTGCGCCAGGCGCGCACCGGACTGTTCACGCCGCCCGGAAACAGGCGCGACGCCTCGTCGAATAGCTTCGTCGAAAGAGTCATCGCGGCGCGCGCTTTTTCGCTAGCATCGGCACCCGCAACCGTCAACGAAATCTCTTGCGTCCCCACATCAAAGCGTCTACAGATGCCGCCGGCCTTCGGTCGGTTTCCCTTTCTCGTCGGGTTCGAATCTCATGATTTTCGTATGACTGCGGAGCCGATGAATCCGCCGGAGACGGTGGAGACGTCCGCCGAGCAAGCGTGGCAGCACGCTCGCGCGCTCCTGCTCAGCAAGCTCGGCCAGACCGCCTTCGATCTCGGCGTGAAGCCGCTCCGACTGTTCGCCGCCGACGCCGAGACGATCCGTCTCGTCGCGCCGAGCACCGCGTCGGCGACATGGATCCAAGCGCACCATCCTGGCGCACTCGAGGACGCGCTCCGCGCCGCCGGCCTGCCGACGCAGGTGGACATCCTCGGCGACGGGCGGAGCCAGGGCGAGCTCTTCCCGCCGGCTTCGGGGGTCGCACGCCGGG
Organism: Binatia bacterium; assembly: GCA_036496285.1. GTDB lineage: Bacteria > Desulfobacterota > Binatia > UTPRO1 > UTPRO1 > DP-19. The sequence goes on from DASXLI010000053.1 coordinate 61,159, forward strand.
CGCGCATGCGGTTCGGCTCGCTCCTTCCGCGCTACACATTTGACACCTTCGTGATCGGCGGCAGCAACCAGTTCGCGCACGCCGCCTGCAAGGCCGTCGCGATGCAGCCGGGCAATCACTACAACCCGCTCTTCCTGTACGGCGGCGTCGGCCTCGGTAAGACGCACCTCGCGAACGCCATCGGCCACGAGGCGATGGACCGGAACCCCGAGGTGCGGATCGCCTATCTCAGCGCCGAGACCTTCATGTCGCACCTGATCGCCGCGCTCCGCCGCGACCGCATGGAGGAGTTCAAGGGCGTCTTCCGCCGCATCGACGTCCTGATCATCGACGACGTGCAGTTCCTCGCGGCACGCGAGCGCACCCAGGACGAGTTCTTCCACACGTTCAACGCCTTGCATGAGGCGCGCAAGCAGATCGTCCTGACCTCGGACAAGATTCCGAAGGACATCACCGGCCTCGAGGAGCGCCTGCGGAACCGCTTCGAGTGGGGCCTGATCGCCGACATCCAGCCGCCCGACATGGAGACCAGGGTCGCGATCCTGCAGAAGAAAGCCGATCTCGACGGCGTCGACCTGCCGCACGACGTCGCGATCTTCCTCGCCTCGCACATCGACTCCAACGTGCGCGAGCTCGAGGGCTCGCTCACGAAGCTCCAGGCCTCCGCGTCGCTCTCGAAGACGTCGATCACCGTCGAGTTCGCGCGCACCGTGTTGCGCGACCTGCTGCGCGAGCGCCGCGCCATCACCATCGAAGGCATCCAGGCCGCCGTATGCGACCACTACCACATCCGTCTCGGTGATCTCCTGTCAAAGAAGCGCACGCGCAACATCGCCGTGCCTCGCCAGGTCGCGATGTACCTCGCGCGCAAGCTCACGCCCGCGTCATATCCGGCGATCGGCGAGCGCTTCGGCAAGGATCACTCGACGGCGATCCACGCTCACGAGCAGATCGGCAAGCGGCTCGTCGAGGATGGAAACCTGCGCGCCTCGGTCGAGCAGATCGAGCGCGCCGTGCAGGGCAAGGCGTGACCTCCCTGTGGACGATTCGTGGATTCGCGTTGGACGCGGCTGTGCAGCGATCGGTGGATAGCCGGCTCGCCAGACGGTCCCACCGAAGTGGCCGCGCCGTTTCCACATTCCATCCGGCCGGCAACCCGTGGAGCGCCCGACGCTTTTGCGGGTCGCCCCGGGATTTGCACAGGCCCTACTACTAGTGGTCTTAAATCTCATCTTTCTCCTATAAGAGCGCAGGACCGTCGTAGTAGCGGGAGACGCACATGGATCTACGGGTCGAGAAAACGGAGTTCATCCAGGGGCTGTACCTGACGCAGGGTGTGGTCGAGAAGCGCAACACCCTGCCGATCCTCGCCAACGTCCTGATCGAGTCGAGTGGTGACGAGATCGTGCTGACGGCGACGGACCTCGAGGTCGGCATACGGCGGAGCTGCAAGGGCAAGATCGCGCGTGCCGGCACCGTCACCTTGAACGCCAGGAAGCTCTACGAGATCGTACGCGAGCTCCCCGCCGATCAGCTGACGCTGCGCTCGGGTGAGGGCGGCTGGGTCGAGGTGAGCGGCGGCAAGGCCCGCTACCGGATGGTCTCGATGGACCCGAAGGAGTTCCCGAGCATTCCGGCCGGGACCCCGGCCGCGAAGAAGGGTGGCATCGTCATGACGCTCGCCGCGGGCGCCCTCGGCGAGATGATCGAGAAGACCCTCTTCGCCGTCTCGACGGACGAGACGCGCTTGAGCCTCGGTGGCGTCTTCATCGAGAGCGTCGACAAGAACCAGGTGCGCATGGTCGCGACCGACGGGCACCGGCTGTCGTTCGTCGAGCGCGCCATCAAGGGCGTCGAGATCAAGCCGGGCGTGATCCTTCCGCGCAAGGGCCTGGTCGAAGCGAAGCGGCTGCTCGAGGACAGCGAAGGCGACGTCACGTTCTCGCTCGCCGGCAACCTCGCGCGCATCGAGCGCGCCGGGGTCGAGCTCTTCATGCGGCTCATCGAAGGGGAATTTCCCGACTATCGCCAGGTGATCCCCAAGGAGAGCCGACGGCGGGCCCGCATGGACCGCGAGATGCTCCTTGGAGCGCTTCGTCGCGTGTCGATCCTCTCGAGCGAGCGCTCGCGCGGCGTGAAGTTCCGCCTCCAGCCGGGTACACTCGAGGTGGTGACGACGAATCCCGACATCGGCGAGGCCCAGGAGGAGCTCGAGGTCGACTACGCGGGCGATGAGTTCTCGATCGGATTCAACGCCCGCTACCTGCTCGACGTGCTGCAGATCGGCAGCGCCGGGGGCACCGTCGAGCTCGGCCTGACCGACGAGGTCAGCCCGGGAATCGTGCGTCTCGGAGACGACGAAGGATACTCCTACGTCGTCATGCCGATGCGCTTGTAACTTGCGAATGTAGCAAGTGGATTCCCTTTACCCCTGATCCACCTCTTGATAGACTTCTGGCTGCGTATGGGAGGTGGGGTCGGGGGTCCTTTCGTCTCCCGCTTCTAAGTCCAATGGCCAACGACGTGGCAGCCCAAGGCTCGAGCTACAGCGCCGACAACATCAAGGTCCTGGAAGGCCTCGAGGCCGTCCAGAAGCGTCCTGGAATGTACATCGGTGACACCGGCGAACGGGGTCTCCATCACCTCGTCTTCGAGGTCGTGGACAACGCGATCGACGAGGCGCTGGCCGGCCACTGCACCCGGGTCGATGTCACGATCCACGTCGAGAACAGCGTGACGGTCGAGGACGACGGGCGCGGCATCCCGGTCGACATCCACCCGACCGAGGGCATCTCCGCGGCCGAGGTGGTGCTGACCAAGCTGCATGCCGGCGGCAAGTTCGACAAAGGCGCGTACCGCGTGTCGGGCGGCCTGCACGGCGTCGGGGTCTCGGTGGTGAACGCGCTCTCCGAGTATCTGGAGGTCGAGATCAAGCGCGACGGCAAGGTCTACTTCCAGCGCTTCCGCCGCGGCAAGCCCGACGAGCGCCTGCGCGAGACCGGCACGACGCAGCAGCGCGGCACCAAGGTCACCTTCAAGCCCGATCCGCTGATCTTCGAGACCTTGGATTTCAGCTTCGACACGCTGTCGCAGCGCCTGCGCGAGCTCGCCTTCTTGAACCAGGGCGTCGAGATCACGATCCAGGACGAGCGCGACCAGAAGCGCCACGAGTTCCACTACCGTGGTGGCATCGTCGAGTTCGTCGGGCACCTGAGCCGCACGAAGACGCCGATCCACAACGTCATCTACATCGAGGGCGAACGCGAGGGCGTCGAGATCCAGATCGCGCTGCAGTGGAACGAGGGCTACAGCGAGAGCGTCTACCCCTTCGCCAACAACATCAACACGACCGAGGGCGGCACGCACCTCGTCGGGCTGAAGTCGGCGCTGACGCGTACCATCAACGCCTACGCCACCTCCGCCAACTTCGTGAAGCGCGACGACGAGGCGTTGCAGGGCGACGACTGCCGTGAGGGCCTGACGGCCGTCATCGCGGTGAAGGTTCCCGAGCCGCAGTTCGAGGGGCAGACCAAGACCAAGCTCGGCAACAGCGAGGTGAAGGGAATCGTCGAGGCGCTCGTCAACGACAAGCTCGGCGCCTACTTCGAAAAGAACCCCGGCGACGCGAAGCGCATCGTGCAGAAGGGGCTCGAGGCCGCGCGCGTGCGCGAGGCCACGCGCAAGGCGAAGGAGCTCGCCCGCCGCAAGGGCGCCCTCGATTCCGGCTCGCTCCCCGGCAAGCTCGCCGACTGCCAGGAGCGCGATCCGCAGCTCTCCGAGCTCTACATCGTCGAGGGCGATTCCGCCGGCGGCTCGGCCAAGCAGGGCCGCGACCGCAAGAACCAGGCGATCCTCCCGCTGCGCGGCAAGATCCTGAACGTCGAGAAGGCGCGCTTCGACAAGATGCTCTCCTCGCAGGAGATTCGCGTCCTCATCACCGCGATGGGCGCGGGCATCGGCAAGGAGGAGCAGGACCTCTCGAAGCTGCGCTACCACACGATCGTGATCATGACCGACGCGGACGTCGACGGCTCGCACATCCGGACCTTGCTACTGACGTTCTTCTACCGCCAGTACGTCGATCTCATCGACAAGGGCTATCTCTACATCGCGCAACCGCCGCTCTTCAAAGTCCGCAAGGGCAAGCAGGAGACGTACCTCAAGGACGAGACGGCACTGGAAGATCACCTGGTCGAGCTCGGCACCCAGGACGTGCGCCTCGAGTCGAACGGCGCGAGCCTGACCGGTATCCCGCTGAAGGGCCTCGTGAAGCGCGCCATCCGTTTCGAGAAGATCATGGACGTAGTGGCGCGGAAGAAGCGTCAGCGCCACGTCGTCGGCGCGCTCGCGGCGCTCGAGAGCGAGCCGCCGGAATGGCTGCGCGACACCGCCAGCGTGACGCGCGTTGCCGAGGCCGTGCGCGCCCACCTCGAGACCGCCGCGCCGGAGCAGCTGCCGCTCAGCCACACCTGCGAGGTCGACGTCGAGCACAACACGCAGCGCGTCACCTTCGTCACCCGTACGAACGGCGGCGGCTCGCGCACCGTCATCGACATGGAGTTCTGCCTGTCGCCCGAGTTCGAGGAGCTGCGCCGTCTCGCCGGCGAGCTGCGCGCCGCGGGCGCGCCGCCGTACCGCCTGACGGCGGGCGAGCGTGTGCTCGAGGCCGGGTCGCTGCGCGAGGTCGTTGACGACATCGTGCAGGACGCGCGCAAGGGTCTCGCCATCCAACGCTACAAGGGCCTCGGCGAGATGAACCCGTCCCAGCTCTGGGAGACGACGATGAACCCGGAGACGCGCACGTTCCTCCAGGTGAAGCTCTCCGACGCCTACACGGCCGACCAGATCTTCTCGACGCTCATGGGTGACGAGGTCGAGCCCCGCCGCAGGTTCATCGAGGCCAACGCCCTCGACGTGAAGAACCTCGACGTCTGATCGTGCACAAGATCCCCGTCAACATCGAAGACGAGATGAAGCAGTCCTTCATGGACTACGCGATGAGTGTCATCATCGCGCGGGCCCTGCCGGACGTGCGCGACGGGATGAAGCCCGTGCATCGGCGCGTGCTGTACACGATGTACGAGCTCGGCAACGAGTGGAACCGGGCGTACAAGAAGTCGGCGCGCGTCGTCGGCGACGTGCTCGGCAAGTACCACCCGCACGGCGACACGGCGGTCTACGACACGATCGTCCGCATGGCGCAGGACTTCTCGCTGCGCTACCCGCTGGTCGACGGTCAGGGCAACTTCGGCTCCGTCGACGGCGATCCCGCGGCGGCCATGCGCTACACGGAAGTGCGCATGACGCGCATCGCCAGCGAGCTGATCGCCGACATCGACAAGGAGACGGTCGACTTCGTTCCGAACTACGACGAGACGCTGCGCGAGCCGCTGGTCCTGCCCAGCCGGCTGCCGAATCTGCTCGTGAACGGTTCCACCGGCATCGCAGTCGGCATGACCACGAACATCCCGCCGCACAACCTGAGCGAGGTCATCGACGGCACGATCGCGCTGATCGAGAAGCCCGACATCACCGTCCGCGAGCTCATGCAGTACATCCCCGGCCCCGACTTCCCGACGGCCGGCACGATCCACGGCCGGGGGGCCATCCGCGAGGCCTACGAGACCGGCAAGGGCGTGCTGCAGATCCGGGCGCGCGCCGCAACCGAGATCGACAAGAAGAGCGGACGCGCCAGCATCATCGTCACCGAGATCCCGTTCCAGGTGAACAAGGCCCGCCTCATCGAGCGCATCGCCGAGCTGGTGAACGAGAAGCGCATCGACGGCATCTCGGATCTGCGCGACGAGTCCGACCGCGATGGCATGCGCATCGTCGTCGAGCTGAAGCGCGACGCGGTGCCCGAGATCGTGCTGAACCAGCTCTACAAGCTCACCCCGATGCAGGACTCGTTCGGCATCATCATGCTCGCGATCGTCGACGGCCGTCCGCGCCAGCTCGATCTGAAGCAGATGCTGCACTACTTCGTCCTGCACCGGGTGGAGGTCGTGACCCGGCGGACGGTCTTCGAGCTGCGCAAGGCCGAGGAGCGGCTGCACATCCTCGAGGGCCTGCGCATCGCGCTCGAGAACCTCGACGCCGTGATCCGGCTGATCCGCGCCGCCAAGGACCCCGGGACGGCCAAGACCGGCCTGCGCGACCAGTTCGGTCTCTCCGACGTCCAGGCGCAGGCGATCCTCGACATGCGCCTGCAGCGCCTCACCAACCTCGAGCGCGACAAGATCCTCGAGGAGCACCGCGAGACGGTGGCGGAGATCGCCCGCCTGAAGACCATCCTCGCCGACGAGGGCGAGGTCTACGCCATCATCGTCGCGGAGCTGCGTGAGGTGAAGAAGAGCTTCGGCGACGCCCGCCGCACCGAGATCCACGACGCCACCACCGAGATCTCGATCGAGGACATGATCGTCGAAGAGGACATGGTGGTGACGATCTCGCACGAGGGCTACATCAAGCGGAACCCCGTGTCGCTCTACCGCGCGCAGCGCCGCGGCGGGAAGGGCAAGATCGGCGCGACCACGCGCGAGGAGGACTTCGTCGAGCACCTCTTCGTGGCCTCCACCCACAGCTACATCATGTTCTTCACGACGGTCGGCAAGGTGTACTGGATCAAGGTGCACGAGGTGCCGCAGGCGGGCCGCGCCGCCCGCGGCAAGGCGATCGTCAATCTCCTCACGCTGCAGGCGGGCGAGAAGGTCTCGGCCTTCCTGCCGGTGCGCGAGTTCCAGGAGAACCGCTTCGTCTTCTTCGCCACCAAGAAGGGCGTCGTGAAGAAGACTGACCTCATGGCGTACGCGCACCCACGCCCGTCGGGCATCATCGCAATCAACCTCGACGAGAACGACGAGGTGATCGGCGTCCGCCTGACCGACGGCAGCCAGGAGATCCTCCTCTCCACCCGCACGGGGCAGTCGATCCGCTTCAAGGAGGAGGACGTCCGCAGCATGGGCCGCGGCGCTGGCGGCGTGAAGGGCATCACGCTCGAGGCCGACGACGAGGTCGTCAGCCTCGAGATCCTGAGCGAGGGCGCGAGCGTCCTCACCGCCTCCGAGAACGGCTACGGCAAGCGTACCGAGGTAGCCGAGTACCGCGTCCAGTCGCGCGGCGGGAAGGGCATCATCACCATGAAGACGACCGACCGCACCGGCCGGGTCGTCGGCGTGCAGCAGGTGACGGACGAGGACAACCTCATGCTGGTGACGAGCAATGGCAAGATCATCCGCCTGCGCGTCGCCGACATCCGCGTCATCGGCCGCAACACCCAGGGGGTCCGCCTGATCGATCCGGAGGCCGGCGAGCGCGTCGTGAGCCTCGCCCGGCTGGCCGAGCGCGAGGACGACGACGACGAGTCGTCGACGCCGCCGGTGGAGCCGGACGCGGCCCCCGACGACGGCACACCCGAGCCCGCAGGCGAGTAGACGCGGCAGCCGGAAGGCGCCGCGCGCTCAGCCGCGCTGCACCTTCGGGCGCTGCTCCTCGTCGTACTGGTGCAGCAGCTCCATCGCCTCGTCGCACCACTCGACGTAGGTGCGCGCGTGGCGGATGCCGCGCAGGAGCGTCAGGTAGGCGCCGAGCCGCATGCGGTTGGCGGTGACCGCGCCGCTCCGCAGGAAGCGCTCGAGCTCCTGGTACTTCTGCAGCCGCGCCCGGTAGAGCTCACGGTGGCGGGTGAGGAGGTCGACCGCCTCCTCGGGCTCGAGGAGGCCCGACGAGAACATCTTCAACATCATCTCGTCCTTCACCCGCTGGGTCTTCGGCGGCAGGCGGAGCCAGGCGAGCAGCGCTTGCCGGCCCTGCTCGCTCATCGAGTAGATCTTCTTGGTCGGACGGCCGCGCTGCTCGACGCTCCGGTGGGTGACGTCGCCGTTGCGCTCGAGCCGCGCCAGCTCCTTGTAGATCTGCGGATGGCTCGCATGCCAGAAATAGCCGACCGAGCCGTCAAAGAGCTTCATGAGCTCGTAGCCGCTCAGGGGATCGTGCGCGAGCAGGCTGAGTATGGCGTACCTGAGGGACACCCGTCGCCTCCTTGGGTGATGCCGGTGTTGCGTCGATACCCCGGATGCCGGGATTGTCGCAACCAAAAAGTGGGGGGAGTCGGCCCGTTTGCGGGCCCCGGGGCGATGTGAGACACCCGCACCCGGTGGCGACGATCGCGGTGATCGGCGCGGGAAGCTGGGGAACCGCGCTGGCGAAGATCTTCTGCGAGTCCGGGCACGACGTCACGCTCTGGGCGCACGGCGCGGAGGCGGCGCGCGCGATCGCCGAGCGGCGCGAAAACACGCCCTATTTGCCCGGCTTCGTGCTGCCGACGGCGCTGCGCGTCACGAACGAACTGGCCGAGGCCGTACCGGGCCGCGAGATCCTGGTGTCGGTCAGCCCGTCCCACGTCGTGCGCGAGGTCATGACCGAGGCCCTCCGCCACGCCGGCGGATCGCCGTACCTCGTCACCGCGTCGAAGGGCATCGAGGAAGGCACGCTCCTCACGATGGCGGGCGTCCTCGAGGAGGTCGGCGGCGCCGGGGCGGCGTCGCGCGTCGCGGCGCTCTCCGGCCCGAGCTTCGCCCGCGAGGTCGCGGGCGGCATTCCGACGGCAGTGACGGTCGCGGCGCGCGAGCGCGCGGTGAGCACCACGCTCCAGGCGATGTTCAACACGCCCGCGTTTCGTGTGTACTCGTCGGAGGACCTCCCCGGGGTCGAGATCGGCGGCGCGGTGAAGAACGTGATCGCGGTCGCCGCCGGGGTGAGCGACGGCCTCGGCTTCGGCTTCAACACGCGCGCGGCGCTCATCACCCGCGGCATCGCCGAGACCGCGCGGCTCGGCATGGCGATGCACGCCGACCCCCTCACCCTCTCCGGGCTTGCGGGACTCGGCGACCTGGTGTTGACCTGCACCGGGGATCTCAGCCGCAACCGGACCGTCGGTCTCCGGCTCGGACGCGGCGAGGCGCTCGCCGACATCCTGGCCGACATGAAGATGGTGGCGGAGGGCGTGAAGAACACACGCACCGTCCGGGCCCTGGCAGCCAAGATGGGCGTCGAGATGCCGATCACCGAGCAGATGTATGCGATGCTGTACGAGCAGAAGCCGCCTCGGCATGTCGTGAGCGAGCTGATGGGGCGCGGCCCGAAACCCGAGTTCAGATAGGAGAGACGATGGCGAAAGGACCCTGCAAGAAGGACGGTTGTGAGAAGCCCGCAATGGGCAAGGGCTACTGCACGCCCCACTACAAGGCCTGGCGGCGCGGCAAGCTGCCGAAGAAGCGCTACAAGATCTGCACCGCCGAGGGCTGCCGCAAGCCCCGGCACGCGGGCTCGAAGTGCGAGGAGCATTCGAAGAAGGCGGCCGCCGCGCCGGCAGCAGCCGCGTCGTAGGCCAAATTGACAGGCGCGGCCTGCTGTGATGGATAAGCCCGATTCACCATGAAGCGGACCTTTCAACCAAGCAATCGTCGACGCAAGCGCACGCACGGCTTCCTCGCCCGCATGGCGACCCCTGGGGGCCGGCAGGTCCTGAAGCGCCGCCGCGCCAAGGGCCGGAAGCAGCTGACGGTCTCGATTCCTCCGAAGCAGCCGAGATGACCGTGCCCACAGGCGAGGGCTTCCCGAAGACGGCGCGGGTGCGCCGCCGGCGGGAGTACCTGGCGCTCGGGCATGCGGCACGACGGCGGCACACGGCCCACTTCGTGGTGCTGTGCGCGGCCAGCACGGAGGGGACGCGACTGGGCATCACGGTGAGCCGCAAGGTCGGGGGAGCGGTCGAGCGCAATCACGTGAAGCGCCGCGTGCGCGAGGCGTTCCGCCGCGACCCGCGCCGGCTGCTTCCCGAGCACGCGCTCGTCGTGATCGCCAAGCCCGGCGCCGCGGCGCTCTCGCAGCGCGAGATCGCCGCGGAGCTCGCGGGCGCGGTCGCGCCGAACGGCGAGCGGACGCGACGAGCTTGACGTGACGGGACGCCAAGTGGTGCGCGAGGCGTGCGTGGCTCCGCTGCGCCTCTACCGGGTGACGCTATCGCCGCTCCTGCCTCGGAGCTGCCGGTTCGAGCCGACCTGCTCGGCCTATGCGATCGAGGCGGTGGTGCGACACGGCGTCGCGCGCGGCGCGTGGCTCGCGCTCCGGCGGCTCGGGCGGTGCCATCCGGGGGCCGGCGCGGCCGGCTTGGATCCCGTGCCCGCACGGCAGGAGGCCTGATGGAGCAACGCCGCGCGCTGATCGCCGCCGCGCTCTGCCTCGCGATCCTCCTCGTCTACCAGGAGGCGATCCGGCGCTTGTATCCGCCGCCACCGCCGGGGACGCCAGGCGAGGTCTCGGAGAACGCCGACCAGCCCGCGAGCCCGCCGGGAGCTGAGGAGCAGCCGGGGGCGGCGGCGGACGTCCAGCACCCGGCCGCGGCCGCGGTCGCGACGATCGTCACGGTCGAGACCGAGCTCTACACGGCGCGCGTCAGCAGCGCCGGCGGGCGGCTCGTGAGCCTCAGGCTCAAGCGCTTCCGGACGACGATCGATCCCGCGAGCGAGCCACTCGAGATGGTCGACGTCATGCCGGGCGCCGCCCCGCCGCTCGGCCTCCGCATGATCGCGGACAACGGCAAGGTCGAGGACGACACGGACGTCGCCTACGCGCCGGATCAGTCGCAGATCGAGCTGAGCGGCCCCGACACTGCGACGCTCACCCTGCGCGGCACCCTGCCGTCGGGGACCGCGATCGAGAAGAAGCTCGCCTTCACCGGCAATGCGTACCCGATCACGCTCGAGGTGCGTGCCGCCGAGCTGCCAGCGCACGTGACGCGCATCGGCGTCGGCTGGCGGCGACACGTGCTCGCGACCAATCCGAAGGACCCCGACAACCGCTACCGGAGCGCCGTCCTCCTGCAGAGCAACAAGCTCGTCCACGAGACGCCGGTCGTGGCCCCGGGGCCGCCGCCGGCGCCGAAGCAGTTCGATGCGCCCGTCGCGTGGGCGGGCTACGCCGACCACTACTTCCTGGCGGCGATCGCGCCGGAGGATCCCGCGACCGGCGCCGCGGCCGTGGGCGGCGAGCACGACGGCGTGCAGATCCTGCTCACCGCGCCGCGCGCCGCCGACGGCGCCCGCTTCACGCTGTACGTCGGGCCGAAGGACGTGGACGTGCTCGAGCACGCCGACCACCAGTTCGCGCGCGCCGTCGAGTTCGGCTGGTTCAGCTTCCTCGCGGTGCCGCTCCTGCGCCTGCTGAATCTGTTCCACGGCGTCACCCGCAACTACGGCATCGACATCATCCTGCTCACGCTCCTCGTAAAGGGCCTCTTCCTGCCCCTCTCGCAGAAGAGCATGAAGTCGATGCGCGACATGCAGCGCCTCCAGCCGCAGGTCGCGAAGCTGCGCGAAAAGTTCAAGGACGACCGCGAGCGCCTGAACAAGGAGATGATGGAGCTCTACCGGCGCCACCGCGTGAACCCGCTCGGCGGCTGCCTGCCGATGGTGCTCCAGCTCCCGGTCTTCGTCGGCCTCTACCAGTCGCTCGGGCAGGCGATCGAGCTGCGCCACGCCAAGTTCGCCTTCTGGGTGCGCGACCTCTCCGCGCACGAGTGCTATCCCTGGCCGGGCCAGGCGCCGTCGGTCGGCTGCAATGAGTTCGCGCTGTTCGGCGTGCCGATCCCGATCCTGGTGCTGTTCATGGGCGCGAGCATGCTGCTCCAGCAGTACCTCTCGCCGTCGAGCGGCATGGACCCGGCCCAGCAGCGCATGATGATGGTCGTCATGCCGGTCATGTTCACGGTGATGTTCGTCAGCTTCCCCTCGGGCCTCGTGCTGTACTGGTTGGTGAACAACCTGCTGACGATCGGCCAGCAGTGGTGGACGAACCGCTCCGCCGTCGCCTGAGCCATGCGGTTCGTCGAGGGTGAAGGCAGCTCGATCGACGAGGCGATCGCGCGGGCGCTCCAGGCGCTCGGCGCGACCCGCGACCAGGTCGAGATCGACATCATCGAGAACGCGGGGTCCGGGTTCCTGGGCTTCGGCCGGCGTCCGGCGCGCGTCCGCGCCACGGTGCGCGCGCCGCTCGTGTGGCAGGACGTGGAGATCGTCGCGCGCGACGGCGCGAGCGCCCCACCGGCACGCGGCCGCGGCGACGGCGCCGAGCCACGTCCCGCGGCACGCCCGGCCCCGTCGACGGGCACCGCGCCCGCTTCCGTGGCGGGCGGATTCGACGCCGCGGCGTTCCTGACGGAGACGCTGCGGCGCATGGGCTGGAGCGCTGCAGCACGGCCCGCGTCGCACGGCGATCTGCAGGTCGTCGAGATCACCAGCGACGATCCGGAGGTCGCGGCGGCGTGCGGCGACGAGGTGGTGCGCGCGCTCGGCTTCCTGTTGAACCGCGTCGCGGAGCGCCAGGGGCACGAGGGCACGCGCTTCGAGGTGGTGTTCGGCTCCGGGACGCGGGCCGAGCGGCCTCAGGGACCGGCGCGGCGCGCACCGGAGCAGGCGCGCTCCCATCGGCGGGAGCGCAGGGGCGGCGGCAGGCCGCGGCGCTGACCGTGGTGGGCGAGACGATCGCCGCGATCGCCACACCGCCGGGGCAAGGCGGGGTCGCGATCGTCCGTCTCAGCGGGCCCGCCTCGCACGCGATCGTGGCAGGGCTCCTCCGGCGCGCCGGCGGCACGTCGCTCGAGCCGCGCCGGGTGTACGTCGGCCGGCTGGTCGAGCGGCCCGGCGGCCGCACGCTCGATCAGGTGCTGGTCTTCGCCATGCGCGGGCCGCACAGCTACACGGGCGAGGACACGGCCGAGATCCACTGCCACGGCGGCTCCGTCCTCACCCGCCGCATCCTCGAGGCGGTGCTCGCGGCGGGCGCGCGTGCCGCGGAGCCAGGCGAGTTCACCCGGCGCGCGTTCCTGAACGGACGAATGGATCTCGCGCAGGCCGAGGCGGTCGGCGAGCTCATCGCCGCGCGCGGCGACGCCGCCCTGCGCCTCGCCTGGTCGCAGCTCGAGGGGCAGCTCTCGGCGCGGGTCGAGAGGCTGCGCGACGCGGTGGTGGGCGCGCGAGCGCTCTGCGAGGCCGCGATCGACTTCCCCGAGGACGACGTGCCGGAGGTCGAGGATGGCCGGCTCGCGCACGAGCTCGGGCGCGTCCGCGGCGAGCTCGAGGTGTTGGGCGCGACGTTCGAGCGCGCCCGGGTGCGTTTCGAGGGCGCGCGCGTCGTGCTCGCGGGGCGGCCGAACGTCGGCAAGTCGAGCCTGCTGAACGTCCTCGCCGGCCGCGAGCGCGCGATCGTCACGCCGGTCGCGGGCACGACGCGCGACGTGCTGGAGGCCGCGGTCGTGATCGGCGGCGTGCCCGCGGTCGTGACCGACACCGCCGGCATCCGCGACACCGATGACCCGATCGAGCGTCTCGGGGTCGAGCGCGCGCGGGCAGCCATCGCCGACGCGGCGTGCGTCGTCGCCGTCTTCGACCGCTCGGTGGCGCTCGAGCGGGCCGACGAGCTGGTCGCCACGGTGCTCGCGACGCGCCCGGCGGTGGCGGTGCTGAACAAGCGCGATCTGCCCGCCCGCATGGGGGCGGCGCAGCTCCGCGTGCTCGTCGGCGCCGTGCCGATCGTCGAGGTGAGCGCGCTCACCGGCGAGGGCCTCGGCGACCTCGAGTCGGCAGTCGCAACGATTCTCCTCGGCGGCGAGCCGGTGGGCGACGACGAGGTCGTCCTCTTCCGCGTCCGGCATTGGGAGGCGGTGCAGCGCGCCGCAGCCGAGCTGCGCCGCGCCGAGGAGGCGCTCGCCGCGCGTCGGCCGCTCGACCTCATCGCGGCGGATCTCGCGGCCGCTGCGGCATCCCTCGGCGCGATCACCGGTGCGGTCACCTCCGAGGACGTCCTCGACCGCGTGTTTGCCGAATTCTGCATCGGCAAATAAGGTTCGGCGTCGAACCGTCGAACTCGGGGGCACGCGGCCCGCCCCCCGGAGTCGAACCGGATGCACGAGCACAGCTACGACGTCATCGTGGTCGGGGCGGGACACGCCGGCATCGAGGCGGCGCTGGCCGCCGCGCGTCTCGGGGCCGACACGCTGGTCCTGACGCTCAATCTCGACCACGTCGGCCAGATGTCCTGCAACCCTGCGATCGGCGGCATCGGCAAGGGCCATCTGGTGAAGGAGATCGACGCCCTCGGTGGCGCCATGGCCCACGCGATCGACGCGACCGGCATCCAGTTCCGCACGCTCAACACCCGGAAGGGGCGGGCCGTGCGCGCGACCCGCGCCCAGGCCGACAAGGCCCTCTACCGCAGCTACATGAAGCGTCTCCTAGAGTCGGCGCCGGGCGTGACCCCGCGCCAGGCGAGCGTCGAGCGGCTGCTGGTCGAGGACGGCCGCGCGGTCGGCGTCGAGAGCCAGATCGGCGAGATCTTCCGCGGCCGCACCGTCGTGCTGACGACCGGGACGTTCCTGAAGGGCCTGATCCACGTCGGCCGGCGGAGCTACGCCTCGGGGCGCGCCGGCGACTTCGCGGTGGCAGGTCTGAGCGAGTCGCTTGCCGCGCACGGCTTCCGCATCGGCCGCCTCAAGACCGGCACCTGCCCGCGCCTCGACGCCCGCACGATCGACTTCGACGTGGTGGCGGAGCAGCCCGGCGACCCCGAGCCCGTGCCGTTCGCGTTCGAGAGCCGCGGCATCGCGCAGCGCCAGGTCTCCTGCCACGTCACCTACACGACGCCCGGGACGCACGAGATCGTCCGCCGCGGCCTGCCGGAGTCGGCGATGTACTCGGGAAGCATTGCGGGGCGCGGCCCGCGCTATTGCCCGTCGATCGAGGACAAGATCGTGCGCTTCGCCGAGAAGCCGCGACACCAGATCTTCCTCGAGCCCGAGGGCCTCGACACGATCGAGGTCTATCCGAACGGGCTCTCGACCAGCCTGCCGCTCGATGTGCAGCTCGCCATGGTGCGCTCGATTCCCGGTCTGGCGCGGGCCGAGATCATGCGGCCCGGCTATGCGATCGAGTATGATTACGCCGACCCGCTGCAGCTCGAACCATCGCTCGAGACGAAGCTCGTGCGCGGCCTCTTCCACGCCGGCCAGCTGAACGGCACGACCGGCTACGAGGAGGCCGCGGCGCAGGGCCTCGTCGCCGGTGCCAACGCCGCCCGCCAGGCGCGCGGCCTAGCGCCGATCGTGATCGGCCGCTCCCAGGCGTACATCGGCGTGATGATCGACGACCTGGTCACCCGCGGCGTCGGCGGCGAGCCATATCGCATGTTCACGTCGCGCGCCGAGCACCGTCTGGTGCTGCGCGAGGGCAACGCCGACGAGCGTCTGCTCGCCGTCGCGGCGGAGAGCGGCCTGATCGACTCGGCGCGGGCCGGCCGAATCGAAAACAAACGTAGTTCTATTCAAGGGGAGATCGCGCTCCTGGGGCGGACCGGGCTTTCCGCCGAGCTACGCCGGCCGGAGGTCGCGTACGAGGACATCGCCGGCCGCCGGCCGATCGACGCGCCACCCTTCGACCGCGTGCTGATCGCCGAGCTCGAGTGCCGGGTGAAGTACCAGGGCTACATCGCCCGCCAGGAGCGGGAGATTGCCCGGACGCGTGAGCTTGAGGAGCTGCGTCTTCCGGCGGGCCTCGACTACGCCACCCTCCCGACGCTCTCGAGCGAGGTGCGAGAGAAGCTGACGCGGGTCCGGCCGCAGACGCTCGGGCAGGCGGCACGCATCCCGGGCGTGACGCCCGTCGCGGTGGGGATCCTCGCCGTCCACGTGAAACGCGAGCGTGACCGTCCCCGAACCATCGCTGACGCTTCGCCGCGCTGACCGCGTCCACCTCCGCGGCGGCGCCGCCGATCTCGGCGTCGCCCTCGACGACGAGGCGCTCGATCGATTCGCTGCCTACGCCGAGACCCTCGCCCGCTGGCGCGAGTCGGCGAACCTGATCTCGTACCGCAACGGCGCCGAGCTGGTGGAGCGCCACCTCCTCGACTCGCTCGCCTGCGCCTGGCTCTGCGGCGCCGCCCGGGACGTCGCCGACCTCGGGAGCGGCGCCGGCCTTCCTGGCGTGCCGCTCGCCATCGTGGATCCTTCCCGGCGCGTCGTCCTGATCGAGCCACGCCGCCGGCGGGCGAGCTTCCTTCGTCAGGTTCGCCGCGACCTCAGGCTCGAGCGCCTGGAGGTCCTCGAGATGCGCGCCGAGGAGTTCACCGAAGCGGCCGACTCGGGACCGGTGGACGTCGCGATCACCCGGGCTGTCTGGCGCGACGACGCCGACCTCCGATACGCGGTCCCCTGGCTCCGGCCCGGCGGGATCCTGCTGTCGATGCGCGCCGACATCCGCCACGCGATGCCACCGACGATCCATGATCTCGCGACGGAGCCGAGCCTCACCTACCGGGTCGGCCGCGGCCCTCGTCGCCGCATCGACGTCTTCCGACGGACCCGTCCCTAGCATTGTTTCACGTGAAACATTCCGCGGCGTGCCGCGCGACGGTCAGAAATGTTTCACGTGAAACATCGATGAGGCGCAGGCCGCGCGCCGCGAAGTGGAGCAGCCTACTGGGGTGCGTCCGCTCGGAGATCGACGCCAGTAGTCCCCGCACAGAAGAACGGGAAGAAGGTCACGATAGACGCGCTGCCTTCGGTGACTGCCGAGCTCTACCGGGCGCGGTCGCGGTCCGCCAGAATGTTTCACGTGAAACATTCCAGCGCCCTGACCGGCCGAGGCGCACGCCGGATCAAATGCCTTGCGGTTTGCTGGGGATGTGTTACTTGCCGCGCTGACCGTCTGATGTGGAGGTGCAAGTGGGACGGGTTCTCGCGGTCGCTAATCAAAAAGGCGGGGTAGGCAAGACCACCACAGCGGTGAATCTCAGCGCCGGGTTGGCGATCGCCGGTCGCTCGACGTTGCTCATCGACTTCGATCCGCAGGCCAGCGCGACGAGCGGTCTCGGCGTCCACCCCCAGGAGCTCGAGGGGTCGGTCTACCACGTGCTGATCGGGGCGCGGACCGCGGAGGAGTCGACCCGTCCGACCAAGATCGAGAACCTCTCGCTCTTGCCGGCGAGCCGCGATCTCATCGGCGCCGAGATCGAGCTGGTGCCCCTGCCGAGGCGTGAGTACCGCCTCGACGACGCCATCGCCCAGGTCCGTCGCAAGTACGATTTCGTCGTCATCGACTGTCCGCCGTCGCTCGGTCTGCTCACGGTGAACGCGCTCACCGCGGCCGACGCCGTGCTGGTGCCGCTGCAATGCGAGTACTACGCGCTGGAAGGATTGAGCGCGCTCCTCGAGACGATCGGCTTCATTCGTCAGAGCCTGAATCCACGGCTCGATATAGCCGGCCTTTTACTAACAATGTTTGATACCAGAAACAGCCTGGCGCACCAGGTTGTGAACGAGGTCCGCCAGCACTTTCCCCGGCAGGTATTTCAGTCGGTTATTCCACGTAATGTGCGGCTCAGCGAGTCGCCGAGCTATGGCATGCCCGCGATGATCTACGATGCCAGCTCGCGCGGTGCGCGGGCGTACGGCGCATTGGCGGAAGAGCTGATTCAAAACAACGTTAGCCAATAGTGGACGCAAGCGGAGATCGCATGATGCGGAAACCTCTCGGGCGCGGCCTGAACGCGCTCATTCCCGGCGCGACCAAGCCCGTCATACCACCGCTTTCCACTGCGCCGGAGACCAGCGAGGTCGAGCAGCGCGTCGCCGTCGATCGCATCCAGCCGAACCCGCGCCAGCCGCGCACGGAGTTCGACGAGGCCGCGCTGCAGGAGCTCGCGGCGTCGATCCGCACGCAGGGCATCATCCAGCCGCTCCTGGTGCGGCCGAGCCCGGCGAATGACGGCGACTACGAGCTCGTCGCGGGCGAGCGGCGCCTGCGCGCGGCGCGGCTCGCCGGGGTGCGCGAGGTGCCGATCGTCGTGCGCGAGCTCTCCGATCGCGAGAGCCTCGAGCTCGCGCTCGTCGAGAACATCCAGCGCGACGACCTCTCGCCGCTCGAGGAGGCGGCGGCGTATCAGCGGCTGATCGACGACTTCGGGCACACGCAGGAGGACATCGCGACGCGTGTCGGCAAGAGCCGGCCCGCGATCGCGAACGCGATCCGCCTCCTGAAGCTTCCCGAGTCGATCCGGCGCGAGCTGTCGCGCGGACGGCTCACCGCGGGTCATGCGCGCGTGCTGCTCTCGCTGGACTCCGCCGACGCGCAGCTCCGCGCCGCGCGGCAGATCCTCGCGCGCCAGCTCTCGGTGCGCGACACCGAGCGGCTCGCGTCGAGTCGCAACAAGAAGAGCGCCGCCGCGAACGCTTCCGGACGCGATCCGCACCGCGCGGCGCTCGAGCGCGAGCTCGCCGCATCGCTCGGTACGCGCGTCCGCATCGTGCCCGGCCGGCGCGGCGGCCGCATCGAGATCGAGTACTACTCGAACGAGGAGCTGCAAGGCCTCGCAGAGCGGCTTTCCAAGCGATCCCGTAACTTTGACAACCCCTGAGGTCGGTGCTACGAGAGCACGGTTTTGGTCCCGTAACAGGCTGACCACGCACTCGAAAGGACATCTTCCATGGCGCTCTTCGGGAAGGAAAAAGATCGGCACGATCGCCCAACGGATCGCGATGCCGCTCCCCGTGGCCCGATGGAAGACCCAACACAACGCAAGGATCCTGACATGGCAGAGCCAGAGCCGGTGGTTCCCGCCGCAAGCGGCGAGGTGAATGCGTATCTCGGGAAGGGCAGCAAGGTCGCCGGGAAGCTCACGTTCGAAGGGACCGTCCGGGTCGACGGTCAGGTCGAAGGCGAGGTCGCGGCGCAGGACACGCTGATCGTCGGAGAGTCGGCGATCGTGAACGCGCAGATTCTCGGCAGCACGATCATCATCAAGGGCAAGGTCACGGGCGACATCACGGCGCGCAAGCGCGTCGAGATCAAGGCGCCGGGCAAGCTCTTCGGCAACGTCACGACGCCGTGCCTGATCATCCAGGAAGGCGTGATCTTCGAAGGGCACTGCTCGATGGGCGGCGCCGACGCGGCGAAGGGCAAGGTCACGCCGCTCTCGAAGGACGATCGCGTTGCCGACGGGCTCGGACCCAAGGTCGTGCACTCCGAGGCACTGAAGTAGCTCCTCCGACGACGGGTAGTGGACGTCGCTATGCGGCAGGCAGCCGCCTGCCGCATTCCTGAACAGAACGCAAAGAGCATGGGTCGACGAGAGGCGCGTGCCCCACGCGCCACCCGAGGACAGGGAACAGGGAATAGATGATCAAGCTGCCGCCGGACTGGACGTTCGCCGTCCAGGTGATCGCGTTCGTCGTGTTCTGGCAGCTGATGCGCTGGGCGGTGTTCGTGCCGGCGCAGCGCGCGCTGAAGGCCCGCGCCGAGCGTACCACCGGCGACCGCGCGCGCGCCGAGTCGCTGCGCGCCGAGGCCGCGACGATCGTCGGCAACGTCGAGGCACAGCTCGCCGAGGCGCGGCAGGAAGGCATGCGCGCCGCCGACGGCATCCGTCGCGCCGCCGAGACCAACGAGCAGACGATCCTCGGCCGCTATCGCGACCAGGCGCTGGCGCTGCTCGAGCGCGAGCGTGCCGCCACCGCAACCCAGGTCGCCGCGGCGCGCGCCCCGCTCCAGGCCGACGCCGAGCATCTCGCTGGCAGCGTCGTCGCCAAGGTACTGGGACGCCCGGCATGAGCGGCGATGCCCTGCGCGCCGCCGTCGCGCTCGCGAGCATCGGCATCACCACCGTCGCTCCGGTCCTCGCTGCCGAGGAGGGCGCCGAGACGCATGGCGGCGAGCACGAGCACGTGCCCGGCATCGGCGACCTGCTGTTTCCGGCGATCAACTTCGCGCTCTTTGCCGTCATCCTCGTCAAGTACGTGGTCCCGAACCTGCGCGTCAGCTTGCAACGCCGCGCCAGCGACATCACCGACGCCGCAGCGTCCTCGCGCGCCGTGCTCCAGGAGGCCGAGGGCGCGATGACGGCGGCGCGCTCCCGCATGCAGGGCGTCGCGGCCGAGCGCGAGGCGATCCGCAATGACCTCGTCACCGCGGCGAACCGCCACGCGGAGCGCGTCCATCAGCAAGCGGAGGAGACCGGCAAGCGCCGCCTCGCGGACGCCGAGCTCGTCGCCGAGCAGGAGCGCCGCCGGGCGCTCGCCGAGGTGCGCGCGGAGATCGCCGCCAGCGCGACGGCGCTCGCCGAGTCGCGCCTGCGCGCGTCGCTCTCGAGCGACGACCAGCGCACCTTCGTGCAGCAGTTCCTGAAGGACGCGCCGAGACCATGAGAGCCGATGCCGTCGCCCGCCGCTACGCGCGGGCCATCTTCGAGCTCGCCGAGGAGCAGGGCTCGCTCGACGCGATCGGCAAGGCGCTCGCGACCGTCGCGACGCTCGTCGAGGACCCGCGCCTCGAGCAGGTGCTGACCGGCCCGCTGCCGCGCGAGCAGAAGCACGCGCTCCTGCGCGGCATCAGCCAGGACATCGGCGCGCCCCCGGCGTTCCGCGATCTCCTGCTGGTGCTGGCCGAGCACGACCGGCTCGACCACATCGGCGCGATCCGAAGCGTCTTCGATACCCTGGTCGACCGCAAGCGCGGACGCACGCGCGCCAAGGTGCGGAGCGCGACACCGCTCGCGCCTGACCTGCTCGCCGAGCTGACGCGCGTCTTCGGCGGCATCACCGGTAAAGAGGTGGTGCCCGAGACCAGCGTCGAGGCGGAGCTCCTGGCCGGCATCATCGTCGAGGTCGACGGCCGCACGTACGACGGCAGCCTGCGTACGCAGCTCGGCAAGCTTCGCCAGCAGATGGCGAGCGGCAGCTAAACCGAAACGGAGAGGCAAGGATGGAGATTCGAGCCGCTGAGATCAGCGAGGTCATCAAGAAGCAGATCGCCGACTACAGCCGCGATCTCGAGGTTCGCGAAACCGGCGTAGTGCTCTCGTGCGGCGACGGCATCGCGCGCATCTACGGCCTCGACAAGGCGGCGGCTGGCGAGCTCCTGCAGTTCCCCCATGACGTCTACGGCCTGGTGCTGAACCTCGAGGAGGACAACGTCGGCGCCGTGCTCTTCGGCGAGGTGCAGGCGATCGGCGAGGGCGCCGAGGTGCGGCGTACCGGGCGCATCGCCGAGGTGCCGGTCGGGCCGGGCCTGCGCGGCCGCGTCGTGAACGCGCTCGGCGTGCCGATCGACGGCAAGGGCCCGATCGCGTCGACCGAGACGCGCCGCATCGAGCTCAAGGCGCCTGGCATCGTCGCCCGCCAGCCCGTCAAGGAGCCGCTCCAGACCGGCATCAAGGCCGTCGACACGATGATTCCGATCGGCCGCGGCCAGCGCGAGCTCATCATCGGCGACCGGCAGACGGGCAAGACGGCGGTCGCGCTCGACACCATCGTCAACCAGCGTGGCGGCGACGTCACATGCATCTACGTCGCGATCGGCCAGAAGCGCTCGACCGTCGCGCAGGTGGTCGAGAAGCTGACGCGCCTCGGCGCCATGGAGTACACGACGGTCGTCGCGGCCACGGCCTCGGAAGCCGCACCGCTGCAGTTCATCGCGCCCTACTCCGGCTGCGCGATGGGCGAGTACTTCCGCGACAACGGCCAGCACGCGCTCCTGGTGTACGACGACCTCTCGAAGCACGCGGTCGCCTACCGCCAGCTCTCGCTCCTCCTCCGCCGCCCGCCGGGCCGCGAGGCGTTCCCCGGCGACGTCTTCTATCTGCACTCGCGCTTGCTCGAGCGCGCGGCGAAGATGAGCAAGGAGCGCGGTGGCGGCTCGCTGACCGCGCTGCCGATCATCGAGACGCAGGCCGGCGACGTGTCGGCGTACATTCCGACCAATGTCATCTCGATCACCGACGGCCAGATCTACCTGGAGAGCGACCTCTTCTTCTCCGGCGTGCGGCCGGCAGTGAACGTTGGACTCTCGGTGTCGCGCGTCGGCGGCAACGCGCAGATCAAGGCGATGAAGCAGGTCGCCGGCACACTGCGCCTCGACCTGGCCCAGTACCGCGAGATGGCGGCGTTCGCGCAGTTCGGCTCCGACCTCGACGCCGCCACGCAGAAGATGCTGGCGCGCGGCGCGCGCCTCGTCGAGGTGCTGAAGCAGCCGCAGTTCAAGCCGCAGGCGGTCGAGCGCCAGGTCCTGATCGTGTACGCCGCAACCACCGGCTACATCGACCAGATCCCGACTGCCGCCGTCGGCCGCTACGAGAACGACCTCTTCGAGTTCGTCGATGCCAAGCGCCCCGAGCTCCTGAAGACGCTGCGCGAGAAGCGCGAGCTCACGAACGACGTCAAAGAGGCGCTGAACGGCCTGCTCGACGAGTTCAAAGGACGCTTCGCGGCCTGAGGCCGTCCGGGATCGATGGCGAGCCTCAAGATCATCCGCAAGCGGATCACCTCGGTCCGCAGCACGCAGCAGATCACCAAGGCGATGAAGATGGTCGCCGCGGCAAAGCTGCGTCGTGCGCAAGAGGCGGTCGTCCGCTCGCGCGCCTACAGCGAGAAGCTGCGCGAGGTGGTTGCCAATCTGGCGTCCGAGGCGAGCCTGCTCGAGCACCGGCTGGTGAAGGCGCACCCGGTCGAGACGCCGCGCGTCCTCCTCATCCTGCTCACCGCCGACCGCGGCCTCTGCGGCGGCTTCAACGCCAGCCTCATCCGCCAGAGCGAGGTCTTCCTCGGCGAGAACGGGGGGTCGCCGTCGCTCTCGGTGATCGGCCGCAAGGGCTTCGACTACTACAAAAAACGCGCGACGCCGATTCGCAACCACTACATCGGCATCGCTAGCCGACCGCTCGTCGAGCTCTCGCGCGAGATCGTCGCCCGGGTCGTGGCCGCCTTCATCGAGGACGAGATCGACGAGGTCCATATCCTCTACAGCAAGTTCCGCTCGGCGCTGTCGCAGGTCCCGACGGTCGAGCGCTTGCTGCCGATCGAGACGCCGGCCGAGATCGAGAACCCGCGCGAGTACCTCTTCGAGCCGGACCGCGAGGGCGTCATCGAGAGCCTGCTGCCGCGCTACGTCGAGGTGAAGGTTTTCCAGGCGTTCCTCGAGACCATCGCAAGCGAGCACGGCGCCCGCATGACGGCGATGGAGAGCGCTACCAACAACGCGAGCGACATGATCGAGCGTCTCACGCTCGAGATGAACCGCGCCCGGCAAGCCACGATCACCAAGGAGCTGATGGAGATCGTTAGCGGTGCCGAGGCGCTCAAAGGATGACGCCCCTTCTCGAGCTTCAGGGCTGACCAGGAGGAAGTCGTGGCAACGAACGGCACCGGCAACGTCGGACTCATCGCGCAGGTCATCGGACCCGTTCTCGACGTCCACTTCGAGAACGGTGAGCTGCCGCAGATCTTCAACGCGCTGCTCGTCACCAACCCGGCAATCGACGATCGCGCGGAAAACCTCGTCGTCGAGGTCGCGCAGCATCTCGGCGAGCGCACGGTGCGCTGCATCGCCATGGACTCGACCGACGGCCTCGTGCGCGGCATGCAAGCGCGCGACACCGGCGGCCCGATCGCGGTGCCGGTCGGCGAGGGCACGCTCGGCCGCATCATCAACGTCATCGGCGATCCGGTCGACGAGGGCGGCGCCGTCCCCTTCACCAAGCGCTACCCGATCCACCGCGAGCCGCCGGACTTCGTCGATCAGGAGACCGAGGTGCAGGCCTTCGAGACCGGCATCAAGGTCGTCGACCTGCTCGCGCCCTACGCACGCGGCGGCAAGATCGGCCTCTTCGGCGGCGCCGGCGTCGGCAAGACGGTGCTCATCCAGGAGCTCATCAACAACGTCGCCAAGCAGCACGGCGGCTACTCGGTCTTCGGTGGCGTCGGCGAGCGTACGCGCGAGGGCAACGACCTCTGGCTCGAGATGGAGGAGTCAGGCGTCATCAGCAAGACGGCGCTCGTGTACGGCCAGATGAACGAGCCGCCCGGCGCCCGCGCCCGCGTCGCGCTCACGGCCCTCACCGTCGCCGAGTATTTCCGCGATGAGGAAGGCAAGGATGTCCTCCTCTTCATCGACAACATCTTCCGCTTCACCCAGGCGAACTCCGAGGTGTCCGCGCTCCTCGGCCGCATGCCGTCGGCCGTCGGCTACCAGCCGACGCTCTCCACCGATCTCGGCGAGCTGCAGGAGCGCATCACGTCGACAAAGAAGGGCTCGATCACGTCGGTGCAGGCGATCTACGTCCCCGCCGACGACCTGACCGACCCCGCGCCCGCAACCACCTTCGCGCATCTCGACGCGACGACGGTGCTCTCGCGGCAGATCGCCGAGCTCGGCATCTACCCCGCAGTGGACCCGCTCGACTCGACCTCGCGGCTCCTCGATCCCGCCGTCGTCGGCGAGGAGCACTACAAGACCGCGCGCGCCGTGCAGGAGATCCTGCAGCGCTACAAGGATCTGCAGGACATCATCGCGATTCTCGGCATGGACGAGCTCTCCGAGGACGACCGCCTGACCGTCGCCCGGGCGCGTAAGATCCAGCGCTTCCTGTCGCAGCCGTTCCACGTCGCCGAGACGTTCACCGGCCGCCCCGGCCGATACGTCAAGCTCAAGGACACCATAAAGGGCTTCCAGGAGATCGTCGACGGCAAGCACGACGCGATCCCCGAGCAGGCGTTCTACTTGCAGGGCACGATCGAGGACGTCCTCGAGAACGCCAAGCAGCTCGCCGCCTGAGCGTAGCGTAGGATGGCCACCAGCTTCCGACTGCGCGTCGTCACCCCGGAGCGCCAGCTCGTCGACGAGGACGTCGAAGAGGTGACCGGCCCCGGCGCTGCCGGCGAGTTCGGCGTGCTCCCGGATCACATCGCCTTCTTGACCGTCCTGGCGCCCGGCCGCCTCATCTACAAGAGCGGCGGCAGGCGGACGGTGCTCGCGATCTTCGGCGGCTACGCCGAGGTCGTCGACAACGTCATGACGGTCCTCGCCGACGGCGCCGAGCCGGTCGGTGAGATCGATGC
Organism: Binatia bacterium; assembly: GCA_036496285.1. Taxonomy (GTDB): domain Bacteria; phylum Desulfobacterota; class Binatia; order UTPRO1; family UTPRO1; genus DP-19. The sequence goes on from DASXLI010000053.1 coordinate 86,096, forward strand.
CGCGCGCGCCGAAACGCTACTGAAGGACGCGCAGGCGCAGCTCGCGACGCTCGATCCGACGTCGCCCGAGGCAATCGTCGCGAAGCGAGCGGCGGACGAGTCGTCGGCGCGGATCGCGGCTGCCAGCGAACGCGTCTGAGTCGCTCGAGCTAGCCGAGCCCGACCCCCGAAGCGCGACGCGAAACGCACCGTGTGGCCGAAGGCCCGCGCGGACGGTGTGGGGCAGGCGTCATCTCCAGATGGTCACGGTTTGAAACTCGGCCAGTCCGGAAGGATCGGTGACGTCGAGCACATGCCGGAGGTGCTGAGCGGGTGGAGGTTCACACAGACATTTGTCGCTAGGGGAATATCATTGGTGTCTGATTGATCGATGAGGTCGTCGGTATTACCGATCAATATGTTGTGACGTATTGCGCGTTGGTTCGAATTGACGCTCGACCCTGGGCCGAGAGAGAGACCAACCCCACAGGCCACAATCCGGTTGTGGATGAGCTTGAGGACCGATGCCGCCGTGTGACCGGCGATGTCGACCCCGAGGTCACTCTCCGCGATGAGATTGTCCTGGACGCTGAGGGCATTATCCAGCAGGCGGAGGGCGGTGCCACATCCAAACACTACGTTCGATCGGATGTTCTCGATGCCATAGATGCCGTGAGCGTAGACGGGGCCAGTGCCATCAATGATCAGTCGCTCCACGGTGGTGCCGGGAACCTGTTCACCAACGTCCCAAACGCCTACGAGGAACCCCGTTATCCGTCCTGGACCCCTGACGGTCGTGTCCGGTGCAGCCAGCACTACGCCCGCGAGGGCGCCACTACCGCCGGCCGAGCAAGGCGAACCTTTCGTACACCGGATTTCGTAGCCAGCCAGATCTAGGGTAATGCCAGGCGCCGCGAGAACCGGGCCTTCCGAATCCGAGCACACCAGGTCGGCGGTCAGACGCGTATTCGCGGTCAGCGATTGACCGCATGTGAGCGCGCGCGATGAGGTGGGGAAAAGCGCGAGAGAGACGGTCCAGATGGCTATCGCCACGCGGCGGCGCAGGGCTACTGCACTTCGCCCCGCAATGATCCCCGTCCACATCGTCCACCACATGAAGCCTCCTCCTCCCAAACGAGGGTGCGTACCCAATCGCCCGGCCGAGTGCCAGTTCCCGCGTACCACGACGCAGCGATTCACGAGAAGGGAAATCGGACACGCAGACGCACCGCATCGGCCTGCACCAGAATGGAGCACCCCAATGACCCAATCCCTCGGGCTCGTCTCGCTCGTCGTTCCCGACTACGACGAGGCGCTCGCGTTCTTCGTCGGCAAGCTCGGCTTCACGCTCGTCGAGGACGACACCGTTCCCGAGCAGGCGAAGCGCTGGGTCGTAGTCTCGCCGCCCGGCGCGATGGAGTCGCGGCTGCTGCTTGCCCGGGCCTCGACGGCCGAGCAACGGGCCCACATCGGAAATCAAACCGGTGGTCGGGTGTTCCTCTTTCTGCACACCGACGATTTCTGGCGCGACTACGAGGCCTATAAGTCCAGAGGCGTCGAGTTCGTCCGGGAGCCGAAGGACGAGCTGTACGGTACGGTCGCCGTCTTCAAGGACCCGTACGGTAACCTGTGGGATTTGGTTCAACCCAAGCGGCCGTAGTCTCGCGGGCACGCCGTGCCCTGGATTGACTTCAACGCGGTTGTCTCCTCGGATGGGCTCGCTCCATGGCCTGGCACGTGTACCGGTTTCCGAGCGCGGCCCGTCTCGCACTCGTTCGTACGCTGGCGCTCGGGCTGTTGCTGCTGACCGCACGGATCGCCGACGCGCGGACGGTCTCGGTACCGCTGACCATCGATTACCCCTCGCTCCGCACCCTGCTCCTCGCCGAGGTCTACACGCAGCCGGACGGGACGGCGGCCGTCTGGCGCGAGGGCGGCTGCAACGTGCTCCTGCTGGCGGATCCGCTGGTCGGCAATCGGGAGGGGCGCCTCCATGTCACGAGCGCCGCCAAGGCGGGCGCGGCGGTCGAGCTCGGCGGGCACTGCCTCGGCATCGACTGGACGGGGACGGTCGAGGCGGTGCTCGAGCCGAGGGTCGAGCCCCGCGCGTCCGCCGTACACTTCCGGATCGTCGACTCGTCGATCACCGGTGGTACGTTCGGCAGCAAGCTCCTCGCCGAGACCGTTGGCGGCTGGGTGAAGCGCTACGCGGAGCCGCGGCTCGAGACGCTCGTGCTCGACCTCGGGACGCCGCTCGGCGAGCTGCGGACGCTCCTGCCGGCGTTCCTACCGAGCGACGACGCCACCCGCACCGACGCGATCCTCGCCTCGGTCGTCATGGTGGACCCGAAGGTCGACGACGAGGGCGTCGGCCTGCACGTGCGCTTCGACGTACCGGACGTCGCGCCGACGGCGACATCCGCCGCGACGCCCACGGCCGTGGCCACGCCGACGGCCGTCGACACGGCGACAGCGCCCGACACGGCGGCACCGACGCCCTCGCCGGAGCCGTCGGCGGCTGAAGCGGAACCAGACGACTCGGAGCCGCTCAGTGATCCCGAGCTGGCCGCGATCGAGGACGCCCTCGACCGCTGGGACGGGTTCGTCACGTTCGTTGTGAAGCAGGTGGCGAGCGAGACCGAGAACGACGACGTCCGCCGCGAGCTGCTCTCGATCCTCCTCGATGCGCGCTACGAGCTCGTCGGCGCACTCGCCGCCGCCAAGCCAGGCGATCCCGATCCGGTCCGCGCGCTCTTCCTGCATACCTGGCGGCGCTTGCGGCCGGTGCTGCGGCGGCTCGCTGGGACACTCCCGGCGGAGGGGACGCTTCATTATCTCGGCTTCGTCGCGGGTGGCGACGCTTTGCGGGCGCTCGACGAGCTGGGCCCGTCGACCGGGCTCGACATCTCGGCGGACGGTCTGCGCCGCCTCGCACGGACGCTCGCGCCGGCGACGACTGCCGATCCGCTCGTGTACGACCGCGGCGTCGATCCCGAGCTGCGGAAGCTCTTCGGCTTCGGTCCGCCTCTGCCACCGCCGGAGGATGACTCGGGCGGCGGTACGACCCGTAACTTCGGCTGGTCCGGCGTCGCCTGGGCGGCGGATGGACCGATCGCCGAGTTGATCAAGCGGCTCAACAAGTGGGTGCCCTCGCCCGACGACGACGTGCAGCCGTACCTCGAGCAGGTCCGCCAGCTCCTGCACGCGACGACCGACGAGCTCCTCGCGAAGGGCCAGATCGACGGCCCGTGGCACGACGGCTACGGGGCGCTCGTGCTGGCCACCGCCTGGCAGGAGACCTGTTGGCGACAGTTCGTGCGGGTCGGGGGCAAGTTGCGCGCGATCCGCTCGCCCGCCGGGGCGATCGGCCTCATGCAGGTGAACCAGCGCGTGTGGCGAGGCTTCTACGACCTGAAGGGCCTGCGCGGGGACATCGCCTACAACGCCCGCGCCGGTGCGGAGATCCTCGCCCGCTACATGGTCGACGACGTGCTCGGCGCGAGCAAGCAGCCACCGAGCGAGGTCGACAACGTGGCCCTCGCCGTCTACGCGGTCTACAACGGCGGCCCGAGCCGGCTTCGCCGGCAAAGCGGCCGCCTCACGCCGAAGATCGGTTCGATCGGGCGACTCTTCGCCGACAAGTACCGGACGATCCGCGGCGGCGATGAGCTCGGCGTGATCAATTGCTATCGGGAAGGAGGCTGACGGGTCGACCTTCGTCGTCGGCGCCCCGGCGGCTCTGTGCGGCCGTAAGGTGCCGCCAGCGCCCGCCGTACCACGAACGCGACGGCGTCGTTCAGGTGCGCCCAGTACCTCCGTTGGCCAAAGCGGCATCCGGCAGGTACGCAACGCCCCGCGCGCCCGATCTCGCGACAAGGGGGGGATCCGCCTCACGAGGTGCTTCGTTCTGCTGCGCTACAAAGTGGCGATTGACGTAGTCCTGCATCGTCAAACCGACGACCCAGTCGCCGATTGCCAAGGGGATGAGGGTCGGCCGAAGGAAGGGAATCGAGCGCGCGAAGTGATACAAACGCTTGATCCCACCGGGAACAAGGCCGTGCACGAGCAGCCTCAGAAAGATGGCCAGTTGTTCGCCGAACGAATCGCTGCTGTGCTCAGGTGGTGCGCTGAAATACGAAACCTTGCTTTGGATCCGGTCCGCGATATTTCGGTCTTCCAGGAGGCTGATGTAGAGCGAACGATAACCGCTCACCAGCTCTTCGTAGCTCATTTGCTTGGGAAGGACATTCGTCCCGAGTTTCGTATTGTCGGTGACGTCAGCATCCGCCCTCAGTCGACCTTCTCGTTGGAGGCGCGTATAGAGCGGCGTCTTGGGGATCGCAACGAGAAGCCCGATCATCGCGGCGTGGATTCCCGACTGCATGATGAACCGATGCTGGCTCTCGAAGGTCGCGGCGGTATCGTGATCGAATCCGACGATGAATCCGCCGTAGACGTTGATGCCGTAAGTGTAAAGTTGCCGGACCGACGACAGGATGTCCCCCCGCACGTTCTGGAACTTCAGCGTCTCCCTCAGGCTGTCTTCGTCGGGTGACTCGACGCCGATGAACACCCATTCGAAGTTGGCTCGTCGGAACAACTCGAGCAGCCCGCTATCTTGGGCGACGTTCAGGGAGACCTCGGTGCCAAAGTCGAACCAGTAGTCATGGGCAGTCTGGTACTCGCACAGAAACGCTAGCAGGTCCTTGGCGAGCGGCTTGTTGCCGATGAGGTTGTCGTCGACGAAGAATACGCTGCGAATGTTCCGCTCGCGCAGTTGATCCAGCTCACGCTCTACTTGTTCGAGCGACTTCGTCCGGGGTTTGCGGCCGAACATCACGATGATGTCACAGAACTCGCAACGGAACGGGCAGCCACGGGAGAACTGCACGCTGATGGCCTGATACTTGTCCAGGTTCAGCAGGTCGAACCGCGGAGGTGGCGAGTCGAGGAGCGAGACCTCACCGGTCTCTCGATACAACGCCTTCGCGCTGCCTCGCTCGAAGTCGCGACAGAACGTCTTCCAGATGTACTCCGCTTCTCCTGCGACCACACTGTCGGCAAGCGGTTCATAGAGCTCGGGGCAGAGCGATGCGTAGCTGCCGCCGGCAACGACGAAGTACCCGCGGCTCCGGTAGGATTCCAACAACTCCTTCTGGCGTTTGAACTGGACTCCCATCCCGCAGATGCCAATGATCTGCGCGTCCGGTGACACGGGGAGCGTCTCGATGTTCTCATCGAGAATCTCGACGTCCCAATCCGCCGGGCAAAGGGCCGCCAACGTCGCCAATCCGAGAGGCGAGCTCAAGGCTCGCTTGTTCGCGAAGACGTTGTCGATCGCCCATTGAAAGCTCCAGAAGCTTTCGGGAAAGCGGGGGTTGATGAGGAGTAGTTTCATGAGTGGCGACGCGCCGACCGAGCGCTCGGAGCGGACGGTACCCGATGACGGATCACGTGGATAGCCCGCCGGTGCTCGACACGGGCGAAAGTACACGGGCGCGCGCGAGATCTTTGTCGAGTGACGCCCAGCCGACACCGGAGGCTACCGCGGCAAAAAGGTACCGCAAGACGGGATTCCGATGCGTACAGTAGTTGGTCAGCGGGACGAGCTCATGGCCGAGATCGAGCTTGACCGCATAGCCGGTCTGGCCACTCTGCAGCTCGGTCGCGCCGACGTCGTATGCCCACTGAACCGCATGCTCCCAGAGCTGAAAATAGATGTTGCCCTCGCGTCCTCGCCGGTAGTCGATGCCGATGAACTTGTTGATCGCTCGCCGCTCAAGGAGAAACAGGAGCATGAAGGCCACGAGGGCGCCCGTCGCCCGCTCACGGAGCAGGACGAAGTGCGCCACCGGCTCAGCTGCGAGCGCGGCGAAGAACTCCGGCGTCAGGCGCTCGAATTTCGTCTTGCCTCGTTCATAGGTTTGCCAGAAGAGCGCAAAGATCTCCCGCCGCACCGCCTCCTCGGGCTGCACGGCGATCGACATGACGGTGGGCAAGGCCGCCTTCCCGCGGCGGAGGTTGCGGCGCAGTTGATAGCGTTTGTGATGGTTGAGCCCCCCGAGGTAGCCGTCGAAGGAGGAGCCGGCAAGTGCGATCCGCGTCCCCGGAAAGCTCACGATCCGAAAGAGCCCGCGAGTCCTCACGAGGTGATCCAACGGGCCCGCGGCCTCGGCTGGGAAATCCTTCCAGACGATCATCGACGCGCGCAGATGCCGAGCACGTTCTTCGATGGCTGTCTGAATGGTATCCACCACCAGCCCCAACGTGTGCCCCTCGACCAGGCCGACCGTACCCTCGTCCGAGCACGGTGACCCGACGAAGAGCGTCCGCTGGAACCGTAGCCGCGGGATCGCTCGCCCGCCTATCTTGAGAGCCGCGGCAATGATGGGTGGCGCAAGAAGATCGATCGGGACGTCCATCTGAAAGGTGGGCACGATGCCGACTGGCTCGCGCCCGCGCTCGAGTACCCCGTAGGCGAAGCGGAACTGCGCCTCGAGCCGACCCCGCTCGAGCGCACGGTACCACCAATCCCCTTCCACTGGCGGCCGAAAGGCGGCCGCCCATAGATGCGGCGGGATCTCGGCGGCCGACGCTACCCAACGGAGGCTGATCTCGCCCATCGGACAACCGCCAGCCCTGTCCCTATGCCGAGACGGACCGCCGGATGACATCGAGTACCCGCTCGAACTCCGCGTCCGACAGACACTCGCTGTTCGACACCGTGAAGCAGCGGTCGGCGAAGGACCGCGCGCGCGGCATCGTCGTGCGCGGTACGACACCGCCGAGGTGTCCGTATCCGGTCAGGTCGGAGATGAAGAGCCGGGTAACGCCGAGTCCGGCGCTCCACAGATGCGCGAGCACGCGATCGCGTACCTCGACAGAGTCGGCGAGGACCATCAGGAAGGGCCAGGCTCCAACAGTCTCCGGTAGCTCGCTCACGACGCGAATCCCGGGGATTCGCCCGAGCCTAGCGGCTCGCGCGCGTCCCCGCCTCGTGTTGGCCGCGATTGCCGAAGCTAGACGTCGAAGAGCAGAAGCGCCGACCCTCCGCCTCCAGCGGCCCACGCGGTGGAGCGGAATGGCGGACCTCGCCTCGTCGCCGACAGCGCGGAAGTAGTCGTTCTTGGCGAGCGCACGACGCAGCGGAATCCCGTACGCGAAGTGCAGACCGACCGGATTGTAGAGCACACGGTAGCCGATGAGTTGGACCACCCGGAGCAGCTCGAGACCCGCACGAGGTGGCATCAGCTCGTCCGCCGCTTGCGCCATAGCGGCATGCAGCTCGTCGCCATGAGCGACCCAGAAGCCACCCTCGTAGAGCGTCAATCCCTTCCCACGCGAAAGGCTGTAGACGCCGATGTCACCGATCGTGCCGACCGGTCGACCACACCACACGGCTCCCAACGCCTGGGCCGCGTCCTCGACGACGGACGCACCCCATCGTTCCGCGACCTCGAGCACCGGCCGGAGGTCGGCGACCAGCCCGCCGAGATGCGTCGGTATGATCGCCAGGGTTTCCTCGTTGCACGCGTCAGCCAGTGCCCCGGGATCGAGATCGAATCGGTCCGCCGCCAGATCGCACAGTTGCACCCGCAGGCCAACGTGCGCCACGGCCTGCGGCACGAGTGGGCAGGTGTACGCGGGGACGATCACCGTCCGCCGTCGACTCCGCCGTTTGAGCGCCTCCAACGCGACAATGAGGGCAGCGGTTCCGGAACAAGAGATGCGAGCGGTGTCGACAGCGAGGAATGCGGCCAACGCGCGCTCGAAATCCATCCCACGATTGGCACCGACAAGGTCACGCCACGAAAGCGGCAGACCGGCCGTCGGAGGCACTTCGCGAAGCATCACAGCGCCGCCATCAACCAGACTCTCGAGACTTGGCGGACGCGAGGATGCCGATGCCGGTCAAGATCAACGCGGCGCCGAGCATCTGTACGCGCGACAACCTCTCATCCAGCACAAGACCGGAAAGCAGGAGCACCGTCACGATGTCGAGGTGCGAAGCTGCGAAGGCTGGGCCGACGGGTGCCCGCTGCAGCAACGTCATCCACGTGATGAACGCTCCGAGGTAGCCCGCCACGGCGAGGTAGATCCACTTGTCCCTCACGATCCGTACGAACCAGTCGAGCTTCAGGTCGGCGGGACCCGCGGCGAGGGCCGCGAATTTGAATCCGAGCTGCGAGAATGTGTCGAAGGTGAGCAACATCAAAAATCCGACGATGAGAAATCGTCGCACGGGCTCAGCCCCAACCCACGAGCGCCACACCGATCGTGATCAGTGCTATCGATACGGTTCTACGGGCCGTCAGAGACTCGCCGAAGAAAACGCGACCGCCCACGAGCACCGCGAGGCTGTCGATGCTTCCCATCAGGACCGCGAGGGACAATGGCACGAGGGAAAGAAAGGCCACCCAAAGCCCGAACTCCACGATGAATGCGGAGATCCCGATCCACACCCATGTGTTCTTGAGCATCGCGACCCATCGCGCGAGTCCGCGCGCGTCGGGAGCCACGCTCGCCGCCGCCTTGAGCGACAGGTGGCCGATCGTGACGCAGATCATGTTCAGAAGCCAGAGAACCGTAGCGAGCGCGGTCATGGACCTTCGCTACATATGACGCGTACGCGGTGGCGGAAAGCCCAGCGCGGTCCTTCCGGACACCGGCGTGGAGGTCGACGTCGTCACCAAGCCATCCCCAGCGCCGTCTACGCGGTCTACAATAGCGGCCCGAGCCGGCTTTGCCGGCAAAGTGACCGCCTCACGCCGAAGATCGGTTCGATCGGGCAGCTCTTCGCCGACAAGTACGGGACGATCCGCGGCGGCGATGAGCTCGGCGTGATCAAGTGCTATCGGGAAGGAGGCTGACGGGTCGACCTTCGTCGTCGGCGTCCCGGTGGTTCTGTGCGGCCATCAGGTGCCGCGAGCGCCCGCCGCACCATGAACGCGACGGCGTCGTTCATGCCGGCCGGCACGAGCGCGACCTTCGGGTGCGCGCGCGCGAAGACGCGGAACACTTCGTCGCAGAATCCCTGGCCGACGGTCTCGACGCCCGAGAAGTCGAGCGTCACGTGCGTGAAGTCGGTGAGCCGCGTGACGACGCGCTTCGCCTCCGAGCGTGAGACCAGCGTCTTCCCGAAGCCGACCAGCTTGATCGTCGCGCGCGTCTTCGTGAACCGGAGGCTCACCGGATCGGTGTAGGCGGCGAAGACCTGGTCGAGCTTCGGCATCCGCCCGGGGACGACCTCGAGCTGCACCCGCGTCCCCCGCCGTACGTCGCTCGGCGCGATCGCGGTGTCGTGCAGCTCGTTGTCGACGATCCACGCCGTCTTCTGGCTCTCGATCCGGAAGCGCGTGATCGCCTTCGAGGAGAAGAAGAGCCCCTCCCCGCTATGGCGGCTCGGGTCGCTCGTGAGCTTGCCCTTCTCGAGCTGCACGATCGCGTCGTGGGGGGTCGCGATGCCGAAATCCTCGCACACGCGACGGAAGACGCCGACGCCGTCGTCCCGGACGGTCGTTACCGTCGCTCCACGGCGCTCGAAGCGGACCCCGACCTCGACCGCGCGGCCGCGCGAGTGATCGACGGCGTTGTTGATGATCTCCGAGGCGGCATAGGCGAGGCTCTGCGCGACGTCGGGCGCGAGTGGACGGATGCGGGCGATCTCGGCGGCGACGGTCTCCCACGCCGCGTGCTCGTCGAGCTTGGCGAGACGGAAGCGGCGGCGGAGACTCCGGAAGCGGTACCGGGCGGCGGGGCCCTTGCCCTGCCGCTCGAGGACGCCGCCCGTGACGAGCGCCTGAAGCAGGCGGTGCGCCGTGGCCGGCGACACGTGCAGCGCGTGTACGACGTCGCGGTTCTGCAGCTCGCCGCGCCGGTCCACGAGCCGCCGTACCCGATCGGCCGCGCTCGCCATGAGGTGATTCTAGGCGAATCACCTCACGATGTCGAGGCGCATCAGCCGCTGGCGGGGGGCGTCTCCTCGGGCAGGCGCAGGTTGCGGACGACGTGGCCGGCCCGGCCGAGCGGCGGCAGCTCGCGGCCGTCGATCGCGACGGTGATGCCGCCGGCGTTGCCGATGGTCAGCGTGAAGGCGCGCGCCGCCGTCCAGCTGCGCGACTCGCCCGGCTGCAGGATGATGTTGCGCTTCGGCTCGTCGTCGATGCCGAGGGAGAACCAGGTCTCCTGCGCGGCGCTGACGCGCAGCTCGTGCGATCCGTCGGCGGGCGGCTTGGCGTCGGCGGCCGCCGCTGCGGGTTGCTCGGCGGACGCGACGGCGGGCTGCGCCGCGTGCCCCGCGGCGGCCGGCGCGGGCTGTTCGGCCGGGGCAACGGCAGCCGGCGCCGCCGGCGCGGCTCCAGTATCCGTCGCCGGCGCATCTGCCGGCACATCGGCGGCCGCGGCCGGCTCGGCCGGCGCCGCCTCCGCGACCTTCTCGGCCGCGTCGGCGCCTGCGTGCTCGCGCTCGTTCCACGTCTCGTCGTCGGTCCGCGCTCCTCGCTCCGGCGCCTGCTGCATGATGATGAAGCTCGCGACCGCGATGGCGCCGACCACGGCGAGCGCCCGCCACGGCGCTCGGCGCCGGCCGCGCGTCCGCATCTGGAGCGGCGGCGCGCTCGGCGGCGGCAGCTCCGACACCTGGCCGAGGAAGTCGGGCAACAGCTCCTCGGCCGGCAGGCCGAGCGCCGCGGCGTAGCGGCGGAAGAACGGGATCAGATACAGCTCGTCCGAGATGCCGACACCCGACGGCGTCTCGCCCTCCAGCAGGCGCGCGTAACGCACCGGTATCCCGGCATCCCCCGCCGCCGCCTCGACCGAGAGCTGGCGACGTTCCCGCGCCTCCCGCAGGGTCGCCGCAATGTGAGTGCGCTCATCCACCCCGGGCCGCACTGTAGCGACGCGCACGCGCATTCTCCAGTGCAAAAGTCGAGGCCGGGCCAAGGCTTGGGCCTTGCCGTCCACCGCCCGGAAAGCCGCGTTGACAGGGCGCAGGCAACATACTAAACGTTCAGTATGTCGACGGGCAGCGCCCGCAAGGAGCTGATGGCGATCGCCATCGACTGCTTCGCGCACTACGGCTACCAGGGCACCTCGATCGACCGCATCGCCAGCGCCGCCGGCGTCACCAAGGGCGCGCTCTACTACCACTTCAAGGACAAGGAAGAGCTGCTGGCGGAGGCGGTGAAGGACCGCATCGACGAGTTCGAGGAGCGCATCGTCGGCGGCGTCTCGCCGGTCACCGATCCCGCGGCGGCGCTCCACGAGATCGCGCGCGTGTGCGTACACATCGCCACCAAGAACAACCTGCGGCGCTTCATCCTGACGTTGATGGTCGAGGCGCTCGACACCAATCCGCAGCTCTCCGCGTCCTTCCGCCGCATCATGCGCCGCTTTCGCAACTACCTCGCCGGTATCGTGCGGCTCGGACAGGAGCAGGGCGTCTTCCGCACCGACGTCGAGGCGGCGCGCGCGGCGCAGCTCTTCACCAGCGGCGTCATCGGCGCCGAGCTCCAGCACTATCAGGACCCGGAGCGCGTCGATCTCGCCGCCGTCATGGAGAGCGTGATCGACCAGCTCGTCACATGGCTCACCGTCGGCGTCGCCAAGCGCGGTGCCCGGCAGATCCGGAAGGAGTCCGCATCATGATCAATTTCGAGCTCGATGAGGAGCAGAAGCTCATTCGCGACACCGTCGTCGGCTTCGCCCGCGACGAGATCCGCCCGCACGCCCGCGAGGCGGACGAGAAGGGCGTGGTGCCCGCATCGCTCGTCCAGGGCGGCTGGGAGCTCGGCCTCGTGCAGAGCATCATCCCCGAGGAGTACGGCGGCTTCGGCAGCCAGCACTCCGCGCTGACGGGCTCGCTTGTCGCCGAGGAGCTCGCCTACGGCGACCTCTCGATCGCGATGCATCTCCTCGCGCCGCGCCTGCTCACGGTGCCGCTCGTCGAGCTCGGCACCGACGCGCTCAAGAAGAGCCTTCTGCCGGCGTTCTGCGGCGACGCCTTCGAGCCCGGCTCGGCCGCCGTCATGGAGCCGCGCTTCGACTTCGACGCCACCGCGCCGGCGACGACGCTGCGCCGCGAGGGCGACGACTACATCGTGAGCGGCGGCAAGTGCTTCGTGCCGCTCGGCAGCCAGGCGAAGCACGTGCTCGTGCTCGCGGGCATCACCAACGGCGACGGCTCGATCCACCCGCAGGCGGTGATCGTGCCACGCGACACGCCGGGCGTGAAGGTCGGGGGCCGCGAGAAGAACATGGGGCTGAAGGCGCTCGAGACGACGACGCTCGAGCTCGACGGCTGCCGCATCCCGCGCGACCACGTGCTCGCCGCCGGCGACGACGCGGCCATGCGCCGCCTCGCCAACCTCTGGCGCGTCGGCATCGCCTCGATGGCGGTCGGCGTCGCGCGCGCCGCATACGACTACGCGCGCGAGTACGCCAAGGACCGCCGCGCCTTCGGTCAGGCGATCGCGCAGAAGCAGGCCATCGCCTTCATGCTGGCCGAGATGGCGATGGAGGTCGATGCGATGCGCCTCCTCATCTGGGAGGCGGCGTGGAAGCTCGACCGCCACGAGGACGCGACGCGCGAGGCCTACCTCGCCAAGCGGTATGCGGCGGACATGAGCCTCAAGATCACCGACAATGCCCTCCAGGTGCTCGGCGGCCACGGCTACATCCGCGACCACCTCGTCGAGCTCTTCCTGCGGAACGCCCGCGGCTTCTCCACCCTGGAAGGACTGGCGATCGCCTGACGGTGCGGTGGCCACAGGCCGCCGTTCAAAAGGAGACGGATCATGATCGACTTCGAGCTCTCTCCCGACATCGCGTCCACCTACGAGCAGCTCCACATGCTCGCCGAGCACGCCATGCGGCCGATCGCGCGCGAGTACGACGAGCGCGAGCACGAGAAGCCGTGGGACTTCATCAACATGATGTGGCAGCTCTCGCGCTCGTCGGGCATCGGGCCGGGCGCCAGCAAGGACAAGGACGCCAAGGACAAGGGCGCGGCGGCGGTCGACCGCGAGCGCAACCTCCGGACGGTCGTCGCGGTCGAGGAGCTGTCCTGGGGCGACGCCGGCCTCTACCTCGCGATCCCCGGGCCGGGCCTCGGAGGCGCCGCCGTCATGGCCGTCGGCACGCCGGATCAGAAGCAGCGCTTCCTCTCGCGCTTCAAGGGCGAGAAGCCGGTCTGGTCGGCGATGGCGATCACCGAGCCCGGCTGCGGCTCGGACAGCGCCGCGATCCAGGCGACCGCCGTCCGCGACGGCGACCACTGGGTGCTGAACGGTACCAAGATCTTCTGCACGAGCGGCCTCATGGCCGGTGATCCGAGCAAGTCGAACGGCTTCGTCGTCGTGTGGGCGACCGTCGACCGCTCGGCCGGTCGCGCCGGCATCAAGTCGTTCATCGTCGACGCCGGCACCCCGGGCATGACGATCGCCAAGTGCGAGGACAAGCTCGGGATCCGCGCCTCGGACACCGCGACCCTCATCTTCGAGGACTGCCGCATCCCGTTCGACAACATCCTCGGCAGCCCCGAGGTGCCGAAGACCAGCGAGGGCTTCAAGGGCGTCATGGCGACCTTCGACGCCACCCGGCCGATCGTCGCGGCGAGCGCCCTCGGCGTCGGCCGCGCCGCGCTCGACTTCGTGCGCGACGAGCTCAAGAAGCAGGGCGTGGAGATCCGCTACGGTGCGGGCCCGCGCAAGCTGACGGCCCTCGAGCGCGACTTCATGGACATGGAGACCCAGCTCCAGGCGGCCCGCCTCCTCACCTGGCGGGCGGCGTGGATGATGGACCAGGGCCAGAAGAACAACCTCGAGGCATCGATGGCAAAGGCCAAGGCCGGCTTCGTCGTGACCCAGGTCACGCAGAAGGCGGTCGAGATTCTCGGGCCGCTCGGCTACTCGCGCGAGCTGCTCCTCGAGAAGTGGATGCGCGACGCGAAGATCAACGACATCTTCGAGGGCACGCAGCAGATCAACATGATGATCATCGCCCGCCGCATCCTGGGGTACTCGAGCAAAGAGCTGTCCTGAGACGCACCCGGAGCCGGCGCGCAACCCTTCGCGCGCCGGCCGTTTTCTTTTGAAGGCCTGGCCACGTGTGATACTTTTTCCATGAATGGACACGTACCAGGTCATCTCCGACGTCCCGGCGTACTCCGAGTTCCTGAGCGTTGCCGAGCTGTCCGCCAGCTCGCGCGAGCTCGCACGCCGCTTCCCGAAGCTCGTGACCTTGCAGACGATCGGCACGTCCCTGGAGGGACGGCCGATCGAGCTGCTGACCATCGGCCAGGGTAAGCACAAGGCGTTGTTGCTCGGCACGCCGCACCCGAACGAGCCGATCGGCACCCTGACGCTCGAGTACCTGTCGCGGCGGCTGTGCGAGGACGACGACCTCCGCGAGGAGCTCGACTACACCTTCCTCATCATCAAGTGCGCCGACCCCGACGGGACGATCCTCAACGAGGGCTGGTTCAAGCAGCAATTCTCGCCGCTCACGTACGCGCTCAACTACTACCGTCCCGCGGCGCGCGAGCAGATCGAGTGGAGCTTCCCCGTCCACTACAAGACGCTGCACTTCACCGAGTCGGCACCGGAGACGCGCGCCGTCATCTCCGTGATCGAGACGCACCGCCCGACGTTCCTCTACTCGCTGCACAACGCCGGCTTCTGCGGCACGTACTTCTACGTCTCGCGTCCGCTTCCCGGGCTCTTTCCGCGCCTGCGCCGCGTGGTGACCTCACAGGGGCTGACCATGCACCGCGGCGAGCCCGAGGCGCCCTTCATCAAGGCCTTCGAGGAGGGCATCTTCGGCCTCTTCGGAGTGCAGGAGCGCTACGACTACCTCGCGCGCAATCTCGGCGAGGATCCCGCGCCGAGCATCGAGTGCGGCACCAGCTCCGACGACTACCTCAAGTCGACGCACGGCGGGTACACGCTCGTCACCGAGGTGCCGTACTACTTCGACAAGGCCCTGAACGACGCGACGCCCGCCGGCATGAGCCGGCGCGAGGCGATGCTCCAGGGCGTCTTCCGCGTCGACTCGATCTACCACGACATCCGCGAGTATTTCGCGATCATCGGCAGCGGCGCGCCGCGCGACCGCCTCTATCGCTCCGTCGACGACTACGTGAAGCGCACGCCGAAGCAGATCGCCGCGCTGAAGCGCGAGGTCGAGGCGCCGCAGTACGCGCGCGAGGCGACGCGCGCCGAGGCTTTCGACGCGACCGTCTGCCGCGTCTTCTACCACATGCTCTACCTCGGCGAGGTGTATCGCATCGCGGTGTCGCGCGGCAGCGAGGACGTCGTCCGCCTGGTGCGCCGCCGCCTCGAGGAGATCTGCGCGCAGATCGACCACCAGAGCGAGCTCGAGGTGCTGCCGCTGCAGAAGGTCGTCGCGGTGCAGGTCGGCGCCGGCCTCCATGCCCTCGCGGCGTGGAAGGAGTTCGGCGGCGCGTCCCGCGCCGAGACCCGCTGACATGTCGGATCCCACACGTCCCGCGAACCGGCTGATCCGCGAGACCAGCCCGTATCTCCTGCAGCACGCGCACAACCCCGTCGACTGGTATCCGTGGGGGCCGGAGGCGCTGGAGCGCGCCAAGCGCGAGGACAAGCCGATCCTCATCAGCATCGGCTACTCGGCGTGCCACTGGTGCCACGTGATGGAGCGCGAGTCGTTCGAGGACGAGCGCATCGCGGATCTCATGAACAGCAGCTTCGTCTGCATCAAGGTCGACCGCGAGGAGCGGCCCGACCTCGACCACATCTACATGTCGGCGGTGCAGATGCTGACCGGGCACGGCGGCTGGCCGCTCACCATGTTCCTCACGCCCGCCGGCGAGCCGTTCTTCGGCGGCACGTACTTCCCGCCGGTCGACCGCCACGGCATGCCGGGATTCCCGCGCGTGCTCGCGGGCGTGGCGCAGGCCTACCGCGAGAAGCGCGACCAGGTGCGCGAGAGCGTCGAGCAACTGCGCGGCGGTTTGCAGAAGAACGAGCTGCCGCCCGCGACGGCGGATCTGCCGGCCGACCTCGCCGTCGCCGCGGCGCGCGCGCTGACGCGCCACTACGACGCCGACCACGGCGGCATCGGCGGCGCGCCGAAGTTCCCCAACACGATGGTCTTCTCGCTCTTCCTGCGCGCCTGGCATGCGACCGGCGAGGAGCAGTTCCGGACGATGGCCGTGGACACCGTGCACCGCATGGCGGCGGGCGGCATCTACGACCAGCTCGGCGGCGGCTTCCACCGCTACTCCGTTGACGCGCGCTGGCTCGTGCCGCACTTCGAGAAGATGCTGTACGACAACGCGCTCCTCGTCCGCCTCGCGCTCGAATGCTGGCAGGCAACCGGTGGCGACGCCGAGTGCCAGCGCGTCGTCGAGGAGACGCTCGCCTACGTCGCGCGCGAGATGACGCATCCCGAGGGCGGCTTCTACGCGGCGCAGGACGCGGACAGCGAGGGCGTCGAGGGCAAGTACTTTGTCTGGACGGAAGCCGAGGTGCTGAGTCTCCTCGGCGAGGACGACGGCGAGGTCTTCTGCCGCTACTACGACGTCACCCGCGAGGGCAACTTCGAGGGCAAGAACATCCTCCACCGTACGATCGGCCTCGACCAGCTCGCGACGCTGACGAAGCGACCGCGCGCCGAGGTCGAGCGGATCGTCGCCGAGGGGCGCGAGAAGCTCCTGCGCCGCCGCGCCGAGCGCGTGCCGCCGGCGCGCGACGACAAGATCCTCACCAGCTGGAACGCGCTCATGATCGGCGCCTTCGCCGAGGCCGCCAAGGTCCTCGGACGCGACGACTACCGCGCCGCGGCCGAGCGCGGCCTCGCCTTCGTGCGCACGCACCTCATGCGCGACGGGCGGCTGCTCCGCACCTTCAAGGACGGCGAGGCGAAGCTCAACGCCTATCTCGACGACTACGCGTTCATGCTGAACGCCGCTCTCGACGTCTACGAGGCGACCTTCGACCCGGCCCACGTCGCGACCGCGCGTGCGCTCGGCGAGGTGCTGATCGAGCGCTACGAGGACCGCGAGCAGGGCGGCTTCTTCTTCACCAGCGCCGACCACGAGGACCTGGTGCACCGCCCGAAGCCGTCGTTCGACGGCTCGATCCCGTCGGGCAACGCCGCCGCGGCGCTCGGCTTGCTCCGGCTCTACTACTACGTCGGCGACGCGCGCTTCCTCGAGGCCGCCGAGCGCACGCTGCGCTGCTTCAGCGGCGCCATGACGGCGCAGCCGTTCGGCTTCGCGCACATGATCGCCGCCGCCGACCTCTACCAGCGGAAGCCGCGCGAGATCGTCGTCGTCGGCCGCGCCGACGACCCGGCGCGCCGCGCGCTCCTGGCGCGCGTCCACAGCGAGCTCCTGCCGGACAAGACGCTGGTCGCCGTCGAGCCCGACGCGCGCGAGCGCCTGCCGATCGCCGAGGGCAAGACCCAGGTCGACGGGCGCACGACGGTGTACGTCTGCCACGCCTACACCTGCTCGCAGCCCGTCACCGACTGGGACGCGCTCGCACCGCTCCTGCGCGCGTGCTGAGACGCCCGCCGTCCGGTGCGACGCGCATGTTGTGCCGGCGCACGCCGCGGGAATTGACTAGGAGCGGCGTCGGCAACAGCTTCGACCCATGGGCACGCTGAGCGGCATGACGCAGAAGATCGAGGTGGGCTACCAGGCGTTCCTGATCGACGGCGGCGAGGAGTTCGGCGCGGTCCGCGAGGTGCTGCCGGACGCGGTCGTCGTCTACGTGGAGAACGCGGGCGACTTCCGCGTGCCGCTCGACGCGGTGGATGCCGTGCACTCGCAGAAGGTGGTGTTCGCGCCCGACAAGCTCGATCCCACGCTCGTGCAGGCGATCGAGCACGCCCACGACGCGGAGCAGCGCGGGCTCTGACGCCGCGACTGCAGGGCGCCTCAGAAGTCGCGGTGCAGGACGGTATGGTCGATCGATGCCGGCCCGGCGCCGAGCAGCACGACCGCGGCGGCAATCGCGAGGAGCGCGAGCGGGAACTCGTAGCCGCCGACGAGGCCGTCGTGCAGGTGCACCTTGCTGATCGCGACCGCCATCACGATCGCGATCGCGAGCGCCGCGTAGCGGGTGAAGAGCCCGACCAGCACGCAGATGCCGCCCAGGAACTCGGACAGCGCCGCCGCCCAGGCGAACGCGGCCGGGACGGGGAAGCCGAGGTGGCCGACGGTGCGGACGAAGTCCGGCATGTTGCCGTCGAGCTTGCGGAAGCCGTGGGCGATGAAGATCGCGCCGAGGACGGCACGCAGGAGGATCGGGACGGCGGGGCGGAAGCGGGCGAAGGCGGCGAGCACTCAGCGGCCCTTGAAGACGGCGCGGCGCTTCTCGAACACGGCGCGCAGGCCCTCTTGCAGGTCCTCGCTCCGGCGCGTCGTCGCCGCCTGCGCGGCGAGCCCGGGCGACGGCGTCAGTGAGCGGAACGCGTTCGCCTCGTTGATCGCCGCCTTCATGGTGCGGATCGAGAGCGGCGCGTTGGCGGCGATCTCGGCGGCGAGGGCGCGCGTCGCGTGCTCGAGCTCGGCGTCGGGGACGACGCGGGTGACGAGGCCTGCGCGCCGCGCGCTCTCGGCGTCGAGGAGCGTGCCGGTGAAGAGCATCTCCTTCGTCTTCACGGTGCCGACGGTGTCGAGGAGCTTCTGCGTGAGCGGGTACGGCACGACGAGGCCGATGCGCGCGAGCGGCATTCCCATGCGTGCGCCCGCGCCGGCGACGCGGAGGTCGCAGTGCAGCGCCAGCTCGAGGCCGCCGGCGATGGCGTCGCCCTGCATCATCGCGATCGTCGGCAGCGGGCAGTGCTCGAGCGCGTGCAGTGCGTCCTCGATGTCGGGGTACTCGACGGTGCCGTCGGGCTTGCGCGCGAGGCCCATCTCCTTCAAGTCGAGCCCGGCGCAGAATGCCTTGCCGGCGCCGGCGAGGATCACGGCGCGCACGTCGGTCGTCGCGGCGAGCTCGTGGAAGACGCTGCGGAGCCCCGCCAGCATGGGCACCGTCATGGCGTTCCGCTTCTCGGGACGGTTCAGCGTGATCGTCACGACGTCGCCGTCGCGCGACGTCAGCAGCACGTCAGTTGCCATGGTCACCTCGGGGGATGGACCGGCGGCCGGGGCTCAATAGGCGTCTTTCAGCTCGCGGGTCTTCGCGAACACGGCGACGTCGTCCTCGGGCACGTCGGGAAAGCGCTTGCGGATCGTCGCGCGCAGCTCGGGGCTCTTCCAGCGCAGGAAGGGGTTCGTCGCCTTCTCGTCGGCGATCGTCGAGGGCACGGTCGGCTTGCCCTCGGCGCGCAGGCTCTCGACCCGCTTCAGCTTGTCGGCGATCGCCTGATTGGCGGGCTCGAGCTCGTGGGCGAAGCGCAGGTTCTTCTCGGTGTACTCGTGCCCGCAGTAGATGCGGGTGGCGTCGGGGAGCGCGGCAAGCTTGCCGAGCGAGCTCATCATCTGGGCCGGCGAGCCCTCGAAGAGGCGGCCGCAGCCGGCGGCGAAGAGGGTGTCACCCGAGAAGACGCTCGGCACGCCCTCCTCGAAGTAGTACGCGAGGTGGCCGCTCGTGTGCGCCGGGATGAAGAGGGCGCGGCCGCGGAGGCCCGCCACCTCGAAGCTCTCGCCGTCGGCGAGCGCCTCGGTGAGCGCGGGCACGCGGGTACGGTCGGCGCGCGAGCCGATGACCCGCAGCTTCGGCACCGCCTGCGCGGCGTCGTCGTTGCCGCCCACATGGTCGAAGTGGTGGTGGGTCGAGAGCACCGCCTCGAGCCGGAGGCCGCGGCGCTCGACCTCGCGCAGCACCGGACCGGCGTTGGAGCAGTCGACGACGGCCGCCCGGCTGTCCGGGCCGACCAGGAGGTAGCCGTAGTTGTCGGACAGGAGGGGGATCGGGATGACGTCCACGGGAAGACTCCTCGCAGCGGCCGGCGCGCTCGGGCAGGCCCGGAGCGGTGCGGCCTAGTGGCCTTCGCTGCGTTCGGTTCCGGACGACGGTGCCGGCGCCGGCGCGGCGGTCAGCTCGAGCTGTGCCATGCGGGCACCGAGCGTCCCAAGATCCTCGCGCACGCCGCTGTGGCGCTCGCCGAGGTCGCCGACACGCAGCTCGAGCTGCCGGACGACCTGCTGGGTCTCGGCGCCGCGGGTCTCCATCTGCTCGATTTCGCTGCGTCCCCGCGCGTGCTCGACGCTGAACGCCGCGAACCGGTCGGCAGCGCTGCGCGCGAGCGTCGTTGCCTCCGTCGCCTGATCGGCGGCGGCGCGCGCGAGGCGCGTCGCGGCCTCGATCTCGGCCGCGAGGTCGCCGAGGCGCTTCTTCACGTCCTCGTGATCGGCGAGGTGCGCGCTGTGCTCCTTCAGGAGATCGCCGAAGCGCATCTCCATGCGCAGGATGCGGTCCTGCAGCTTGCCGAGCTCGAGGCTCCGGGCGACGTGATCCTTGGCGAGGGTGTCGAGCTCGCGGCGGAGATCGGTGAGGTCGCCGCGCAGATCGTCGGTCGCGGTGAGGCGCATGTCGACCTCACGCACGCGCTCGCCGAGCTCGACGCGGGTCTCGCGTAGCTGGCTCTCGAGGTCGGTCACGCGGCCGGTCAGCATGGCGCGGTCTTCCAACAGGGTGCCGATGCGCGCCTCGAGGTGTGCGACGCGCTCGTCGAGGGCGCCGGTCTCGTTCTGCGAGGCGACGTGGGCGCGGCTCAGGAGCGGCTGCAGGCGTTGCACGGCCTGGCGCTCGAGCTCGCCGAGGATACGCTCGGCGCGGGCCTCGAGATCACGTCCGGTGGCGCCGGCGCGCCGCTGCACCTCGGTCCGGAGACTATTGATCTGGCCTAGGACCGACTCGAGCCCGGGATCGCCCTCGCCGAGCAGGCTCTTGCCGAGCTCGGGAAACCAGTGCAGAAGCTGGCCGCCGCGCGACTGCAGGCGGCGGAAGGCCTTGCCCGCGGCAGCGCTGGCGGCGCTGGCAGCGTTCGCGCGCTCCGTCGTGTCGGCCATCGCGTCGCGGAAGGCCGCGCGTGCGGCAGCGGCATCGCGGAACGCCGCGCGCGCCGCGGCTTCTTCGTGCTCGGCGCGCGTCTTGCCGCCGCGATTCTGAGGGCGTCCGTTGCCCACACGCTCACTCATGGTCCACCTCCCGTCGCCCGTGCATCGCGTACCATAGTGCTGCCCCGGGAGGATGTCCACGGCAAACGCCGTGTTTCCGCGCATGACAGGGCCGCGCTTCAGTGCTCCTTCAGCTCGACCATGTAGCCGTCGGGATCCTGCGCGTAGATGGAGAATCCCTCGCCGCGTGCGCCGCCGCGCACCACCGGCTCGTCGTGCAGGAAGGGCACGCCGTGCTCGCGCAGCGTCGCGACGACCGGCGCGAGCGCGCCGTCCACGGTGACGCAGAAGTGGAGGAAGCCGCCCATCGCCGCGGGATCGTAGGTCGGGTCGGGAACGAGATCGAGGAGCTGGTCGCCGACGCGCAACGATACGAACGGGCGGACCCCCTGCCTGTACTCGGCCTCGTTCTCCGCCGTGAGGCCGAGCAGGTCGCGGTAGAAGCGCAACGACGCATCGAGGTCGCGCACGCGCAGCACGAAGTGGTCGAGGCTCCGGATCCGGATCATGGCAGGATGATGCGCCGCGCTCGCCGGAGGGGCAAGGCGACGGCAATTCGCCGCTCCGCGGGCGGCAATTTCCGCCGCCCGGCGCGGCGGCGGCGGCCAAAATTTCCCGACGCGGCGGCCGGATGACACGGTACGACGCGGGTTTGCGCTGGCACCGAAGGTGCATCGACGCCCGTCCATGATCCCACTCTGGCGTTCCCTTCGACGATTGGGGGTGGCTGGCCTCGCGTTCTCGCTGCTGAGCGTCCTCGCCGCGCTCGCCGCGGCCGAGGGTCTGCTCGATCCGACGGCGCTGGTCATCACCCTCGGAGGCTCCCTCGGCGTCCTCTCGGTCACCTATTCGCGGGCGCGGCTCGGCCTCACCTGGAGCCTCCTCGGCGAAGCGCTCGCCACGGCGCCCGATCACGAAGAGACGATCGCGACCGTGAAGCGGCTCGGACACGTTTACCGGGTCGACGGCATTCCGGCGCTCGAGCGCGCCGGGGCGCGCGCCGCCGACCCGTTCCTCCGAACGGCGATCGCGCTGACCGTCGACGCCGCGAACGAGGAGGAGCTGCGCGACGAGCTCGTCGGCGAGGCGCGCCGCGAGGCGACGGAGGGCGAGTCGGCCCGCCAGGTGCTCGCGACGCTCGGAAGGCTCTTCCCCGCGTTCGGCTTGATCGGCACGCTTCTCGGCCTCGTGAATCTCATGCGCCATCTCAGCGGCGCCGACCTCTCGGCGATCGGCCCGGGCCTCGGCATGGCCGTCCTCACGACCCTTTACGGCGCCGTGCTGTCGAACGTCGTCGTGCTGCCGTTGAACGCCAAGCTCCAGGGCCATCTCGCGCGCCGCACCCTCATGATGCAGATGGTGATCGAGGGCGCGCTGCTGGTGCACCGCCGCGAGTACCCGACCCGCATCGAGCGCGCGCTGCGCGCGTATCTCGGCGTCCGTCGCCCGACCGCTCTCTCCGATGACGAACCGACCCTCCTCGAACGCGCGGCCTGACTGGGCCGAGCCGCTCGTCGTGGCGCCTGCCGAGGCCGACGACACGGGCTGGCTCATCACCTTCAGCGACCTCGTCATGCAGCTCTTCGCCTTCGTGCTGGTCGCCGCGGTGTGCGGCGGCACGGCGCGCCACGTCGTGCGCCAGGCGAAGACGCGCCCACAGGCGAAGCTCGCCGCGGCCGCGCCCGCGCCCGTAGAGCACACGGTACGCGCCCTGGACGACGCGCCGGAGCAGCGTCCCGACGCGCTGAGCGCATATCAGGCGCCGCCCCGTCCCGATCCGCTCGGCGCCCTCGAGGCGAACGCGTGGGCGGGCGACGGCAATGCCGGCGCGCCGTGTGACGCGGCCTCGGCGGCGGCATCCGACGCGGCGACCGCGCCCGAGGCGCCGTCCGGGGACGCCGTTGCGTCCGCTTCCGGCGGCTCGGCGGACGATGCGCCGCCCGCCGCCGCCGGCGTTCGCAATCTCGGCACCTATCTCGACGCCTTCGTCACCGCGCGCGGCGACGCCGACGACGCGACCGTGGTCGTCGGCGACAGCGACGTCCGCCTCGACTTCGGCGGCCGCCTCGGCTTCCGCCCCGGCGGCACCGATCTCCTGCCCGCGGGCCGCGCCCTCCTCCACGAGCTGCAGCGCATCGCGAGCGGCATCCCGAACCTCACGATCGAGATCTCGGGCTACACCGACGACGTCCCGATCCACACCCGCGAGTTCCCGTCCAACCTCGAGCTGTCGCTCGCCCGCGCCGCGCGCGTCGCGCGCGAGATCGAGCGCGGCGATCCGGGCCTCGCGGTGCGGACGGTCGCCCTTGGCTTCGCCGAGCACCACGCGATCGCGCCGAACGACGGCCCCGAGAACCGCGCCCGCAACCGCCGGGTCGAGGTGCGGCTCGTCGCGCGCGACTAATCGATCGCGTACACGACGCGGACGCGGGCCTCGGTCGTGACATCGCCCGGGTCGATCGGCGTCGCCGCCGTTGCCGCCTCGGCGCGCATCATCGCCCCGGAGAACTGCCTCGGCATCGGCCGCTCCACGGAATCGGTCGACGCCTCGAGCACGCCGTGCAGCGTGACCTTCAGCGCGTCGGCGATGGCTGCGGCCTGCGACGCCGCGTCGATGCCCGCCGAGCGGAGCGCGGCCGCCTGCAGCGGCATGGGGTCGGCGACCGTGAAGGCCAGGCTGTCCACGCGTGACGCGCCGGCCGCGATCGCGGCGTCGATCAAGGTGCCGACCGAGTCGAGCTTGCTCGTGCGAACGGCGAGCTGGTTCACGGCCGTGTAGCTGACGATCTCGGGGCCGCGCGGCTTCGGGTTCTGCGGATCGGGGCGCTCGGTGCGGTAGATCGGGTTGAGTTGGTAGCCGCTCGTCTCGACGCGCCCGTCCGCCCCGACCAGCTTCCGCAGCGCGTCGACGACCTGCGTCGCCGCCTTCGCCGCCTGCTGGCTCGCGGCCTGTGCCGTCGGCGCATTCTGCTCGATCGCGATACGCAGGTCCACGGTGTCGGGCCGGCCGCGCTCGCGGCCGACTCCGACGACGGTGATCGTGTGGCGCAACCGATCCGGCGTGGGGTCCTGTGCGTGCGCCCGCGCGCCGAGCGCGAGCGCGCCGAGGCAGAGCGCGGCGACGAGTCGGGTCGGTGTCATGGCGCGATCCTACCCCACCCTCACGTGCCGCGGAACTCGGCGGCGACGAGATACAGCTCCGACGAGCCCTTGCGCGTCGCCTCCAGCCCGACGAGGCGGACGCGGCCGAACGTCGTCCGGAGGGCGGCGCGCGCCGCCTCCATCTCCGCGCCGCCGAACGTCTTGGTGACGAGCGTGCCGCCCTGCCGCAGGGTCGCGACGGCGAAGGCGTGTGCCGTCTCGAGCAGCTCGGCGGCGCGCGCGGCATCGCGCGGCGCGATCCCGGTGAGCTTCGGCGCCATGTCGGAGAGGACGACGTCGGCGGGACGGCCGAGCAGCTCGCGCACCCGCGCGGGCAGCGCCGGGTCGGCCGTGTCGGCCTCGAGCACGGCGACGCGTGCGTCGGGCAGCGGATCGAGCGGCGTGACGTCGATGCCGACGACGCGGCCGCGTGCGCCGACGAGGTCGGCCGCTACTTGCAGCCAGCCGCCCGGCCACGCGCCCAGATCGACGACCGCGTCGCCGCTCCGGATCAGGCGCAGCCGGCGCTGCAGCTCGGAGAGCTTGTACGCGGCGCGCGAGCGCAAGCCCTCGCTCTTGGCGCGATTGTAGAAGGCGTCTTTCCGTTCGTACGCCATGCTTGTCGCCGCGAGCGTAGCAGACGGCCACCGCGCCGTCGCGCGGCGGCGCACGCGGCGGCGCGGCGAGAAATTTTCTTCCCTTCGGCGGCGCGAGGGAGTATAGAAGCCGACCGCGATCGGGGGTGGCGGCGGAGATGGAGCTGAACGATCGGCAGCGCGAGGCCGTCGGGCACGGCGATGGTCCCCTTCTGGTGCTCGCCGGCGCCGGCAGCGGCAAGACGCGCGTCATCACCGCGCGCATCGCGCGCCTGGTCGAGCGCGGCGTCTCGCCGGACGCCATCCTCGCGCTCACCTTCACCAACAAGGCGGCGGCCGAGATGCGGGCGCGGGTCGAGCGCGCCCTCGACGCCGTCGGCGCCGACGTCTGGCTCAGCACGTTCCACAGCGCCGCCGCGACCGTCCTGCGCCGCCACGCCGCCCAGCTCGGCTACGCGCCGAGCTTCACCATCTACGACGACCAGGACCGCCAGAAGATGATCCGCCAGTGCATGGCCGAGGAGAACGTCGGCGAGCAGGTGCTGTCGGTCGCGTCGGTCGCCTGGTCGATCGACCAGGCGAAGAACGACGCGCTCTCGCCCGACCAGCTCGCGGCGAAGCCGCTCACGCCCTTCGCTGACGTCGTCGCGCGGCTCTACCGCCGCTACCAGCGCACGCTCGAGCGGCAGAACGCCGTCGACTTCGGCGACCTGATCCTGCTCGTCGTGCGCCTCTTCCGCGAGCAGCCGGGCATCTGCGCGCGCTATCAGTCGCGCGCGCGGCATCTTCTCGTCGACGAGTACCAGGACACGAACCACGCGCAGTATCTGCTGCTCCGCCAGCTCGCCGCGGGTGAGGCGCCGAACGTCTGCGTCGTCGGCGACGACGACCAGTCGATCTACGGCTGGCGTGGCGCGCAGGTGCGGAACATCCTCGACTTCGAGCGCGACTTCCCGTCGGCGCACGTCGTCCGCCTGGAGCAGAACTATCGCTCGACGAAGACGATCCTCGCCGCCGCCGGCGCGGTCATCGCCAACAACCACGGCCGCAAGGGAAAGACGCTCTGGACCGCCAACCCGGCCGGCGAGTCCGTCGTGACCGCCACCGCCGAGGACGACCTCGCGGAGGCGCGCCTCGTGATCGGCGAGGTGCGTCAGCTGAAGGCGTCGGGCCGCGCGCTCGGCGACGTCGTCGTCTTCTACCGCACGAACGCGCAGTCGCGGGCGCTGGAAGAGGCCGCCATGCGCGCGGCGATGCCGTACACGATCGTCGGCGGCATCCGGTTCTACGAGCGCAAGGAGATCAAGGACCTGCTCGCGTACCTGCGCGTGCTCGCCAATCCGGCCGACGACGGGAGCTTCGAGCGCA
The DNA here is from genome assembly GCA_036496285.1 of Binatia bacterium. GTDB lineage: Bacteria > Desulfobacterota > Binatia > UTPRO1 > UTPRO1 > DP-19. Next base: position 112,292 of record DASXLI010000053.1, read on the forward strand.
TCGTGAATTGTCCGCCGCGCGGCATCGGCGACCAGACGCTCGGCGCGCTGCGCGCCACCGCCCGCGGCGCCGGCGTCTCGATGGCGGACGCGCTCGCCCGCCGCTTCCCGGTCGCCGGCGTCTCCGGCGCAGCCGCCGGCCGCCTGCGCGAGTTCGGCGCCCTGCTCGGCCGCATCGGCGAGGCCCTCGACCGCGACGGCCTCGGCACCGTGCTCGAGACCGTGCTCGCCGAGACGTCGTATCGCGATCGCCTCGAGGCCGGCGGCGACCGCGCCTCGCGCCTGGAGGACATCGAGGAGCTCCTCGGTGTCGCCCGCGATTTCGACCTGCGCGCCCCCGAGAGCGAGTCGACGCGCGAGCGCCTCGGCCGCTTCCTCGAGGAGGCCGCCCTCGTCTCCGACTGGGACCGCCAGGACAAGAGCCGCGACCGCCTGACCCTCATGACCCTGCACACCTCGAAGGGCCTCGAGTTCCCGATCGTCTTCATCGTCGGCCTGGAGGAGGGCATCTTCCCGCACCAGCGCGCCCTCGACGACCCCGACGAGCTCGAGGAGGAGCGGCGGCTCTGCTACGTCGGCATGACCCGCGCGCGCGAGCGCCTGTATCTCCTGCGCGCCGAGCGGCGGCTGCGTTTCGGGACGATCAGCGAGCGGCCGGCGTCGCGCTTCCTCGACGAGATTCCCGAGGCGATGACGCGCTCACTCCTGCCGGTGTTCCGCCCGCCGAAGCGCGCCCCGAGCGGCCCAGTAGTCGACTACAGCTACAGTCAGGAGATCGTCGACGACGGCGAGAACCTCGCCGCCGGCACCCGCGTCCGCCACCCAACCTTTGGCATGGGCATCGTCAGACGCACCGAAGGCCGCGGCGAAGCCGAGAAGCTGTCGGTACACTTCGCCCGCGCGGGGATGAAAAAACTCATCCGCCGCTACGCGAACCTCGAGATCGTCGCCGACTGAGCGAATCCCGCTACGGGTGAGGGATGTCGCGCGCGCCCGAGACGCCGAACGGCTGATCGCCGTAGTAGGCGTGCGAGTCGTGGCCGAAGATCGGCTCGAGATCCGGCTGCGCGACGACCTCGTGGAACGGGCGCGTCACCAGCCACTCGAGCGTGAAGCCCACGGGGTGGATCACGTAGGCGAGGAGACGCAGCGGGTTCGCCTGGGAGTCGTCGTAGTCGTCGGCGCCGGTCTGCCAGTAGATCTCGCGGTCGACGTTCGCGGTCGTGATCGCGGGAGCGACCGGCGGACAGGGCTCCGGAGCAGGGCATGGCTGCGCCACGCGCGCATCGTGCTCCGCGCGCTCGGCATCCGTCCAATGCTCGTAGTGCCCTGCTGACGCCACGCGCGCCGCGAGCACGCACGAGGCAACCGCCGCTACCACCACCATCAGCTTACGCATGCGCAACTCCCTCTCCCGCGCCGAAGCGCGACTTGCCAAAAGGGTAGCAACTTCGTGTTCCACCAACAAGAGCGCAAGTTTGCCCAGGACCGGGCGCATCGCTACCCTCAAGGGCGGTGTCGTACGGCGAGGTCACACGGCAACTCGGTGACCGCCGGCTGGTCGTCGTGTCCAATAGAGCCCCCGTCGACGTCCGACGGGGACCGGAACGGCGGCTCGTCCCGACGGTCGGCGGCCTGGTGAGCGCCCTCACCCCGATCTTCAAAGCGGCGGGACGTGGGCTCTGGATCGCCTGGTCGGGGAGCGCCGGCCGCCTTCCCCAGCCCCGGGTCGAGCTGCCCCCGGAGGACCCCTGCTTCACCCTTCGCCTGGTGCCCCTCTCGGAGCGCGACGTCAGCGGCTCCTACTACGGCTTCTCCAACAGGGGGCTCTGGCCGCTCTCCCACTACTTCGTCGGGCGCTGCCAGTTCCGCGCGGAGCAGTGGCAGAGCTACGAGCGGGTGAACCAGATCTTCGCCGCCGCCGTGCTCGAGGAGCTCCGCCCGCACGATCTCGTCTGGGTGCAAGACTTCCAGCTCGCGACCCTGCCCGCGCGGGTGCGGGGGGCGCGGCCCGACATCCCGATCGGCCTCTTCTGGCACGTGCCGTTCCCGGAGCCGTCGGTCTTCGGCATCCTGCCGTGGCGCCGGACGCTCCTGGAGGGGATGCTCGGCAGCGACGTCATCGGCTTCCACCTGCAGAGCTATGCGCGGAACTTCCTCGCGTGCGTCGAGCGCTTCACCGACGCCCCCGTCGACCACGACCGCGGCACGGTGCAGATGGACGGCCACGAGGTGCGTGTCGTGGCCTGGCCGATCGGCATCGAGGCCGACCTCTACGAGAATCTCGCGCGCCGTCCCGAGACCGAGCTCCGCGCCGGCCGCATCCGCCGTCAGCTCGGCTCGGCGAAGATGATCCTCGGCGTCGACCGGCTCGATTACACGAAAGGCATCCTCGAGCGCCTGCACGGCTTCGAGCGTCTCCTCGAGTACTCGCCGGGCTTCCGCGGCCAGGTCACCCTCTTCCAGATCGCGGTGCCGTCGCGCGAGCGCGTCGAGGAGTATCGGCGCATGAAGCGCGAGATCGACGAGGCGGTCGGTCGCATCTCGGGCCGCTTTACCACTGGCGGCTGGGTGCCGATCCGCTACGTGTATCAATCGATGGCGCCCCCTGAGCTGACCGCGCACTACGTCGCCGCGGACCTGGCATTGGTGACGCCGCTGCGCGACGGCATGAACCTCGTCGCCAAGGAGTACGTGGCGTCTCGCATCCACGACGACGGCACGCTCATCCTGTCGGAGTTCGCCGGCGCGGCGGAGGATCTGCCGGAGGCCGTGCAGGTGAACCCCTACAACATGGACGATGTCGCCGAGCAGATTCGCCGTGCCCTCAGCATGCCGCTCGCGGAAACCCGCGAGCGCATGGCCGCGTTGCGGGCCCGGGTGAAGGCGCACGACATCCGCTGGTGGCTGCGCGGATTCCTCGGCGAGTTCCCCGAGGCGTCCGCGCTGGCGCTGAGCGGCCAGGACATCGCGTAAGGGCAATCCGGCGGCCTGGCGCGTCTCGTAGACAAGCCGGGACCCGATCCCTACAATCGCGCCTTTATCACCGGGTTCAGGGGGTTACGAATGCCGCGAACGTTTCGACCGCTCGACAAGACCTCAAGCTGGCGCCGCCTGGCGCCCCACGTCTGGGCGCGTCCGCAGGATCCGACCGTCTACGGCGTGCTCGAGCTGGTGGTCGATCGCGCGCTCCCGTACCTCGACGCGCTGTCGGAGCAGACCGGCACCAAGGTGCGGCTGACCCACCTCGTGACCAAGGGCCTCGGCCTCGCGATCGCGCACAACCCGGCGGCGAACGGCGTCATCTCGGGCGGCCAGGTGAAGGTCCGCTCGACGGTCGACATCTTCGTGCAGGTGGCGACCGAGGGCGGCCGCGACCTCTCCGGCGCCAAGATCTGCAACATCGACCAGAAGAGCCTGCCGGAAATCGCGCGCGAGATCGCGGGTCGCGCCGATCGCGTCCGCGAGCACGCGGACCCCGGTGTCGAGCGCACGAAGGGCATGGTGCAGCGCCTGCCGAACATGCTTCTCGGCCGCGTGGTGCGCTTCCTCGAGACCCTCATCTACGACTACCAGATCGACCTCTCGCGCTTCGGCGTCGAACCCGACCAGTTCGGCAGCGCGATGGTCTCCAACATCGGCAACTTCGAGGGCTTCGGGATGAGCTTCGCGCTCGCCCCCCTGGTGCCGATCAGCCGCGCGCCGATCGTCCTCCTGATCGGCCAGGTGCAGCGGAAGCCGGTCGTCGAGGACGATCAGGTGGTGGTGCGCTCGGTCGTCACCGTCGGATGTACCTTCGATCACCGGATGATCGACGGGGCGCAGGGGACGGCCATGGCGGCGATCGTCCGCGAGGTCGTGGAGGACCCGGAGCAGGTCTTCGGCCCGGTCGTCGACCGGACGGCCATCTCCGGAACCCCGACCGGCCTGCGCTATCGGCCGCCCCTCCAGTAGCCTGACCGCGGTCAGGCGGGCTGCCACCCGACGTAGCTGAGCTGGCGACCGGCGTGGGGCCCGTCGCGCCGGTAGGAGTGCAGGGTCTCCGGCACCTCGGCGGTGCACGGCCCGACGGCGTGGATGGCTGCGGGATCGAGCCCGCTCCGGCGGAGCGCCAGGTCGACGAGTGTCCGGACGTCGAGGTGGCCGCGCGCCGGGTCGGCGCCGGGCGGTGTCCAGGCGGCGCGGGCCTCCTCGCCGTAGCGCGACACGAAGCCGACGAAATGTTCGACGCCGAACTCATAGCAGCATCCCCCGATCGCGGGTCCGATCGCCGCCTGGATGGCCGCCGGCCGTGCACCGTAGCGCTCGGCGAGCGCCGCGACCGCGTTCTCGACGACCCCGGCGAGGGCGCCGCGCCACCCCGCGTGCACGGCGGCGACGGCGCGAGAGCCCGGCGCCACGAGCAGGACCGGCACGCAGTCGGCCGTGCGGATCGTGAGGAGGACGCCGGCCGAGGCGGTGACGAGCGCGTCGGCCGCGGGCAGGTGCTCGCCGCGGTCGGCCCAGTCGAGATGGGCGAAGGCGGGATGCTCGGGCGACAGCACGTGGGCGCCGTGGACCTGACGCGCGGCGAGGACGGCGTCGGCGCACTCGCCCGCCTGGATCAGCCGGTCGCGGATCGTCGCCAGATCGAAGGTGCCGGCACCGAGCCCGTGGGCGCGCCCGAGGAAGCCGTGGCGCAGG
>DASXLI010000054.1:0-31390 GCA_036496285.1 Binatia bacterium
ACTCCCGGGTGCGACGCCCACACGCCCTCGCTTGACGAGGGTCGGAGCACGGCGCGCGAAGCGCGCCGCGCGCACGGGGGCGTTATCTACTAGAAAAAGCCGGCGATCATCTCTGCGGGGAGGAAGACCAGGTCGATCACGACCGCCGGGGGGAACAGGGGGACCTTGATCGCGGGCTCGACGTCCCATTCGCTCACCATTTTCGTGGTCGCGAAGATGTACTCGTCGTTGTAGCTGCGGGGATGGCGGCTGTCGTAGCCGCGGGGGTTGTCATAGTCGCCCCCGTAGGCGCTGGCGATGCGGGCGCCGCCGGCCAGGAGCAGGGCGGCAGCCAGGGTGACGATCGCGGCCATTCGTTTCGTTCGCATGGGTCAGACCTCCTCTTGGTAGCGCTCGTAGAACAGACATCGGTCGATCGAGTTGCGCACCGGGCGGCGGTAGGTGCCGCGCGGCCATCCTATCGGAAGCATGGCGCAGGTGGGGCAGCCCTCCGGTAAGCCGAGCCAGGCGTCGACCTCGGCCCCGAAGCTCGTATGGATGGTGGTGAGCGAGGCGCCGAGACCGACGGCGCGGCACGCGAGCAGGATGTTCTGGATCGCCGGAAAGAGCGCCTGGATCTGGGGCGCGCCGTGGCGGGTCCGGCCCGCGACGAACAGCAGCACCGGCGCCTCGGCGAGGTGATCGGCGAGGTGGAGCGCCGAACGCACGTTCTGCCGCTGCGCCTCCGGGTACGACGGCTCGCGCGCGGCCGCGAGCGCGGGCGCGATGTAGGCGTGGAACGCGCGCCGATAGCGCTCCGCCACCCAGGCGCGCCGCTCGGGCTCGATGACCGCAATGAAGCGCCACGGCTGGCGATTGCCGCCGCTCGGCGCGAAGGTGCCTGCCTCGCAGACCTTGCGGATCAAGGCGGGCGGCACCGGGTCGGGCCTCAGCCGGCGGAGCGCGCGCGTCGTCCTGATGCCTTCGAGCAGCGGCACCTCCTCGCCGAGCTGCGCGACCGCGGCGGCGTCGAGCATCATCCCTTGTACGAGATCATCGCGTGGTGGAACGATGGCCGGAGATCCCGCACCTCGCTGCGGGCAAAGCCCGCATTGGCCGCCATCCGCTGCAGCTCGGCCGCGGTGTAGGCGTCGCCGCTCGGCGTCGCGACCAGCATCACGAGCGCGAACGCCGCCGGGATCGCCGGCGTGACCCGGTTGTCATCGGGCATGAAGTCGACCGTGACGGCGCGTCCGCCCGGCGCGAGCGCCGCATGCACCTTGCGCAGGAACGCTTCGCACGCCGGCGGGTCGAAGTGGTGCAGGAAGTTGGGCACCAGCACGATGTCGTAGCCGCTGCCGAGATCGACCTCGAAGGCGCTGCCGGGAATGGTCGAGAAACGCGCCTCGACGCCCGCCTTGCGTGCGTTCTCCCGCGCCACCTCGAGCACGTTGTTCCAGTCGACGGCGACGACGCGCGCGTTCGGATTCTCGCCCGCCAGCGTCACCCCGAACATGCCGTGGCCGGCCGCGACGTCGAGCACCTTCCACGGCTTGCCGGCCGGGGCGTCGAGCACGATCGCGAGCAGGCGCGCGACGAACACGGCCGGCCCGGCCATGGCGCGCGCGAAGCGCACCCAGATCTCGTGATCGGGCGCGAGCACCTCGCCGCGGTCGACGGCGCCGCCGCGGCGCACCGCGCCCGCGACGTCGGCGAACGCCTCGAGCATCGTCGGCGCCATGAGGAAGTCGACCGCGTTGCCCATGTACGCGGGCGACGTCGGGTCGAGGAAGATCGCCACGTCCTGCGTCAGCGAGTAGCGGGCGCCCGGGCCCGCGCCTTCCTTCGAGAGGAACCCGTTCACCACGAGGTAGTCGACGAGGATCCGCATGCCGCGCGGCGCGGCGCCGCAGCGCTCTGCGATCGCCTCGAAGGTCTGGGCGCCGCCGCCGATCGCCCCGAACACGCCGAGGTCGACCGCGGCCTTCAAGGCGCCGCTCCGGTGGAACGCGGTGAACGCGGAGAAGATGTCGCCGGGATTGGGCGCGGTCGTGCTCATGGATCGGCTTATACGTCCCGGACGTCCCGCTGGCCATCCGGGGACGGGCGGTCAAACGAGCGGGCGCGCGTACGCGACGTAGTGGGCGCAGACCGCAGCGCCGAGCTTCTCCGCGGTGCGGCGCGACGGCCAATTGTCGTCGAGGACGAGCGTGTAGCTGAGATGGGTGGCACCGAGGCGCACGAGATCGAGATACGCATGCGCCGCCATCGCGAGGTTGAGCCCACGGCCGCGCGCGGGGGCGCGCACGCCGATACCGAGGTTGTTGAGCGACTCGGCAGGCGCGAGCTCACGCCCCGGCCCGAGGAGTGCCATCGCCCCCATCGTGGGGACGACCCATAGCACCCCCATCGGCTCGCCGCGCTCGTAGGCGAGCACCGACACGTCGAGCATGCCGACGGGGCCGAGCGCCTCCATCAGCGTCCCGACCTCGGCCTCGCTGAACGGCACCTGTCCCCAGTGCCGCGCGAATGCCTCGTTCCAGACAGCCGCAAACTCACGCGCGCGCCGTGCCTCGGGCACGTCGCGCAGCGCCACGATCTCGAAGCCCTGCTGCCGCGCCGCCGCCAGCGCTGCCTCCCAGCGTGCGCGCAGCTCCGGACGCACCTCGATCTTGTAGTCGACGAACCGGCGCTCGGGCGCAAAGCCGGCGCCCTCGATGAGGCCGTGATAGTAGGCCGGGTTCTGCCGCAGCCACGACGGCGGCAGCACGTCGTAGGCGTCGGTCGCGAACGGCGATTCGAGCACGCCGAAGCCGAGACGGACCGCGCGCGCCCCCTCGCCGGCGAGCCATTCGCTCGCGACCCGCAGCAGCGCCTGCGTGCCGGCCTGTGCGTCCGGCCGCGCCTCGAAGAGGTTCAGATGGCCGATCGGCTCCTGCCAGTGCCGCTGGTAGCGCTCATCGACGATCGCGAGGACGCGGGCGACGATCCGGCCGTTGTCGCGCGCCAGGAACGGACGGATGCGGCGCCCCTCGGCGAACGGGCTCTCGCCGGTCAGCACCGGCAGCTGGAACGGCACGAACGCCGGCCAGCGTGCGGCACGCGACGCATTCACCTCGTCGAAGAACGTGAGGAACTCGGTCAGCTCCTCGACGTCGCCCGGCGTCTCGACCGTGAGGGCCATGGCCCGCGGTAGCACGCGCACCGAGCCGACGCCAAGGAGCCGGCTTCAATGGAGGAAGATGCGGGGCACGCTCGCCGGCCGCTCGCGCAGCGCCGTCCAGAGGAGCCGCGCGATCTCGCGGTAGAAGCCGGTCCGCGGCACCTGGCTGAAGATCGCGCGGAGCTCGCCGCGCGGCACGCCGAAGCGCAGGAGACCGCCGGAGAGCTCGATCATGTCCGCGCGGCGCAGCAGCTCGGCCTCGGGGCCGCGTTGCCACTGCGGCCGGAGATCGTGGTGGTACTCGATCGCGTCGAGGCAGGCGTGCAGGCGCGGACCCGGCCAGCCGCGTTCGTGCAGCACCTCCTCGGCGTAGCGGCGGCTGTCGACGACGTAGGGCGCGCCGTGCGCCGCGCAGGGATAGAGGCCGACGTCGTGCAGCAGGCTCGCGCAGAGCGCGATCTCGCGATCGAGCCCCACGCGCCGGCCGGCGGCGAGACGCTCCATGAGGAGGAACACGCGGAGGCCGTGGCCCTCCATCGGCGACTGCGGCGTCCCGATGGCGCGGCGTAGTGCGCCGAGGCAGTCGCGCTCCGCGTCCGTGCGCGCGAGCGAGTCGCCCGTCACTTCGGCACGTAGCGCACGAGGACGCGCGAGCCGTCCGCCAATCCGGCCTTGAAGCGCTCCGCGAAGCCGGGCCAGCGGTCGGGATACTTCTTGGCGTAGGTCTCGCGCAGGAGATCGGCGATCTTCGCGTCCTTGACGATCGAGCCGACCGCCTCGAACGAGGGGCCGTCGGGCTTTCCGACCGCGATCTTCGCGTTCGGCCGCTTGTGCTTGATGCGTTTCACCCGCCACGTCGTCGGCGGCGTGCCCACCCACACCGCGCCGTCGTGCCACATGAACCAGATCTCGGCCGGCTTGCCGAAGCTGCCGTCCTTGCGCTGGGTCGAGATGTAGACGTACGTCGCCGACCCGAGCTGGTCGCGCACCGCCGCGGGCAGCTCGGTCGCGCGCGCGACGCACGGCACCATGCCCGCGCCGGCGAGCGCGGCCGCGATCACGACGGTGGTGGCGAGGCTGCGGACACGCATGGCGACCTCCTAGCGCGCGTACAGCCGGAGCGGCAGCTCCGTCACGCCGCGAAAGACGATGCTCGGATGGAGCGGCAGAGGCTCGCTGCCGCTGCGCTCGAAGGCACGCGTGCGGTCGAGCAGCGCCGCCACCGCCACCTGCGCCTCGAGCCGCGCGAGGTTGGCGCCGAGGCAATAGTGCGGCCCGAGCCCGAAACCGATGTGCCGGTTGTCGCGCCGCCCGACGTCGAAGCGATCCGGGTCGGGAAAGACGTCCTCGTCACGGTTGGCGGAGCCGATCCACGACACCACGAGCTGGTTCTCGGCGATGGCCTCGCCGTGCAGCTCGAGCGCGCGCGTCGCACGCCGTGGGTCCATCTGCACCGGCGACGACCAGCGCATCACCTCGTCGATGGCCGACGGCAGGAGGGCGCGGTCGGCGCGGACGCGCGCCAGCTCGTCCGGATGGTCGAGCAGGGCGAGCACGGCATTGCCGATCAGGCTCGTCGTCGTCTCGTTCCCGGCCACCAGCAGGAGCACGAGCATCGACAGCATCTCGACGTGGCTGAGCCGTGAGCCCTCGAGCTCGGCCTGGACGAGACCCGTCAACAGATCGTCGCGCGGCGCGCGCCGCCGCTCGTCGGCCAGCGCGGAGAAGTACCGTCCCATCTCGCTCCGCGCCTGCTCGAGCTCGGCCATGCGCTCCGCCGTCGGCGGACGGAAGAGCGCGCTCCCGAGCCCCGCGACCGCGACGTCGGACCAGTGCTTGAACTGCTCGCGATCGGCCGGCGGCACGCCGATGATCTCGGCGATGACGATGACCGGCAGCGGGTAGGTGAGCGCCTGCACGAGATCGACCGCGCCCCGCGCCAGCGCGTCGTCCACGAGCTCGCCGGCGATCTCGTGCATGCGCGACTCGAGGTTGCGGATGATGCGCGGGGTGAAGGCCTGGTTCACCAGCGCACGCAGGCGCGTGTGCGAGGGCGGGTCGAGCCCGATCATGCTCGGTGGCGCCTGACTGCGATCGATGCCGGGGAGGTCGAAGTTGCTCGACCAGGTCGCCGCGTCCTTGAGGATGCCCTGCACGTCGGCGTAGCGGAACACCGAGACGACCGGGAACCCCTCGTGACGGTATGCCGGATGCTCGCGCCGCGCGCGGGCATAGACGGCGTAGGGCTCTCGCCGTGTCGCCGGATCGAAGGGATCGAAGTGGAACGTGTCCATGCGCCGGCCTATCGGCGCCCGCATAGCGCCTCCGCCCGATCGAGTACAGCACGCCGCGCGCCCGGGTAGTGTCACAGTTTGACGGCGGTCCGCCCCTAATCTACGCCCCCAATTCACGAACACGAAGCAGCGAGGCTTGCAGGCCATCAGGGCGCGCCGCCTGTGGGTCGCTCTCTGGTTCGTCGGCTTCATCCCTGTCGCCTGGGTGTCGGTCCGCGTCGTCACGTTATCGGACCGCGAGTCCTTGCTGCTCTTTGTCGGCTGGTGCGGCATCTGGATTGCGCTGGTGGCGCGCATGATGTCGAGCCGCTGCCCTCGGTGCCGCAAACTGTTTCACTTCGGGCGATGGTGGCGCGCCCCGAGAAATCTCCTCTTCGCGTATCAACACCCCTGGACTCGACGATGCCTCCGCCGTGGCTTGGAGCTGCGTCAGGACGACGGCCACCAGAGCTAGGGAGTGGTCGGTTTTGTGCGCTCTTGACGAAGTCGGGCTTCAATGATAGAAGGTAGCCGATTCAAGAGAGGACACAATGCCGTATCGTTCTTCTCAACTCGCGCTGCAACGAGTCGCAGCATCGGGTTGGGGAGGCGCGCGTCCCGGCGCCGGGCGCAAGCCCGGCCCGAACCCCGGTCTGCCGCATGCTTCGCGGATTCAGCTCCCGAAGCCGCTGCCTGCGCACGCGACGCTGCGACTGCGGTCCGGTCTGCCCTCGCTGCGCACGGTCCGGATCGTTCATGAGATCGAGCGCACTTTTGCGGCAGGTTGTGCGCGTCCCGGCTTCCGCCTGGTGCACTATTCCCTGCAAGGGAACCACGCCCATCTGATCGTGGAAGCGAGCGATCGCGACGTGCTGGGTCGCGGGATGATGGCGATCGGCTCGCGGCTCGCCCGCGTGGTGAATCGGGTCGCCAAGCGAACGGGGCCCGTGCTCGCCGATCGCTATCACGTGCGGCTGCTTCGGACGCCAAAAGAAGTGCGCGCCGCACTCCGCTACGTCCTGTTAAATGCGCGCCGGCACGCGGTGCACGCTCGTGGCGCCCTGCGTCGCATGGTTCGTCTGGATCCCGCCTCCTCGGGACGTTGGTTTGATGGCTGGAAGGCCGGAACCCCAATTGGAATAGACGCGCTCGATGGACCGGCAGCCTTACCGACACGAAGAGCCGTCGCGAGGGCGCGGACGTGGCTCTTGGCAGTCGGATGGCGTCGCCACGGGCTGCTCGATCCTGCTGACGTTCCTGGATGAAGTAAGGTCGAGGCAGCGGCGCAGGAGGTCGTCACTCCGCAGTAGCGACTCCGACTCAAACGGAGTCACTACCGCGCGCTGGCATCGCGCGCCGCGACGGGCGACAATGCGCGCCCATGATCGAATGGAGCGAGCAGCACTTGATGATCCGCGACGCCATGCGCCGGTTCATCGACGCGGAGATCGTCCCGCGCCTCGAGGAGCTGGAGCACGGCGACACGCCGCCCTACGACGTCCTGCGCAAGATGATGCGCACCTTCGGGCTCGACGAGCTCGCCCGCCAGCGCTTCGCCAAGCGCATCGCGCGCGAGAAGGCCGCCGAGGAGGCGCGCGCCCGCGGTGAGACCGTCCCGCCCCCGCCGGAGCGCGCCGACGACGGCAGCGACGCCGGGATGCAGCTCATCCCGATCATCGAGCTCTGCCGCTACTGCCCCGGCATGGTGACGGCGATGGGCGTGAGCGTCGGCCTCACCGCGAACGCCGTCATGTCGAAGGGCACGCTGCGCCAGAAGGAGCGCTGGGCGCTCGAGCTCTTCACTCTCGAGAAGGTCGGCGCGTGGGCGATCACGGAGCCCGGCTCGGGCTCGGACGCTTTCGGCGCGATGAAGTCGACGGCGCGGCGCGACGGCGACGGCTATGTGCTCTCCGGCAACAAGACCTTCATCACCAACGGCCCCTACGCCGACACGATCGTCTTCATCTGCAAGCTCGACGAGGGCAACGCGCCGAAGGACCGCAAGGTCCTGACGTTCGTCCTCGATCGCGGCATGCCGGGCCTGAACCAGTCGAAGCCGATGCGCAAGATGGGTTTGCACTCGTCGCCGACCGGCGAGCTCTTCCTCGACGACGTCCGCGTCGGCCGCGAGCACCTCCTCGGCGAGACCGAGGACGCGCCGGCGCGCAGCGGCGCCAAGCAGACGTTCACGATGGAGCGCACCGGCGTCGCCGCGATGGCGCTCGGCATCGTCGAGCAATGCCGCGAGCGCTCGATCGACTACGCCCGCACGCGTGTACAGTTCGGCCGCCCGATCGGCGAGTTCCAGCTCATCCAGCTGAAGCTCGCGAAGATGGAGGTGGCGCGCATGAACCTGCAGAACCTGGTCTTCCGCCTGATCGAGATGTCGGCCGCCGGACGGCAGATGGAGCTCGCCGAGGCCTCGGCGTGCAAGCTCTACGCGGCGCAGACCGCGATGGAGGTCGCGCTCGAGGCCGTGCAGCTCTTCGGCGGTAACGGCTACATGGCGGAGTTCCAGGTCGAGCAGCTCTGCCGCGACGCCAAGGTGCTGCAGATCTACGCCGGCACCGACGAGATCCAGGTGTCGCAGATCGCGCGCAGCCTGCTGCAGGGCTGACGGCGGCGATCAGCCGATCAAGCGCGTCAGCAGCTCCTCGACGGCCGCCTCGCCGGTCTCGAGGGCGGCGCGCGGCTCGTCGGCGCGGGCGATGACGAGCGCCAGCTCGAGGAGCGCCGCCAGCAGCATGTGCGCGAGCACGTCCAGCAGCTCGGGGCGGAGACGTCCCTCGGCGGCGACGGCGGCAAGCGCACCCTTCAGGAGACCGAAGGCGTAGCGGCCGTCGATCTCGCGCCACTTCTCCCAGCCGACGACCGACGGCGCGTCGATGAGCGCGATCTGCTGCGCCGCCGGATCCTCGGCGATGCGCAGCCAGCCGAGGCAGCCGGCGCGCAGCCGCGCGACCGCGTCCGGTCCCGAGCTCGCGGCCGCCACGATGCGCCGGGCTATGGTCTGCTCGACGCCCTCGAGCACCGCCTCGAAGAGCGCCTCCTTGCTCGCGAAGTGATGATAGAGCGCCCCGCGGCTGAGCTGCGAGGCCGCGAGGACCGCCTCGATCGAGGTTCCCTCGTAGCCGTGATGGGCGAAGAGCTCGGTCGCCACCGAGACGAGCTGCTGCCGGGTCGCCTGCCCCTGCTCGACGCGTAGACTCACACCCTCATATTGACATACCGACCAACGGTTTGCTAGCTCCATTTCAGACCGACTGTCGGTCTGTCTGCCAACCCTCCATGCGATGAAAGGAGCTTTCCCATGTCCACCGCCACCGTCTCTAACCCGAGCAGCAGCCCACATCTCTGGCGCTCTCCCGAGCTCGGCGAGTGCCGCGTCCTCGACCTCCCCCCGGGTCCGCTCGAGTACTTCGAGCGCGGCCGAGGTCCTGCGATCGTCTTCGCGCATGGCTGGCTCGCCAACGCCAACCTGTGGCGCAAGGTGGTGACGCCGCTCGCCGGCCGCTACCGCTGCCTCACGCTTGATCTCCCGCTCGGATCGCATCGCGTGCCGGTCCGCGCCGATGCCGATCTCACCCCGGCCGGCTGCGGCGCGCTCATCGCCGACGCAATCGACGCCCTCGGCCTCGACGACGTGACGCTCGTCGGCAACGACTCGGGCGGCTGCTATTCGCAGGTCGCCACGGCGGCGCGCCCCCGGCGGATCGGCCGGCTCGTCCTCAACTCGTGCGAGACGCTGTACGACGAGTTCCCGCCCGAGCCGTTCACCAGCCTTCCGCTCGCCGCCGCGAACGTAGAGCTGCTCGGCCAGATGCTGAGCGGCCTGGAGGATCGAGCGGCGCGCCACACGCCGGCCGCGTACGGCCTGCTCTGGAAGCGCCCGGTCGACGACCGGGTGACGGACACGTACGCCCTTCCCTGCCTGCGGAGCCGCGAGGTGCTGCGCGACGTCGCGAAGGTGATGTCGTCGGCGTCTTCCGCGCCGCTGCACGAGGCGGGGCGGAAGCTCGTCGCAGCGTTCCGCCGGGCGGTGCGCTTCGCGTGGTCGCCCGAGGACCGGGTGTTCCCGATCGCGCACGCCGAGCGCTACGCGAGCGAGCTCGCCGACGGACGGGTCGGCACGATCGACGACGCGTACAGCTTCACGCCCGAGGATCAGCCGCTCCGGCTCGCGGAGCTGATCGACGGCTGGGCGCGCGCGTAGGGCGATTCATGCTCGACCGCGGTCGGAGCCGCTGCTAGCGTGACTGGCGGACGCGGCGTTCGGCGCCGGCGACCGCCAGCATGGACCGGGCCACCGTCGCGATCATCCTGACGCTCGCGAGCGTCTCCTGCGCGGCGGAGCGGGGTCCGCAGCCTCCGCCGCGCGTCCCGCCCGACACCGCGCGCACCGTCACGCTCACACGCGTCGTCGAGGGGCTCGAGAAGCCAGTCGCGCTGACGTTTGCGCCGGGAGACGCAAGCGGGCGCCTCTTCGTCGTCGAGCAGGTCGGGCGCGTCCGCATCCTGAAGGACGGCAAGGTCCAGAGCGAGAAGACGCCGTTCCTCGACCTGCGGACGCGGGTGTCGACGCGCACCGAGCAGGGCCTCCTCGGCCTCGCCTTCCACCCCGACTACGCGCGCAACGGCCGCTTCTACGTGAACCTGACCGACACCGACGGCGACACGCGTGTGCTCGAGCTCCGGGTGCGCGCCGGAGATCCCGACCACGCCGACCCGGCGTCGGAGCGCGAGCTGCTGCACGTGGAGCAGCCGTACGCCAACCACAACGGCGGCAACCTCGTCTTCGGCCCCGACCGCAGACTCTACGTCGGCCTCGGCGACGGCGGCTCGGCGGGCGACCCGCACGGCAACGGGCAGAGCGACCGGGCGCTGCTCGGCAAGATGCTCCGCCTCGACGTCGACGCGCGCGACGCGGGCGGGCGGCCGCGGCCGGAGGTCGTGGCGAAGGGACTGCGCAACCCGTGGCGCTACAGCTTCGACCGCGCCACCGGCGATCTCTGGATCGCCGACGTCGGTCAGAACAAGTGGGAGGAGATCGACGTCCTCCCCGCCGCCGAGGTCGCCGCGGCCAAGCACGACGGCGCGCTGCCGAACTTCGGCTGGAACGTCATGGAGGGCCGGCACTGCTACCAGCCCGCCGACTGCAAGCCGGACGGCTTCATCGCGCCGATCATCGAGTACGGCCACGACGAGGGCTGCTCGATCACCGGCGGCTTCGTGTATCGCGGGCACACCCTGCCCGCCCTCACCGGCGCGTACTTCTACGCCGACTATTGCACGGCGATCGTCCGCAGCCTGCGGCGCGACGATGCGGGCGCGGTACGCGACTCGTGGGACTGGCGTCCGGCGATCGACCCCGCCTCGCACCTCGCCAACATCTCGTCGTTCGGTGAGGACGCTCAGGGCGAGCTGTACGTGGTCTCGCTCGAGGGCGTGATCTACCGCCTCGATCCCGCCGGCGGCTGACGCCGCGGGTTGACCTCGCGTCGCGGCGCCGCTACGCCCCGGCCGTGCGTTGCGAGACCGTGATCCGCGGCGGCACCGTGTACGATGGGAGCGGTGCGCCGCCGCTGCGCGCCGACGTCGGCATCGCCGGCGGCCGCATCGCCGCGCTCGCGGCGGAGAGCGACGCGCCGGCCCTCGAGGCCATGCGCGAGATCGACGCCCGCGGCCTCGCGCTCGCGCCCGGCTTCATCGACTTGCACTCGCACTCGGACTGGATCCTGCCGCAGGCCGACCACGGACGGATCCTCGCGCCGCTCCTCGAGCAGGGGATCACGACGATCGTCACCGGCAACTGCGGCTTCTCACCGGCGCCGGTCGAGCCGCGGAGCGCGCAGCTCCTGCAGGACGGCAGCGAGCTCGTGCGCGACCGGGCCCTGCCGTTCGAGTGGCGCACGCACCGCGAGTTCCTCGACCGCCTGTCGGCCGCGCCGCTCGCCTTGAACGTGGCGCACCTCGCCGGCCACGGCTCGATCCGCCTCGCGGTGATGGGCGACCGCTTCGAGCCCGCGCGCGACGAGGACGTCGCCGCGATGGCGGAGTGGGTGCGCGAGGCCATGGACGCCGGCTGCGTCGGGCTCTCGACCGGCCTCGGCTATGCGCCGGGCATGTTCGCGTCGCCGGCCGAGCTGACGGCGCTCGCGAAGGTCGCCGCCGAGTGCGGCGCGCTCTTCACGTCGCACGTCCGCGCCTATAGCTGGATCTCGCCCTTCTTCTCGCTGAACCCGCTCCGCTGGCGTGCCCACAACCTGCGCGCGCTCGACGAGATCCTCGACGTCGCCCGCGGCGCCGGCGCCCGGCTCCAGGTCTCGCACCTGATCTTCGTCGGGCGCGCCACCTGGCGCACGCAGCGCGGCGCGATCGTCGCGATCGAGCGCGCGCGCGACGCCGGACTCGACGTCGCCTTCGATACCTTCCCGTACACCGCCGGCAACACGACGATCCGCGTGATCTACCCACCGTGGGCGCAGCACGGCCTGCCCGACAACCTCGCGTCGCCGATCGTGCGGCTGCGGCTCCGCACCGAGCTCCGCATGCTGCGGAAGCTGATCGCGATCGACGTCTCGGACATCCAGCTCCTGCACGCGGTCGAGCCGTCGCTCGCGTACCTCGAGGGCAAGCGCTTCGACGAGATCGGCGCGATCCTCGGCCAGGACCCGCTCGACGCCTACTTCCACCTCACCCGCGCGAGCGGCGCCAAGGCGCGGGTGATGCTCTTCCAGTACAGCGGCAGCGCCGAGGACGAGCACGCGCTGCGCGACACGCTCACCCACCCGCTGAACGCCGTCGAGACCGACACGATCCTGACGAGCCGCGGGCATCACAACCCGGCGAGCTTCGGCACGTTCCCGCGCCTCCTCGGCCACTACACGCGTGACCTCCGGCTGCTCTCGCTGCCGGCCGCGATCCACAAGGCGACGGGGCTTCCCGCCGAGCGCGCCCGCCTCGCCGGACGCGGGCTCGTCCGCGAGGGCTACGCCGCCGATCTCGTCCTCTTCGACCCGGCGACGGTCGACGGCCCGGCCGACTTCGACGTCCCGGATGCGCGGCCGCGCGGCCTGCGGGCCGTGCTGCTGCACGGCGTCCCGGTCGTGGAGGACGGGCGCTACGGCGGCGCCTGCCACGGCGCCGTGCTGCGCCGGGGCTGAGACGCGGCGCCGCGGTCCATGCGCCGCGCGCGACGCGTCAACGCCGGACGCACTGATCCCCCAGACGGAGTCGGCTACGGCGGCGGGTGCGGTTTTTCCTTGACCTCTTGTTGGGACCGCGTACACAGTCGTGGCGAACGATCACACCGGGGTGCTCGTGCCGGATGTCTGGGCCCCCGCGAACGGTCGAGGAGGATGTCATGACCCGTCACGTGTTCCCGCTGCTGACGGCAGTCGTCGCGGCGAGCTTCGTCGGAGCATGGACGGAGCACGCCCACGCCGACTGCGTCGATACGCCCGTCACCATCACGTTCGATGCCGGCTCGGGAACCCCGCACTGCTACACGGAGTCGGGACTGACCGTCTGCGCCTCCAAGATCTCGCCGCCCACCGACGGCACGCTCACCCTGGGCGACAACGACGGCAACACGTCGCCCGATCTGAGCAACCAGGGCGACGCGGACGGCCTCGTCTACACGTTTTCCATGGGAGGCCAACCCTTCGCGGTCACTTCGTTCGACTTCGCGGCCGATCCCGGCAATGGCGATCCCGGCACGTTCCGATCGTTCAAGGGGGGAGACGTCCAGGACTTCATCCAGCCGGACAACGGCGTCGTGACGCCTGATCCAGCGTACTGGTCGGGACTCACGAGCGTCACCTGGACGCTGCTCGGGCCGCAGCCGGGTCCGAACGTCCTCGACAACCTCGCGATCGTCGTCCAGTGCTGCGGCAACGGCACCGTCGACAGCGGCGAGCTGTGCGACGACGGCAACACGCTCGACGGCGACTGCTGCTCCTCGACGTGCCAGTTCGAGGCCAGCGGCAGCTTCTGTCCCGCGGACTACGACTTCTGCACCTCCGACGTGTGCGACGGCGCCGGCTCCTGCACGCATCCCAGCATCCCGAACTGCAACGCCACGCGGCCCTGCGGCCCGACGCGGCCGGCGGGCAACCCACTCTTCGAGCGGCCGGCCAAGGCGGGCAAGTTCCAGTCCGACCTCGTGCAGGCGTTCATCGTCTGCGGCGACGTCGGCGGCAACACGCCCGATCGCACGAGCGAGGGCGCCGTCCCGGCATGCCAGGTCGAGACGCCGAACGAGCGAGACGGAAGTCCGATGAACGGCTGGAAATGGGACGAGTCCCGCGGCCAGGGGACGGTTCAGATGAAGGCAACGTGTCACGGCGCTGATGACATCGCCATCAAGATCAAGATGAAGGGCATCCTCGACGGCGCCAACGCCCCCGCCAGCGGCAACGGCACCTTCTCAGCGACCTGGCGCGCCACCGTGAACGACCCGACGGGCGGCGACATGACCACGATCGACCTGACGAGCTCGATCCCGTTCCCTCTGCTCAACGGCAACGGGGGGCTCGTCACGACGGCCGGTGTCATGCTGAGCGAGAGCGGCATGCCCGACCTGCCGAACGGCAGCGGGTTCGAGCTGCTGAACGCCGAGCTCCGCGATCCGAACGGCAACGCCTTCGCGACGCCGGGACTGTTCCTCCTGCGATAGCGGCGTCCGACCTCCAATAGCGGCATCGCCGCTGTCCCGCACGAAGCCGGCGGAAGAGGGATCTCGCCCTCTTCCGCCGTGCCTCTCTTGTCGCCCCCCGCGACCCTTGCTACTCGCTGCGCGGGCGCCCATTCTTTCGCGGCATATAAGGAGGCACTCATGGGACTACTCGATCAGGCTCTGGACGCGGCGAGACAGGCGCTCTCCGGCTCGCAGAGCGCGAGCCTCGGCCAATCCCTCATTGACATGCTCGGCGCGCAGATGGGCGGCGTGCAGGGGCTGCAGCAGAAGTTCGACCAGGCGGGGCTCGGCGGCGTCGTGGCGTCGTGGATCGGCACCGGAGCGAACCAGCCGATCACCGCCGATCAGCTTGCGCGCGTGCTCGGTCCCGACCGCATCGCGCAGCTCGCCCAGAAGGTCGGGCTCCCGCCGGAACGGGCGCAGGAGGTCGTGGCGCAGATCCTGCCGAATCTCATCGACCATCTCACCCCCAACGGTCAGCTGCCGCCGCCGGGTGACTTGCTGCAGTCGGGACTGGCGGCCTTCAAGAAGCTCATGGGCTAGGTGCTTCACAACCTCGGGAGGGCACAATGCGGACCACTCATCGCGCAATCGTAGTCGCGGCAGCACTTCTCCTCGTTCCGGCCTTGGCGATGGCCGCGAGCACGGACAAACCGACGGTCACCTGCAAGGACGGCACCACGGCTCCGGGTGGCCGCGGCGCATGCCATGGTCACGGCGGCGTCGACAAGAGCGCGGCGGCACCGGCGGCCGCGCCTGCAGCCGCGCCCGCGGCGGCTCCCGCTGCTGCCGCGGCGGACAAGCCGACGGTCACCTGCAAGGACGGCACGACCGGTCCGGGCGGCCGCGGCGCCTGCCGCGGCCACGGCGGCATCGACAAGGGCGCCAAGGCCGGAACGGCGTCGGCGCCCGCAGCGGCTCCGGAGCAGCCCGCAGCGGCAGCGCCGGCGACACACGCCGCAACCAAGACGGCAGCACATACCGAGAAGGCCGCCGGCGGCAAGGCTGACAACTCGGATCCGACGGGCGCCCTCGCCAAGTGCAAGGACGGTACCTACTGGCACGGCACCCACCACTCCGGCTCCTGCTCGCACCACGGCGGCGTCGACCAGTGGATGGATGGAAGTAAGTAGGCGGCCGCGCGCGAAGTACACGGGGCGAGCGAACACCCAGAGCTACTCCCGGGTGCGACGCCCGCAGCGGGGTGCGAGGGGATCGGCGTCCTTGCACCCGTTGGCGAGCACTGAACTGATTGCGAGCGTCGGGTGCGAGGGCGCCGATCCCCTCGCACCCCGCGACGTCGGCGAATCTAGTTACTCTTGGCCTTGAATCTGTCGGATTGATCGCGCAGCGTCGTCGCGTACTGCCCCTCCCAGCAGATGCCGGCGCCGTTCACCAGCTGGGCGCGGACCGGTACTGACGAGATCGGCAGCGCCGGCGTGTCGAGCAGGTCGCCGCGCCCCTTGAGGAGGATGCTCGACTTGCCGGCCACCCCGGCTTTGAGCAGCAGCTTCTGCACGCCGCTCGGTGTGAGATCCTTGTCGATGTACTTGAAGCCGGTGCTGGTCTGCTTCCAGCACGGCCGCGGGCTCGCCGCGTTGCACGAGCCTCCGGCGGACGCGCTCGCGTGCGAGATCAGGTTCGCGCCGCCGTCGTACAGGCAGAACTCGTAGTTGGTGGTCCCGAGCGGGTTGCCGAGGTCGGCGAGGCTCGTCGCGGCGCCCTTCGACCACTTCCAGAGCAGGCGATCCTTGCTGTCCGGCGTGCCGTTCTTGACGTCGAGCAGCGACGCGCCGCTCACGGTCGGCTGCTTGCAGCCGCTCGACGGCGTGTTGCCGCACGCGCCGCGCGAGATCTGCACGACCTGCTGGAAGGTCGGCCGGTTGATCCAGTGGATCGCCGGCACCGAGGTGATGCCGACCGCGGTCTGGCGCACGTCCTCGTCGGCGATGGCGCGCTTCCAGTCGGCGACGTTCGGGCTGCCGAACTCGGCCTCGAGGTCGGCCGCCGCCTGCGACATCGCGTTCCAGAGCGCCGTGCGGCAGTCGGTGAGCACGCCGCCGCCGCAGTATGTGCGCGACCACGGATCGGCGACCGGGAGCCCGAGCACCTGCCGCAGATCCTTGTTGACGTGGCTGTAGAACGCGTCGTCGAACGAGGAGCCGATGTGCAGCAAGCGGTCCGGGTCGTCGAGCGTGAGGCCGAGCGCGTCGATCGCGTTCGCCGAGTTGGCGTCGAACATCGCGTGCGACAGGCGCGGCCACCAGGCGTCGATGACCGCCGGCGATTGCGGGTCGTCGTACTCGCCACTGTGGTCGAGGTCGCGGCGGTGCGTCTGCGTCGTGAGCCAGGCCGCGAGGCGGTCGTGCATGTCCTGCGCGCGCGGATCGGCGCTGCCGGGCGCGGTCGAGCCCATGACCTGCAAGAGGTACGGCAGATCCTCCTGCCCGCGCAGATCAACGGTGCCGGCATCCTCCATCGCGCTCACCAGGTCGGCGCGATCGATGTTCTTGGTGGCGATCGCCGCCTGGATGCGCTTCGACAGCATCAGGTTGCGGAAGACCGGGCCGTAGGAGAACTGCCGGTCGTTCGCCGCGAACTGCGGCGCCTGCTTGTTGTTCCACGAGGTGAGGAAGCCCGCGCTCGGGTTCAGGTCATTCGGCTGCTGCGCGAGGCCGATGAAGCCCTGCCAGTCCCACTCGCCCGTGCCCCAGGTGGGCAGGTAGGGGTCGACACCCTGCGCGCGCTGCGGGCACTTGCAGGAGTGCTGGTACCCGATGTCGGCGGCGTCGATGTAGAACCAGTTGAAAGTGTAGTCCACGGCCTCGCCCATCGCGTGGCGGAACGAGTCGTAGCCGTTCGTCATGAACGTGGGATCGTTGACGCGCCGGAAGCCGCGCGCCGAGGCGAGCTCGTTCTGGTACGTCGTCCTGAGAGTCGCGATCGCGATCGGCGTGCCGTCGGTGAGGGTGCCGCGCGCCACGATCGGACCGTAGTCCGGCGTGCGCTGGACGGGCATGGTGAGCACGACGTCGAGCACGGGTGGGCAGCCGTCGTTCACGACCCCGTCACCGTCGTCGTCGGTATTGTTGAGGCATTGCGTCAGCAGCTCGGGCAGGCCGACCGCCGGGCAGCCGTCGTTGACGAAGCCGTCGCCGTCGTCGTCGAGGTTGTTGTTGCACTGCGCGCCGCTCTCGCCGGTGCCGGAGATGCCGCCCGCCGACGGCTTGGCGATCTCGGTGTGGACGAAGCTCTCGATCGGCACACAAGTGCCGTCGTGGAGGTAGCCCATCGAGTCGACCGTGGCCGGGCCGCCGCCGGGCTCGCACAGCTTCAGGACCCACTGGTCGACGTTGTCGGCGCTCGCGGAGGTCGCCGACCAGGCGTAGTCGCGGCCGCGGCCGAGCTCGACGTAGAGATCGGTGCCGGCAAACGCGACGCCGCGCGCGTCGACGTTCGGACCGTGGATGTCCTTCTCCACGAGGAGCTGCGGCATGTAGTAGCTCGTCTGCGGCCCGAAGACCGCGATCGGCCGGCCGTTCTTGGTGTGCTCGCCCGAGACGAGGAGCGCGTTGCTCATCACGTGCGGCAGCGCAAGCGGCGGCGCCGCGCCGCTGATCGCGTCGAGCAGGTCCTGCAGCGAGGGGGCGCTCGTATTCACCGGGTGCAGGCTCGCGCAGTCGATCTCGGGATGCGACGCGGGATCGACCGGGCCGAGGTTGGTCATGTACGGCGCCGCCGCGTGCGCGGTCACGGGCGCCTCGACGTCGTTCGCGAAGTGGAGGTCGTCGAAGATGGCGCGCGCCGTCGCTGCGTCGCCGCCGAGCGTCGCCGTCATCGCCTGCAGGCCGCAGAAGTTCGAGAGCTCGCCGCCGCCGCCCTTGCCGAAGATGCCGCCGACGAGCGACGCGATCGCCACCGCGTCCTCCGGCTTCCAGGTCGCCGGCAGCACCTGCAGCGCCGGATACTCGGCCGGCAGCTTGGTCGGATCGGTGAGCGCCTCGTTGATGTACTGGTTCACGCCGTCGCTGTAGGCGAGCAGGTCGTCGTAGCCGGCCTGGCCTTCCGCGTCGGTGGTGCGGATGGCCTCGAGCTGCGCCGTCAGATCGGACTCGAGGTAGGGCGCGATCGCGAGCTGGCCCTGATCCATCGCGATGTTCGCCGGCGACGCGCCGAGGAACTCCGAGACGCGGGACCGCCCGTAGTGGCGCAGCACGTCCATGAGGAAGAGCCGGTCCTCCGCGCCCGTGTAGCCCGCCGCGAACATGGTCGCGTAGCGCGTGGTGCCGAAGATGTGCGGGACGCCGAAGCTCGCGTCGCGCACGACGGTGACGCCCGCCGTCGGCGAGTACACCCGGTCGATGTCGTCCTCGCGCGCGCCGAACGACGCGTCCTTGTAGTAGGTGAGGAGCTGCCCCTCGGTCAGGCCGGGCACGGCGTAGACGAGGTTGCCGTACATGTCGAGCTGATCCTTCACATGCGGCGGATACGTGCCGGCTTGCGCCTGCACGGCCTCGGTCGCGTTGAGGACGCCGTCCTGACCCGGGGGCAGGATGTTGAGGAAGCCGGTCGCGTCGCCGAACTCCTGGTAGTGCCCCTGCGAGGTCTGCGCGCCGACGCCGCGCGCGCCTACCACCATGGACACGATGACCACGATCAGCAACGCCCGAATCAGGAACCGCATTCGTCCTCCCTGTCGACCGCCGTGGGGTTGTGGGCGACCATCGCCCGTGGGACGATCGCCTCGGCGGCAGCGCGGAGGCTATGGACCGCTCCCGCCACGGCCAATCCCCTGCCGTGGTGAGCCGCGTAGAGAAAAGGGAGGAGTCGACCGACGGTAACCGGGCGCCGACGCCCGGCATCGAAGGGGAGCGAAGGCATCACGCGCACCATGGACGAGCTCGGTCCGGCACCGCCATCGTCGGAGATCACCTCCGAGCGCCACTACCTCCGACGCCGCGAGTTCCTGCGGAACGCCGGCCTCTTCACCGCCACGGCCGCGACCGTCGCCGGCGGCCTGCGCTTTCTGACGAGCGGCCGGCGCGTCACCGACCGCAAGGGGAAGGACGCGGCCGCCCCTACGGCGCTCGACGTCGCGAAGCGGCTCGAGGAGGCCGGCGGCGAGGAGCCGACCCCCGAACGCGACGTCACGACCTACAACAACTTCTACGAGTTCGGCACCGACAAGAGCGACCCGGCGGCGTACGCGGCTCAGACGCTCCGGCCACGGCCCTGGACGGTGACGATCGCCGGCGAGGTGGAGAAACCCGGCGAGGTGGACGTCGACCAGCTGCTCCGCTGGTTCCCGCTCGAGGAGCGCGTCTACCGCATGCGCTGCGTCGAGGCGTGGTCGATGGTGATCCCGTGGGTCGGCTTCCCGCTCGGCGACCTGCTGCGGCGGGTCGGACCCACCTCGCGCGCCAAGTACGTGCAGATGACGACCCTGCTCGATCCGGAGCAGATGCCCGAGCAGTCGGGCCGCGTGCTCGACTGGCCGTACGTCGAGGGTCTCCGCATCGACGAGGCGATGCACCCGCTGACGCTCCTCGCGGTCGGCCTCTACGGCAAGACGCTGCCGGCACAGAACGGCGCGCCGCTCCGCCTGGTCGTGCCGTGGAAGTACGGGTTCAAGGGCGTGAAGTCGATCGTCGAGATCCGCCTCACCGAGACGGAGCCGCGGACGACCTGGAGCCTGGCGGCGTCGAACGAGTACGGTTTCTACGCCAACGTGAACCCGGCCGTCGATCATCCGCGCTGGAGCCAGGCGACCGAGCGCCGCATCGGCGACCTGCGCCGGCGCCCCACCCTGCCCTTCAACGGCTACGGCGAGCAGGTCGCGAGCCTGTACGGCGGCATGGACCTGCGGCGGCTCTTCTGATGAGCGCGCCGGCCGCCGCCGCGCCGCACGCCGCCGCCCGGCCACGGCGCGGCAAGCCCTATCCGTGGCTCGAGCCCGGCGTCCTCGTCGGCGGCCTCGGGCCGCTCGTCTCGCTGGCGCAGCGGGCGTTCCAGGGCACGCTCGGCGCCGATCCGATCGCGCAGGCGCTGAACGAGCTCGGCCTCGTCGCGCTCGTCTTCCTCGTCGCGTCGCTCGCCTGCACGCCGGCGAAGATCCTCTTCGGCTGGACGTGGCCGCTCCGCATCCGGCGCATGCTCGGCGTCTACGCGGCGCTGTACGCGAGCCTGCACGTGCTCACCTACACGGTCCTCGATCAGGGGCTCGACTGGGCTGCCATCGTCAAGGACGTCCTCGAGCGCAAGTTCATCTACGTCGGCGCCGCGACCTTCACGCTGCTCCTGCCGCTCGCGCTCACCTCGACGAACGGCGCCGTGCGCCGGCTCGGCTTCGCGCGCTGGAAGCGCCTGCACCGCCTCGCATACGCCGCCGGCGTGCTCGGCGTGCTGCACTTCTATCTGCGGGTGAAGAGGGACGTCGCCGAGCCGCAGGCGTACGCGATCGCCCTCGCGACGCTCCTCTTCGTGCGGATCGCGATCGCGCTGCGCGACCGCGCCGAGGCTCAGCGCTCGCCGATCAAGTAGCGGGCGCCCGCCGCGTGCGCTTCCGCGGCGTGCACCACGCCGCTCGGCAGCATCAGGCGATCGCCGGCATCGAGGCGGTACGTCGTACCGTCGATGGTGATCGTGAAGGTCATCGATCCCGCCAGCATCCACAGACACTCGTCCCGATCGTGGGCGTGGGGCGTGTAGGTGCGGCCGGGCGGATCGTTCCAGCACACGACCTCGTAGCCCTCGTCCTCGAGACGTCGGCGCGCCTCGTCCTGCTTCGGCGGCTTCCCACCCGTCCACGCGATGTGCTCGAGTCGCATGCGACGAGCATAGCGAGGTCCCGGCCCGCCCGCCAAGTGGCTCGCCTTCATCGACGAGATTTGCCACGATGGTCCCCTTCGTCTTCCAGGGACCGATGTCGATCGTCACCGAAGAGCTGGCGCTGCTCGAGCGCGTCATGACGGCGCTCGCCGAGACCCCCGCGAGCGGACCGCCGTCGGAGACGGCGCTGGTCGAGGAGCTGGCCGGCCTGCGCGAGGCGCTGCGCGCCGGCGAGAAGGCCGAGGATCAGGCCGCGCTGCTCGACCAGTGGAACCGGCAGACGGCGCTGCTCGATCAGCTGCGCGCGTCGCGCAGCATGCCGCAGGTGAGCCGCGACTCGCCGTACTTCGCGCACCTCCGCTTGCGCGAGCGCGGCGCGGAGTTCGACGTCCTCCTCGGCAAGGCGACGTGGCTGAAACGCGACGTGCAGATCGTCGACTGGCGGCACGCCCCGATCTCGCGCGTCTTCTACCGCTACCGCCAGGGCGACGCCTACGACGAGGAGATCGCCGGGCGCGAGCGCCGCGGTGAGGTCGTCGCGCGCCGCACGGTCGCGATCCGCGACCGCCGCCTGCAGCGCGTCGAGGCACCGGAGGGTGTCTTCGTGCCGGACGCCGAGGCGACGGACGGCTGGCGCTGCGTCGCCCGGCAGCCGCCCCGCCTTGCCGGCGGGGAGGGATCGGCGCTGCGCGCGCATGCGCCCGATGCCGGCACCGAGCGGCGCCTCGGCACCCACCCGCACGGCCTGCGATTCAGCGCCGACAAGCATCTGCCCGACATCGCGGGCCTGATCGACCCGCGACAGTTCGAGCTCATCACCCGGCCGTCCTCGGGCTTCGTCGTCATCCGCGGCACGGCGGGCTCGGGCAAGACGACCGTCGCCCTGCACCGCATCGCCTACCTCGCCTACGACGACCCCGGCATGGACTCCGAGCGCACTCTGGTCGTCGTCTTCTCGTCCGCGCTCAAGGACTACGTGAGCCACGTGCTGCCCTCGCTCGGCGTCGAGCGCGTGCAGGTGCGGACGTTCCACGAGTGGGCCGGCGAGCAGGCACGCCGTCTCTTCCCCACGGTGCCGCGCATCCTGCGCGAGGCGACGCCGGCGGTCGTCCACCGCCTGAAGCTCCACCCCGCGCTGCTCGTGGCACAACGCCGCCAGGTCGCGCGCGTGGCCGGGCCGCCGAGCGCGGCGCAGGCCGTCGACGACTGGGCCAGCATGCTGCGCGACGGCCCCTTCCTCGAGTCGGTCTTCGCGGAGGTGGCCCCCGGCACCTTCAGCAGCGAGGAGATCGCGCGTGCCGTCGCCGCCAACCGCGATCAGCACGAGCGCGTCAGCGCCTGGATCGAGGGCGACCATCGCGCGCAGCCCGAGCTCGACGCCGAGGACGACGCGCTCCTCCTGCGCGCGTGGCAGCTCCGCGTCGGCCCGCTCCCGGGGCGCGGCGGCGCGCCGCTCGTCTACCGCCACGTCGCGATCGACGAGGTGCAGGACTTCTCGCCGGTCGAGGTGCAGGTGCTCCTCGACTGCCTCGACAAGAGCCGCAGCATCACGCTCGCCGGCGACACCCAGCAGCACGTGTTGACCGACGCGGGCTTCACGTCGTGGAGCGCCTTCTTCGCCCACCTCGGCCTGCAGGGCACCGAGGTCGAGACGCTCGAGATCAGCTATCGCTGCTCGCGCCAGGTCGCGGAGTTCGCCCTGGCGCTCCTCGGCGACCTGCGCGAGGACGACCGCCCGCCGTTCACCGTCCGCGAGGGTCCCGAGGTGGAGCTTTTCCGCTTCACCGACCACGGCGCCTGCCTCGCCTTCCTCACCGACGCGCTCATCGACCTCGCCGCACAGGAGCCGCTCGCCTCGGTCGCCGTGCTGACGCCGTCGCGCGAGCTCAGCCAGATGTACCACCGCGGGCTCGAGGCGGGCGAGGTGTCGCGCCTGCGCCTCGTCGAGCGCCAGGACTTCACGTTCGCGCCCGGCGTCGAGGTGACCGAGATCGAGCAGGTGAAGGGGCTCGAGTTCGACTACGTCGTGCTGGTCGAGACGAGCAGCACACACTTCCCCGATCGCCCGGCCCCACGCCGCCTGCTGCACGTCGGCGCGACGCGCGCGGTGCACCAGCTCTGGCTGACCAGCGTCGGCACGCCGTCACCGATCGTGCGCGCGGCCGAGTCCCGCCGGGCGAGCTGACGGACGCCGCGCACCGCGGCCTGCGTCAGGACGCGGCGGCCGAGGGCAGCGCCGCCGGCGGCGCTGCGGCGGCCGGCGCGACCAGCAGATACGGCAAGTCGGCGCACAACGCCGCGAATCGCGTCGTGATCCGGTCCGCGCCCACGATCGACAGCTCCTGATCTGGCGGCACGGCGTCCCCGCCAGGGCGGAAGATGGAGATGCGCGCGTCCGGAAAGCGTTGGCGGATGCGCTTGGCGAGGTAACGCGCGTGTGCGAGGCCGCCGGGCGGCGTGGACACGATCACGATTACGTCGGGCGTCCCACGCTCGACGGCCTCGACGGCCTCGGACGCGAGCGTGGAGGCCGACAAGCGTTCCACCGTCCATTTGCCGCCCGCGGTGACGGTCTGGTCCAGCATCTCGAGCGCGAGCTCGTCGGCGGCGCTCCGGGCGGGGACGGCGAGAATGCGCTGGGCCGAAGCGGTGTCCGCGGCCGCGCCGTCGGCCGCGGCGTGGTTGGCGACGATCGCCGCCGTCGTCGCGAGCACGTTCTGGTACTCCGACTCGGAGATCTCGTCGCGCAGCCGATCGCGCGACGCGGTGACCATCATCGGCACGACGACGTCGTCGAACACGTCGACGCGCTCCCCCTCCCCGAGCTTCGCCGCGACGATCTCCTCCGCCTCGTCCTCGTCGCCGGCCAGCAGCCGCTGGTAGAAGTTGGTGCTCGCCGCGAGCGGCGGCTCGTCGCCCAGGACGACGGCGAGCACGTCGAGCCCGGGGACGTGCTTGCCGATCACCGCGAGGCAGACGGTGAGCGGGGTCGCGAGCAGGAGCCCGATCGGCCCCCAGAGCCAGGTCCAGAAGAGCGCCGAGACCAGCAGCGCCAGCGACGAGACGCCCGTGTGCGAGCCGATCACCAGCGGCTCGATCACGTTCGCGGTGACGACGTCGAGGCCGACGAAGAGCGCAATCGTCTCGAGCGTCGGCGCCCAGCCGTGCGACTGCAGGAACGCGAGCGCGACCGGGATGATCATCGCGATCGCGGAGCCGAGATACGGAATGAAGCGCAGCAACGCCGCCGTGACCCCCCAGAGGATGGCGTACGGGATGCCGATCAGGAGGAGCCCGAGTGCGACGCAGGCGCCGAACCCGACGTTGATGACCGATTGGGTAAAGAGGAAACGGCCGATGCGCATGCCGGCCTCGTCCATGGCGCGGGTAGTCAGCGTGACGTTGTCCGGGCCGGTCAGGCGGATGACGCGGTCGCGGAGATCCTCGCGGTCCATCAGCATGAACAGCAGCAGGATGAGCACGATGCCGACGTAGGTGAGCGGCGCGATCACCGGCTCGACGATCCCGCGCACCCGCTCGACATCGGTCGGCTCGCTCGGCACCACCGTCACCGGCGCCGGCTCGCGCGTCGTCGTGGCGGCGGGCACCTCGCCCGTCTTCCGTTCCTGCGCATCGAGCTCGTGGCTCAGGCGGTCGATGCTGGCCTGGACGTCGGTGAGCGGGCTCTTCTCGGTCTCGCGCAACGCCGCGAGCTTCGCCCGGACGGAGGTCGAATAGCGCGGCATGTTCGTGGCGAGCTCGGAGATCTGGCGCGTCAGCACGAAGCCGAAGCCGGCGACGAGCCCGATGACGAGGCTCACCACCACCACGACCGACGCGAAGCGCGGCACGCCCCAGCGCTCCAGCACGGCGACCGGCGGCGTCAGCACGAAGCTGAGCATCGCCGCCGTCGCGAGCGGCACGATCACCGCCTGGCCGCGCGCCAGCACCGCGACCACGAGCGCGATCGCCGCCAGATAGAGCGCCGGTCGGAATGGACGAAGGAACGCAGACCACGGGGCCGTGGGCATGCGTTCCTTCGAGCAAGCCGTGCGCCGATGCCCAATCCCCGCCGATTCGACGATTGGTGCGCTGCGGCGGCAGCGAGCGTTGTAAAATTGGAAAACCCGGAAGAACTTTTTCCAATCGCAGCGTGGCCGATACTTCTCGTGCCATCACGCCCGTATCTGCGAAGATCTCGATTTTCCGTCCTTTTCTGCCCTGACGTGCTGCGCGCGGCGCGTTGGCGCCACCCTTGCTCCCTCTCCGGGTGACGGCCGCGAGGCCGCATTCGAAAGGAGAAACGCAATGGGTGGAACGGTGGACAAGGCAAAAGGTCGGGTGAAGGAGGCGGCGGGCGCCCTCACCGATGACAAGTCGCTGAAGCGCGAAGGCAAGATCGATCAGATGGTCGGCAACGTGAAAGACGCCGTCGAGGGCGCGATCGACACCGTCAAGGACGCGTGGACCGGTACGAGCAAGAAGGTCGCGCGCAAAGTCCGATGATCCACTACGCGCTGGTGTTCTTCGTCGTCGCCCTGATCGCCGCGATCCTCGGCTTTCGGGGCGTGGCCGGACTCTCGGCACAGTTCGGCTACGTCTTCATCCTCGTGGCGGTCGTGCTGTTGGCGGTCAGTCTGATCGGCAGCGGCCCGCGGCTCGTCCCTTAGCGAAAGGAGCACGGATGCGGATACGCGCGTTCATTGCCGTCGCGATCATGCTTGCGGGCGTGACCGTCGGCGCGGCGGCCTGCGAGGAGCACAAGGGGCCGGCGCAGAAGGCGGGCGAGAAGCTCGACAAGGCGACCGACAAGGTCTCGGACTCGCTCGATCCGAAGGGCCCCGTGGAGAAGGCGGGCCGCAAGATCGACCGTGCGACGGGAGACTGAGGAGACGATCGTGACTGCCGTCAAGATCGGGACGAGCCGCCAGATCATCATTCCGAAGAAGGCATTCGAGGAGCTCGGGCTCGCGGGCGGCGACTACCTCGACGTAACCGTGAGGAACGGCAGTCTGGTGATGAGTCCGAAGACCCTGGTCGACAAGCCCGCGCGTCACGACGGCGTGACGGCGGAGACAAACCGCATAGGAGACCCATGATGCGTACAGCGATGGCAATGACCGTGGCGGCGCTTGCGATGTCCGCCATGACGGGCTGTTTCGTCAGCCACAAGGAAACGGTGCGCGAGGTGCCGGTGGCGCCCAGCACCGTGGAAAGCAGCAAGACGACGACCGTTGAGACCGCACCGACGTCGGAGGTGCGGACGCACACGACGGTCGAGAAGTACTGAGACAAGGAGGTCGATCATGCGATACCTGCTTGCGTGGCTCCTCGGCGTGCCGGGAGCCGTGATTCTCGTGTGGTTCATCGTCGCACACATGTCCTGAGAGAGTGGCGCCCGCCGCCCCTGGCCGGCGGGCGCCATGTCGGCTCACAAGTCGTTTAGGAGGCGCCTCCGGACATTCTCGAACGCGCGGCCGGATCTCTGACCCGGGGCGTTCGAGATTTTCCCATATCTTGGGCCTCCCAGTGTCGCCGTCCGTGGCACACGCATTGCGTCATCGACTGCCGAACGCGCCATTCCAATCTCGCGCGTTCACGCACACATTCTCGTAGTTCCCTGCCCATCCGTGCCGTCGCGCGGACCCGGCGTCGGTGTGCGGAGAGGAGGAGCGATGGCGAGGATGACGACGTGGAGCACGCTCGCGACTGCCGGGGTCGTCGCGGCCGCGTGGCCCGCGGCCGCGAGCGCGCATCTCGAGGGCGCGAACGGGGCGCTGGCGTTCTGGGTCACCTGGGGACTCGTCTACCTCGCGATCGGGGTGGCGCTGATGGCCGTCGCAACGGCCGCGGCCGTGCGCGAGCGGCGCGCCTGGTCGTCGATGTTGTCGTGGGCGGCCGACGAGTGGTCCGCCCCACCCGACGATGGCGACCAAGCGGACGACGCCTCGGCGCGCGCGGCCTGATCACGGGCCGCGCCGCTGCGCGCGGTCAGCGCACGTCGACCAGCGTCATCATGCCCGACTCCGCGTGCTCGAGGATGTGGCAGTGCACCATCCAGCGCCCGGGGTCGAGCGGCACGGTGCCGACGTCGACCGTCTCCTGCGCGTGCACGAGCACGGTGTCGCGGAAGAAGGGCTCGTCGACGGGGACCCCATTCCGCGCGAGCAGCTTGAAGAAGAGTCCGTGGATGTGCATCGGGTGAAGGCGATAGGACTCGTTCACGAACCGCAGCCTGCTCCACGTCCCGAGCGGTAGACGGTCGGCCGCCGTCATTCCATCGTGCTCCGCGGCGCCGTGGTCCATGGCGCCCATCGCGGCGTCGTGATCGAACGCGACGTCGTTGATGGTCCAGGCGATGCCGAACGGCCCGCCGGCGCGCGCGTTCAAGCGCAGGGTGAGCCGCGGCGCCACCGCCGCGCGATCGGCCCACGCCGGCACCGCGGCGGCGGGCGGCGCGAAGCGCGGCGTCGTGACGCGCGGTCCCGCGACCGCGACGCTCACGAGCGGCGTGTCCGGCGAGCGGAAGCGGTTGACGACCGTGTAGCGCCGGCCCGCCGCGTCGGGCGGGATCGTGACGTCGAGATCGAGGCGGTTCCCCGGGGCGATCTCGAAGGCGCCCGGATCGAGGGGCCTCGCCGTGTAGAGGCCGTCGACGGCGATCACCCGCGCGTCGAGCCCGCCGAGGCCGAGCTGGAACACGCGGCCGTTGGCGACGTTCACGAGGCGCAGCCGCACGCGCTCGCCCGGTGCCACGTCGAGCCGCTCGCTCGTCGAGCCGTTCACGGTGATCACGTTGCCCCAGCGGCCGTCGTGCATCAGGTCGTGGCGGGTGTTGAACTGCGGGAAGATCTCGCCGTCGCGTCCGAGCAGCCAATCGTCGAGCACCCACACCACCTCGCGCGAGTACGGGCGCGGCGCCGCGTCCTCCACCACGAGGACGCCGAAGAGGCCGCGCTCGATCTGCTCGCTCGAGCGCAGGTGCGGATGGAACCAGAACGTGCCGGCGTCCTTCGGGGTGAACTCGTACGTGAACGTCTCGCCCGGCTGGATCGCCGGCTGGGTGACCCCGGGGACGCCGTCCATCGCGTTCGGCACGCGCACGCCATGCCAGTGGATCGTCGTCGGCTGCGGCAAGTGGTTGGTGAAGCGCACCCGCACCGTGTCACCGAGGCGCACCCGCAGGGTCGGGCCGGGCACGGTGCCGTTGTAGGCCCAGACGTGCAGCCGCCTGCCGTCGGGGAAGGTCACGTCGGCGGGCGCCGCCGTCACGTCGAACGCGCGGACGGTGCCGTTCGGGCGGGCGCGCACCGAATACGCGCCGGCGAGGTCGCGCGCGTCCGGCGCCCCGCCGGCCGAGAGCGCGGTGACACCGGCGAGCACGACGAGGCCGAGCGCCGCGGGCGGGAGGAGCCGCATCGTCGTCAGCGTCGGCGTCAGCGCCGCGCGCGGCGACCCGCGGGCGGGTCAGCGGCGCGCGTGCGCCGCCTCCGGCTCTATTCGCGCTGCCTCGGCTAGTTCTGCCACGTAATGGCGTCGGTCGACTTGCGCACCACGCCGTCGACGCCGACGGCGACCCAGTGTCCATTGCCGAAGGCGACGGCACGCAGATCGTTCTGCGTCGATGACACCTGGGTCGTGAACGTCACGGCGTCCGGCGTCGTGTAGAGGGACCCGAAGAGGGCGACGACCACGAACTCCTCGTTGGCGAACGCGATGTCCTGCAGGGTCGGCAGCGCCTGGCGCGCCGACGCCCACAGGTGCGGGTCCGTCGCCCGGCCGACGACCCCGTTGGCGCCGACGAAGACGTACACGCCGGCGCCGAAGGTCACGCCGTAGAGCGTCTCCTGCGTGTTCGAGACCGCGACCTCCCAGGTGAGGCCGTCGGCGGACGTGACGACGGTGCCGTCGTCGCCGACCGCCACGAAGCCGAGCGGCCCGGTGCCGATACCGTGCAGGGCGGACGCAGTGCCGCTCGCGCGGGGCGTCCAGACGTGGCCGTCCGTCGAGGTGAGGATGGTGCCCTGGTAGCCGACGGCCACGATCACGCCCCGGTCGAAGATCGCCGCCTGAAGGGAGACATTCACTCCGGAGACCTCGGACTGCCAGGTGACCCCGTCGGTCGAGCTGATGATCGTGCCGACGTCGCCGACGACGACGAAGAGACCCGGGCCGCCCGAGCAACCGTTCAGGGCAATGGTGTCTTCGACGTTGGAGTCCTGCGATTTGAACTTCTCGCCATCGCTCGAGGTGAAGAGGCGCCCCGACTTGCCGGCGGTGACGAATTGGCCGTTCGCGAAGGTGACGTCGGCGAGCGTGTTGTTGGTGTCGTTGTTGTTGCTCCCGCCGCCCCCGCATGCGGCGAGCGCCAGCGCGAGCGCTACCGCAAGTAGCCTGCACCCCGGCCCGGCCCGCCTCAGCGTATCCAAAGAACCCATCGCGACCCCCCTCGGGCAGCCCTTCTCGCATACCCGTGGATGCCCGTCCACGCGGGACCCCCGATGGCGCCGGTCAACCGAATGACCGAGGATGGACTCCAACGAGTGGGACGGGACCGTGACGGGCCGGCGCGCAGCGCAGCGGATCGACGAGTACGACGAGCTCTACCGCCGGAACCAGGCGCGGATCCTCCGTCTGTGCACCATTCTCCTCCGCAGCCCGAGCGAGGCCGAGGACGTGACGCAAGAGGTGTTCCTCATCCTGTATCGCGAGCAGCAGCGCGGCGAGCGGCGCGTGGGCTGGGCCCCGTGGCTCACCACCGTCGCGGTGAACGCCTGCCACCGCCGGCGGCGCTCGCGCTGGTGGAGCGCGCTGCGCGCGGAGCCGTCGCTCGACGCCGCCGAGCTCCCCACCGACGCACCCACCCCGGAGCTGCTGGCGATCGGCGGCGAGCAGCGCCGCGCCATCCGCGAGGTCTTCGCCACCCTCTCCGCCCGCCAGCAGGAGGTCTTCCTGCTGCGCCACGTCGAGGGCTATTCGACCGAGGACGTCGCCACCATGCTCGGCGTGCGGACGGGGAGCGTGAAACGCCATCTCTATCGCGCGACGCACACCTTTCAGCGCGCGCTGCGCGCCCCCGCGGGAGAGCCACGATGACCGACGTTCGCCAAAGCAGCCTCGTCGCGCGCCACCCATGGCGCTGCCTCAGCGATTGGACCCTCGTCCAGCTCGCCGAAGGCGACGGCACCTCCCGCCAGCGCCGGCACCTGGCGGAGTGCACGCATTGCGCCGCCCGGCATGCCGCGGTCGTCCAGGCGCGCGGCACGGCGGCGTCCGTGCTGCGCGCCGCCGCGTGGCGCTTCACGCCGGCCAGCGGCGGAAGCGTCGCCCGCGTGCCCGCCCGCTGGCGGCGTGATCTCGTGCGCGTCGCGACGCCGTTTGCGGTCGCGGCGGCGCTCGTCGTCGCGTTCCTGCTCGGCACGCATCATCCCACCCGCATCGCGAGCGATGCAGCCACGCCGGCGGTCGCGAGCAGCGGCAATCCGTCGCTCGACGACGTGGCGCGGAGCGTCTTCACCATCGACGACGCGAGCGTCTGGCTGGAGGCGGACGCCGACGACACGCGCTGGGAGGCGGCCCTCCTCGGCGACGGTCCGTGCGAGACCGCCGAGGGCGCCACCGATCCGCTCTGCAACTGATCGACACGATGAGGAGAGCCATGACCCTACGACGATTGCTCACGATGACCGTTCTCGGGGCGGGCCTCGCCGCGACCGCGGCGCAGGCGCAGCCCATGGGAGGTGGGATGCGCGGCGGCGGCGGCCTCGGTCCGGAGCCGGGCATGATGCTGCCGATGCTGATCCGCAAGGTCGGCCTCTCGGACGCGCAGCGCCAGCAGGTGAAGACGATCCTCAACAGCCACCGGCCGCAGTTCCAGACGCTCTTTCCGCAGCTGCGCGAGGCGCAGTCCGCGCTCGAAGGGCGCCTGGTGAGCACCGACCCCGTGAAGGCCGACGACCTCGTCCCGCAGGTGCAACGCGTCGCCGATCTGCGGAAGCAGATCCTGCAGGAGGGCATCGCGGTCGCGATCGAGGTGCGCGCCGTCCTCACCCCCGAGCAGCTCGCGCGCGCGGCCGATCTGCACTCGCAGATGCGCGCCCTCCACGAGCAGATGCGGAAGCTGGTCGGCGAGCCGCCGATGGAGGCGCCGGACGAGTGATGCCCGCCGTGGCGGCGCCGGCCGGGTGTCCGGCGCCGCGCTTCGTTCCCGCCTGAGGAACCTGCTACGCTCGCGCCCCTCGTGCGCGAGCCCGCGCCCCGCACCGCAACCGCGACGCTGACCGGCGCGACGGCGCTCGTCGTCGCGGCATTGCTCGGCTGCGTCTTCGGCCTCCATCGCATCGTCGATCCCGACGTGTTCCTGCACGTCGTCGTCGGCAAGGCGATCCTCGCGCATCCCTCCGCGCTCGGCGTCTCGACCTTCCTCGACGCCTATCCGCGCTGGCCCTA
>DASXLI010000055.1:0-72703 GCA_036496285.1 Binatia bacterium
CGCAATCAGTTCAGTGCTCGCAAACGGATGCAGACAACGACTGCCCCGCGCCGCCGCTTCCTCATCGGATTTCGCTGGCCAGCTTCGCGGCGCGCGGGCTTGATGCTTGCGGGTTCGTTGCCGCCGCGCATGCGCGTCGCCGCTCGAGGTCGCCACGCGTCCCGCGTTGGCGTTCGATCCCGCGTGGCGCCGGCGGACGCCGACCGCGTAAGCAGAGGCGTTGGGGCGGGGCAGAGGCCGTCTGCACCCGTTTGTGAGCACTGAACTGATTGCGAACGTCGGGTGCGGACGGCCTCTGCCCCGCCCCAACGCCGTCTATCCGGCCTCTGATTGCGGCGCCGCAACCACCGCGGTCTCCCCAGATGTCGGCGGCGGTGGCGCATACGAGTGCAGCTCCTTGAGCACGGCCGCATGCACGGCCGCGTCCCGATCGAGCAAGTAGTAGGCGCCACCGAGAAGCAGCAGGCTGATGAGGGCGATGGCGCCGAAGCCGCGGATGACTTTGACGCGGCGGGCGCTGACATCGGCTTCGCGGTCGCGCAGGCGCGTGCGGGCGTCGTCCTCGAGCTCGGCCATGAGGCCGCGAATCTGCTCGCTCAGAATGGTGCCCTCGTCGGTCGCGGACGCCATCGCCTGGTCGGCCGACGGCTGCGGACGCGGCGTGATCGCGTCGGTGAGCAACGTGACCTGCTGCGCGACCAACGGGCCGACGGCGTCGACGCGGCGGCGTTGCAGCGGATCGCCGGCCGTGAGATCACGCAGGCGGTCGAGGTGCGCCACCGCGTCCTTGGTGGCGGTGAGATAGAGCTCGAGGAGGGGCTTCTGGCGGGTGAAGAAATAGCCCTGCCGCGCGCTTTCGAGCTCGTGCATGGTGACGCGCGTGAGGCCCGCCTCGGAGAGCACGTCACGCGCGCGCCCGGTGGCGGCGTCGAGCTCGGCCAGGCGCGAAGCGCCGTGCACGCTCGCGACGAAGGCGAGAATGAGGATGACCAGCACGGCAACGAAGGCGCTGGTCACGCGCGCGGAGATGATCGATGATTGCACGGCTCGCGACCCGGGACTGTAGCGCGCCGCCGTGCGATAGCAAAAGGCAGCGGGTTGCGCAGCGGACGGGGTGGATTTAACTTCCTGCGCGGCATGCAGCACTACGCCATCATCATCGTCGGGGGCGGGCCGGCGGGGGCCGCAACGGCGCTCTACCTGGTGCGCCGCGATCCCACGCTGGCGGGGCGCGTTGCAATCCTCGAAAAAGCCCGCCACCCGCGGCCGAAGGTCTGCGCCGGGGGCCTGATCCCGCACACGCTCGCGTGCCTCGACGAGCTCGGGGTCGGCCTGCCGGTGCCGCACGTCACGATCGATCGCGCGCGCGTCGAGGTGCCCGGACGGCGCGTGGAGGTGGGCGGACGCGGCTTCGCCGCCGTCGTGCGGCGGGCGGAGTTCGATGCGGCGCTGCTCGACGCCGTGCGCGCGCGCGGCGTCGCCGTCCACGAGGAGACGCGGGTGCGCGCCATCGCGCGCACGCCGGAGGGCGTCGTCGTGACGACCGACGACGGCGAATGGCACGCCGACCTCGTCGTCGGCGCCGACGGCTCGGGGAGCCTGGTGCGCCGTGCCCTCGTCGGTGCCGCGGAGCGGCGCGCGATCGGTCGCGCCGTGATGGCGGACGTGCCGGCCGACGGGGGTGCGTGGGACGGCCACGCGCGCGCGCGCTACGACTTCGACTTCCGCGCCGTGCCGCGCGGGCTCCACGGCTACGCCTGGGCGTTCCCCTGCTTGATCGACGGCCGGCCGCACGTGAACGCCGGCGTCTATGCGCGGCGCACCGGCGCCGGCACCGACCTGCGCGCGCAGCTCCGTCTCCTGCAGGCGGAGCTCGGCGACCGCGCCGCGACGATCCGCCATCAGGCGGCGCCGATCCGCTGCTGGTCACGCGCACCGTTCGCCGCCGAGCGCACGCTGCTCGTGGGCGATGCCGCCGGCGTCGAGCCGCTCATGGGCGAGGGCATCTCCTACGCGATCGAGTACGGGCGGTGGGCGGCCGACGAGCTCGCCGCCGCGCTCCGCGATGGTGCGCTCGACTGGCGCGGCGCCGAGGCGCGCTTCCGCGGCTCGTGGGTGGGCCGCAAGCTCCGCCGGCTCGATCAGGCGGCGACGATGTTCTACGGCCCGGGCGCGCGTCTCTGGCTCGGCATCGCGGCGCGCTGGCGCGGGGCGCAAGGCGTCGGACTCGCCTGGTACAACGGCATCGACGGATGGGACCGGCGGAGCGGCTGGTCGGCGTTCGGTGCCGCGCTCAGGGGATCGGCTGTTGCCTCAGCTCTCGCGGAAGTGCAATAAATGGAAGCCCTTTTTGCGTTTCTACGGAGGTCCTCATGAAAAAGGCAGTCATCGTCGGCGCGACCCGTACCGCCATCGGCACCTTCGGTGGCGCGCTGGCGCAGGTCCCGGCTCCCGAGCTCGGGGCGATCGCCATCCGTGAGGCGCTTCGTCGCGCCGGCAACCTGCCTGGCGACCAGGTCGACGAGGTCATCCTCGGCAACGTCCTGACCGCCGGCCTCGGCCTCAATCCGGCGCGGGTCGCGTACCTGAAGGGCGGCATCGCCAAGGAGGTGCCGGGGTACACGGTCAACAAGGCGTGCGGCTCCGGTCTCAAGGCCGTCGCGCTCGCCGCGCAGTCGATCGCGCTCGGCGACGCCGAGGTCGTGGTCGCCGGCGGCATGGAGAACATGAGCGCGGCGCCGTACCTCCTCACCAAGGCGCGCTTCGGCTACCGCATGGGGCACGAGCAGATCATCGACTCGATGATCGCCGACGGCCTCACCTGTCCGATCACCCTCGTCCACATGGGCATCACGGCGGAGAACGTCGCCGCCAAGTACGAGATCCCGCGCGCCGAGCAGGACGAGTTCGCGGTCGAGAGCCAGACCAAGGCCGCCGCCGCGATCAAGGGCGGCAAGTTCAAGGAAGAGATCGTCCCGGTGGAGATCCCCGCCAAGAAGGGCGATCCCATCAAGTTCGATACCGACGAGCACCCGCGCGAGACGACGCTCGACAAGGCCGCCGGTCTGAAGCCCGCTTTCAAGAAGGACGGCACGGTCACCGCGGCCACCGCATCCGGCATCAACGACGGCGCCGCGGCGCTCGTCATCATGTCGGAGGAGCGCGCCAAGCGGCAGAACCTGCCGATCCTCGCCACGATCCGCGCCGCCGCGTCGGCGGGCGTCGATCCGTCGATCATGGGCATGGGGCCGTGGCCGGCCTCGGAAAAGGCGCTCAAGAAGGCCGGTCTCCGCAAGGAGGAGATCGACCTCTGGGAGCTGAACGAGGCGTTCGCCGCGCAGTCGCTCGGCGTGCTGCGCGAGCTCCGCATCCCGAAGAATCGCGTGAACGTGAACGGCGGTGCGATTGCCCTCGGTCACCCGATCGGGGCGAGCGGCGCGCGCCTGCTCGTCACCCTGCTCTACGCCATGAAAGACCGTGATGCGCGGCTCGGCCTCGCGTCGCTCTGCATCGGCGGTGGGCAGGGAATCGCGATGATCGTCGAGCGCTGACGCGCGGAGGGCAGCTCGGGGTGGCGGTCGCGGCCTTCTTCGACGTCGACGGCACGCTGCTCGCCAAGAACTCCGGGCCGCTCTACATGAAATTCCTCCGCCGGCGCGGCGAAATTCGCCGTCGCGACGTCGTGCGCACGTTCTACTTCTACCTGCGCTATCGCCTGAACCTCCTCGACATCGAGCGTGCCCTTGAGCGCTCGAGCGAGTGGATTCGTGGCCGCTCCGAGGCCGAGATCGCGACGCACTGCCGCGAGTGGTATCGCGACATGGTGCGCTGCCACCTCCAGCCGGAGATGGTCCGGCGTGTGCACGCGCATCGGGCGCAGGGGCACCTCGTCGCGCTCCTCTCCAGCACGACGAACTACCTCGCCGAGCCGCTCGCCGAGGAGCTCGGCATCGAGCACTTGCTGGTATCGCGCCTCGTCGTGCGCGACGGCCGCTTCACGGGCGAAGCGCACAAGCCGATCTGCTTCGGTGACGGCAAGCTCTACTGGGCGCGCCGTTTCGCCGCGGAGCACGGGGTGGACTTCGCGCAGAGCTACTTCTACACGGACTCCGTGACCGACGTGCCGATGCTCGAGATCGTCGGCAACCCGCAGGTGGTGAACCCCGACCCGTTGCTGCGCCGGGTGGCGCGGCAGCGCGGCTGGCAGGTGATGTACCTTCGGCCCGACGCGCCCGTCGCGCAGAGCGCCTGACCATGGCCCGGCGAGCGGCGCGGCGGGGAGGGGGAGGCTGGTGGATCGTGGTCACGCTCGTCGCGCTCGCCTTCGCGTTCTGGTGGCTGCGGGCGCGGCGTGTGGAGGCGCCGGCGCCACCGGCCTTCACGACCGGCCAGCCGGGAATGCAGGCGGCGCCGGGCGGTGCCGGCGCGCCAGGCGGTGCCGCCGCGGCGGGCGGTGCGGGCGCGGCGGGCGGCGACGCCGACGAGATCACCCAGCCCGAGAAGCGGGAGCTCGACCGCGTCCTGCGCGAGCGCGGCGCCGACCCCGCGGCGCGCTGACCGGTGCCGCAACGGCCCGGCCAGGCTGACGCGCACGTCGACGACGCGGGCCGGACGTTCGTCCTCGCGGCGCCGCCGCGCCGGATCGTCTCGCTCGTCCCGAGCCTCACCGAGCTGCTGTTCGAGCTCGGCGCCGGCGAGGCGGTGATCGGCGTCACCCGCTACTGTACCGAGCCGCCGCACCGGGTCGCGCCCCTGGCGAAGCTCGGCGGTACGAAGAATCCCGACCTCGAGGCGCTGGTCGCTCTCGGCCCCGACCTCGTCGTCATGAACGCGGAGGAGAATCGCCGCGAGGACTTCGAGGCGCTCGCGGGGGGCGGCGTGCCCGTCTACGTGACCGAGCCGAAGACGGTCGCGGACGGCATCCGGCTGATCGCCCGCCTCGGCGCGCTGGTCGGGTGCTCCGAGGTCGCGACGCGGCTCGCGGCGGCGCAGCAAGCCGCGCTGGACGCCGTGCGCGCGCGCCTGCAGGGCGCGACGCCGGTCCGGTACTTCTGTCCGATCTGGCGGAAGCCGTGGATGGCATTCAACGCCGACACCTACGCGCACGACGTCCTGGCCGTCGCCGGCGGCGCGAACGTGACGGGCGACGCCGCCGCGCGCTATCCGGAGGTGACGCTCGACGCGATCGCGGCGGCGCGGCCCGAGGTCGTCCTGCTCCCCGACGAGCCCTACCGCTTCACCGCGCGCGACCTGCCCGCGCTCGCCGGGCTCGACGCGACCGCGGCGCTGCGCGGCGGCCACGTGCGCTTCGTCGACGGCAAGGCGCTCGCCTGGTACGGTCTTCGCATCGCCGACGCGGTCGCGACGTTCGCACGCGTTTTTGCCGAGGCGCGCCCGATTGCGCGCGGCGTGGACGGGTAGCGACGATCATCTCTTGCGTTTTGCGCCGCCGGCGCGCATAGAAACCGCCGCCCGGGTTGGGGTGTGGTGATGGCCTCGATCGAAGAAAACCTCCGCAAGATTCCGCCGCAGAACCTCGAAGCCGAGGAGTTCGTCCTCGGCGGCATCCTGCTCGACAACGACGCGTGCAACCGCGCCGTCGAGGTCGGTCTCCGCGCCGACGACTTCTACCGCGAGGCGCACCGCAAGATCTTCGCGGCGATGCTCGAGCTCGGCGAGCACGGCTCCGCGGTCGACGCGGTCACGCTCGCGGAGGCGCTCCGCAAGCAGGGGCAGCTCCAGGCGATCGGCGGCGCGTCCTTCATCGCCGAGCTCACCGAGCGCGTTCCGAGCGCTGCCAACGTCGCCCACCACGCGAAAATCGTCAAGGAAAAGGCGATCTTGCGCGGGATGATCTCGGTCTCCACCGAGATCGCGACCCAGGCCTTCGAGGGGCGGACGGACGTCGAGCAGTTCCTCGACCAGGCCGAGAGCAAGATCTTCCAGATCGCCGAGCAGAAGTTCAAGCCGTCGTTCTACAAGGTGCGCGATCTGCTCGTGCAGTCGTTGAAGGACGTCGAGCGGCTCTACGAGCGCAAGGAGCTCATCACCGGCGTGCCGACGGGCTTCCACGATCTCGACCGTTTGACGGCCGGCCTGCAGCGCTCCGATCTCATCATCGTCGCGGGACGTCCGGGCATGGGCAAGACGGCGCTGGCGCTCAACATCGGCACCTATGCCGCGCTGCAGGCGAACATCGCGGTCGCGATCTTCTCGCTCGAAATGTCGAAGGAGCAGCTCGTGCTGCGCATGTTGTGCTCGGAAGCGCTCATCAACTACGCGAGCGTGCGCTCCGGCCACCTGCGCGAGCAGGAGTTCACCAAGCTCACCAAGGCGGC
Source organism: Binatia bacterium (assembly GCA_036496285.1). GTDB lineage: Bacteria > Desulfobacterota > Binatia > UTPRO1 > UTPRO1 > DP-19. The sequence continues at coordinate 6,339 of DASXLI010000055.1, forward strand.
GGGCCGCCTGTGGGAGGCGCAGATCTTCATCGACGACACGGCGGGCCTCTCCGTGCTCGAGCTGCGCGCCAAGGCCCGGCGGCTGATGCGCGAGACGAACGGCGCGCTCGGCCTGATCGTCGTCGACTACCTGCAGCTCATGCGCGGCTCCGGCCGCAGCGACTCGCGCGAGCAGGAGATCTCCGAGATCTCGCGCTCCTTGAAGGGGCTCGCCAAGGAGATGAGCATTCCGATCGTCGCGCTCTCGCAGCTGAACCGCCAGGTCGAAGGGCGCGCCGACCGCCGGCCGCTGATGGCGGATCTCCGCGAGTCGGGGGCGATCGAGCAGGACGCGGACGTCATCGTCTTCGTCTATCGCGAGGCCGTCTACAACCGCGAGCTCGCGAACACGCCCGAGGAGAACGACGCCGAGATCATCATCGCCAAGCAGCGCAACGGTCCGACCGACACCGTGCGGGTCGTCTTCCGCAAGGAGTTCATGCGCTTCGAGGACCACGCGCTGCCGGGCGACGAGGCGTACATGGTCGAGGGGCCGCCGCGCGACGACCTCGACCTGCTGCCGGAGCCCTGAGCGCGCCGGGCGCGGGCGGTTCAGCCGGCGACGGCGAGCAGCTCGGCCGTCGCCCGCGCCACGTCGGGCGCGCGCACCACGGCGGCGATCACGCTGACCGCGTCGGCGCCCGCATCGAGCACCTCGCGCATGGTCGCCGCGGTGATGCCGCCGATCGCGACGACGGGCTCCGCGACGCGCGGGCGGGCGCTGTGCAGCACGGCCGGACCGATCACCGGGTCCGCCTTGGCCTTGCTCGTGGTCGCGAAGATCGGCCCGAGCGAGAGGTAGTCGGCACCGCACCCCGACGCCGCCTCGAGCTGCGCCTCGCTGTGGGTCGAGAAGCCGATCCAGCGCTCGGGCCCGAGGAGCGCGCGGGCGGCCGCGATCGGCAGGTCGTCTTGCCCGAGGTGCACGCCGTCGGCCTCCACGGCGAGCGCGACGTCGATCCGGTCGTTCACGACGAAGCGCGCGCCGGCGGCAGCGGTCAGCTCGCGCAGCCGCCGGGCGATCGCGACCAGCTCGCCGCTCGCCGCGTGCTTCAGGCGGAGCTGCAGCAGGCGGGCGCCGCCCGCCAGCATGGCGCGCCCGAGCTCGACCGGGTCGCGGCCGGTGTCGAGTGGATCGACGATGCAATAGACGCGCGAGGGCAGGACGATCGGCGCGCGCGCCGCTGGCGGCGCCGGGCGGCTCACTTGCTGCCGCGCGGCACCGCGATGCCGAGCGAGGTGATCTTCTTCCGCAGCGTGTTGCGGTTGATGCCGAGGAGATCGGCGGCGCGCAGCTGATTGCCGCCGGTCTGCTCGAGGATGAGCTCGATGAGCGGCCGCTCGACCGCCGCGACCACCGCCGCGTGCAGCTCCTTGGCCGGACGCTCCGGATCCTGCACCAGCGCCGCGACGGCGCTCCGCAGCGTGTCGGCGAGCGAGCCGCTGAGCGGCGGCGGCGGCGCGGCGTCGGAGAGCGAGAGGTCCTCCGGCGTCAACGTCCGGCCGGGCGCCATGACCGCGGCGCGCAGCAGGCAGTTCTCGAGCTCGCGCACGTTCCCCGGCCAGGGGTGGCGGATCAGATTCTCCTCTGCCTCGGGCGCGATCGCCGCGATGTCGGTGCCCATCTCCGCGTTGATCTTGCTGAGGAAGTGGCGGATCAGCTCCGGGATGTCACCGCGCCGCTCGCGCAGCGGCGGCACCGTGATCGGGACGACCTTCAAGCGGAAGAAGAGGTCCTCGCGGAAGCGCCCCTCGCGCACCGCCCGCTCGAGGCTCTGATTCGTCGCGGCGATGATGCGGGCGTTCGCCTTCATCACCTGCGTGCTGCCGACCCGGCTGAACTCGCGCTCCTGCAGCACGCGCAGCAGCTTCACCTGCAGTTCGATCGGCATGTCGCCGACCTCGTCGAGGAAGAGCGTGCCGCCCGAGGCAGTCTCGAAGCGGCCGGCGCGGCGCTCGGTCGCGCCGGTGAACGCGCCGCGCTCGTGTCCGAAGAGCTCGCTCTCGAGGAGATCGCGCGGGATGGCGGAGCAGTTGAGCGCGACGAACGGGCCGCTCCAGCGCGTCGAGTGGAAGTGGATCGCGCGCGCGATCAGCTCCTTGCCGGTGCCGCTCTCGCCCTCGATCAGCACCGTCGCGTCGCTCTTGGCGACCCGGCCGATCGTCTTGAAGATCTCCTGCATCGCGCTGCTGGTGCCGACCAGCGTGACGCCGGGCTCGTAGCGACCACCGACCTCGTGACGGATGCGCCCAACGGTGCGCGTCAGCTCGTGCATCTCGGCCGCGCGGGTGACGAGCGCGCGTACCTCGTCGAGGTCGAAGGGCTTGGTGAGATAGTTGAAGGCGCCGCGCTTCATCGCCTCGATCGCGTTCGCCATCGTGTTCTGGGCGGTGATCATGATGACGATGAGCCCCGGATCGGTGCCGCGCACGCGCTCCAGCACGTCGAGGCCGCTCATGTCGGGCATGCGGATGTCGAGGATGGCGACGTCGAAGTCGCCACCGGTAAGCGCGGCGAGTGCGTCGCCGCCGGTTGCCACGGTCTGCACCTCGTGGCCCGTCTGCGCCAGCGCGGTGCCGAGCACCATGCGGATGGATTCCTCGTCGTCGGCGATGAGAACGCGTGCCATGGTCAGTGCTGTCCGCCGGCGCCGGCCACCGGAAGGCGTACGCGGAAGCGCGTGCCGCGGCCGAGCTCGCTGTCGACCGTGATGGTGCCGCCGTGCTGGGCGACCAGGTGCTCGGTCACTGCGAGACCGAGCCCGGTGCCGTTGTTCTTGGTGGTGAAGAAGGGCGCGAAGATGCGCTCGCAGTCCTCCTGGGAGATGCCGGAGCCGGTGTCCTCGATGTCGACCGACAGGAACTGCCCGCGGTCACGGGCGGCGTGCCGGACGTGGAAATCGGTCTCAATGCGGGTGGTGATCGTGAGCGTCCCCGAGCCGCCGAGCGCCTCGATCGCGTTCTTCACCAGGTTCAGGAAGACCTGATGCAGCTGCGCCTCGTCGGCCCAGATCTCCGGGAGGCTCGGGTCGAAGACGAGGCGGACAGTGAGCGCCGCATCGGTGGCGGCGCGCTGGAGGGCCATCACCTCGTTCAGCACGCGGTGGACGTTGACGGCGGCGAGGCGCAGGCGCGGCGGCCGGGTCAGCTCGAGCAGCTGCTCGAGCAGTCCCGACACGCGGTCGACCTCGCGCGTGATGAGCGCGGTGAAGCGCGCGCCGTTGGCATCGCTGCCGATCTCCTCGGCGAGGAGCTGCGCCGCGCCCTTGATGCCGCCGAGCGGGTTCTTGATCTCGTGCGCCAGGCCGGCGGCGACCGCGGCGAGATTGGCGGCGCGGTTGCCGCGCTCGCCCGGATCGGGCAGCGAGCGCTGCGCAGTCATGTCGCGGAAGAGGAGCAGGGTGCCGACGACCGTGCCGAGCGCGTCGAGGATCGGTGCGGCGATCAACTGTACGGCGGTGCGCCTGCCGAACGGCGAGACGAGCTCACCGGCGTCGCTCGTGCGGCGCGCCTCACCGAGCCGGAGTGCATTGGCCGTGTCGCTGATCCACGGATTGCCGAAGAACGCCCGCTCGGCGCTCCGGCCGGTCGACTGGGCCGCCGACACGCCGGTCAGGTCCTCGGCGCGCGGACTGACGAACGTGACACGCCCCTCGAGGTCGAGGAGCACGAGGCCGTCGCCGAGGCTCGCGAGCACGTCCTCGGAGTGGGTCGCGAGGAAGGCGTTGCCGGCCGACATCGCAGGCGGCGCGGTACCGCTCGCGGCGGCCGAGACGGCCTTGGATTTGGCGGCAGAAGCCATGCGCTCGACGCAGCGTATCATGTACGGAAAGGGTCTGCACCGTTGCGTTGACAGGGCGGGGAGCGGTGCCTAACCTCGCGACGTGCCAGGGCGCATCGGACAGGGTTTCGACATCCACCCGCTCGTCCCGGGACGCCGGCTCATCCTCGGAGGGGTCGAGATTCCGCACGGACGCGGCCTCGACGGCCACTCCGACGCCGATGCCGCCCTGCATGCCCTGACCGATGCCCTCCTCGGCGCGATCGGGGCAGGGGACATCGGCCGCCACTTCCCGGACGCCGATGCCCGGCACAAGGACCGGGTGAGCAGCGATTTCGTCCGCGAAGCGATGGCGAAGGTACGGGCGCTCGGCTGGCGCGTCGCCAACGCGGACGTGACCATCCTGGCTGAGGAGCCGCGCCTCGCCCCCTATCTCGACCGCATGCGGAGCAACGTCGCCGAGCTCCTCGGGGTCGCGCCCGACGCCGCCAACGTGAAGGCGACGCGCGGCGAGAGGCTCGGGACGATCGGCCGCGCCGAGGGCATTGCGGCCCAGGCCGTCGTCCTCCTGGAGAAGAGCTGATGCAGACCTACGAGGGCGGCTGCCACTGCGGCCGCGTGCGTTTTCGTGTGACGGCGTCGCTCGATCGGGTGTCCGAGTGCAACTGCTCGATGTGCACCAAGAAGGGCTTCCTGCACCTGATCGTCGCCCCAGAGCAGTTCGAGCTCGTCTCGGGTGCGGACGTGCTCGCGACCTACGAGTTCAACACCAAGGTCGCGAAGCACCGCTTCTGCCGCATCTGCGGCATGCATCCGTTCTACACGCCGCGCTCCGACCCGGACAAGATCGACGTCAACGTGCGCTGCCTCGACGACGTCGATCCGTCGTCGCTCGCGGTTTCACGCTTCGACGGACGGCACTGGGAGCAGTCGATGCAGGGCCGGGTGCCCTGGCGCTGAGCGACCGTTCAGTCGTCGTCCGCGCCGCCGCCGCCATCCGCGTCGCCGCTGTCCGCGTCGTCGCCGCCGCAGCCATCCGAGCCGGAGAGGTCCTCGCCCGACTCGACGCCCTCGACCATCTGCTCGAGCTCGTCGCCGCCGAGCTCGTCGCCGAGCTCGCTGCCCATGCGGCGCATCCAGCGGCCGACGCTCTTCGGGTCGGCATCGTCGAGGCCGCCGAGCGACGACGGGTCGCTGAGGGCGTCGAGGCGGGCCTCCTCGGAGCGCGGCATCGCGAAGCGCGACATCAGCCGCTCGAGCGCGGTGCTGCCGCACTTGTCGCACGTCGGCTGCACCTCTTCACCCACCCGTAGCGTGAGGACGGTCACCCGCTTGCGGCACGCCGTGCACCGGTACTCGTAGAGCGGCACGGCACGATCATAGCCGAGCACGCTCGGACCGCCAACGAGGACTTGAACTCCCGGGGCGGACGCACGTAGCATGCGGCCCCTGCATGCGGGACGGGCGGTGACGCGAGACGAGGCGGGCGCGCTGCGCGCGCTCGAGATCGGCCTTTCCCGACGCGAGCTCCTGCGGACGGGCTTCGGCGGCATGCTGCTCCTCGCGTTCGGCGCCGTATTGCCGTCCGGCTGCCAGACCTACTCGCCGATCGCCCGGCCGCTCAAGTTCCTCTCGCGCAAGGAGTTTGCCGTCGTGACCCGGGCCGCCGTCCGCATCCTCGGCCTCCCCGACGACCGCGGCGACGAGATCGGCGGCTTCATCGACAATCTCCTCGCCGACCTGCCGCCCAGGACGCAGCGCCAGGCACGGCTCATGCTCCGTGTCGTCGAGCACGGCACCCACCTCTTCGACCTGAAGCCGAAGCGCTTCACCCGGCTCTCACCGGCGGAGCAGGACACGTATCTCCAGGGCTGGATGGAGAGCAGCCTGGGCGCGCGCCGTATCGTGTTCCGCGCCCTCAAGACGCTCGCGGCGCTCGGCTACTACGCGCAGCCGTCGTCGTGGGAGGCGGTCGGCTACGACGGCCCGTGGCTCGGGCGTGTCGACGTCGCGTCGGACTTCACGCACGAGGAGCCGGTGTCGCTCGCGACGGTGCGCGCGCGGCTCGCGCCGCGATGATCCTCGACACCGGCACGGTCGACGGCGACGTCGCGCTCGAGAGCGACGTCTGCGTCGTCGGCTCGGGGGCGGGCGGCGCCGTCGTGGCGCGCGAGCTCGCGGAGGCGGGACGCTCGGTCGTGATGGTCGAGGACGGCCCGTACGTCACCAGCCGCGACTTCGTGCAGCGCGAGGAGGTGATGTACCCGCGGATCTACCGGGAGGGCGGCACCATCGCGACGGCGGAGTACGCCGTGCTGGTCACGCAGGGACGGCTCGTCGGCGGCTCAACGGTGCCGAGCTTCTGCCTGTGCATCCGCCCGCCACGCGCGATCCTCGCCTACTGGGCGCGCGCGTTCGACCTCCCGGGGCTCGCGTTCGAGGCGCTGGCGCCGCATCTGCGCCGGGTAGAGAAGCAGATCGGCGCCCGCCGCATCACCCCCGAGCAGGTAAACCCGAACGGTGGCAAGCTGATCCTCGGCTCCGAGGAGCTCGGCTACCGCGGCTACCTGCCGTTCCACAACCGCCGTGGCTGTGTCGATTCCGGCTACTGCGCGCTCGGCTGCACCTACGACCGCAAGGGCGACATGCTGACGACCTTCGTGCCGGCGGCGTCGAAGGCGGGCGCGGTGATCGTCCCCGACTGCGAGATCCGCACGATCGCGACACGCGACGGGCACGCCGTCGGGGTCGACGGCCTCTTCAACCGCACGCGGACGGGCCAGCGCTACTCGTTCAAGGTCCGCTCCAAGGTCGTCGTGCTCGCCGCAGGCGCCATCAACTCACCGCGCATCTGGCGCGCGAGCCAGCTGCCGGATCCGGGCGACGAGGTCGGGCGCAACCTGCACCTGCAACCGCACGTCGTGGTGAGCGCGCTCTATCCGGAGACGATCACCGGCTGGCGCGGCATTCCGCAGGGCTACGTCGTCGACGAGTTCCTGCGGCTCGACGAGCACAGCGCGGGACGCGGGTATCTCTTGATCCCGACGTCGGGGTTCCCGGTGACGGCGGCGAGCGTGCTGCCCGGCTACGGTGCGCAGCACCGCGAGCTCATGACGCTCTACCCGCGGCTCGGGGCGATCGGCATCTTCCTCCACGATCACACCCGCGGCCGGCTCGAGTTCTCCGACGACGCGCCCCCGACGGTGAGCTACCGCCTCGGCACGATGGACTCCGAGCAGCTGGTCGACGCCCTGGTGCGGGCCAGTGACATCAGCTTCGCCGCCGGCGCGGAGAAGGTCTTTCTGCCCTACAACGACGTCGTGACCATCGGCCATCGCGGCGCGTACCAGGCGATCCACGAGCGCGGCGTCCGGCCGAACGATCCGCTGTTCCTCTCGTTCCAGCCGCAGGGCACGCTGCGGATGGGCGGCGATCCGCGGCACGCGGTCGTCGACGGGGTGGGGGAGGCGTACACGGTCCGCAACCTCTTCGTCGCCGACGCCAGCGTCTTCCCGACCAGCGTCGCCGTTCCGGCGCAGCTCGCGGTGATGGCGCTCGCGTCGCGTACGGCCCAGCACATCGTGGCCAGCGCGGCGCAATACTTCGCCTGAGGCGGTCGCTCCGAAGCGGCCGGGTTGCCGCGACCGCTACTTCAGCGTCTATTTCAGCGTTTTGGCCGAGAAGCCGCGGTCGTTGAACGTCAGCAGGGTACGCTTGCCGCTCACGACCGACTCGAGGACGACCTCGCGTCCCCACAGGCGATAGACGTAGCCGAGCGTCTTCTCGGCGTTCTCGAGGTGCAGATCGCGGTCGTCGTGCTGGTGCACCAGATAGAGCGTGCGCTTGTGGCCGAAATCGGCGTCCTCGATGCGGATCACGGGGATCGTCGCCATGCCGACGCTGCGCAGGAGCTGCTCCTTCACGTCGCGCCAGCCCTCCTTGTCGGCGACCTTGCTGATCACGAGGTCGTCGCCCTTCGGCTCGTACTCGAAGAGGTCGAGCTCCCGCATGAGCTCCTCGGTCAGGTAGCGACGCAGGAACGACACGTCACGGTCGGTCGCGCGGGCCTCGAGCAGCTTCTGCATGCCGGTCATCGTCGGCGCGCCGCTCTCCTCGATCTCGTCCTTCGTGGGCTCGTCGAAGCGGCGCTTCAGGTCGGTCCAGACCTTCAGGCCGACGTGGTACGGGTTCAGTCCGCCGGGCTGCGGGCGCACCACCTGGTTGTGGCGGACGAGGAACTCGAGGTGCAGATCCTGCGGCAGGTCGATCGCGTTCATGATCTCGCGGTGGACCCAGGAGGCCCAGCCCTCGTTCATGATCTTGGTCTCGATCTGCGGAATGAAGTAGCGCGCCTCCTCGTCGACGATCGTCAGGAGGTCGCGCTCCCAGTTCGCCAGATACGGGTTGTTGTCCCGGATGAAGAGGAGCAGGTCCTCCTCGGGCGAGAGCGGGATCTTCTGCAGATCGGGCTGTACGTACTCCGTCCGCCGATGCAGCCGCTGATAGGGATCGGGCGCCGGCTCGGCGGCCTGGAGGATGCGCTCGCGCTCCTCGTCGGGGGTGAGCTTGCGGATCGCGAGATTGCGGCGGCGCTGCAGCGAGAGCGCGTGCGCGGCATCGAGGATGGACTCGACGCGGTCGACGCCGATCGAGGGATCCTCGGTGTAGCGGCGCACGCGCTCCGCGTGCGCCTTGAAGGTGCCGAGGGTGAACTCCGCACGGGTGGTCTTGAAGGTGAAGTTGTTCTTGAAGAAGTCGTTGTGGCCGTAGACGTGGGCGATCGTCAGAATCTGCAGGCAGAGCGAGTTGTCCCGCATGAGGTAGGCGAGGGCAGGGCTCGAGTTGATCACCATCTCGTACGGCAGGCCGCTCACGCCGTACTCGTAGAGGGTCTTCAGCTTCTCGAACGACTTGCCGTACGACCAGTGCGGGTAGTGCGACGGGATGCCCGAGTACGCCATGTACGTGAGCATGTCCGTATGGTTGCAGAGCTCGAACTCCTGCGGGTAGCAGTCGAGCCCGAGCCGATCCACCTGCTCGCGGATCTTGGCGTCCCAGTACTCGAGATCGCTGACGTCCCACGCGGCCATCGGCTCAGTCCTTCACCCGTTCCTTGGCCAGGAACGCCTTGAAGCTCGGCCAGATGTCCTCCTTGCGCTCGATCAGGACCGTCTGGAAGTTCTCGGCGTCGAGGCGGCGGAAGATGTTCAGCATCGAGCTCTCGTAGTAGCGGGAGCCGAGCGGCTTGATCTCGCCATAGCCGAAGAGGTTGCACACCTGCGCCAGCTCGTTCGCGGTCTTGAGCGCGGCGCTGTTGTCGGAGTCGAAATTGTCGCCGTCCGAGCAGTGGAACGCATAGATGTTCCAGAGCGACGGATGATAGCGCTCGACGATGATGTCGAGCGCCTTCTGGTAGCCCGACGAGATGAACGTGCCGCCGGACTCGCCCTTGTGGAAGAACTCCTCCTCGGTGACCTCGTGCGCCTCGGTGTGATGGCTGATGAAGACGATCTCGACGCTCCGGTACTTGGTGGCGATGAACTGGTACAGCAGGAAGAAGAAGCTCCGCGCTAGGTATTTCTTCATCGTGTCCATGGACCCCGAGGTGTCCATGATGCACATGACGACCGCGTTCGACTCGCGCCGCACGTCGGTAGTGACGTGGCGGTAGACGAGGTCGCTCACGTGGAACGGGAAGCGCTTCGCTTCCTCGGGCGGGGCGTCCGCGTCGGCCGCGGGCCCGTCGGCGTCGTCGCGCAGCGCCGCGTCGAGGCGCAGCCGGCGCTGCGCGGCGAGCTTGCGCTTCACCCGCGACTTGACGGTGCGATGCTTGTCGAGCCGGACACGGATGCCGACGGTGCGGTAGCCGCGCCGCTTCGACATGCGCAGCGCCTCGATCTGGCGCAGCGCCTTGCGCTCGAGGTCCGGCAGGTCGAGGTCCTCGAACATGATGTCGATGAGCTCCTCGAGCGTGACGTCGGTCTCGTAGTAGTCGACGCCCGCGCGGTCGCCCGCCTTGTCCGCGCCCTCACCCTGGCCGTCGGTCTTCGCCTTGCCGACGACCTGCCCCGGCTGCGAGCTGCCGTTCCCCTGCCCGACGCCCGGCGCGTTGTCGCCGTAGACGAAGCGATACTCGCGGATGCCGCGGATCGGGACCTTGATGACCCGGTCCCGGCTCTTCCCGATGATCGACTCCTCCGCGATGATGTCCGCGATGTTCTCGCGGATCGACTCGCGGATCTTCTGTCGATGACGGAGCCGATCCCCCGCGGTGCGGTCGCTCCGCTCCGCGTCCGAGGATCGAAAGGGGCGGAAGATGGTGTTGATCGGCATGGCCCGCCCCCCGGTCAGCTCATACTGCCGGCGTCAGTCCTTCCACAGGTTGTTCGCCGCGTACTTGAGCACGACGTCGACGCAGCTCTCGCAGTAGCCGTTGTCGAGGAGGTTCTTGACCATCGCGTTGTACTTGCCGGTCTGGTCCTCGTCGCGGGTGCGTGCCTTGGTGATGATGCGGCTGATGTCGCGCACCGACGTCATGAGCTTCTTCTCGATCGCCTCCTTCAAGGGCTCGTAGCTCTTGTAGGTGATGCGCTCGCCGCGCCGGCTGCCGGCCCACAGGTACGCGATGACCTCCTGGCGGAAGCCCTCGGCCGCGGAGCCGATGATCGCGATCTGCTCCTCGATCGACTTGAGGAAGCCCTCGTCGGGCTGGAGATCCTCGCGCGTGTTGCGGTCCTTCACCCGCGTCTTGTTGACGAACGCCTCCGCGTGATCGAGGTAGTTCTGGAAGAGCGCCTCGGCCTGCTCCTGGTAGGAGTAGACGAACGCCTTGGTGATCTCCTTCTCCAGGACCTCGAGGTACTCCTTGTGCAACACGTCCTGCAGGAACTCGAGGTGCTGCTTGCGGGTGTCGTCGCCGACGTCGGCTTCCTTTACCATTGCGATCAGCGCCTCGCGGACGTTGATCGGGTTGATGCAGTTGCCCTCGACGTTGTCGGAGAGCGCGTTGTCGAGCGCCTTCATGATGAAGCGCGTCGAGATGCCGCTCATGCCCTCGCGCTTGGCGTCCTCGCGCAGCTCATGGAAGTCGATCTTCTTGGTCTTGCCCTTCTCGACCACTTCCTCGCCGTTGTAGAGCTTGAGCTTCGTCATCAAATCGCACTTGTTGTTCGGCTCAAGGCGCGACAGGATCGCGAACATCGAGGCGACCTCGAGCGTGTGCGGCGCGACGTGGGCGCGGAAGTCGGAGTTGCGGATGATCTTCTGGTAGATCTTCACCTCCTCCGACAGGCGGAGGTTGTAGGGCACCCGCACCACGACGATGCGGTCGAGGATCGCCTCGTTGGTGTGGTCGGCGCGGAACTTCTGCCATTCGGCCTCGTTCGAGTGCGCGCAGATGACGGTGTCGACGTACACGAGGCCGTGGCGGCCCGGGGCCGGGATGACCTTCTCCTGCGTCGCGGTGATCATCGCGTGCAGGTACTCGGTCTCGTTCTTGAAGACCTCGATGAACTCGACGACGCCGCGGTTGCCGACGTTCAGTGCGCCGTTCAGGTCGAGGACGCGCGGATCGCCCTCGGAGTACTGGTCGAGCTTCGAGATGTCCTCGCTGCCGATCAGCACGGAGGTGTCCTGGTTGTTGGGATCGACCGGTGGGACGACGCCGATGCCGATGCGGTTGCGCTTGGAGAAGAACTTGGTGGCGATCGGCACCTCTTCGTAGCGGCCGGCGAACTCGTCCTTCAGCCGGTAGCGGCACACGGGGCAGAGGTCGCCCTCGATGTGCGTGCCGAGCATCTTCTCGAACTCCTTGCGCAGGTGGCGCGGGATGAGGTGCAGCGGCTCCTCGAACATGGGGCAGCCCTCGATCACGTAGATCGGTTCGCTCGCCTCGAGGCCGCGCTGCAGCTTCTCGGCCAGTGAGCTCTTGCCCGAGCCCACGGGGCCCATCAGGTAGAGGACCTGGCGGCTCTCCTCGCCCTTCAGCGAGGCGGCATGGAAGTAGCGCACGATCTGCGCGATCGTCCGCTCGATGCCGAAGAACTCGTCCCGGAAGAAGTTGTAGACCTTGACGGACTCGTCCTTGTAGAGCCGCTTCACCCTCGGATCGTCACCCTCGAGGATGTCGGACGTGCCGATCTTGATGATCACGTCATAGAGGCGCGAGTGCGAGAGCTTGGGAAGACTCGGATCCTCACGCACGCGCTCCAGGTAGTCGAGAAACGTGCCGCGCCACGCCTTCTGCTCGTGGGCGACTCGATCGTCCTTGATCAACTTCTCAAAGACGCTCTTCCCGTTTTCCATAGCTGCTCCTTCCCGGCACGTGGACCGGGAGCTCGAGGGAACGGCGCGTCGTGCAGCGACGCGCGTAGCCCGCGTGCGTTGCTGTCATGCAAAAGTATAGTGGTGTGCGGAAGCCCCGAGCAAGTACGCTTCGCCGCGCATGCCGCGGAGCGGCGTTGCGTGCGCGCCGCGAACGTGCTGCCGCACGGGAGTAAGGAAGAAACGAATCGGGAGCGCCGTGACGGCGCATCGTCCGACCGCATCATCCATCGGCCACCTGACATGGCCTACCTCCCCTCGCCCGCAGAAACGGTAGCACCGTGATTCGCGAGGTGTCAACGTCGAAGCGTTCACGGCGCTTGCGATCCGTCCGCGTTTCGCACAGGACATCCTGGTGAACGCGACCGAATCCCTGCGGCGGGCGGCGCGATGCTGGCCGGAGCGCGAAGGCATCCGCGACGCCGAGCAATCCCTGACGTTTCGCGAGCTCGACGCCCGTGTCAATCGTCTGGCTCGGCTCCTGCGCCGCGTCGGCGTGACGCGCGGCGACCGCGTCGCGACCCATCTGCAGAACTCGGTCGCCCACGTCGTGGCACAGCTCGCCGTGGTGCGCGCGGGCGCGGCGTGGGTCGGCATCAACCGCCGCCTCGCACCGCGTGAGGCCGCGTACATGCTCGACCACTCCGGCGCGCGGGCATTGCTCACGGACGGCGGCGGCGCGCCGCGCGGCGCCCCAGCCGTCGAGACGCTCGACGTGAGCGGGGGCGATGCCGAGATCGAGCGCCGGCTCGGCGCCGAGCGCGCCGACGCGCCGACGATCCCGACCACCGAGGACGACATCGTCCGCCTGCGCTATACGTCGGGGACCACCGGGAAGCCGAAGGCGGCCGTCCTCACCCACGCGAGCGCGCTCACGTCGCTCCGCAACCTGCTCGCCGAGCTGCACGAGCTCGGCCCGGAGGACGTCGCGCTGCACGTGACCCCGCTCACCCACGCCAGCGAGGCGCTCCTGGCGCCGGCGTTCTGGCGCGGCGCGCGCACCGTCATCGCCGCGACGACTGACCCGGCCGCGCTCGCCGAGACCATCGCGCGCGAGCGCGTGTCGATGCTCTTCCTGGTGCCGACCACGATCGCGGGGCTCGTCGACGCACTCGCGGGCGCCCCGCGGGCGCTGCCGAGCCTGCGGACGCTCGTCTACGGCGCGGCGCCGATTCCGCCGGACGTCCTGCAGCGGGCGCTCGCGTGTCTCGGGCCGGTCCTGCTGCAGATCTACGGCATGAGCGAGTGCCCGTTTCCGATCACCACGCTGCGGAAGGCGGACCACCTCGATCCGCTGCACCAGGGCAGCTGCGGCGTACCCACGGCGATGAACGAGGTGCGCGTCGTCGACCTCGACGGCCAGCCCCTCCCCGTCGGCGAGGTCGGACAGATCGCCGTGCGCGGCCCGCAGATGATGCGCGGATACTGGCAGGATCCCGAGGCGACGGGCGCGGTGCTACGCGACGGCTGGCTGCGCTCCGGCGACCTCGGCCGGCTCGACGACGCGGGGTTCCTCACGCTCGTCGATCGCAGCGACGACGTCATCATCACGGGCGGCTTCAACGTCTACCCGCGCGAGGTCGAGCTGGTTCTCGAGGAGCACCCCGCCGTCGCCGAGGCCGGCGTTGCCGCGGTCCCGCATCCGCGCTGGGGCCAGGGCGTCGGCGCCTGGGTCGTGCTGCGTCCGCAAGCCGCGACCACCGCCGAGGAGCTCATCGCCTTCTGCCGCGACCGCCTCGCGGGCTACAAGAAGCCCGTCGAGCTCCGCGTCGTTCCCGAGCTCCCCCGCAACTCGACCGGCAAGCTGCTGAGGCGCCATCTGCGGCAGAAGATCAAGTAGAGTCAGGAGGATCACGCCATGCATCACGTCGCGCAACGCTCCGCAGCCATCGTCATCGTCGCCGCACTCGTGTTCGGGGCCTCGACGGGCCGAGGGGCGACTTCCGGACAACGGTTTCTCGCGGCCGTGTTGGCCGCGCGCAGCGGCGCCGCGCGACAGCAGGCCGAGGCGCTGCCGTCCAACAAGGGCATCCAGGAGACCCCGGACACGAAGCACATCCTGGTCAGCAAGGACGTGGGATCGGACCGCTGGGCCATCTCGGGCAATGCCGACGACGGCACGCTCAGCGGCAACGTCTTCCGTGGCGAGGGGAGTCCGCCCGCCTTCGTCTGGTGCAACCAGACTGGCGACGACCTCAATCCAGACATCCGGAACCGGATCGCGACGTACGCGTGCTTCGGATCCGACGCGTGTCCCGCGGCGCCGTGCGACCTGCAAACTCAGTGGGTGCTGATCAACGACAGCGTCCAGCTACGCGGCGCCTTCTTCCTGCCCTGAGCCGAGCGCAGGTCGGGGCGCCGCCGTCACGGTCGCGCGACCTCAATACGCGTTGCTGAAGCCTCCGTCAGCGACGTCGAGCGGGCTCCGGTCGCCGGCGATGATCGCGCCGACCTTCGCGTGCACGCCCGGCAGGACGTAGTTGACGTAGTACTTCGCCGCCATGACCTTGCCGGAGTAGAAGTCGAAGTCCTCCTGGCTCTGCTCGTCGCCCTGGATGCGCTTGCCGTCGGCGATCATCGCGGCCTGCATGAGGAGGTGCGCGATCGTCACCTCGGCCATGGCCTCGAGGAAGGCGTTGGCGACCAGCGTCACCTGGTCGATCTTGCCGCCCATGAAGAACTCCATGAGGGCGCCGGCGGCACGCTGCAGCGCCTCGCTGGCCTCGCCGAGCGCCCGCACCTCGCCGGCGAGGCCGGGCTGGCCGGCGTGCGCCTCGACGAACGTGGCGATCTCCGTGAGGAAGTGGCGCAGGTTCTCGCCGCCGTGCTCCTGCAGCTTGCGGGCGACGAGGTCGAGGGCCTGGATGTGATTCGTGCCCTCGTAGATCGAGAAGATCTTCGCGTCGCGGCAGTATTGCTCGACCGGGTTGTCGTTGACGTAGCCGGCGCCGCCGTAGGTCTGGATGGCGAGCTCGGCAATGCGGAATGCCTGGTCGGCGCAGTACGCCTTCACGATCGGCGTGAGCAGATCGACCTGGCCCTGATGATAGATGGCCTTCGCCTCGTCGGTCTTCTTGAGGGCGACGGCGAGATCGGCGTGCAACGCGAGCTTGATCACCAGCGTGCGCATGCCTTCCACTTTGGCCTTCATCTCGAGCAGCATGCGCCGGACGTCGGCGTGCTCGATGATGGCGACGCGCGGCGCGTTGGGGTCCTTGAAGTGGCGCACCGACGAGCCCTGCATCCGCTCGCGCGCGTAGGAGAGCGCGTTCAGGTAGGCCGTCGAGGCGACGGAGAGGCCCTGGACGCCGACGGCGATGCGCGCCCCGTTCATCATGCGGAACATCTGCCGCATGCCCATGTTGGCCTGGCCGCCGACGAGGATGCCGCGGCAGCCGTCGTTCTCGCCGAAGTTGAGGACGGCCGTTGCCGACGCGCGGATGCCGAGCTTGTGCTCGATCGATGCGGTGACGACGTCGTTCGGGTTGCCGAGCGAGCCGTCGTCGTTCACCCAGATCTTCGGGACGATGAAGAGCGACAGGCCCTTGGTGCCGGCGGGCGCGCCCTCGATGCGGGCGAGGACGAGATGGATGATGTTCTCGGCGAGGTCGTGGTCACCGGCGGAGATCCAGCACTTGGTGCCGGCGATCTCGTAGACGTTGCCCTCGATCCGCTTGGCACGCGTCGTGGTGGCGCCGACGTCGGAGCCGGCGTGCGGCTCGGAGAGGCACATCGTGCCGGAGAACCGCCCCTCGATCATCGGCGGCAGGAAGCGATGGCGGTCGTCGGGGAGCGCGAAGTTCTCGATCAGGTCGGCCGCGCCGTGGGTCAGCCCGGGATACATGTTGAAGGCGGTGTTCGCGCCGCTCTGCAGCTCCTCCAGCACCACCGCGATGCAGTGCGGACCGCCGAACCCGCCGGCCTCGGTTCCCATGGGAAAGGACATGAACCCGAGCTCGAAGAGCTTCCGCCACGCCTCCTTGAAACCAGGCGGCGTGCGCGTCACGCCCTTCTCGAGGAGGCAGCCGACGCGGTCACCGGTGCCGTTCAGCGGGCCGGTGAACTCGTTCACGAAGCGCAGGCACTGCTCGATCGTCGCGTCGCATTCCTCCCGCGAGAGATGCGAGAACGTCTCGTGCTCGAAGACCTGCTCGACGTGGAGATGCTCGTAGAGCGTGAACTGGATGGCGCGAAGATCGGCCTTGAAGTTGTTCACGGCTGCTCCAGACATGCGGGGTGTCCTTTCTCTCCGGGCGGGTTGAAGCCCGCCAAGCTGCCTCAAAACTCGCAAATGTCAAGGAATCGGCGGCGCTGTCGCATCCGCGCTGGCGGAACCGCGGGCGGTTGCACTGCCGCGGCGGAGAACGTAGTGGCGGGACGATGCGGGAGCCCTCCGCGACGACCGAGGCGCCCTACGTCCCCGCGCTCGGGTTCGCGGCGCTCACTCGCCTGTACGACCCGGTGCTGCGTGCGACACTTCGCGAGGATGTCTTCAAGCGGGCGCTGGTGGCCCAGGTGGCGCCGGCGAGTGGATCGCGCGTGCTCGACCTCGGGGCGGGCACCGGCACCCTCACCATGCTGCTTCAGCGGGCGGCGCCGGGCGCGACCGTGGTCGGGGTCGACGGCGACGCCGCGATCCTCGCGCTCGCCCGCCGCAAGGCGGCCGCTGCGGAGCTCGTCCTGCGCTTCGACCACGCGATGGCCGACGCGCTGCCGTACGACGACGGCTCGTTCGACCGCGTCGTGTCGAGCTTGCTCTTGCACCACCTGACGCCCGCGGTGAAGCGGCGCGCCCTCGCCGAGGCGCACCGCGTGCTCGTGCCGGGCGGGGAGCTGCACGTCGCCGACTGGGGGCGCCCGCAGAACGCGTTGATGCGCGTCCTCTTCGTCGGCATCCAGCTGCTCGACGGCTTCGCCACGACGGCCGAGAACGTCGACGGCATGCTGCCCGAGCTCTTCCGCGAGGCGGGCTTCCGCGACGTCCACGAGACGCGCGCCTTCGCCACCGTCTTCGGCACGATCGCGCTCTACCGCGGCCGGCGGGTCTGAGCGCGTCTCAGGGCAGCGCGCCCCGCTGCAGGACCTCATAGGGCGCGGCGTACATGCTGCGCTTCAGGGCGCCGTAGGTCTGCCGGTCCTTGCTCGCGAGCGCGGCGGCGCGCGCGATCGCGGCCGGCAGCACCTCGTCGGCGGCGACCGCCTCGTCGACGATGCCGCGCGTGACCGCGTCGCCGCCGCCGACGCGCGCGCCGGTGAGGATGGCGTCGCGGAACACGGTCGGCGAGAGCCGGCACACGATCAGCGCCGTCATGCCGGGCGCGAGCGGCACGCGGATGTCGACCTCGGGGAGGCAGAAGAAGCCGCGGTCCCTCCGCATGACGCGGAAGTCGTGGGCGAGCGCCAGCATGCCGCCCGCCGCGAAGGCGTGGCCGTTGATCGCAGCGACCGTCGGCACGGGCAGGACGAGGAAGCGGCCCAGCATGCGCTGCACGTCGCCGACGAACGTGCTCGCCTCGGCCGCGCCGTCGCCCATCATCCAGTTCAGGTCGAGGCCGTTCGAGTAGAACTTGTCCTCGCCGGTCGTGACGAGGGCGGCGGGCCCGCTCGACGCCTCGACGGTGTCGAGCGCCGCGTTCAGGGCGTCGACGGAGTCGCGGTTGAAGCGGTTCTCCCCGGCCCGCATGGTGAGCACGAACACGTCGCCGTCGCGGCGCAGATCGACGAGGGACATCCTGGCTCCTTCTCGCGCGCGCGGCGCGCGGCTCGTAGTGGGCCGCCTTCTAGCCCGCGCGCCGACCTGTCGCACGCGGGGTTCAGAAGCTGATGCGGGCGGCTTCCTCGAGCAGGCGGGCGACCTCGGCCGGGTCGTACTCGTACGCGCGGTGGACGCCGATCCCGAGCGTGCCCCGCACGGCGCCGGCCGCGTCGCGGATCGGCACCACGATCGCGCCGTTCACGCCCGTCTGCCGCGCTCCCGGACGGACATCGCCGGTGGTGTCGACCTGGATGTTGCAGCTCGAGACGGGCTCGTTGCGCTCGGCCGCGAGGCCCGCCATGCCTTTGCCGACCGGGACCCGGCGCACGATCTCGACGACGGGCGGCGGCAGGCCGATCTCGGCCTCGAGGAGGAGCAGATCGCCCTCGCGCCGGTGGATGGTGCCGGTATCCGCGGGGAACCGTCCCATGATGGCCGCGAGCACGTCACGCATGGCCAGGCGATAGCATAGGCGGCACGATCGTGGCAGGGGAGGTGGTCATGCTGGAGGTGTTGCGGGGGCTGCTGCGGGCGCGGACGGCGGTGCCGTTGCCCGGCGACGACCGGCCTGATGCCTCGGCCCCCGACGCGGGCGCGCTCCTGGCGGCGCTGGCGGGCGCCGGGCGGCGTGTCGGCAAGGCCACGCTCGCGCTCGACGAGTCCGAGACGCGGCGCCTGCAAGGCGCCGGCGCGCACTGGCCGATCGCGACGCGTCTCGACGAGCTCTGGCGGATCGCGGTGCTGGTCGCGGCCGCGGCGCGACTTGACGGCGAGCGCCTCGTCGCCGACGCGTATCGCGGCGGCGACAGCGACGAGCGCTGCGCCGTGCTGCGCGCGCTGCCGCTCCTGCCCGCGCCCGAGCGCTTCACCGCGCTCGCGGCCGACGCGTGCCGGAGCCATGTGCGCCCGATCTTCGAGGCGCTGGCGTGCGAAAACCCATTTCCCGCGCGCCACCTCTCCACGCTACACTTCAATCAGATGATCCTGAAGGCGCTCTTCCTCGACGTGCCGCTCATGCGCGTGCTCGGCCTCGACGCCCGGCGGAGCGACGAGCTGGGGCGCATGGCGCGCGACTACGCCGCCGAGCGCCGCGCCGCCGGCCGTCCGGTGTCGGCGGACCTGGCCGCGCTCGCGGGGGAGGGCGCGTGAGGCTCATCGACCCGCACATCCACATGACGTCGCGCACGACCGACGACTACCAGGCGATGGCCGCCGCCGGCATCGTCGCGGTCGTCGAGCCGGCGTTCTGGATCGGCCAGCCGCGCACCCACGTCGGCACCTTCGAGGACGGCTTCGCATCGCTCGTCGGCTGGGAGCGCTTCCGGGCGTCGCAGTTCGGCATCCGCCACTTCTGCACCCTGGCGCTGAACCCGAAGGAGGCCAACGACCCCTCGCTCGTCGAGGGGGTGCTCGCGCTCCTGCCGCGTTGGCTCGAGAAGGAGAGCGTGGTGGCGGTCGGCGAGGTCGGCTTCGACGACCAGACGCAAGAGGAGGAGCACGTCTTCGCGCGCCAGCTCGAGCTCGCGCGCGCCCACGATCTGCCGGTCCTGGTGCACACGCCCCATCGCGACAAGAAGCGCGGCACCGAGCGCAGCCTCGCCCTGGTACGCGAGGCGGGCTTCCCCGAGGAGCGCGTGCTGATCGACCACAACAACGAGGAGACGCTGCCCCTCGTCCTCGCGACCGGCTGCTGGGCGGCGCACTCGATCTATCCCGACACCAAGATGGACGAGGAGCGCATGGTGGCGCTCGTGCAGCGTTACGGCGCCGAGCGCATCATCATCAACAGCGCCGCCGACTGGGGCATCTCCGATCCGTTGAAGGTGCCGAAGACCGCCGCGTTGATGCGCGAGCGCGGCATCGACGAGGCGACGATCGAGACCGTCGTCTGGCGCAATCCGCTGGCGTTCTTCGCGCAGTCGGGCCGGCTCGACGCGGCCGCGCTCGAGGCCGAGCCCGCGATCGACCAGCGGGAGCTCTACGAGGGGAACTCGGTGCTGCGCGCCGGCCGCACGCCGCTGGTGCGGCGGTGACGACGGCGTCGCGCGACGGACACGCGCGGTGAGCATGCAGCGGACCGTGGTGGTGAACGTGGTCGGGCTCGACGCCGCCCTGCTCGGCGAGCACACGCCGCACCTCGCGGCGCTGGCGCGCGAGGGCGGGGTGCGTCCGCTCGAGACGGTCGTGCCGGCGGTGACCTGCACCGCGCAGGCGAGCTTCCTGACCGGCACCATGCCGCGCGAGCACGGCTGCGTCGCCAACGGCTGGTACTTCCGCGATCTTGCCGAGGTGTGGCTGTGGCGCCAGTCGAACCACCTGGTCGGCGGCGAGAAGCTGTGGGAGGCGGCGCGCCGGCAGGATCCGTCGTTCACCTGCGCCAACCTCTTCTGGTGGTACAACATGTACAGCTCGGTGGATCACGCGGTCACACCGCGGCCGATCTACCTCGCCGACGGACTGAAGCTCCCCGACTTCTACACCGAGCCGTCCGAGTTGCACGGTGAGCTGCGCCAGCGCCTCGGCGACTTCCCGCTCTTCCACTTCTGGGGCCCGAACGCCGACATCCGCTCGAGCCGCTGGATCGCCGACGCCGCCCGCTACGTCTACGACACGCGGAAGCCGACGCTCACGCTCGTCTACCTGCCACACCTCGACTACAACCTGCAGCGCCTCGGCCCCGGCGACCCCGCGATTGCGGCCGACCTGCGCGCGATCGACGACGTCGCCGGCGAGCTGATCGCGCACGTGCGCGCCGACGGCGCACGCGTCGTCGTGCTGTCGGAGTACGCGATCGGGCCGGTGCGCGGCGTCGTCCACGTGAATCGCGCGCTGCGCGAGGCGGGTCTGGTGCGGGTGCGCGAGGAGCTCGGGCTCGAGAAGCTCGACGCGGGCGCGTCGGAGGCGTTCGCGGTCGCAGATCATCAAGTGGCGCACGTCTACGTGAAGCGGCGCGAGCGGATCGGTGAGGTGCGCGCGCTGCTCGCGCGGCTCCCCGGCGTCGCGCAGGTGCTCGACGACGAGGGCAAGCGCGCGCTCGGCCTCGATCACGAGCGCTCCGGCGAGCTCGTCGCGCTCGCCGCCGACGACCATTGGTTCGCCTACTACTACTGGCTCGACGACGCGCGCGCTCCCGAATGGGCGCGCACCGTCGACATCCATCGCAAGCCCGGCTACGACCCGGCCGAGCTCTTCGTCGATCCCACGCTGACCCTCCCCGCGGCGCAGGTCGGCTGGCGCCTCGCGAAGAAGATGCTCGGCTTCCGCATGCTGATGGACGTGATCGGCCTCGATCCGTCGCTGGTACGGGGATCGCACGGCGCCCGTACGACCGGCCCGGTGCTGCTCTCGAGCGAGCCGACCTTGCTGCCCGGCGAGGGCGCCGTGCACGCCACGCAGGTGAAGGGACTGATCCTGCGCCACCTCGGGCTCGCGGCCTCGTGAGCCCGTCCCGGCTGCGGCAGCGGCCTCTCGTGCCGGTCGTGCTGTTTCTAATGATCGGCGCCGTGATCGCGCTGCGCACCGCGCGGAACCTGAACGTGCCCGGACACCCCGAGCTTCCGGGCTACGGACTGCACGACTTCCGCGACGTGCTCTACTACCCCGCCGTCGCCGTGCTCGACGGGCGGAATCCCTACGACCCGGCCGTCTTCCGCAGCGCCTATCCGGTGGCGCGGCCGCTCGCGCCGTACGCGCCGACGATGCTGATGCTGCACGTGCCGTTCGCGCTCCTGCCGTTCCCGCTCGCCGAGTGGACGCACTTCGCGATGAACCTGACGCTGATGCTCGCGCTCGCGTACCTCGCGCTCGACGCCTGCGGATTGCCGGTCGCGGCGGCCGGCGTGTTCGGTCTCGGCGCGGTGATCCTGCTCAGCCGGCCGGCGCACATGACGCTCTACATCGGGCAGTCCTCGGCGTATCTGGTCGCCGCGACGTATTGCGCCTTGCTCTTCGCCGAGCGCCGTCCGGCGCTCGCCGGGGTCGCGCTCGCGATCGCGTGCGCCAAGCCGACGTTCGGCATCCCGCTCTGCGCGGTGCTATTAGTGCGCGGCGACCGCGCCGCGCTCGTCTGGGGGCTCACGCTCGCTGCCGTGGCGGGCGCCGTCATGGTCGCGGTGCTCGCGCCGGCGGCGGGAGGCCTCGCGCCCCTCGTCGAGTCCATCCGCGACAGCTACGCGCGCCTCATGCAGGATCCGTCGGCCAACGCGGCGTCGAGCATCATCCGCGTCGATGCCGTCGCGCTCGTCGGCCGCCTGCTCGGTGGCACGGTCGGCCCGGCCGCCGAGAGCCTGGCGACGCTGGCGCTCCTCGCCACCGGCACGGCCGCCGTGTGGCGGATCAGCTGCGCGGGCGACGCCGACGCGCGGCTGCGGTCCGCCTGCGTTGCCTGCGTCACGATCCTCGCCTGCATGTACCACCAGTCGTACGACGGGCTCCTGCTGACGCTGCCGATGCTCGCGCTCGCGAGCGGCCGGCTCGGGGACGCCCCGGTGACGCGGCTGGTGGCATTCGTCGCCATGTCGGTTCCCGCCCTCAACTACGTGGCGACGGACACGGTCGTCGACGCGCTCGGCGTGCAAGGCACGGCACGCGCCGTCATCGGCTCGGTGAACGGTGCGGCGCTGCTCGTTGCGTTCGTGGCGGTCACGATGCTCGCCGTCAGCCGGCGCGGCGTCGCCCGCCCGCTCGTCGCCGACGTGGCCGGGTGAGCGCGGCCGTGCGCGACGATCACGCCGCCGCGGCAGGCAGCCGCCGGACGGCGCTCCTGCTCGCGCTCATCGTGTTCGCGATCGCCTTCGGTGCGGTGTCGCTGCGCACCTACCGAAACGCGATCGTTCCGGGGCAGCCGGAGCTCGAGCGCTATGGTCTCCGCGACTTCCGCGACGCCGTGCATTACCCGGCGCGCGCGCTCCTCGACGGCGTCAACCCGTATCGTCCGTCGACGTACCGCGCGCGCTACCCGGTTGGCTCCAAGTTTCCGCTGTACACGCCGCTCACCCTGTTGGTGCACCTGCCGTTCGGGATGGGGTCGGTGCTCGCCGCCGGCACGGTGCACTACCTCCTGAACGTGCTCTGCATGGTGCTGCTCGCGTACCTCAGCCTGCGCGTGTGCGGTGCGCGCCACGACGCGGCGGCGGTGCTCGGTCTCGGGGCGTTCATCCTCGTGTGCCGGCCGGGCTACACCAACGTCTACACCGGCGAGTGCACCGCATACGTCACGCTCGGGGCGTATCTGGTCCTGGCGTTCGCCGAGGATCGGCCGGTCGTCGGCGCGCTCGGGGCGGCGCTCGCCTGGGTGAAGCCGACGTTCGGTGCGCCGCTCACCATCCTGCTCCTCGCGCGGCGCGATTGGCGGAACGCGGCGCTGCGCGGCATCCTGCTGGGCGCGATCGTCTCGCTTCCGGTGCTGCTCGTGCTGCTGCGGGCGGAAGGCGGGGTCGGACCGTTGCTCGGCTCCGTGGTCGAGAACTATACGACCAGGAACACCGGGGAGACCTACTCGGGCGCGAGCGTGCTGGCGCTCGACGCGGGCGCGTTCGTCGCGCGCCTGCTCGGCCGCACGCCGGGAGCGGCGCTCGGCGGTGTCGAGCTCGCGGTCACGCTGCTGATCCTGGGCTTCGGCGTCGGCGCGGTCCTGTGCGCCGGCGAGGATCGCGCGAGCCGCTTCACGGCGATCACGATCGCCTGCCTGACCGTGCTGCTTGCCGTGCATCACCAGTCGTACGACGCGATCCTCGTGATCCTTCCGGCGACGGCGCTCGCGACCGGCCGCTGGTCGCCCCGCCTGCCGCTGCTCGGTGCCGCCACACCCTGGATGCTGTGCGCGCTGCTGCTGGTACCGTTCGTGAACTACGCCGCCTCGTACGCGTTCGTCGACCGCTGGCATCTGACCGGTTGGTCGTGGCTCGCCGCGACCAACGCGAACGGCGGCGCGCTCCTCTGCGCCCTCGTCTTGACCGGCGCTCTCGCGTTCGGCGCCGGCGCGGAAACGCGTTAGGCCGCGCTGCGACGCGAGAGGCCAGCCGGACTGCCCGGTGGGCGCGCGGGAATGCCTATGCGCCGAGCCGGGCCAGCGTGCGTTGGATCTCGTCGAAGTCGGCGGCAGAGATGGTGACGCGGTTTGTCGAGTGGAAGGGCGGGAGCGCGCCGCGGACGGCGGACTCGTCGACCTCGACCCCGAACACCTCGCGGCCGACGGCGCCGATCAGCGCCTCGGGCGCGTGGCAGAAGTCCTCGTACTCGACGACGCGGAAGCGCGACGGCCCGAGCTCGCGCTGCTGCTCGCGCATGCGGCGCTCGTGATAGACGAGCTGCGCGCACACCGCCTCGATCGGGCTCGCCGCGTCCTGGCCGACGACGCGGTGCCGCGGGTCGGGGACGCCGTACGGTCCCTGGCGCGAGCCCTGGATGACCTCACGCGCGTGCAGGATCGACTGCGCCGCGTACGCGGGCTCGCGGCGGATGTAGACGAAATGCGCGGTCGGCAGCGCCCCCGCGATCGTCGACGCGACCGTCGCGATCGCGTTGTTCTTGGTGAGGAGCGGCTTGCCGAGCGCCGTCTCGTACGCCGCGAAGAACCGCCGCATCTCCTCGGCGGTGTGCGGGTCGAGGGCGGCGGGCGGCGTGTAGCGGTCCTCGCCGAGCCAGCGATCCCACAGGTACAGGCCGTCATTCTGGTCGGCGAATCCCCGGGTGCGGCCGTAGAAGCTGTGGAACGCGGGCGGGCGCGGGCGCAGCACCGACGCGAACACGCGGTTGGCGACGATCGGTGCCCGCGGGAAGACGGCGGTCAGGTTGTTGAAGTAGCCGACCGGGAGTTGCGAGCGCAGCACCTGCGAGACGACGGTCGTGCCGCTGCGCGGCGCGCCGGTGACGATGACGATCGGCAGGTGCGGCGACGTCGCCTGCGCGTAGAGCTTGCGCTCGGAACGCGCGAGCACGCCGTCCAGGGGGGCGGCGAGCGCGGCGAGGCCCGTCGACAGGATGGCGAAGAGCGCGGCGGGGTCGCGGGACCGGATCAGCCTGGAGACCAGGCCGACGGGGTCCTGGAAGTTTCGTGGGATCAGATGCGCCATTGCCGCACGCCTCATTTCTAGCGTGCGAGGTGGACCGAGTTCCAGCCGCGTAACGCGTCCCGCGACATCACGTGCCGCGGACCCAGCGCTGCAGCGCGAGCGTCGCGGGCCAGCCGAGCGCGCAGGCGGCGGCCGTCGTTGCGGCGCCTGCGTTGGCGATCGCCAGCGCGTCCACGAGGGCGATGCCGGCGATCATGCCGGCGACCGCGCGCGGGAAGCGGTCCGGCGCGGTCCCCCGCAGCAGCCTGACCGCGGCGAGGACGGCGGCGAGGAGCAGCACCCATACGGCCGCCGCGACGATGCCGCGGTCGAGGGCGCGCCAGCCGAGGAGAAGCGGCGCGGCGAGGAACGCGAGCGGCCACAGGCTCTCGACCCGCGCCAGCTGCTCCTGCTTGGCGGCATAGGTGAGGCCGATCAGATAGGCGAAGAGGATCGTCGCGCCGGCGACGACCGGCACCGCGAGGGAGCCCGCGACCGCCAGCGCGGCAGTCGCGTAGACGAGCCAGCGGCACGCGCCCATGAGGATCGGGCTGAGCGGATTCTGCTTGTGCCACAGGTCGTACAGCACGATCATGCCGGCGAGGGCGAGGGCCGCGACGACCGCCGCCGCGCCGGGCGCACGCGCGGCGATCAGTAGCATCCCCGCCGCGAGAAGCCCGAAGCCGACCGTGAACACCTCCGCGGCGCTGACGGCGCCGCTCGGGATCGGCCGCTCGGGGCGCTCGCGCGCGTCGATCGCACGGTCGAAGGCGTCGTTCAGGAACATGCCCCCGACGTAGAAGCAGGAGAGCGCCGCTGCCGTGTACGCGTAGACGAGCGCACCCGGACGGGCGCCCGCCAGGACGATGCCGGCGGCGACGTTCGTCCAGACCGTCGGCAGGTTCGACACCCGGCCGAGCTGGAGATAGAGGCGCCGCCGGCTCACGGCGCGGTCATCTGGTCGACGACCCAGGTGAGCTCGCGCGCAACCGCGTCGGCGATCGGCTCCGTGCGGAACTCCTCGGGCAGCACGTCCCAGGTGTAGGTCTCGACCTCGAGGTGCGCGGTCGGCGCGTCGCGGCGGACCAGCGCCAGGAGCTCGCGCACGTAACCCTGCGTCGAGCGGAAGCGGCCAAGCGCCTCGCGGAAGAGCGGCACGTGGAAGTGGATGCGCCATTCCCGGGTCGCGTCCGGGCGGCGCTCCGCCTCGGCGAGCGCGGCCGGCAGGTCGGTCCAGCGGAGCAAGCCTCCCGCCGAACGCTCGACGACCTGGTGCAGGTAGACGTCCTCGGCGAAGGCGCGCAGGGCGTCGCGGTCGACGGCGGAGCCGACCGACGCGGCGAGCCCGGCGCTCACCTGGATCTTCACGACGCGGATGCCGCGCGACCCGAGGGCGGCGAGCGCGGCGGCCGGGTCCTCGTACTCGACCGCCATGTGGCAGGCGTCGAGGCAGACGCCGACGTGGCGGCGAAGCGCGGCCGCGCTCGCGGACGGACCGAGCCCCGGTACCTGGCGGCGGAACAGATGATCCTCGAAGAACGCGACCGTCTCGGCGATCGTTTCGAGCTGGCAGCACGGCTCCGGCTCGAGCGCGAGGGCGATGGCGACGCCCTGGCGCTCGTGCAGGTCGTGCAGGGTGGCGACGTGCGCCGCGATGCGCGCGGCGATCGCGTCGGCGTCGCCGGCGCCGCCGAGCCGCGCCTTGAAGGCGCCCGGGACGGTCGAGATGCTGCCCTCGCAGCCGCCTGGCACGAGCGCTGCGAGGATGCGCGCGAGGCCGTCGGTATAGGCGAGCCGTTCGTCCTCGAGCCAGTCGGGCCGGTAGACGTCCTCTTTCACCGGCGTTCCGTGGAAGCGGCCGTAGGGGAAGCCGTTGATGGTGAAGACGTACAGCCCGCTTTCCGCGAGGTAGGTGCGAAAGGCCGCCAGCTCGTCCGGCGCTGCGAGCGCCGTCGCGGCCGCGCCGGAGAGCCGCAGCCCGACGCCGAACGGCCGGTCCGGCGCGACCCGCGCCTTCACCGCGCGCACGTGCGTCGCGACGTTCCGCCGCACCTCCGGCCAGGTCTCGCCGGCGTGGATGTTGGTGCAATAGGTGAGGTGCGGGGCGCCGGGCGCGGCGAGTCTCATCGCGCGTCCGGGCGGAGCCGCCCGATCGCGGCGTCGATCAGCGCGTCGTCCATCCGGTGCACCTCGACGCCCTCGCCGACCGCGCGCAGCAAGGTGATCGTGAGCTCGCCGCCGAGGTGCTCGCGGAACTCCGCGAGGCCGTCGAGCACCACCCGACGGCGGCCGCTCACGGTGTCGAGCGCCTCGTCCCAGAGCGGCAGCCCGAGGCGGGCGAGGAGCGTGCGGACGGCCGCACCCGTCGCGGTGTCACACACACCCGCGAGCTCCGCGTAGGTCGCGTCCATCGCGAGGCCGATCGCGACGGCCTCGCCGTGGCGCAGGCGGTGGCGCGTCATCGACTCGAGCTTGTGCGCCGCCCAGTGGCCGAAATCGAGCGGGCGGGCGCTGCCGAGCTCGAACGGATCGCCCGAGGTCGCGATGTGGCGCAGGTGCAGCTCGGCGCAGCGCCGGATCAAGGTCTCGAGCGACTCGCGGTCGCCGCGCGCGAGGGCGTCGGCCGACGACTCGAGCCAGCGGAAGAACGCGGCGTCGCGGATGAGCGCCACCTTCACGGCCTCGGCCATGCCCGCGACGACGTCGCGGGCTGCCAGCGTCTCGAGGAAGCGGCCATCGTTCACTACGGCGAAGGGCGGCGCGAACACGCCGAGAAAGTTCTTCTTGCCGAACAGGTTGACGCCGCACTTCACGCCGACGCCGGAGTCGGCCTGCGCCAGCACGCTCGTCGGCACGCGCAGCACGCGCAGGCCGCGGTGCAGGACGGCCGCCGCGTAACCGGCGAGGTCGAGGAGCGCGCCGCCGCCGACGATCGCGATCACCGCCTGACGATCCATGCCCAGCTCGTTCCAGCGTGTGTGCAGGCGGGCGGCGACCGCCGTGTCGTTCTTCGCCGCCTCGCCGCCGTCGAGCAGCAGCGGGTCGGCGACGAGCTCGATCGCGTCGCGGTGCTGTTCGGCGTAGGCGGCGATCGCCTCCAGCAGCCACGGCGACGCCGCGGCGACGTTGCGGTCGACGACCGCGAAGAGGCGGTGGCGGCGCTGCGGCTCGCGGGCGCTCACCGCCTCGCGGAGGCAGCCGTTCGCCGGCGCGAACGCGTCGCGCGTGAAGAAGACGGGGTACTCGAAGTCGACCGTGACCCGCTGCAGATGACGGTGCATGGGGGGCTGGGCGTCACCGGCGGCGCGGTCCGGCCTCGCGTGTGCGCTCAGGCTCGGCTCCGTTCCGGTCTGGGAAGAATAGCGTCGTGCGGGGTCTTCTGCATCAGGGGATCTCGGGGCGCCTGTCACCCCGCATGCGACGTGGCTCAGCGGCGCCAGGCCTCGCCGCCCTCGGCCCACACGCGGTCATGCAATGCGTCCGCGGTCGCCGGGTCGCGCAGCAGGGCGGCGCGCTCCGACGGGGCGAGCCCGTCGGGACCGTCGGCGACGGCGCGGGCGATGAGCGCCTCGCGGCGGGCGCGAATGGCGGCACGTACCCTCCGCGGCGCGCCGAGCAGCGCCCGATGCAGCGCCTGCAGGGCCGGATCGACGGCGGCCCATACGAATCCCGCGCGCGGCGCCGGCCGGTCGGCCAGCTCCTCGACGTCGCGCAGCTCGCGCGGCGGATCGATCTCCTCCGGAATGAGGAAGAGCCCGCGGGTGCGGGCGCGGTCGCCGAGCGGCACCCGGCTCGCGAAGACCGAGAGGGGGATCGACAGGATGAGCGCGCCGATGATCGGCATGACCCACCAGAAGTAGTTCGGGTTCAGCCAGAAGAGGCAACCGCCCCAGACGCAGGCGACGACCGTGTCGACCCCATGATGCCGGATCGCCTCGGCCCAGCTCGTCTCGGTGTCGTCACGGCCTTGCGACGACCACGTCACCGTGCGGCCCAGCAGGTTGGTCAGCACGAAACGGCTGTGGAAGACCATGCGGATCGGCGCGAGCAGGCTCGAGACGAGGATCTCGAGCAGCACGCTGAGCGACAGGCGTCCGAGTCCCCCGTACTTCTTCGCCTCGCGGCGCTTGAAGACGATCAGCGCGACGCTCAGGAACTTCGGCAGGAAGAGGATGATGCCGGTGACCGCGAGGAGCGCGCGCGCCCAGTTCGGCCGCCAGATCGGCCACGCCGGAAAGAGGCTCGGGCCCGACGGGAAGTAGTTCGGCTCGCGCAGTACGTCGATGATCGCCTGGCTCGTGCTGAGCGTGAGGAACATGAACCAGAGGAGCGCCGAGACGTACGACAGCACGCCGTTCAGAAAGAGCGCGCGGTGGGCGCCGAAGAGTCCCTCGGTGAAGAGCAGCCGGAGATGCTGGAGATTGCCCTGGCACCAGCGGCGATCGCGCTTCATCTCCTCGAGCAGGGTCGACGGCACCTCCTCGTAGCTGCCGCTCAGGTCGTAGGCGAGCCACAGCGTCCAGCCGGCGCGGCCCATGAGCGCCGCCTCGACGAAGTCGTGGCTCAGGATCTCGCCGCCGAGCGGCGGCTTGCCCGGCAGCCGGGGCAGCGCGCAATGGGCCATGAACGGCGCGACCCGGATGATCGCGTTGTGGCCCCAGTACTGGCCGTCGCCGAGCTGCCAGAAGTGCAGGCCGGCGGCGAACATCGGTCCGTAGACCCGGCTGCCGAACTGCTGCACGCGCGCGAAGAGCGAGCGGCGGCTCACTGCCGCCGGCGCCGTCTGGATCATGCCGGCGTCGGGCCGATGCTCCATGAGCTGCACGAGCCGCACCAGGGTGTCGCCCGTCATGACGCTGTCGGCGTCCAGCATGATCATGTAGCGGTAGTCGCGGCCCCAGCGGCGGCAGAAGTCGGCGACGTTGCCGCTCTTGCGCCGCAGGCGCACGCGGCGCCGGCGGTAGAAGATGTGATCGAAGCCGCCGACCTCGCGGCACCACGCGAGCCACGCCGCCTCCTCGCGTACCGCGTGGTCGATGTCGGCCGTGTCGCTCAGCACGAAGAAATGGAAGTGGCGAAGCGCATCGATCCGCGCGAGCGACGCGTGGATCGCCCGCAGGCCGGCGAAGACGCGGTCGACCGGCTCGGCGCAGATCGGCATGACGATCGCGGTGCGCGTCGCGGCGTCGATCGGCGGCAGGCCGTCCGCGGGAAGGTTGGTGATCGCGAAGCGCTCGCGCCCGCGCATGAGGGTCACGAACCCGAAGAGCGCCGTCCAGAAGCCGATCGAGATCCAGCTGAAGAGCGCGCCGAAGAAGACGACGATCGCGACCTCGAGCCATGTGCCGCCCTGGCGCGGCAGCACGTTCACCATGAAGCCGCTCGCGACGATGCTCGGCAGGAAGACGAGGAAGCCGAGGAGCGCGCGCCGGCGCGCGGCGACGCGGGTCCAGGAGAGCGCGCGGCGCCGGCGGCGTAGCTCGGCGTGGCCGGTCGTGCCTGGGCCGTCGGGGCGCTTGCCGCGCAGGCGCAGCCAGAGGCGGCGGAGGATGCGCCGCTCGATCGGATCGGGCACCATGCGGCCGCGGTGGAGCGGCGGCGCCGAGCGGAAGCGCGGCGCGCAGCTCTCGGCGCGGAGCGGCTCCGCGCCGGTGCCCGGCGAGCGGGCAGGTGCGGCGGCGGGCCCGGTCGCACCGCCGGCTCCGAGCGCCGCGTCGAGACGCCAGGCCGTGAACGGCTCGAGCGTCGGGTCCCACGGATGCGCCGTCCGCGGATGCGCCTCCATCACGAGCGCACGGGTGTACGCGAGTGTGTCGGCCATGGCGTCGCCGTCGGCAGTCGCGGCACGCGCCAGGGCCTCGCGAGCGATGCGATCGCACTCGTCCGGCGAGAGGCCGAGCGCCGCGAGATAGGCGAGCGCATGCGCGTACGCCTCGTCCCAGCGCTGGATCAGGCGCTCGGGCGTGATCGCGATGCGGCCCTCCGGCGCGGGCGGGGGCTCCGTCCGCTCGCGCGCCCGCAGGTCCGTCGCCTGTCGGATCGGCTCGCTCATGCTCCCGGGCGCCTCATTGCACGACCGCGTACGACCACGTCTCGGTGAGGGCCTCGCCGCCCTTCTCGAGGAAGGCGCGCAGCTCGAGCGTGTCGCGCGTCTGCGGCTGGATCTGGCAGCTCAGGCGCCAGCCGCCCGTGACCTCGTTCTTGACGACGTGCTGATCGAGGATCGTCGCCACCTCCTCGCCGTTGAGGATCGTCACTACCCCGCGTAGCACTTCGTTCGCGGGAATGCTCGCCAGCTTGCCGCCCGCGAAATCGAGGACGAAGCGGTGCGCGTTCGGCACCTTGCCGTAGTCGTGGCGGGTCGCGACGACCTTGCCGGCAGGCGGGATCCTGGGATCGTCGCCGTACCACGAGAGCACGTACGAGAAGGAGAGCGGCTCGCCCGGCTTGGGTTGCTCGCGTGGCGTCCAGAATCCCACGATGTTGTCGTTCAGCTCGGAGTTGGTGGGGATCTCGACGAGCTGGACGGCGCCCTCGCCCCAGTCGCCGCGCGGGGTGATCCACGCGCTCGGGCGCACCTCGGGGCGGGTTTCGAGGTCCTCGTAGTGGACGAAGTCGCGGTCGCGCTGCATGAGCCCGAAGCCCCGCGGGTTCGTCGCCTGGAAGCTGTTCACCTGCACCGCCTTCGGGTCCTCGAGCGGCCGCCAGAGCCACTCGCCGCTCGCGAGGTGGAGCAGCAGCCCGTCGGAGTCGTGGACCTCGGGCCGGAAGTCGACCGGACGCTCCACGGTGTTCTCACCGAAGAAGAACATGCTGGTGAGCGGCGCGATGCCGAGGCGCTGCACCGGTTTCCGGAGGAAGATCGTGCTGTCGACCGCGACCGTCGTCTTCACGCCGGGCGTCACGACGAAGTGATACGCGCCCGTTACGCTCGGGCTGTCGAGCAGCGCGTACAGCTCGAGCTGCTTGGCCCCCGCGGCCGGCGTCACCAGCCACCACTCGCGGAAGAAGGGGAACTCCTCCGCCGACGGCAGGCCGGTGTCGATCGCGAGCGCGCGGGCCGACAGGCCGAAGCCCTCGTCCCGCCCGACGGCGCGGAAGTAGCTGGCGCCGAGGAAGACGATCAGCTCGTCGAGCCGGTTCGCCACCTTCAGCGGATAGTGGACGCGGAACCCGGCGTAGCCGAGGTCGGGCGGGATGCGGCTCGCGAACGTGTTCTTGCCGTAGTCGAAAAGGGCCGACGAGTATGGGAACGGATGCGGGCCCTGCCGATCGACGACGTTCATCGTGACCGAGCGGTCGTAGAAGAGGCCCGGATGGAAGAACTGGATGCGGAACGGCGAGCCGGTGTCCGCCCAGAGCGCCTTCTCCGGGCGGAAGCGGATGTCGCGCCACTGGTCATAGGAGATCTGGAGGAGCCAGTCCGGCACCGTGTCCTTGGTATCGTGGAACTCCTGCTGGGCGAGCTGGCGGGCCTTGGCGGTGACGTCGTCGAGGCCGAACGCCGCCGCCCGGCCGGCCGGCAGCCATGCGGCGAGCGCGCATAGGAGGAGGGCGCGGGAGCGAAGACGCATGGGCCCGTACTGTGGCAGCCGCGACCCGGGAGATAAAGGCCCGCCAATGCGGACCGGGCCTGGACGGCGCCGCGCTCAGCGCATGCGGTAGCGGATCGGCAGGGTCTTCAAGCCGCTCACGAAGCTCGAGCTGACGAGGGCCGGTATGCCGTCGAGCGCGATCGCGTCGACCCGCGACAGCAGCTCGGTGAAGAGCGTCTCGATCTCCATCTTCGCGAGCACCTTGCCGAGGCAGAGGTGTGCGCCGAAGCCGAACGCGAGGTGCGGGTTGGGATCGCGGTCGACGCGGAAGCGGAACGGGTCGGCGAAGACCTCCTCGTCGCGGTTGGCCGACGCGTAGCACAGCATCAGGCACTCGCCAGCGCGGATCGTCTGGCCGCGGATCACGTCGTCCTCGGTCGCGGTGCGCAGGAAGTGCTTCACCGGCGTCGTCCAGCGGATCATCTCGTCGGCGGCCTTGCCGAGGAGGCCGGGGTCGGCGCGCAGCCGCGCCATCTCCTCCGGCTGCTGCAGCAGCGCGAGGAGGCCGCCCGCGATCGACGAGCTGGTGGTGTCGTGGCCGGCCGTCGCGACGATGACGTAGTACGAGTTGCGCTCGAATTCGGGGATCGGCTGCCCGCCGATTTCCGCGTTGGCGATCACCGTCGCGAGGTCGTCGCGCGGGGTCCGGCGACGGTCCTCCGTGAGCGCGTTGAAGTAGTTCTGGAAGTCGAACAGCGCTTGCATCAGGTCGATGTTCTCGCCCTGGCGTCGCATGTCCGGGTCCTCGGGACCGAAGAGCTCCTGCGTCAGCTTCAGCATGAGGGGCTCGTCGGTGCGCGGGACGCCGAGGAGGCTCATGATGACCCGCAGCGGATACCAGGCGGCGACGTCGCGGACGAAGTCGCAGGCGTCGCGATGCTCGGCCAGGCGGTCGACGAACTCGACCGCGAGACGCTTGAGCTCCGGCTCGAGCGCGCGCAGGCTGGACTTGAGGAAGCGCGACTGGGTGAAGGCACGGTAGACCCGGTGGTCCGGGTCGTCCATCTGCACGAGCGAGCGCACCGGATTCGCGCTGCCGCCGGTGAGCTGGCGGGCGCGATCCTCGGCGACGTGCGTCTGGAGGACGGCGCGCGGCTCGTTGATGTAGCGGTGGTGCTGGCGCTCGATCTCGATGACGTCGGCGTGCTTCGTCACCGCGCGGAACGGTGGGTAGCCCTCCGCCTCGATCCAGGCGAGCGGCGCGTCGCGTCGCATCGCCGTGAAGATGGCGTCGAGACGCGCCGGGTTCGCGTAGGTCTTGGGGGAAGCGATCTCGCGATAGTCAGCCGTGGTGACGGGCTCCGCCGTCACCCGGCGACGCCCATGACGGCCTTCACCTCGAGGAACTCCTCGAACCCGTACTCACCCCACTCGCGGCCGTTGCCCGATTGCTTGTAGCCGCCGAAGGGCGCGGCGAAATCCGGCCCGGCGCCGTTCAGGTGGACGTTCCCCGTGCGCAGGCGGGCGCCGACGCGCAGCGCGCGCTCGGGGTTGCCCGATGCGACGTAGCCCGAGAGGCCGTACGGCGTGTCGTTGGCGATGCGGATCGCGTCTTCCTCGTCATCGTAGGGGAGGATCGCCAGCACCGGGCCGAAGACCTCCTCGCGCGCGATCGTCATGTCGTTCCGCACGTTGGCGAAGACGGTGGGCCGGACGTAGTAGCCCTTGCTCAGGCCCTCGGGGCGGCCGGGGCCGCCGGTGACGAGCTCGGCGCCTTCCTGCACACCGCGTTCGATCAATCCCTGGATCTTGTCGAACTGCATCTTGCTGACGACCGGGCCGATCGTCGTACCGTCGGTCTTCGGGCTACCGACCCGCACGCCTTCGGCCGCGGCCTTGGCGATCGCGACGGCCTCGGCGTGCCGGGTGCGCGGCACCAGCATGCGCGTCGGCGCGTTGCACGACTGGCCGCTGTTGGTGAAGCAGGTGCGCACGCCGCCCTGGACGGCGCGCTGCAGGTCGGCGTCGTCGAGGATGATGTTGGCCGACTTGCCGCCGAGCTCCTGCGCGACGCGCTTCACGGTGTCGGCGGCCGTCTTCGCGACCTGGACGCCGGCGCGTGTGGAGCCGGTGAACGAGACCATGTCGATTCCCGGATGCGAGGAGATCGCGGTGCCGACGGTCGGCCCGTCGCCGTTCACGAGATTGAAGACGCCGGGCGGCACGCCGGCCGCATCGAGGATCTCGGCGACCAGGATGCCGGAGAGCGGCGCGATCTCGCTCGGCTTCAGCACCATCGTGCAGCCGGCGGCGAGCGCGGGCGCGACCTTGCACATGATCTGGTTCACCGGCCAGTTCCACGGCGTGATGAAGCCGCAGACGCCGACCGGCTCGCGCAGGATGCGCGTCGTGCCCTTGTTCTCGACGAACGTGTAGGTGCGGAGCACCTCGAGGGCCTGCGCCAGATGCGCCAGGCCGGACGGCGCCTGCGCCGCCTTCGCGAGCCACATCGGCGCGCCCATCTCGGCGGAGATCGTCTCCGCGAGATCGTCGAGCCGCGCCTGGTAGGCGCCCATGATGCGCTCGAGCAGCGCGATGCGCTCCTCACGTGTCGTGCGACCGTAGGTCTCGAAGGCGCGGCGCGCGGCGGCGACCCCTTGTCGACGTCGGCGGCGCTGCCGAGGCTGATGCGGCCGATCGCTTCCTCCGTGGAGGGGTCGATGACGTCGAGCGTCTTGGGCGTCGTGGGCGGAACCCAGCGGCCGTCGATGTAGAAATTGAGGCATTCCTTCATGGGGATCTCCTTCGCGTGCGCGCGTCGGCGCGCGATTCAGTCGAGACGCTCGATGATGGTGGCGTTGGCCATGCCCCCGCCCTCGCACATCGCCTGCAAGCCGAAGCGGCCGCCAGTGCGCTCGAGGATGTTGAGGAGCGTGGTCATGAGGCGTGCGCCGCTGCAGCCGAGCGGATGCCCGAGCGCGATCGCGCCGCCGTTCAGGTTGGTCTTGCGGAGATCGGCCTTGCACTCGCGCTCCCAGGCCAGGATGACCGGCGCGAAGGCCTCGTTGATCTCGACGACGTCGATGTCCTTGAGCGTCATGTCGGCGCGCTCGAGGACGTTGCGGGTGGCGGGAATCGGGCCGGTCAGCATGATCACCGGGTCGACGCCGCCGAGCGCGAAGGTGTGGAAGCGGGCGCGGGGCCGGAAGCCGAGCGCCTTGGCGCGCTCCTTCTCCATCACCAGTACGGCAGCCGCGCCGTCGGTGATCTGGCTCGAGTTGCCCGCGGTGATCACCCCGTCCGGCTTGAAGGCGGGCTTCAGCGCCCCCAGCTTGTCGATCGAGCTGTCCGGCCGGACGCCTTCGTCGCTGGCGATGACGTCACGCGAGCCGTCGGGACGCCGCACGTCGACCGGGACGATCTCGTTGGCGAACCAGCCGTTGCGCGCGGCGGCCGCCGCCTTGCGGTGCGACTCGACCGAGTAGGCGTCGAGCTCCTCGCGCGAGAGCTTCCACTTGTCGGCGATGATCTCGGCCGACAGGCCCTGCTGGACGAGGCCGCCCGCGCCGTACAGGTTCTCGTCGACGTAGCGCTGGATCATCGTCGGCCCGAAGGGCTGGCCGCCCGCGGCGACGCTCGTGCCCATCGGCACCCGGCTCATCGACTCGACGCCGGCGGCGACCACGCAATCGTAGGCGCCTGCGATCACGCCCTGCGCCGCGAAGTGCAGCGACTGCTGGCTGGAGCCGCACTGCCGGTCGACGGTCGTGCCGCACACGCTGTCCGGGAAGCCGGCGGCGAGGGCGGCGTTGCGGCCGACGTTCAGGCCCTGCTCGCCGACCTGGCTCACGCACCCCATGATGACGTCCTCGATCTCGGCGGGATCGATGCCGACGCGTTTCACGAGCGCGCGCAAGGTATGCGCGGCGAGATCGACGGGGTGCACGGGGTAGAGCGCACCGGTCTGCTTCCCTCGGCCCAGCGGGGTGCGAACGGCATCGACGATCACGGCTTCACGCATGGGATCTCCTTCGGCGAATGAGCTCGGCGGCCCGGGGTATCGCCCAAACCGTCACTCTGCTGCAAGCGCGGACGTCGTTCAACTGCCCCCCGCTGCGCGGTGCCCCACGCGGCGGAGTGGCGCCTCCGTCTCAATGCGTCTTGCCCTTGAAGCTCTCCGCATCGTTCTGCTGGATGTCGAAGCCGTCCTCGTAGTCGGCTCCCCAGCAACGCCGGGTGGTACCATCGGCGCGCCGCAGCTGGACGGTGAGCCGCGGGACCACCGGCGTGGCAGGAAGCTCGAGCGCGGCGCCGCGCCCCTTCAAGAAGATCTTTGCGCGCCCGTCACCATCGTGCAGCTTGACGTCCGTGAGCCCGTCGCTCGCCGCCGATCGGTCCTTGTAGGTGAACCCGCCGTTGGTGAAGCGCCAGCATGGCGAGCCGCCGCAGCTCAGCGCGCCAACCGGCGGGCTCGCGGCCAGCAGTAGGACGGGATCGCCGCCGGGCCCTGATCGATCGTAGACGCAGAGCGTGTAGCGGCTCACGGTGAGCGGATTGCCGAAGTCGTTTTCCACGGTGCTGCCGTGGTTCCACCGCCAGACGAGCCTGCGATGGGCGGGGTCAGCGCCTTGCCGCATGAGGAGCCGGGTCGAGCCGGCAGACATACAGGTGGGCTCCGGGACGGGATTGCCGGCGCAGACACCGCCGAGACAGCGATCGAACGTGCAGAGGTTGCCGTCGTCGCACGCCGTGCCGTCGGGGAATGCCGGCGACGAGTAGACACAGGCGCCGGTGCCGCCATCGCAAAAGCCAGGGCTCGCATGGCACTGCGTGTCGCACTCGATCGGCGCGTTGCGACATCCCGTGCCGGGATCGGCGCCCGCACCGCCCGGGTCGCAGCTGTCGGTGGTGCACAGGTTGCCGTCATCGCAGTCGGCGGCCGAGGTGCAGATGGTAATGCTGGTCGTGCTCCGGAAGATGCCGTCTACCGCCGCGGCGTAGGCCGTTGCGCCCGTGGTCGGATCGACGGCGAACCCTTGCACGTAGTTGCTCAGGCCCGCGGAGCTGACCGAGTTCCAGGTGGCGCCCGAATCAGTGGACTTGTCCACGGTCATCTGGTCGGCAGCGAAGAGGGTAGCCGGGTGGAGCGGATCGATCGCGAGCGGGCTGCCGCCGCCGCTCGGCCCGACCAAGGTCCATGAGGCGCCCGCATCGGCGCTCCGGTACACCCCCAGCGCCTCGACGTAGAGGATGTCGGAGTTCGTCGGATCGATGATCACGTTGCTGAAGCCGATGCTCGACGGGTTTGGAAAGCCGTTGTTGATGGCCGTCCAGGAGGCGGCGCCGTCGAGACTCTTGAACACGCCGTGAAACGCGAGGCTCGCGTAGACCGTTCCCTCGTGCTGCGGGTCGGGTGCCACCGACATGATGAAGGGAATCGGCAGTCCGCTGTTCATCACGGCCCACGTCGCTCCGCCGTCGGCGCTCTTCTGGAAGCCGTCGCCTTGCGTGCCCATGTAGAGCACCGACGGCGCCAGGGGATCGACGGCGATCCAGTTGACGAAGGGCGCGTTCTGCGCGGCGCTCCATGTCCAGGTGGTCCCCGCATCACTGCTGCGGAAGATGCCACTGGTCGTGGCCAGGTAGATCTTCGCCGAGTCGGTCGGGTCGATCACGACCTGCAGGACGTTCGCATCCGCGATGGCGGAGGTGAACGCCGGCGTCCGCGCCGCGGGTCCGATCTGCGACCACGACACGCCGCCGTCGACGCTCTTCACGACGCTCGCCGGACCGTCGGCATTGCCGCCGCCGTACAACGTCGCGGGGGCGTGCGGATCGACCGCGACCGTCACCATGCCCGTGTGCCTGATGCCGCTCGTGCGCAATGCCCACGTCGCGCCAGCGTCGGTGCTGCGGAACACGCCGCCCTGCGTGCCGGCAAAGACGATCGACGGAAGGATCGGAATCAACGCGAGGCCGTCGACGACGTGCCCCTCGAGTCCGCTGCCAAGCGGTGCCCACGTGGCCGCGAAGTCCGTGCTGACGAACACCGGGTGCTGCGCATCGTCGGTGAGGGCGGCGTACAGCGTCCCCGCGGTCCCCGGCTGCGCCGCGAGAGCGACGACGCAGCCCGTCGCGCTCGGCAATCCCGTGTTGCTCGCGCTCCACGTGCTGCCACCGTCGATGCTGCGATACATCCCCAGCGCGCAGCCGCCCGCGTACACCTTGCTCGAACTCGTCGGGTCGACGGCCAGGAACTGCACGCCTGGGCCCGGGAGGCCGGTGGTGCTGAGCGTCCACGTCGACGCGCCGTCGCTGCTCTTGAAGACGCCGTCGAACGTGGCGGCGTAGAGGACCTGCGGGTTGGCGGGATCGATGGCCAGCGCCGACACGACGAGCTGCGTCAGGCCGCTATTGGAGGCGCTGAAGAGACCACCGCCGTTCGTGCTGCGGTACACGCCATGTTGCGTCGCCAGATACAGATTGCTCGGGTTGAGCGGATCGATCACGAATGCCGCGTACGGATCGCTGGGCGTACCGATGGTGGAGCTCCAGCTCGCCCCGCCGTTCGTGCTGCGGTACACGCCGCCGAAGGTGGCGGCAAAGAGGATCTGTGAGTTGTGAGGATTGACGACGATCTGGCTGACGGCGAGGGTCCCGAGGCCGATGCTCGAGAGCGTCCAGCTCATGCCGCCGTTCGAGCTCTTGTAGATGCCGCGCCCCTCGCCGTCGTCCGGGCCGGCGAAGACCGCGGCATAGACGGTCGATGGATTCCCGGGGTCGACGGCGATTGCGCTGATCGTACCGCCGTCCGGGCCGATCGGCACCCACGCCCGCCCAACACCGGGTGACAAGACGATGAACGGAAGCGTCGCGAGAAGCACACGTCGGGCGAGCAGGGTGAGAAGGGGGATTCGCATGCGGCACCTCGAGCGCGGCGGTCGTGGGTTGCGAGGCCGGAAAGGGAAGGTGCCGCCGCGACGGCCTGCGAGCTGTACCACGCAGGGTTTCGAGCGCCAAGCGAAATCGCCCGCTCCGAGGCGCGACCGCCGAACTCTAACCCGCGTCGGGAGGAAGCAACTACGATCTGCGTCGCGGTCGCCGAATTGGCGCACGAATTTCGCTCCCTATGCGATCCGCAACGTGGGTACGCGCACTGCCCCATCCAGCGGCGAATGGCGGATCACGCACGTCCACGACTCGGTGCCGTTCGCGATGGACGGCAGCGGCCGCGCCCTCCTCGACTTGAAGCCCTGAGGTGCGCGTCGCAGCCGTCGTTTGGCTGTGGCCGCGCGCGTCGCTACGGTGACCCCAACCCCCGGAGGATTGGCCATGTACCGTTTCGCCTCGAAGCCTCGGCCGCGCGTGCAGATCGCCGATGCCATCGCCGTCGCGCTCGCGCTCGTCTCCGTGCTGATCGCGCCGCGGCTCGTGCCGGCGGCGAACGTGACGCTCACGGCGAAGGATGCCGGCGGCGCCGTGCTGGCCACGAACGTCGAGAACGTGCCGCTGGGGACCGTGGCGCGTCCGATGCGCCTGGGCGGCAACGCGTTCGTGCCGATCACGTTGCAAGACGCGGGCGACACCACGTGCGGCGCCGGGCGGCTCGACGGGGCGGGGACGCCCTGCGCGGCGGGCAACGCGCGTGAGTGGACGATCGAGACGGGGTCGGTGGCGAATCTGCCGGGCGTCGCGAGCCTCACGATCGAGGTCGGCGCGCCTTCGGAGGTCTGCGACTGCACGTCGAGCTTCGCGTCGAGCCGCTGCTGCGCCACGACGTCGATGGTCGCGACCGGGTCGCCGAGCGGCGGCACGCATTCGCTGCGCTTCCTGCTGCCGCCGCCGAGCGCCGGCTGCGCCGTCGCAATCGTGGGCCAATGCGAGGGCGCCGCGTGCGTGAAGCTTGCGACGACGCCCTCCGGGACCGTGCTGCAGCTCGACGACGTCGATCAGAACGGACGCTGTGAGTGGCCGCCGGGTCAGACGAAGATCGCCGGGACGCTGCGCTTCGACGCCGCGACGCCGATCGAGTTCAGCGGCAACACCACGATCCGCGCCGGGGAGATCGTCGTCGAGGACGGCGGGCTGCTCGCGAGCGTCGCCACGACCACGTTCGACGCCTTCGCCGCCCACGACCTGACGCTGATCGCCACGGGATCGATCACCGCGCGCGGGCGGCTCGATCTCGTGGTGGCGGACGACCTCGCGCTCGAGGCCGACAACGGCGACCTCACGCTCCTCGGCTCGACGACGTTGCGCGCGGCCGATCATGCGACGATCGTGGCGCGCGCCGCCGACGTCACGATCGTCGCGCCCGCGGCAGAGCCCGGCGATGTCTTCGGCGGGAGCCTCGCGGCCGTCCTCGCCCCCGGCCCCGCCGGCAACATCGCCATCACCGGGCACGTCCACGTCGGATCGCACCGCCGGGTGGCGGTGTCGAATCGTACCGGGGTCTCGGTTGTCGGGACGAAGGAGCTGCGCGTCGCCGATGGCGCCGTCCTCACCACCGATCAGGCGCGTACCGGGACCGCCGGCACGACGCCGAGCGACGTCGAGCTGCGCGCGAGCGGGCCGATCGTCGTGAGCGGCGACGTCCTGGTCGACTCGGGGCGGAACATCCGCATCCAGAGCGACAATCCACACGCGCAGATATGTCTCGCTGGCGGCGCTACGCTCGAGGCGGCACGGCCGGAGCGCGCTGGCGACGCGATCGCGACTGGACGGATCGTCCTCGCCGGCGCTACGACGCCGATCTTCGATGACGGGACGACGACGTTCGCCGGCAACCTCCGCGGCAACGTGCAGCAGGGCGCGTGCGGTCCGGCGGCGACCCCGACGATCGCCGCGACCGGCGGCGCGCCGGGCGCAACCCCGTCCGCTCCGGCACCGTCGGCGACGGCGACGCCCGGCGCCGCGGAATGGCGATTCTACGTGCGCATCGCCCGCGACTTCGGCACCGACACCAATGTGCACGTTCCGCGGACCTCGACCGAGCCGCCGATCGTGATCGCGATTCCCGACGCGGAGGTCTCGCTGTTCCGTAGCGGCGATCAAGTGGCGGCTGACGAGATTGCCGCCGCGGATCCGGACACGCTCGCGCGCCTGACCGACGCGGCGGCGGCACACATCGCGGGCCACCCGGACGACTACCCCGGCT
This sequence comes from Binatia bacterium, assembly GCA_036496285.1. Classification (GTDB taxonomy): domain Bacteria; phylum Desulfobacterota; class Binatia; order UTPRO1; family UTPRO1; genus DP-19. Next base: position 47,980 of record DASXLI010000055.1, read on the forward strand.
TCACCTCCGTGGTGACGCTCGTCTGGGCCGAGCGCCAGCGCCCAGGGCCGTCGCCGACGCCGACCCCGTGACGCGCCACGCGCCGTGAGCCCGGACGATTGACGCTCGCGCGCGGACCGATGCACAGTAGACGGGGAGGCGCACACCAATGGCGCGTCGGATCTCCGGGGTAGTCGCCGCGGCGCTGGTTTTCGGGCTCGCGGCGCTCGCACACGGCGGCATGCTGCACGTGGCCGGCAACGGCGTCGACGGCCCCAGCTGCGGGATCGGCGGGCCGTCGCCGTGCGGCGGCAAGGCGAACCCGTGCCGCTCGATCACCTGCGCGATCAGGGTCGCCGCGGCCGGCGACGCGATCGTCGTCGGTCCCGGCGTCTATGGAGACCTCAACCAAAATGGAACGCTCAACGAGACCGGCGAGGAGGGCGGCGAGGCCTACGCCCCCGGGTGCGCCTGCGTGGTCGCGGTCAACAAGCCCGTAAGCATCACCTCGAGCGACGGCGCGGCGTCGACCATCATCGAGGCACGGACCGTGAACGTCGTCCAGAACGTGCTCGTGATCACCGAGGGGGGCGAGTTCGGCAAGCCAGGGAAGGGCTTCACGGTGACCCAGACCCAGCAATCGACCGGCGACGGCATCGTGATCGACTCCACGAACGTCAAGGTGCGGGGCAACGAGGTCGTCGGCCGGGAGACGGCGTTGCTCTCCGCCGTGGGCATCGATACCGTGGCGGCGCCGGAAACGATCCTCATCGAGGCCAATCACGTCGTTGGATGGGGCGTCGGAATCCGCGCGCAAAGCACCGGCAAGACGCTGCGCGCGAATCAGGTCGCGACGAACATCCACGGCATCGAGGCGGCGGCGGGCCTCGTCGTCGGCAACGTCGCGACGCAGAACAGCGAGGTCGGGATCTCGCTCTCCGGTCCGGTGACTGCGACCGGGAACGCCGCGTACGGGAACGGCAGCGAGGGCGGATTCCGCGTGCTCGGCTCCTTCACCGGCACGCTCGAGAAGAACAACATCTATGGCAATGGCTGCGGTCTGGAGAACCTCGGGATCCTCGGGCTCTCGGTCGCGAAGAACTTCTGGGGTGCCGCGATCAGACCCGGTCCCGACCCGGCCGATGACGTCTGCGATCTGGACGGCGGCACGACGAGCGCGCCCCAGCCGGCGTCGAAGCCGTTCAAGGTGAAGGCGCCGATCAAGTTGTGACCGCCCAGGTGCGCCGCAGGTCGACGGCGCCTTCGCAAAGCCGGGAATCCGCGGCCAATCGTTGTCATCCCTCGGAAACGGTCGGCGCCGTCATCGCTTGCGGCAGCAGCGTCGCGTCATGGCATCGGGCTTGCTGCCCGTCCTCCAATCGTGGCTCGCATGGTCGAGGATCTCGTCATCGGAATGGCCGGCTCGGGCGGCGACGGCATCGTGAGCGCGGGCGAATCGCTGATCTCGGCCTGCGCCGCCATGGGCTATCACGCCATGATGACGAAGAGCTTCGGCTCGCAGATCCGCGGCGGCGAATCCTCCTGCCGCGTTCGAATGGCGACCGGTGCCGTCCGTAATCCCGGCGGGACGCTCGATGTTGCCGTCGCGCTCAACTGGGAGGACTTCCTCAAGTTCGGTGCCGAGCTGCCGGTCGGCGACGACACGCTGGTGCTCTACGAGGCGAAGACCGGCGTGGCGCCGGACGCCCTGCCGCTCGACGGAGTCACGCCGGCCGAAGCGGTCGCGGTGCCGATCGCGGACATGGCCCGGACGGCTACCGGAAGCGACAAGGGCAAGAGCAGCGTCGTGCTCGGTCTGCTCGCAGGTTGGTGCGGGATCGGCCGGGACGCGATCCTCGCAGGCATCCGGAAGAAATTTGCGAAGAAGGACGAGCGGTTGGTCGAGGCGAACGAGAAAGCGTTCGCCCTCGGCGTCCAGTACGCCGAGGCGCATCCGCTGGCGACGCCGCGCACCATCGAGCCCGCCGTTGCGGGCGAGCCGAGGATGCTCACCGACGGCAACGACATCTGCGCCGCCGCAGCCATCTTCGCCGGCTGCGACTTCTTCAGCGGGTACCCGATCACGCCGTCGACGGAGGTGATGCAGCTCTTCACGCGCGAGATCTGGAAATACGGCGGCGCCGTCCTGCAAGCGGAGGACGAGATCGCCGGCATAGGCGCCGCGCTCGGCGCCTCCTTCGGCGGCAAGAAGGCCATGACCGCAACGTCGGGTCCGGGCATGTCGCTCAAGACCGAGATCATGGGCCTGGCGTCGATTGCCGAGCTTCCGCTCGTCGTCGTGGACGTGCAGCGCGGCGGTCCGTCGACCGGCATGCCGACCAAACCCGAGCAGTCGGACGTGTTCCAGGCGATCTTCTCCGCGCACGGTGACGTGGTCAGGCCGGTACTCGCGCCGACCTGCGTGTCGGACACGTTCGAGGTCACCGTCGAGGCGTTCAACATCGCGGAGCAGTTCCAGACGCCGGTGGTGGTCCTGTCCGATCAGGAGATCGCGCAGCGCAAGGAGGTCATCGAGGTCATCGACACCGCGCGCTTCCAGGTGGTCGAGCGTCAGCGCCCCGATGCCGCCGAGCTTGCGCGGTACGAGCGTTTTCGCTTGACGGCAAACGGCGTCAGCCCGGTTTCGCATCCCGGGATGCAGGGCGGCAACTACGTCGGCGCCGGCATCGAGCACGACGAGCACGGCGATCCCACGGCAAACGGCCGCGTCCATCAGCGCATGAACGAGAAGCGTCTCCACAAGCTCGACCCGTTGCGCGAGCGCGACGACCTGCTTCGCATCGAGGGTGACCCGAGCGCGCCTCTGGCGCTCGTCAGCTGGGGCTCCACCGCCGGCGTGTGCCGCGAGGCGCTGGATCTCGCGACCGCCCAGGGGCTACGCGTCAAGCTCCTGGTGCCGTACCTGCTCTACCCGGTGAACGAGCGCGTCTATCGCGGGTTTTTCGCGACCGTCCAGGCCGGCCTGGTCGTGGAGCAATCCTATCTCGGTCAGCTCTACCGCGTGTTGCGGATGATGGTGGACGTCCCCGCCGGGCTCGAGTCCTTCTGCCGTTCCGGCGCCAACCCGTTTCGTCCCGCTGAGATCGTGCGGGAGCTGCAGCTTCGTGCCGGAAAGGAGTCCCGATGAGTCTCCCGCCTAACCTCACGCCCCAGGACTTCAAGAGCGATCTCAAGCCCATCTGGTGTCCGGGATGCGGCGACTTCGGCGTCCTGCAGGCGATCTGTCGCGCGCTCGCCGCCATCGGACGACCGCCGCACGAGATCGCGTTCATCTCGGGCATCGGCTGCTCTTCGCGCATTCCCGGCTACACGGCTGCCTATGGCTTCAACAGCGTGCACGGGCGCGCTTTGCCGATCGCGCAAGGTCTCAAGCTGGCGCGGCCGGAGCTGCTCGTGCTCGTCGCGGGCGGCGACGGCGACGGCTTCTCGATCGGCGGCGGCCACGTGCCGCATGCGGTTCGCCGCAACGACGACCTCACCTACATCGTGATGGACAACCAGATCTACGGCCTGACCAAGGGGCAACTCTCGCCCACCAGCCCGCAGGGACTGCACACCGTCACGTCGGGCTATGGCAGCCTCGAGAGCCCGGTCAATCCCCTGCTGTATGTGCTCGCGTATGGCGCGCCGTTCGTCGCGCAAGGGACGCCGGCCGACATGCCGGGCCTCACCGCGATGATCGAGGAGGCGATTCGTTTTCCCGGGTTCGCTTTCGTGAACGTGCGCTCGCCCTGCGTCACCTACGGCGAGGCGGATCAGCAGATCAAGATCCACAAGACCGTGATGCGCCGCCTCGAGGACCTCGATCACGATCCCGGCAATCGCATCCAGGCGCTGGAGAAGGCCGAGACCTACGGCCAGGCGTTGCTCACCGGCATCTTCTACCGCAACCCGGCGCCCCGCCCGACGCTCGGCGCCGTCGTGCGCGAGCGCCAGCAGCAACTGATGGCCGGCGCTGCGCCACGCGACCGCATCCTCGACATGTTCGTCCAGCACTGAAGGAGGAGGGGAAAACGACCATGCGCGCGACCCGGAGCATCGATTTCGCCGCGCTGTCCCTGCAGGACGCTTTGGATCTCGCGGTCCTCATCGAAGAGGAGGCCCGCGACCGGTATCAGGAGTTCGCCGACCAGATGGAGATCCACCACACGCCGGAGGCCGCCCGCTTCTTTCGCTACATGGCCGACAACGAGGAAAAGCATCGGAGCACCCTCGTCGCGCGCCGGCGCGCGCGGTTCGGCGATGCGACCCCGGCGGTGACGAGGACGATGCTGTTCGACGTCGAGGCGCCTGACTACGACGAGGCGCGCGCATTCATGACCGCCAGGGCAGCGTTGGAGACGGCCCTTCGCTGCGAGCAGAAGGCGGAGGCGTTCTTCGCCGCCGCGCTGCCCCAGCTCGGCGCAGCAGACGTGCGCGCGCTCTTCGACGAGCTGCGGCGCGAAGAGATCGAGCACCAGGCGCTGATCCGACGACAGCTCGCCGATGCGCCGCCCGACCCTCTCCTCGGCGGTGATGACTTCGCCGACGAGCCGGTCGGGCAGTAGGAAGGAGTCGCCGATGCCGACGCCACAGCAGATTCTCGTCCCGTTCGACTATTCGGCCGCTGCCGAAGCCGCACTGCGGTTCGCCGCCGACCTCGCGCATGCCTGTCAGGCGAAGCTCCTCGTGCATCACTTCGTCGAGCTCGAGGTGCGCATGCTCGACGACTACCCTGTGATCAAGGGCGATCCGATCGCCGAGGAAGGCGAGCGCCTGCGCGCGCACGTCCAGCGTCTCCTCGCCGCGGCCGGACGGGGCCCCGCGCAGGAAGTGGAGATCAGCTGGGGCTCCCCGCTCCTCCGCATCGTGGAGACGGCCATCGAGCGCAAGGCGGATCTCATCGTCCTGGGAGCGCACGGACGGGCCGGAGTCCTCGTCGGCAGCCTTGCGGAGCGGACCGTGCGGCTCGCGCCATGTCCCGTGTTGACGGTGCGCGGACCCGTGAGCCCTGGGAACGAGACAGCGTCGCACGTTGCGCCGCACGCCGGCGATGCCGGGACCGGGCCCGCCCGGGTCGCGCGCGTCATGACTCCGAGCCCCGTGACGATCGGTCCCGGCGACAGCCTCGCGGTCGCGCGCGATCGGATGCTCGACGCCGGGATCCGGCATCTGCCCGTGGTCGATGGCGGCCGGCTGGTCGGAATCGTGAGCGACGTCGACCTCCCCGCGCACCGGGGTCGGTTTGCACACACCCGCGTCGACGCGGCGATGACCCCCGACCCGGTCGTCATCGGCCGCGGCGCGACGATCGCGGACGCCGCTCGTCTCATGCTCGAGCGACGCGTACGGGCGCTGCCGGTGGTCGAGGGCACACAACTCGTCGGCGTGCTCTCCGTCGTGGACATCCTTGAGGACTACGTGCGCGCTTCGCGGGAAGACACGTAGCGTCCCGTTCCGTCGCCGGCGCGGCGCCGATGTTCAGGGCGTCGCGTACGTGCGCCGCAGATAGACGATGATGTCCGCCGACTCGAACATCGCGACGTCGCGGTTGGGGTCGATGAGGTACGGCACCATCATCTTGCCCGAGCGAGCGGTGAACGCCTGGCGGCGGGAGCTCCCGCGCGCGACGTTGCGCAGATGGTACGGCAATGCGAGCTCGCAGAGCACCTCGCGTACCAGCCGACAGAATGGCGAGCCCTCGTAGCTGTAGAGCTCGAGCGGACGCTCGGGAGCACGGGCGGCCCGGTATCTTTCGCCGTGGCCGACGCGCATGGCCGATGCGGCGAGCGAGCCGACGAGCGTGAATGGCCCCGCGGACAGCATGAGCGGTACGCCGGCACGGCCGTAGCGCTCGAACAGATAGCGGTTGATGTCGTCCGACTCGTACATCTCGACGCCGGTGTTCGGATCGACCAGGTAGGGGAACTGCTCCTTGCCGCCTCGCCGACGGACGACGTCGCGAAAGCGCGGGCTGCCCTTCGGGCACGGATAGATCATCGCCTCGAGGTCGAGAACGGTGAGTGCCTCGCGCACTTTGCGGCAATATGGACACGCCTCGAACTCGTAGAGCTCGAGCAGCTTCTCCGGCTGTCTTCCGACCGGAGCGACGCGCTCGCCGTAACCGAGACGTGCCACGGTGGCGAGGAGGGATGTCGTGACGTCGACCGCGCGCATGTGCCCCCGAATCACGTGCGGGCGCGACAATCAACAACGGCTCGGGGCCCTCCGCAGGCGCACGCCAGCGGAACGGGGAGCGCCACCCCGGAGCGCGCTGCACCACGAGACCGTCGCACATGAGCGGAGCGAGGCGGCGTTGTCCCGGCACGAGAACCTGCTCCAGCTCCGGAGCGGAATACGCTCGGCGAGACGGGTGTCCATCCTGCGTCGCTGGTCGCTGGAGGGACGTCGACCCGGCTTCGACGCTGGCATGAACGATTACATCGCCAAACCCGGGGCGGCCGGCTGATCGATCGTCGAGGCCGGCCAAGCGAAATCGCTCCGCGGCAGTTTGAAGAAACGGCTACGCACGCGGGCTCACCCGCACGCGACTCCGACCACCTGGCGCAGGGATGCGTTGGCACGGACGTTGCGACGCTGGAGCGTGTATGGCCCCGTCGTCATTCCTCATCAAGATCGAGCAACGCGTGCTCGACGACCTGCGCGAACGCCTCGATCGCACGCGTTGGGTCGGCGATCTCGGCGACTCCGGCTGGAAGTACGGCGCGAGCGTTCCGTACATGAAGGAGCTGGTCGCCGGACGATCCGTCGCGCGCCGAGCGGAAGTATCTGGACTCGATCGCGGAGTATCAGCAACGGGAGGGCGCGTATGCGTTCGTGCAGGGATCGCAGCCGCAGGTCGCCGCGGTCGGGCTCAATGATTCGCCTGCGGGGCTCGCGACGTGGATCGTCGAGAAGTTTCGCCGCTGGAGCGATTGCGACGGCGACGTCGAACGCCGGTTCACCAAGGACGAGCTGCTGACGAACGTGATGCTCTACTGGGCGACGGAGACGATCAATTCGGCGTTCCTCCTGTACTACGACGTCACGCAAGCCGGCGCGCTCACGTGGATCGGACAGAAGATCAAGGAATGGGTGGGAACTACGACCGTGCCGGCGGCGTTCGCGATGTTCCCGAAGGACCTCTCGTTCCCGCCGCGCGAGTGGGCCGAGCGGTTCTTCAACGTCCAGCGTTGGACGGAGATGGAGCGTGGGGGGCATTTCGCGGCGCTCGAGGAGCCGGAGTCACTCGTGCGGGACATTCGCGAGTTCTTTCGTCCGTTGCGGAGCGCGGCCGCGCGGTGACGCGCGTGCTGCCTCCGCTCGGCGATCTTGCATGGGTTTGTCCTTGCCTTGCGCCGCCCTCTCCGTGCTAGACACGACGAGCCGTCTCACCCGATCGCGGTCATCCAGGAGAGCCCCCATGCGTCTGTCGTCTGCGCCGCTCACGGCGCTTCTCGTTTTTCTCGCCGTCCCGGCCGTACACGCGAGCCAGCCGCAGGTCGTGTCTACCAGCCCCGCGCGCCTGGCATTCGCGCCCGCGACGACGACGATCAGCGTTACCTTCGACCAGGCGCTGCTGCCGGCGTCGGTGACGAGCGCGAGCCTGCGCGTCTTCGGGCGCTCGAGCGGCACGGTGAGCGGCGCGATCGCCCTCTCCAACGGCGACAAGACCGTCACGGTCACGCCGTCGCATCCGTTCTCGGCGGGCGAGATCGTGCTGGTGAACCTGTCGCACGACATCAAGGCGGCGGACGCGACGCCCCTCCGGTCGGCCGGCTACGCGTACCAGTTCTGGATCTCGACCAAGCCGGCGACGCGCAGCTTCGCCGAGATCCAGAAGTTCTCCAACCGGAACGGTCCGGACAACACGCGCATCTACGGCGCGCTCGCGACCGACTTCAACGGCGACGGCTTCATCGATCTCGGCACCGTGAACGAGGACAGCGCCGACGTGCGGGTCTTCCTCAACACCGCCGACGGCTCCGGCAAGTACGACGTGCCTTTCGTCCCCCCGCCGGTACCGGTGGGCGTGGAGTCGAGCCCGAACGAGCCCGCCGATGTCGACAACGACGGCAAGACCGACGCCGTCATCTCCTCGACCGACGCGCCCGGCATCTTCGTGCTGCACGGCCACGGTGACGGCACGTTCGACGGCACGCAGATGATCACGACCGGCGCCGAGGCGCACGGTGTCGCGGTGCTCGACGTCGACGGCGACGGCGACCTCGACATCGCCGAGGCGCTCCAGGGCGCGAGCAGCGACGAGATGGCGCTGCTCATCAACGACGGAACGGGCCACTACGGCACGCCGACCTTCTTCGACAGCAGCTGCAGCGGCGAGTGGGGCCTTGGCTCCGGCGACATGAACAACGACGGCATCACCGACCTCGTCGTCGGCTGCGTCAACGACCAGAAGGTCTCGGTGATGCTGGGCAACGGCGACGGCACCTTCACCGTGCTGCCGGCGCAGAACGCGGGCGGCCAGCCGTGGCAGGTCGCGATCGGCGACCTCGACGGCGACGGCAATCTCGACGCCGCGCTGGCGCTCGCCAACAGCACTGACGGCGGCGGCATCCTGCTCGGGAACGGCGACGGCACGTTCAAGCCCGTCGTGACCTATGCGATGCCGGGCCATACGCCGTCGAGCAAGCTCGGCGACCTCGACGGCGACGGTGATCTCGACTGGGTGCTGTCGAGCTTCGGCGCCGGTCTCTGGCGCATCTACGTGAACGACGGTAGCGGCGCGTTCACCAAGGACCAGGACATTCCCGCGGACTCGAATCCATCGTGCTCCGTCCTGCTCGACATCGACAACGACGGCGACCTCGACATGGCGTTGAGCGACGAGATCGCCGACACCGTGAAGATCATGCAGAGCGAGAACCCGCCGAGCCTGCTCTGTCCGCCGGCGCCGGCGACGTGCCGCGCGCCGTTCGTCCCGGGCAAGGCGTCGATTCTCATGAAGGACAAGACGCCCGACAAGGGCGACCAGATCGTCTGGAAGTGGATCAAGGGGCCGACGACGCCGCTCGGCGACTTCGCCGACCCCGTCACGACGGACGACTACGCGCTCTGCATCTACGACGCCGGCGCGCTGGTCACGAGCGCCGCCGCCGACCACGGCGGCCTCTGCCGCGGCAAGCCCTGCTGGACGACGAAGCCGACGGCCATCCAGTACAAGAACCGCGACGCGTCCCCGAGCGGCACGCAGAGCATCAAGCTCAAGCCGGGCGCCCTCGACGGCAAGGCATCGATCACCTTCAAGGCGAAGGGCGACAAGGTCGTCCTGCCCGACCTCGGCGCGTTGACCGGCCCGGTCGTCGTGCAGCTCCAGCGCAGCGGCGGCGCCCCGTGCTTCGGGGCGACCTACAGCGCGCCCTTCCTCAAGCAGGACGCGGCGAACTTCAAAGACAAGGCCGACTGACGCAGTCGCGAGCGTAGAGACAGAGGAAGGGCGGCGCGGGCGCGGGGGCGGGGATGCGTCGTCTGCATCCGACGGGCGCGATCGGTTCAGTGCGCCCCAACGGATGCAGACGCCGGCCACCGCACGCCGGCGCCTTCCATTTCATTCCCTCGCCGGTCCGGCCCATCACCTCTCCGTTCGGCTACCTCTTCGCTCCGGCCGGTGCGTGCATCATGGGCGGGCTTCCTGTAGAAGCCTGGCTTTCGTACTCTCGTTGAAGGCTCCGTACCCCGTACCCAAAGGAGATCATTTCCATGCGTGAAGCCGTCATCGTTGCGAGCGCCCGCACCCCGCTCGGCAAGTCATTCCGCGGCAGTCTGAACGCCACCCGGCCGGACGACATGGCCGCGACCGCGATCAAGGGCGCGCTCGCCAAGGTGCCGCAGCTGTCGGTCAAGGAGATCGAGGACGTGATCTGCGGGTGCGGCCTTCCGGAGGGACCCTCGGGGATGAATGTCGCGCGCGTGGCGACGCTCGCGGCCGGGCTGCCCGAGACGATCGCGGCGACGACGGTGAACCGCTTCTGCTCGTCGGGCCTGCAGGCGATCGGCATGGCGGCGCATCAGATCATCAACGAGGGCGCGAACGCCGCGATCGGCGCCGGCACCGAGTCGATCTCGATGGTGCAGGGCCAGCAGAACATGAACAACCTCGTGAACTCGCGGGTGCAGGAGCTCTGGCCGGGCCTCTACATGGGCATGGGGCAGACCGCGGAGATCGTCGCCGAGCGCTACAAGATCTCGCGCGAGGACCAGGACAAGTACTCGCTCCTGAGCCAGCAGCGCACCGGCGCGGCGCAGCGCGACGGCAGGTTCTCCGAGATCATCCCGATGAAGGTGAAGAAGGCGGTGAAGGACGAGTCCGGCAACCTCAAGTTCGAGGATGCCGAGATCACCAAGGACGAGTGCAACCGCCCCGATACGACGCTCGAGGGCCTGCAGAAGCTGAAGCCCTCGTTCAAGGAGGACGGCACGGTCACGGCCGGCAACGCCTCGCAGCTCTCCGACGGCGCGTCAGCGACGATCCTGATGTCGCGCGAGCGCGCCAAAGAGCTCGGCATCGAGCCGCTCGGCATCTTCCGCGGCGTTGCGGTCGCCGGCTGCCGACCGGAGGAGATGGGGATCGGTCCGGTGTTCGCGGTGCCGAAGCTCCTCAAGCGCCACGGCCTCACCATGAAGGACATCGACATCGTCGAGCTGAACGAGGCCTTCGCCTCGCAGCTCCTCTACTGCCAGCGCCAGCTCGAGATCCCCGACGAGAAGCTGAACCCGCTCGGCGGCTCGATCTCGATCGGCCACCCGTACGGCATGACGGGCTCACGCATGGTGGGTCAGCTCCTCGGCGAGCTGCGCCGGCGGAAGCAGAAGTACGGCCTGGTCACGATGTGCGTCGGCGGCGGCATGGGAATGGCGGGCCTGTTCGAGGCCTGCTGGTAGGATCGTGAGCGACGGCGGGCCGGGCGCGACGGCGCCGCCCGCCGGCCGCCCCCGCTTGGCGCGTGACGCCGCGCCCTCCGCCAATGGCCGAGCCGCTGATCACGCTCCGTGACGTGTCGCGCTCGTACGAGCGCGGCCACGACGTCGTCCACGCGCTCGCCGACGTCTCGCTGACCATCGCGAGCGGCGGGTTCGTCGCGCTCATGGGCCCGTCGGGCTCCGGCAAGTCGACGTTGCTGAACCTGCTCTCGGGCATCGACCGGCCGAGCGCCGGCGAGGTCTGGGTCGCGGGCCAGCGGCTGAACGACCTCTCGGAGGACGCGCTCGCGACGTGGCGGGCGCGCCACGTCGGGTTGATCTTCCAGTTCTACAACCTGATACCGGTCCTCTCGGCGCTGGAGAACGTCGAGCTGCCCCTGCTGCTGACGCCGTTCAACCGCGCCGAGCGTCTGCGCCGGGCGGAGACGGCGCTGCGCGTGGTCGGGCTCGCCGCGCGCGCCCGCCACTTGCCGAGCGAGCTCTCCGGCGGCGAGCAGCAGCGCGTCGCGATCGCGCGCGCGATCGTCGCCGACCCCGACGTGATCATCGCCGACGAGCCGACCGGCGACCTCGACGCGCGCAGCGCCGACGACGTGCTGGGCATGCTGCGCGACCTGAGCCGCGAGTTCCACAAGACCGTGGTGATGGTGACGCACGACCCGCGCGCCGCGCACTGGGTCGACGTCGTGTACCATCTCGAGAAGGGCCTGCTGCTCGGCGTGGAGCCGGGGGACGCGGAGCGGCGCGCGTGAGGTTCCTGCCGCTCATCCTGCGGAACCTCGGACGCAACAAGCTGCGCACCGGGCTCACCGGCGTGGCGATCGGGCTCGCGGTACTGCTCGTGTGCTTCTTCCTCACGATGCCCGCCGGAATCGACGTCTTCCTGTCGCAGATCGCGAGCAACGTCCGCATCTCGGTCCACCACAAGGGCGGCCTCGTCTACCAGATGCCGTTCGCCTACGTGAACAAGATCCGCGCCGTGCCGGGCGTCGTCGCGGCGGACGGCGTGGTGTGGTTCGGCGGCGCCTTCGAGGAGGCGGGGCACGTGACGTTCCCGAGCTTCGCGGTCGAGCCCGAGCACGTCGGCGCCGTCTGGCCAGACTACCACATCGATCCCGCGGCGCTCGAGCGCTTCCGGCGCTTCCGCGACGGCGCCATCGTCGGCCGTCAGACGATGGAAAAGTACGGCTGGAAGGTCGGGCAGCAGGTGAGCCTGCGCAGCACGATCTGGCCCGTCACCCTCACGTTCCGCATCGTCGGCGAGATCCCGAACGCGCGCTCCCCGCTCTTCTGGTTCCAGCGCGAGTACCTGGCGCAGGCGATCCACGAGCACGGCTGGACGCTCAGCATCGTCGGCATCGTCTGGGTGCGCATCGCCGATCCGGCGCTGGTCGACGGTGTCATGACAAAGCTCGACGCGATGTTCCGCAACAGTCCGGCCGAGACCGCGGCGGAGACCGAGAAGTCGTTCTTCGCGAGCTACTTCGGCTCGCTGCAGGGGTTCGTCGCGATCATCCTCGTCGTGACCGGCCTCGTCGCGCTCTGCGTGCTCTGCATCGCCGCCAACACGGCGAGCATGGCGGTGCGCGAGCGCGCGCGCGAGATCGCCGTGCTGCGCGCCATCGGCTTCGGCCGCGGCCTCGTCTTCGGCACCCTGGTCGCCGAGTCGACGGTGCTCGCGACGGTCGCGGGTGGCACGGGCGCGCTGCTCACTTACGCCTTCACGGCCGGGGTGAAGCTCGCGGCGGGCGGCTGGAGCACCCAGCTCGGACCGCTCTCCGGCTTCCTCGTGAGCCCGGCGATCGTGGGGCAGGGCATCCTGCTCGCCGTCGTCGTCGGGCTGGTGGCAGGGATCGCGCCGGCCTACGGCGCTGCGCACCGGCCGGTCGCCAGCGTGCTGCGGGAGGTCTTTTGAGCGGCCTGCCGCTCTCCTACCCCGTGCGCAACGTGCGCGCCCGCCTGCGGCGCACCGCGCTCACGATCGGTGTCATCGCGCTCGCGGTGATCGCCACCTCGGTGTTCCTCGCGCTCATCACGAGCCTCAAGCGGACGCTCGTCGCCAGCGGCTCGCCCGACAACCTGATCGTGCTCCGCAAGGGCTCCGACAACGACGGCTCGAGCATGCTGTCCTACGAGGCGTATCAGGTGCTGCGCTACCTCGACGGCATCGCCACGTTGCCCGACGGCACGCCGCTCGTCTCGGCGGAGAAGGTGATGCAGCCGTTCGCGCGCACGCGTGCGGGCGGCCGCGAGAACATCCTGCTGCGCGGCGTCGATCCGATCGCCCTCGCCGTGCACGACGAGGTGCACGTCGTCGAGGGCCGGATGTTCCGGCCGAGCGCGGGCGAGATCGTGGTCGGACGTGGGGTCGCCGGGCGCTACGCCGACGCCGACGTCGGCGCCGACATGTTCATCGGCAAGCGTACATGGCGCGTCGTCGGCATCTTCGAGTCCGGCGGCACGTCGTTCGAGAGCGAGATCTGGGGCGACCTGCGCGACATCGCGCGTGACGCGAACACGTTTCCGTACTCAGGTGTCCGGATGAAGCTCGCGCCCGGCACGGACCGCCAGGCGCTCATCGAGCGCATCGACCGCGACCCCCGCTACGCGCTGCAGGCGACCCCCGAGGTCGACTACTACGCGGAGCAGGCAAAGAGCGCGGGCACCCTCTACCTGCTGCTGGTGATCCTCGCCATTCCGGTCGGGGTGGCGGCCGGGTTCGGCGCCGCCAATACGATGTTCGCCGCGGTGCAGAGCCGGACCGTCGAGATCGGCACCCTGCGCGCCCTCGGCTTCTCGCGCGGCACCATCCTGCGCTCGTTCGTGCTCGAGTCCGTGGTGATCTCGCTGATCGGGTTCGTGGTCGGCGCCGCGGGGACCTTGCTCGTCGCGTTCCTCTTGCGTATTGCGCTCGGCGGCATCGCGTTCGGCGCGCAGACCTTCACGATCAACGTCGTGACGCTGCGCGTGAGCCTCCGGGATCTCGAGGCCGCGCTCGTCTTCGCGACGGCGATCGGTCTGGTCGGCGGCCTCTTGCCGGCATGGCGGGCGGCGCATCTCCGTCCGGTCGAGGCATTGCGCAAGGCATGACCCTCCGGCTACAGGCGTGAGCGCGGTGAGCACGGCCCCGTCCCCCGAGCGGAACGAGCGCCTGCGCGGCGATCTCGCATCGCTGCGCATCGAGCGCTCCGATGCGCCACCCCGCGCGGCGCGGCGGCGTCGTCTGCTGTTGTGGAGCGCGCTCGCGGTCGCGGTGCTGGCGCTCCTCGGGGTCGCTCTCCGGCTGCGCGCGGGCGGCGCGCCGGAGGTGCAGGTCGTGCGCGCCGCGGCCGAGGAGGGCGGGAAGCCGGTGCGCGGCACCGTGCTCTCGGGCTCGGGCTACGTCGTGACTGGCGAGAAGTACATCTCGATCGGCGTCCGCGTCCCGGGGCGGATCGAGCGCTATTTCGTCGAAGAGGGGCAGTCGGTCCACGCCGGCGATCCGCTGGTCGCGCTCGACGACCGGGACTACCGCGCGGCCGTCGACCAGGCCGAGGCGTCGCTGCGCACCGCCGAGGCCAACCTCGTCCTGCACGAGAGCGACCTGCGCCGGGCGCAGGCCCTGCACGGGCGGAAGATCATCTCCGACCAGGAGCTCGAGCAGACGATCAACCGCGCTGCCGTCGACCGGGCCACGGTCGCGCAGCTGAAGGCACAGCTTGCGCAAGCGAAGGTGCAGCTCGACTACACCCTGCTGCGCGCACCGCGCGACGGCGTGATCCTCGCCAAGCAGAAGGAGGTGGGCGAGATCGCCGTGCCGGGCGGCTTCGAGGGCGCGGGCGACCTGATCCGTATGGCCAACCTCGAGGATCTGCGCGCCGAGGTCGACGTCAACGAGTCCGACCTGCACCGCATCGCCATGGGGCAGGACGCCGAGGTGCTGCCGGACGCGTATCCCGGCGCGAGCTACCCCGCGCGGGTCGTGAAGCTGTATCCGCAGGTGAACCGCCAGAAGGGCACGCTCAAGGTCGAGGTGCAGATCCCGCAGCACGACGGCCGGCTGCTGCCGGACATGAGCGTGCGCATCAACTTCCTCGCCGAGGCGCGCCCGTCCGCATCGGGCGCACCGCTGCTGCTCGTGCCGCGCGCGGTGCTGCGCCAGGACGAGCGCGGCACCTTCGTCTGGACGATCGTCGATGGACGCGTGCGGCGCACGCCGGTCACGGTCGGCACCGAGCTCGGCGACCGGGTGCAGATCACGCAGGGCGTGGGCGACGGCGACGCGCTCGTCGCAGGCGACGCGGCGAGGCTCACCGACGGCGCCGCGGTGCGCGTCGCCGCCAACGCACCGCACTGACCAACGAAAGGAACCCATCCGGCATGGCATACGGGGCACTCGATCTGACGGGGAAGGTCGCGCTCATCACCGGCGGCAACAGCGGCATCGGCCTCGGCATGGCCGAGGCGCTCGCCGATGCGGGCGCGGCGGTCTGCATCTGGGGGACGAACGAGACGAAGAACCGCGAGGCCGCGGCCGCGCTCGAGCAGCGCGGCGCGCGCGTCCATGCGCTGCGCTGCGACGTCGGCGACGAGGGCGAGGTCGAGCGCGCCTTCGCCCGGACGCTGGAGGCGTTTGGCAGGGTCGACGCGTGCTTCGCCAACGCCGGCGTCGGCGGTGCGGCGCCGTCCTTCGTCGAGATGACGACGGAGGAATGGCGGCGCGTCCTGCGCGTCAACCTCGACGGCGTCTTCTTCACCTTTCGCGCGGCGGCGCGACACATGGTGGCCCGCGGCGGCGGAGGCTCGCTCGTCGTGACGGCGAGCCTTGCCGGGGTCGAGGGCATCGCGCGCGGCGAGCACTACGCCGCGACCAAGGGCGGCGTCATTGCGATGATGCGCGGGCTCGCCGTCGAGCTCGCCCGCCACGGCGTCCGCGCCAACGCCATCCTGCCGGGCTGGATCGATACCGCCATGACCGAGCACTCGCTCGGTAGCGACATCGTGCGTCGCAAGATCCTGCCGCGCGTGCCGATGCGCCGCTGGGGGGAGCGCGCCGACTTCGGCGGCATCGCCGTCTACCTCGCGAGCGACGCGAGCGCCTACCACAGCGGCGACACCATCGTCATCGACGGCGCCTATCGCGTCTTCTAGCCGGCGATCAACGCACCTCTGAGCAGGTTCCGCTCGCTACGTCGCAAAACGTGGCTCGGAAGTCCTTTTTGTTTCCCTTGTCGATCGTGACCTTGCAGTAGTAATCACCGGCGGCGCCCAGGCCGAAGGTGGCCGGGCACGCCGTGTCCGGCAGGACCGGCTGGCAGTTGACGGAGCTGGCGTTCGCCGGTTGGGTCGCGGGAACGATCGCTACCGTGACCGTCCCGACGGTCTTCTTGCCGGCGTTGACGACCTCGCAGGTGACGGTGCCGCCGGCCGAGCTCAGAGCGCCCGAGACCATGACGGTCGCGGCGTGCGCGGAGCCTGCGGTTGCGACGAGAGCAGTCAGAGCGGCAACGGCGGAGCGAAGCATGGGGTCTCCCTTCGACGGCGCCTCCGGTCGCGGGGGTCAGAGCGGCGACTGGAGGTTGTGCACGAGGCCGAGGATCGTCTTGCGCGGCAGGAACGGGACGAGGCGGGCGAGGACGCGGTTGCGTGTGCCGGTGATGACCACGCGCTGGTTGGCCTTCCAGGCGCGGACGCCCTCGTCGGCGACGACGGCCGAGGGCATCGGCGTGCCGCCGGCGCGCGAAAGGCGCGTCTTGCCGGTGCCGGCGGTCTCGCGGAAGTTGCTGACGGTCGGGCCGGGGCAGAGGCAGCTCACGCGGACGCCGGTGCCTTCGGCCTCCTTCCACAGCGCCTCGGAGAACGACAGCACGAACGCCTTCGACGCGTAGTAGATCGCCATCAGGGGCCCGGGCTGGAACGACGCGGTCGAGGCGACGTTCAGCACGCCGCCGCGCTTGTTGGCGAGCATGCGCGGCCAGTAGATGTGGGTCAGCTCGACCAGCGCCCGATCGTTCAGGTCGATCATGCCGAGCTGGCGCGTCCGGTCCGAGCCCTCGAAGGCGCCGGCGATGCCGTAGCCGGCGTTGTTGACGAGGACGTCGATCTGGATACCCGCGGCCGCGATCGCCGCCGCGAGCCTCTCGCCGGCGCCGGGGACGCCGAGATCGCTCGCGATCGCCGTCGCCTTGACGCCGTGCTGCTGCGCGAGGCGGGCGGCGACCTCCTTCAACGCGGGCTCGGAGCGCGCCGCGAGCACGAGGTCGTAGCCGTCGCGCGCGAAGCACTCGGCGAGATCGACCCCGATGCCCATGCTGGCCCCGGTGACGAGCACCGTCTGTCCCACGCCTTCTTTCGAGCTCGCCATGGAAGTGCCTCCTGGCAGCGCATACACCGCTCGCGCGCTCCGCTCAACGACGCGCGCTCCGGCCCGACGACGCGCGCTCCGGCCCGGCGACGCTCTAGGGTCGCAGGTCCACCCCGAGGCGGGCGTGCGGCACGTCGATCACCACCCGGCTGAAGGCCTCGAGTTGGTTCGCCCCGAAGATGCCGTCGAGGGTGATGCGCGTGCCGTCGTCGGTGACGGTGGTGACGTCGTGCACGAAGACGGCGGCGTCGGTGAGCACGAGGACGTCGCCGTCGCTGGTCGGGATCTCGACGCGCTCGACGTGCCAGCCCGGCAGCGCCTGCTGCGTTCCCGAGATGCCGCCGACGGGCGCCGAGAGCGGCGCGGGCTCGTGGAGGCCGAGGCTCCTGGCCGTCGCGGTCGAGAGGATCGTCAGCGCCGAGCCGGTATCGACGAGCCAGTCGCCGCGCGCGCTGTGTCCGCCCTCGACGACGCGGACGCCGCGCAGCACCGGGTTCGGCGCCAGCGTGGGCGGGGTGCCGCGGTTCTTCGGGTCGTGATGGCGGGCGAAGTCGACGAGCGCGAGCGGCAGCCAGTGATCGGCGCGCACCGCGTCGCCGGCCTCGTGCAAGGTCACGCTCGCCGGCGCGAGGCCGCCGCCGGCGGGATGGAGCTCTGCGACCGCGCGCTGCAGGGCCGGCATGCCGACGACGTCGACGATGGCGCCCGGGCTCGCGAGCATGGCCTCGGGAGTGGCGGCGACGTCGTTCACCAGGAGACGCTGCCCGTCCAGCACGATCGGCGACGGCGCGGCGCGCCGCCCGCGGCCTCCGTCCTCGTCGCCGCCGGCATCGAGCGCGAGGCCGTACGCCGCCGTCACCCCGAGCGCGTGATCGCCCGTCATGCCGGTCTCCGTCCAGCGCGCACCGCTCTCGCTGCGGACGCCGTAGCGCTGGGCCGTATCGTGCGAGAGGAGGGTGGCGCTCGCGCCGGTGTCGAGGATCGCGAGCACGGGCAGGTCGCCCATCAGCTCCGCCTCGCCGGCGTCCACCGGCTTGAGTGCCCGCCCGGCGCCGTCGCGCAGGTGGAGCGCGATCATCGGCGGCAGCAGGGTCGCGTCGGTCGCGGCGCGTACGGTGACGGATGCGGCGGCGGCCGGCGCGGCGTGCCCGGTGAGGGCGATCGTCACGAGGCAGGCCGTGAGCAGCGGACGCGGAGCACGCACCGTCTCATCCTGCGCGCCCGCCGCGCTGGGGAAAAGACGCAAAAACGCGGGTCAGCGGAGCGCGCTCGCCGTGCCGACGACCGTCTTCGTACCGTCCGGCTTCTCGCACCAGACGTCGAGCACGGTGCGGCGCCGGCTGCCCTCCGGCAGCTCGTCGCGCACCTTGCCACGGGTGACGAGCACGTCGCGCGGCCACACCACGTTCACGAGCCGCACATCGAGCTTCCCGGCGAGGTGCCAGCCGATCCCGAACGCGTGCGCCATCAGCTCGGCGACGAAGCACACGGAGAGCATCCCCTGGACGACGATGTCGGGGAAGCCGAGCGCGCGCGCCATCTCCTCGTCAGTGTGGTAGTTCTTCTCCGGGCCCGAGAAGGCGACACACATCACGTGCGTGATCGTACGCTCGAGCGGCGCCACCTCCTCGCCGGGACCCTCACCGATCGTGAAGCGGCGATCAGGGCGCTTCTCGCGGTCGCGGTCGACGACGATCGCGCCGTGGCGCTCGGCGGCAAGGAAGCTCTGGTGCGTGCGGCTGCGCTGCAGCCAGCGTCCGTCCTCGTCGGTGATCAGCACCTCGTTCACGACGTAGTCGCGGTCGCGCTTGGCGTAGCGCTCGACGACGGTCGAGCGGGTGCGGACCGTCCGCCCGACGACGAGCGGGGCGTAGAGCTCCCACTCCTGGCGCGCGTGCAGGTTGCCGAAGACGTTCGGCAGGTACCACGAGAGGCTGCGGTACACCTCGGAGTGGTAGAGCAGCGCGGGCGCGACGCGTGCGCCGTCCACCTGGAGACCGGCGGCGGGCCCCCCGGTGCCGGCCTCGTAGCGGGCAATCGTCGCCTGGTCGACCGCGACGGCGCGGCCGCCGAGATCCTTGCCGACGTGCACCTCATGTTGGGGGAAGAACGTGCTCGCGTCCATGCTCGTGCGACCTCCTAGCAGCGGTGCGACGCCGATCACAACCCACGGTTGCGGTGGCTGCGACGCTCGTGCGAAGAACCTGATCGTGCTGCGCCTCGTCTTCGTGATCGCGGTCGCCGTCTGGCTCGGGACCATAGTCTGCTTCTCGTACGTCGTGCTGCCCGCGATCCACCGCACCAGCGCCCCGGGCGACGCTACGCGCCTCCTGCGCCGGCTCTTCCCGCGCTACTACTACGCCGGGATCGGCTGCGGCTTCGTCGCGCTGGCGGCGGTCTCGATCGCGCGCTCGGCCGGGCTGCCCGTGTCGGAGGCCATGCGCCTCGCGCTGCCGGTCGCGGGCGGCCTCCTCTGCAGCCTCGCGTCGCAGTACGTGCTGCTGCCCCGCCTGCGGGCCATCCCGAGCCGGGACGACGAGCGCTACGTGCGCCTGCACACGGTGTCGAGCATGCTCAACACGACGGTGCTGGCGTTGCTCTTCCTCGCCGTCGCCGGCGCGGTCATGCGCTGATGGGCCGGGCGAATTGACGCTCCCCCGGGGGCTTTCTACAATCCCTGTCATGCCCGACGCTCTCGTCCCATCGGCCGGCTGGCCCGTATCGCATTGGTTCTACCGTATCGAGCGGACACGCTGGGCCGCCCTCGACGCCGCCGCGCGCACCGCTGCGGTCGCCGAGTTCCGCGGCGTGCTCGCCGGGGCGAGCGCCGAGGAGGGCATGCAGCTCGTGCCGCTCGCGCTGGTGGGCAAGGGCGACGTCGGCATCATGGTCGTCCATCCCGACGTGCGCCGCCACCAGCAGCTCGCGCAGGAGCTCTCCGCGACCGCCCTCGGGACGTGCCTCGAGCCGGTGTACACCTTCCTCTCGATCTCGGAGGCGAGCGAGTACGTCACCTCGGAGGCCGACTGGTCGAGGACGCTGATCGAGGAGCAGAAGATCGATCCGACGTCCCCGGAGTTCGCGACCCGGATGGACGCGTTCCGCAAGCGCATCGCGCACTACCTCGAGGCGCGCCTGCACCCCCGGCTCCCCGACAACTTCCCGATCGTGTGCTTCTACCCGATGGCGAAGGCGCGCGAGGCCGGGCGCAACTGGTTCACCCTGCCGTTCGAGGAGCGGAAGAAGCTGATGCAGGGCCACGGCGAGTCCGGCCGGCGCTATGCCAGCCGGATCACGCAGCTCATCACCAGCGCCACCGGCCTCGACGATTGGGAGTGGGGCGTCACGCTCTTCGCGGGCGACCTGAAGGCGATCCGCGACGTCGTCTACGAGATGCGCTTCGACGAGGCGAGCGCGCTGTATGGTCTCTTCGGCCCGTTCTACGTCGGCGTGCGCTTCGCGCCGGACGAGCTGCCCGGCGTCCTGCGCCTCTAGGAGCGGCCGATGACGCGCAGCTTTCGTCCGCCACGCCGTCCCGCGCGGAGCGGCGCGGGTGCGGCGCCCGTCGGCAAGCCGTCGATGGAGGAGCTGGTGCGCGAGTCGAAGGCGGCGCGGGCGTCCCGGGCGCACGGCTACCGCGAACGCTCGCTCGCGCTGCACGGCTGGATCTGCGCCCGCTGCGCGCGCGAGTTCGACGCCGACGACCTCCACCTGCTCACCGTGCATCACCGCGACGGCAACCACGAGCACAACCCTGCCGACGGCAGCAACTGGGAGAACCTCTGCGTGTACTGCCACGAGGCCGAGCACACGAGGGGCCTGCTCGGCGACTACCTGACCGGCCGCGACGGTCCGGTCCGGTCGTAGGGCGCCCGCCACCACCGTTCTTGCGCCGCGCGCGTCCGGGCGGCAGCATGCAGCCGTGGGCCGTGCGCGCCGACGAGCGCTCTCCCTGATCGTCCTGCTGCTGCTCGCCGGCGGGTGCGTGCGCGCCCGCCCTCCGGGCGCGGCGGAGCCGGAAGGGCCGAAGGCCGCCAGGGGCGGCTACAGCTTCGCCTGGCGCGACATTTCATCGCCGCGCGGCGGGACGACGCAGGGACCGGCGGTCGAGCTCGATCCGGCGCCGAGCGAGGCGTGGCGCCGCCTGCGCGATCCCGCGGGGTCGGCCTTCGAGCACGATCGGGCCGCCATCCTCGCCATGGCCGGGACCTACCGGGTGAGCTTCGACTTCCTCGAGGTCATGGGCTTCCGTCCCGGCTTCGTCCACGATCGCCCTTACCAGTCATGGGGGACCGAGTACGTCTACGTGCAGCGCGACGAGCCGCGCCGCATCAGCCTGCAGCACCTGCTCGTGATGTTCGTGAACCGCCCCGACGGCACGGTCGAGGGCCCGCTCGTCACCAGGCACTGGCGGCAGGAGTGGCGTTACGAGGATCGCGATCTCGTCACCTACCGCGGCCACGAGACATGGGCGACGGAGCGGCGGAGCGCAGCCCGTGCGAAGGGCACGTGGACGCAGGCCGTCTTCCAGGTCGACGACTCGCCGCGCTACGAGGCGGCAGGACGCTGGGAGCACCTCGGCAACGTCTCCACCTGGCTCAGCGAGCGGACGTGGCGTCCGCTGCCGCGCCGCGAGTGGTCGGTGCGCCACGACTACGATGTCCTGATCGGCACGAACCGGGTCACGATCACGCCGACCGGCTGGGTGCAGGAGGAGGAGAACCTGAAGGTCGTGCTCGACGCGCACGGCACGCCGATCGCCGGTGATCCCGCGCTCGCCAAGGAGGACGGCCTTGCGCGCTACGAGCGGGTGCAGGGCTTCGACGACTCCGCGGCACGCCGCTACCGCGAGCGCACCGAGCCGTTCTGGGACGATGTGCGCGAGGCGTGGAGCGAGATCGTCGCCCGCCACCCGCGCTTCACCCTGCGTGCCGCGCCCGATCAGGGCGCGCTCTTCGTGCCGCTCTTCGAGTACGCCGAGCGGCTCGCCGACGGCGCGCCGCTCGACCGTGCCGACGCGGCCCGCTTCGCGCGCACGACCGTGCGGGGCTACCTGCGCGGGCCGTGACGGTGGCCGCGGCCGACGGCACCCTGCAGCGCTGGAGCGAGGTGGCCGAGGCGATTCGCGCCACCACGCGGCGGCTCGAGAAGCGCACGCTCCTCGTCGACTACCTGCCGAGGCTCGACGAGGCGTCGCTGCCAATCGCGGCACGCTTCTTCTCGGGGGTCGTCTTCCCGCGCCACGACGCGGGCACGACCAAGGTCGGCGGCGCCATCCTCTTCCAGGCGCTCGCGGCAACGAGCGGGGAGGACCTGGTCAAGCTCGGCGAGCGCTACGTCGAGTTCGGTGACGCCGGTGACCTCGCCGGCGCCGTGCTGCGCGACCGAGCGCCCAGCGGCGCGACGCTCGTCGAGGTCGAGCGCCTCTGCCGCGCGCTCGCCGCCGCGCGCGGCACGCACGCACGGCTCGCACTGATGCGCGAGGCGCTCGGCCGTCTCGGCGGCCTCGAGGCGCGCTACCTCGTCAAGCTCCTCGGCGGTGAGCTGCGCATCGGCCTCAAGGAGGCGCAGGTCGAGGAGGCGCTCGCGGCGGCGTTCCTCCGCCCGCTCGACGCCGTCCGTCGCGCCAACGTGCTGCGCGGAGACATCGGCGAGGTGGCGCTGGCGGCACGCCACGACGCGCTCGCGCAGGCGACGCTCGCGCTCTTCCACCCGATCGGGTTCATGCTGGCGCAGCCGCTCGCGACCGCGGCCGAGGTCGCGGCGGCGCTGCCCGTCCCCTTCGCTGTGGAGGACAAGTACGACGGCATCCGGGCGCAGGCGCACATAGGCGCCGAGCGCGTCGTGCTCTTCTCGCGCACGCTCGACGCGATCAGCCACGGCTACCCGGAGGTCGTGACCGCCCTCGGGGTCCTACCGAGCGGTACGGTGCTCGACGGCGAGCTGCTCGCCTACGATCCGGACGAGCCGGCGCGCGCGCTGCCCTTCAGGGCGCTGCAGCAGCGCCTCGGCCGCAAGCGGCCGAGCGCGGAGCTCCTCGCGTCGGTGCCGGCCGCCTTCGTCGCCTACGATCTCCTCGCCGCCGAAGGGGCGCTCGTCGTCGACGAGCCCTACGAGGCACGGCGCCGGCGGCTCGAGGCGCTGCCCTGGTCGGGAGTCACCATTCGCCTCGCGCCGTCGCGCCTGGCCGGCGGTGCCGACGACGTCGAGGCGGCGTTCGCCGCAGCGCGCGCGGCCGGCAACGAGGGCGTCGTCGCCAAGGACCGCGGCGCGCCCTACACGCCCGGACGGCGCGGCGGCGCGTGGATCAAGCTGAAGCGGCCGCTCGCGACGCTCGACGTCGTCGTGGTGGCGGTCGAGCGGGGCCACGGGCGCCGGCGCGCCGTGCTCTCGGACTACACCTTCGCGGTGCGCGCCTCCGAGAGCGATCCGACGCTCCTGACGGTCGGCAAGGCGTACAACGGGCTGACCGACGCCGAGATCGCGGCGCTCACGCCGCGCTTCGAGGCGCTGACGATCGAGCGCGCGGGCGGATGGCACCGGGTGCAGCCCGAGGTGGTGCTGGAGGTCACGTTCGACGTCGTGCAGCCGTCGGGCAGGCACGCGTCGGGGTACGCGCTGCGCTTCCCGCGGATCGTGCGGGTGCGCGACGACAAGCCGCCGGCGGAGATCGACACGGTCGCGCGCGTGCGCGCGCTGGCCGATCATCCGCCGGGGTGAATGCTCAGTCCGTCTTCGCCTCGATCACGCCGCACGCGATGCGGCCGCCGGAGTTGCCCGATGGTTGGGTCTTCAGATCGTCCGGGTCGCCGTGGATGACGATCGACTTGCCGAGGATGTCCTTGTCGCCCTTGCCGATCGACAGGCTGTCCGTGGTGATCGTCCACGTCGCGTTGCCGTCGGAGTCGGCCTCGAGGTTGCCGAGGTCGCCATCGTGGTGTCCCGCATCGGTCGGGCCGGCGTGCTGCTCGCTGCCGTGCGCGAAGTGCCCGCCGGCCGACGACGCGTCGGCGGCGCTGCAATCGCCCTTCTCGTGGATGTGGATGCCGTGCTTGCCGGGGGAGAGGCTCTTGGCGTTGACGACGACCTGGACCTTGCCGCCCTCCTGGGTGAAGGTCGCGGTTCCGGTGACCTGGGTACCGCTCTTGGGCTGGAACGTCGCGATGGCGGCGTTGTTGCCCCTCGAGCACGCCCCGACGGTGAGCGCCAGGGCGCCGATCATGAGCACTCGATGCATGGGTCCTCCTCCTCCACGAAGATGATTTCGGGGGACTATGACGATGCGGCCCCGGGAATGCAATTCCCGTCGCCGATGGTTCCACCGGACGGTGCTCGCTAGACTCGACGCATGGTGTCGGGCGAGCGGCCGCTACGGCTCGGTGTCAGCAGCTGCCTGCTCGGCGCCAGTGTGCGGTTCGATGGCGGCCACAAGCAGGACCGTTTCCTCACCGACGTCCTCGG